>CAZTMT010000004.1:0-225492 GCA_964615335.1 uncultured Clostridia bacterium
GGCCATTTTCTGTCGTCTGCTTGCGCGGGCTCGATGCGAAAAATGTGTCGTTCTCAAAATGGACATGCGCCCGGGGCTCTTTGCCGAAAAGGCACGTTGACAAATTTCCCGAAACGAAATCTCCGAGCCGGGCATCTAAGCGGGTGGCAGTGAGACGACATGAACTGAGGAGGCACAAGATGATCTGGGGACGCATCGAACACCTTCTGGCTCCCAGCGTCGCTGTTGACCTGGGGACGGTGAACACACTCATCTACGTGCGGAACCGCGGGATCGTGCTCTGCGAACCCACAGCCATTGCCGTAGATCGGACAGATGGCAGCATCGTCGCCGTCGGACGCGACGCCCTGAATATGCTCGGGCGCGAACCGCGCGATGTCCTGGTCCATCGTCCGGTGAGATCGGGCGTTGTGGCCGATTATGAGCTGACCGAGAAGTTGCTGCGCCGTCTGCTGGAACGAGCGCTTTCGCGCCGGGTGTACTCCTGGATGTTTCCCCGATTGGTCATCGGGATGCGAAGCGTCTCGACCTACGTCGAGCGGCGCGCCCTTCGGGAAGCCGCCCGGCGCGCCGGTGGTTTCCACACGACACTGGTCGAGGATGGGATGGCCGCGGCTCTGGGCGCCGGAGCCCTCGCGCAAAATGGACAGGCCAGCCTGATCGTGGACATCGGCGGGGGAACGACCGACATCAGCCTCGTCACCGCTTCGGGCCTGATCGCCGCACATACGGTGAATGTCGGCGGCATCGCGATGGATCAGGCGATCAGCCAGTACGTGCTCCGACGCCACGGGGTGATCGTGAGCGAACAGATGGCCGAGACGATCAAGATCACTCTCGGGGCGGCACTGCCGCGCACGCCCGCCCGAAGCCTGACCGTCGCCGGAAAGCACGCTCATACAGGAGCCCCTTGCGAGATCACTCTCACCAGCGATGAGGTCTTCGCCCTGCTGAACGATCTGGTGGAAACGATCCTTCAGGGCGTGCGCCTGGTTCTCGAACACATGTCTCCGGAGACAGCCGCCGATCTCTGCACGACGGGCATCACGCTGACCGGCGGCGGCTCTCTCTTGCGCGATCTCGATGCGCGCTTCCAGCAGGAGTTCGGCATCCCTATCTTCCGCGCCGAGAATCCTCTGGAATCGGTCGCCCTGGGACTGGGATACCTGCTGGAGCAACCCGCTTGGCTGGAGTTCTTCCGCTCCGATGAGGAAGAGGCCGAGTGGATGAACGAAGCCGAAGCCGCCTACAGCACCATACGGTGATCCCGAAACCAACCTTTCAGGACAGGCGACCGGTCGGTCGTTCCGATTCCCCAAAATGCGAGGGCGCAAGATGGCGCCCTTTCACCAGCGACCGAAGAGCGAACAGGGAACTTTCAACCCCAAAGAGCTTCCGGGCAGCCCGAACGTCTTAATGCGCGTGCTGGCCAGTGATGGATTCCACACCGCTGCCGCCCTGGTCGCTCGCCCGCTTCAGGTGACGCGCAAAGCGCCTCAAGCGCTCATCCTCGCGCTGGAGGACCGGGCTGCTCTGGATCTCACTCGGGGGATCGTGTTGGAAGGAAAAGGCAGCGATTATGAAGAGGACGTTATTCCCGACGAGGTGCTCACCTGGAGATCGGACCAGGACGGTGTGCTGGGAGTTGGACGGCAGGGGACGGTCGCCCGGCTCTGGCCCGGTGTTCACACGATCACGCTGACGGCCAAAGATCGCGAGGGGCGGGAAGGTCAGGCGAGCGTCACCGTGCGCGTGGCGGCGCCGATGGAAATCAGCTCGGAACCGGGACTGGAAGGCTCTGTGGATAACGCTGGACGGGTTGACACCAAAGGCGGAATCACGGTGGGAAACGGCCCCAAAGCCGGAGAGCCCCCGCGCGAGCAGGTCGTGCGCGGCTTTGTCAGCTTTGACCTGACCCAGTTGCCGCGAAATGTCGAGATCCTGCAAGCCCGCCTGGAACTCTCGCAGAAGGACATCACAGGCGATCCCTACTTCAAAGGGCTCGGCGCGGTGACCGTTGATGCCGTCGAGTATGGCTCGAGCCTGGATGCCGAGGACTTCCAGGCCCCGATTCTGATAGAGGCGATCGGAACGCTCTCGGACAATGGACTGCTTGAGATCAAAGGGCTGGATGTCACCGAGGCCGTCAAGACAGCTTTAGCGAAAGAGCTGTCGCGGGTGCAATTCCGTCTGCGCTTCAGTCAGGAGACCGATGACGATGGGAGCCGCGACGTGGTTCTCTTCGAGTCCCGGACGAGCGCGACGGAAGATTCCCAGGCTCCGAAGCTCCGGCTGCTTCTGGCGCCCCTCCGCTGAGGCCCAGGAGCCCATCGCAGATCTTCATGCGGAAAGGGCTTGATTCGCGCGCTCGGGCACCCGAGCAGCAAGAAGCATAGACTCACTCCTCGGACAGGGAGACCGCAGAGGCCGGGAACCGAGATTCGCGCCACAGAGGGAGTGAAACGCGGCGGATACCGCCGATCACGCTCCCGAAGAGGCCTGGTCGGGAGCCAGGACGATCTCCAGATGCGGCGAGATGCGCTGGCGCGTGATCAGGAGATCCTCTTTATGCTTGATCATCTCCTCGCGCGTGTACCAGGCCAGTTCGAAATTCGGCCCCATGGTGATGGCGTCTTTGGGGCAAGCTTCCTCGCAGAAGCCGCAGAAGATGCACTTGCCGTAGTCAATGTCGTAGACCCGAGCATAACGAATGTCCACGCCGATGCGCTCGGGATAGGGGCGCAGGTCCTCCGCCGCCTCGATGTAGATGGCATCGGCCGGACAGGCAATGGCGCACAGGAAGCACGCGACGCATTTCTCGCGTCCGTTTTCATCCACGTGCAGAATGTGCTGGCCGCGAAACCGCCGTTCCAACCGGACCGGTTCGTCCGGATACTGCGTCGTCACACGATCCGGCAGATGGCGAAACGTCGTCGCCAGCCCTTGCGCGATGGCTTTGACGACATCCAGAACCTTCATGCTCAGCCTCCCTTGTCCTGCCGCGTTCATTCTACCAGAAAGGCCTCCGGGATGTCACACCTCCCGATCCGCTTCGGAACGACCCTCTGTCGCACGCGCCAGAATTCCCAGATGATGCGCGTGACAGATGGCGACGGCCAGCGCATCCGCCACATCGTGGGGTTCTGGAATCTCCGGCAACTTAAGTAAGAGAGCCACCATGCGTTGAACCTGTTGCTTCTCAGCGCGCCCGTATCCGACGGTCGCGTTCTTCACCTCCAGGGGCGAATACTCGTGCACAGGAAGTCCCGCTCGCGCCGCCAGAAGCAGAACGATCCCTCGCACATGCCCGAGCGTAAGTGCGCTTTTGGGATTTACAGCCGCAAAGGCTTCTTCGACGGCGACGGCTTCCGGTCGAAGACGAGACAGTACGTCCTCTAGTCGCTCGGCGATGTAGAGCAATTTCTGGGTGAAAGGACGATTCCGAGGAGGACGAATGGCTCCCCCTTCGACAAACCGATAGGTTGTCCCCTCGACTTCGATGACGCCATAGCCGGTCACTTCGCTGCCCGGATCAACCCCCAGAATGCGCATCGGAGATCTACTCACACTCCACCATGATGAGGAAGAATTCTACGTCGGAAGGGAGAGGATAGGCAAGAGTCCCCCTCTCGCAAGGAGTCCGCCTGTGGTCGACGACAGAAAACAGCCGGGGACGTCATCCCCATTGGGAGAGCAACACCCTTCCGCAAAAAGCCCTGCGGCGGGGGCGACAGAGAATAGCCGAGGACGTCAGGAAACGTGCGGCCCAGGATTTCCCCACGAGTCCCCGAAGGGGGTGACACGTGGGAGGGTCTCCGGAGCTGTTCGCATCACAACCTGGGGATTGGGGATGACTCCCCCTTTTGTCTCTTGATCCGGCTGGCTCACGGCCCCGTGCGTCGCCCACACGGGCGCGAACGTCCCGATGGTCTTGACCTCAGCGAAATGATCCGGGCTATACTGTTCCGCATTCTTGCGACACTCAAGGGGAGGGATGGGCATGAATCCGGCGCATGTGCATCTTTTGCTCAACCACATTCCGGTTGTTGGAATTTGGCTGGGGATCGTGCTTTACCTTGTGGCGATGACAAAGAAGCCGGAGTGGCGATCGCTGAGCCTGTGGGTCTTCGTGCTCATGGCTGTTGCGAGCATTCCGGTCTATCTGAGCGGAGAGCCGGCTGAAGAATTCATTCACGAGTTTCCCGGCATCTCCCATGCGCATATCGAAGCACACGAGGAAGCGGCTGTGCCGGCTTTCATTCTGATGCTCGTGCTCGGAGCGGTCGCGCTCGGGGGATGGATGCGCTTTCGCGTGGCGGAGCAATGGCCCCGGAGCTACAGTGCGCTGGTGCTGGTGATTGCTCTTGCGGCAGGGGGGGTGATCGGATGGGCAGCGCGTCTGGGGGCCCAGATTCGACATCCGGAGATTCGTTCCCAGGCTGCGGTGGAGGTCCCTTCGGGATCGGAATCGCACGGCGAACCCTCGGGGCGCTAGCTGCGCCGCTTCTTGCAAAGAAGTTCTCCACGGCGCGCGATCGAAGGAAGGCTTCCATCCCGGGGTCAAATGTGAAGTTCGACGATATCGCCGTCTTCCAACACGTGATCGCGGTGGACGAGCTGACCGTCGAACTTCCCCGCTCCCCAAAGGCGCGCGTATTTCAGGCGCGTGACGAAATCCCGGTGGATCGCGCGGGCGACGTCGGCGACGGTGCTCCCGCGTTTGAGCACGAAGGGGGCGGTCAGGTCCGGCTTCTTCCCCGGCTCCTTCGTGTAGACGCGAATGACCTCGAGCAGGTGATAGGCCTTTGGGCGCAGCATTTCGAGATTCTCTCCCGTATGGGCTGAGACGGCCACAAGGGGAAAACGTGCCGCGAGCCACTGGCTCACCAGCTCCAGATTTTCCCGCGCCGTGGGCTGATCCAGCTTCGTGCCGACCACAAGCGCGCGTTTCTCGCCAGAGGGTGCCGGCGCTTTGCCGGAAGGCGAAGTCGGCTGTCCGTGCAGATGCAGATTCGCCTGCTCCAGAAGCTGAAGTGTCTCCTCAATGCGCGTGAGCACATCATCGTCGGCCAGATCGAAGACCAGCAGCGCGGCGTCTGCATTTCTCACCAGGGCGAACATCCACGGCTCCGTATAGGAGGGAGCGAAGGGGGGCATATCCACAAGCTGAATGCGCACGTTCTCGAACTCCATCATGCCGGGCAGAGGCAGGCGCGTCGTGAACGGATAGGGAGCGATGTCGGGCTCCGCGCGGGTCAGACGCGCCAGAAGCGAAGATTTTCCGGAATTCGGAGGACCCACGAGCACGATCTGTCCCGCCCCTTCCTTGGGGACGTAGAAGGACGGCTTATGGCGCGCCGTGCTCGGCTTGCGCGCTGCTTCCTGTCGAAGTCGGGCGATGCGCCGACGGATATCGGCTTGTATCTTCTCGGTCCCTTTGTGCTTGGGGAGCGTCGCGAGCATCTCTTCGAGCGCAGCGAGCTTCTCCTCCCGGGTAGTCGCGGCGCGGAACTTCCGTTCGGCCTCCAGATATTCGGGCGTCAGATTAGCCGGCATCGCGAACCCTCTCTCTTGCGAACCCTCGCTCTACAATTATATCAGCCGTGCCGAGGCCAGAGGAGAAGCCCCCAGGCGGCTCCGGTTACTCTCCTTATCGAGCGAGGCTCCCACGGGGGCGTCCTTGTCCTTCGTGCGGATGCACTCCGCGCGAGTTGGAGATGCGCGGACCAAGTGTTGAGGGATGACGCCAACGAGAGCAAAGGGACGTACGTTGCGCAGCGTGATGAAGCGTCGCTATACTGTGGGCTCGCATGGCTTCTGCACCGTTTGCGGAGCAATGGTCCGGATTTCGAGAACGTCTCGGCCTATATCATGACCGTATGAGGGCCGAGCTGGAAAGCTGCTGGCGCGATCTGCGAGTGCTTTGGGAAGGCTCCTTTCCCCCATCTGAGGCGCTCGCGATTCCTCCTCCTGATGCGCCGGATCTTCACGCGTTTTACGCTGCGCGCAGCGAAGCGAGCCACAGATTCCTGCAGGAACCGCTTTCACAGTGGGAACGTCGCCAGCCGTACCGGCGAGCACTGATGGCCATTGAGGCCTACGAGCGGAGCTTAGAGGATTTGGTCCGGATGCTGCCCGAATCCATCCGGGTGAGCGGGCCTGAGGTTGTCGACGCGGTGAATGGATGGATCTCAGGGGGCTGGCGACAGTGGGGGGCGCGACTCCGGCGCCGGCCACAGCAGTTGCTCCTGAGGGCAAAAGTAGCCGACATGCTCCAGAAGCGGGCTCGAGCCCGCTTGGAGATGGGGGGGGACTATCTGCTGAGCTTGATTCTGGCGATCCGTCAACTCCGACATTCGTGGGTGCTGGTACGCGAAGCTCTCGATGCATCTGTCGCGGGACGGCCTCCATCAAAAGATGTCCTAGAAGCCCAACGGGCAAAAGTGCAAAAGACACGCGAGCACCTTATCGAACGGATCGAGCGCATGCTCTCGCAGTGGCCTGAGGAGTTGAACCGGATCATTCGGGACCTGGCTCATGGCATTTTGACCGATCTGGTGCTAGGACGGACGCAAAAGCGAGCGAAGACTCGGGATCTCTGGACCAAATGGGTTATTCATTGGACCGAGCAGATGCGACTCGTGCACGCCGAGTTGCACCTGGAGTTGGCTCTGGAGCGCAGTGAGCGTCGCCTGTTAGAACGGTTCCAGCACCTGCTGGAGAGCCTAGGGGCGGAACGGGCCAATCTGCTGACGGAACTCGATGAGACCATCGCGTGGGTACGCCGACAGCTCGAGCGAGGGGAGACGGAGACCCTCCCGTCTCCGAAAGCCGATCTGGTGCCAGCCTCCAGCCGACTCTCTGAGCTAGAGGCTCTGCTCAAGACCGATCTGGAATCCCTGCCCCAAGCATGCGAGGTGCTGACGGCGTTCTCCGCGCGGCCCGGTCGCCGTCGGAGGGTGAGAAGGCTGTATCCCAGAGAGACTGTACTTCAGGCGTTCCTGCGGACTGGGCGTCAGGCACTGGCCCAGGTGCTCGAAGAGGTCGAATCCGAGCATCGTGCAATCTTGCAGCAGCTGGAGCGAGCCCGCCAAGTCGTCGCCTTTGGTGTGGAGCTAGCCGAACGGAATCGGGACTCCCAGGTGGTTCGAGAGGCCTTGCAAAATACTCTCTCGCTGCTTGAATTCTCCCGCCGCGAAGCCTCCGATTGGCGTCCTGCGGCCACGGCCCGGATGGCGCAGATACTGGCCTCGGTATTCGTCGAGAGTCGGATGCTGCTAGATCGCCACTGGCTGGGGATGTTCACGTATCTGGCCCAGCAAAGGCTCCATCGAGCTGCTGTGGTGGCCCTTTGCAGTGCCGCGAGCACACTGGTTCGCGCCCTGCGCCGCCTCTATGAGATTCTGGAACGCGCTTTCTTGAGGTTTCTGGTCCGTATTGGATGGCGACCGGAGCCTTCGGTTGGCCAGGTCGAAGTCATCACGCGACCTCTTCTTCCCCAAGAATTCATCGTTGACCTCAGCACGAAAGACCTGCCGGCGCTCTATCGCCACCTGTTCCGACTGGAGCCGGTTCAAGACCCCCGGTTTCTAGTCGGGCGCGAGCGAGAGATGGCCGCTATTGCTGAAGCTCGAGCACTCTGGGAGGCGGGCCGTTCGGTTACCCTGATCATTGTCGGCGAACGCGGCAGTGGAAAAACCAGCTTGATCAACTGTGCGGTGAAGCGCGTCCTGGGGGATCTTGACGTCTTTCGGGGCGAATTCCGCGATCGCATGGTGACTGAAGCGCAGGTGCGGGAGTTTCTCGCCGAGCTGATCGGTCTTGCCGATGCAGCGCGCCTGGAGGAATTCTTGGCCGCGGAGAGGCGCGTCATCGTCCTGGAGGAGACGGAACGCACCTTTTTGCGACAGGTCGGATACTATGCAGCCATTCGGGAACTACAGCGAGTGATCGCGGCGACGTGCTCTTGCACGTTCTGGATTCTTTCGATCAACCAGGTGGCCTTTCGGCTCCTTGATGCGGTGGTCAGGCTCGGCTCGAGCTTTTCGCATCGCATCAATGCGGCCACGGCGACGCGAGATGCCCTTCGCGAGGCGATCCTGATTCGGCATAACTTATCCGGCCTGCGCTTGCACTTCGCGGCGCCTCCCTCCCAGAACACGCTGAGCCAGCAATTGCGCAGCTTCTTCCGAGGCCGCTCCGATCCGAAGGCTCTTTTCTTCGATTCTCTTGCGAAAGAATCCGCAGGAGTCTTTCGCACGGCGTTTGACATCTGGCTGGGTCAGATCGAATCGGTACAGGCCGGAGTGCTGTACGTGAAACCTCTGGTCCCTTCTGACCTGTCGCCTGTTGTGGACACGCTGGATCTGGATGACCTGTTCACGCTTGTCGCGATCATGCAGCATGGGAGCCTCACCCCCGAGGAGCACGCGCTCGTTTTCCAGAAGAGCGTAGCCGCCAGTCGCTCGCAGATGGACGAACTGCTCGCGCGAGAGATCATTGAGCCAGATCCCGTCCACGCGGGATTTCGTGTGCGTCCCGAAGCCCTGCGCCTAGTTCACGAAGCGCTGTACCGTCGCAATTTGTTATAAGCGCTGGAGGAGGCCTATGAAAGCTTTTGTCTCCCTGATTGTTCCTCCCCCCTCGGAGACTCCGTTTGAGATTCTCACGAAGATCTCGGCGACGCGTATCCTGTACGCCATCGGGGTAGTGGTCGGGGTCTACCTGCTGATCCGGCTGAGCACCGTCTTCGCCGAAGCCCTCGGCCAAAAGGTTCCGCGCGCTCGTTTCTTCTTCAAGATGCTGGTCCCCGTGATCCGATTCGCCCTGTGGACTGTGGGCGCCGCGGTCATTCTGTCCATCTTCGCGCCCTCGCGGGAGACGTTGCTGGCCGTATTGGCTTCTGCGGGGATCGCGCTGGGCCTGGGCGCGCAGGACTTGGTCAAAAACATCATTGGGGGACTGGTCATCCTTGTGGATCGTCCGTATCAACTGGGAGATCGAGTACGAATCGGCGAAGCCTATGGTGAAATTGATCATATCGGGCTGCGCAGCACGAAACTAACGACGCCCGATGACACGCGCGTGACCATTCCCAACAGCGAGATTTTGAGCCACATGACGTGGAACGCCAACTCCGGCGTGCCTCCTTGCCAGGTCGTGGCGGATCTGTTTGTGCCGCCCGATACCGATCCGATCGAAGCTCTGGAAATCGGCTACGAAGCTGCTTACAGTTCTCCCTATATCCTGCTGTCCAAGCCTGTTGCGGTGATGCTGCAAGATGGCTTTCAAAACAGACCTTTCATGAGGGTTCGCGTGAAAGCCTACGTTTACGATCATCGCTTCGAAATGCTGCTGCAGAGCGACATCACGCTGCGGGCCAAAGCGGCATTTTTGAAGCGGGGCATACTCTCGCGCTGGAACCAAACGGAGGCGCGCTCCTCTTCGGAGAAAGGGTCTCAGGCCTGAAGCGATCGTGCTCGTCAGATTTTCCCTGCGATCGGGGCGATGGGCTCGCTCGACATGGGCGAATGAGAAAATGAGAATGCCGATGAACGTGCTCACTTCTGAGGAAGGGCACCAGACGATTCGGGAGAAATTCTGGTACGTGTCGGAGGACAGCCGAGGGACTCCCCGCATCTTCTTCGATAGTGGGGCGGGAAGTCTCGTGCTCAAATCGGCGCATGCGGCTATTGAGCGGGCGTCGCGCGTGAGTTCCTATGGGGGCGGAGACTTTCCCGATTCGCGCTGGGTGGATGAAGTGGTCGCCGCCGCGCGGCAGGCTGTGGCCGATCTGCTCAACGCCCCTTCACCCGAGCAGCTCTTCACCGGAGAATCGGCGACAGCCGTGCTGCGACGTCTCGCCGAAGCGATCCTGCCGGCTCTTCCAGACCGCAGCCGTATTCTCGTTTCGGCGACCGATCACAACGCCAATATAGATCCCTGGCGTAAGACGGCGGCCCTTCTTCCTTCGAAGGAGCTGCAGGTACAGCTCGTGCGCTTTGATCCCAGGACGGGCACAGTGGATCTGAATCATCTGGAGGCGCTCGCCGATGAGCGCGTGCGCGTGCTGGCCGTCTCTCACGCTTCCAATGTGCTGGGAGCGGAGAATCCGCTTCGGGAGATTCGCCAGCTTCTGTGGCGCAAGGCGCCCCAGGCGTGGCTCATCGTGGATGGTGTGCACTTCATCCCGCACGGCCCCGTGGACGTCCAGGCCATCGGAGCCGATGCCTATGTCTTCTCCAGCTACAAGATCTTCGCCCAGCGGGGGCTGTGCTGGGCCTACGCCTGCGAGCCGATCCTTCGGCTCCCCCATTATCGGCTCACGCCGGCGCCCGAGCATCCGCCCGAGAGTTGGGAATGGGGATTTCGGAATCCGGCTGACTTCGCCCCGATCATCGAAGTCGTGCAGTATCTGGCCTGGCTGGGGAAACAGGGCGTCGCGACGACGGACTCCCAAGCCGCAGAAGATCGCAGGCCACTTGTGCGATGGGGCCAGCAGCTCGTGCGTCAGTATGAACAGGAGCTGGTCCGCGCGATGCTCGAAGGCGTGGACGGAGTGCCCGGACTGCGGGCTCTTGAAGGCGTGACGCTCTACGGGGTTCAAGAGCCCCAGGGGTATCCCCTGAAGGAGCCGACATTCAGCTTCAACGTCCTCGGATGCTCAAGCGGAGAGGTCGCCCGATGGCTCTGGGAGCGACATCGCATCGTCGTGCGCAGCGGGGATCACTATGCGCTTGAGACCCATCGGCAACTCGGCGTACAAGAGAGTGTGCGCGCTTCACTGGCTCACTACAACACGGTTCAGGAGGTTCGTCTGTTCCTGCAGGCTCTGGCGGAACTGCTGGCCGAGCGAGCCCGATGAGCCGGCCGACCGCGCGGTGCGGCGTTGCGCCCTCTTCCCGTCTCCTTGAGGCGCGCGCGTGGAAAGTCGCCTTGACTTCCCCTCGCGCTTCGCGATACCATGCCGAAGACGTGGCGCGAAAGGAGCAGGTTCGGGCATCGCGTTCGAGCGAACGATCGAACGAGCGCGCCGAGAGGCCCCTTTGCGAACTCTGGCGATCGGCCAGAGATCTCCCGGGAGCCTGGAGAATCCGGGCGAGCGGCTCATCGGATCGGCGAGACGATCCGGGGGGCTTGCCGGAAACGACAGCTCGTGACAATGGCGTACAGGGAAAATCTGCTGTGGGGAGTCGCTCGGAGAGGCTCATGATGCGGCGAATGTTCGCTGTGGGACTTCTCATCCTGTGCGCGACACGCCCAGGGACTCTGAGGGCCAGGACGCCGGATCCCGCCCGGACGGATCGGCGCATCCCTGTGGGGGAAGTGATCGTCAACGGACATGTCTTCCTCAACGGGCTCGCGGCGGCTTCAGGAAGCACCGTCACGGCCGGAGGGACGATCCGCACATCCCGAAGCGGGAGCGCGATTCTTGTCCTGCGGGATGGGGCGGGGGTGGTGGCGCTTCTTCCGGAAAGCGAAGTGCGCCTTGAGGACTCCAGCCGATTCGCAGATCCTGCGAAGAAATCGCCGGCGGGTCATCCGTGGAAGATCGAGCTTCTGCGCGGGACGATCACAGTGCGCGCCCGGGGGCCTCTGGAAGTTCGATCCGGAAGCCTGCGCGTGCGCTGCTCGGATGGGAGCTACTCTCGCCTCACGGCGGCCGGTGAGGTGACGCGCATTGAAGCTCTGAAAAATCCCGTGCAGGTTCACGTGGAGGGGAGAGAGTTTCAGCTCCTGGCGGGTCAGTCCCTTCTCTGGTCGGAAGCAGAGACCTCTGGAGAAGTCACCGCGCCCCGCTCTCAGCAGCCTCAACGCACGCGCCGGCGCGTTGTGATTCCCGCTCTGGTGCTGGGAGCGGTCATCGTGGCGTTCGCCCTGACGGTCGCTCGTGGTGAGAAGTCGAAAGTCGTCAGCCCCGTCGCCCCTCAGCCGTGAGCCGAGGGGATAAGCCGCGCATTCTCCTGGCCGAAGCGAGCAGGTCAGATGATGCAGATCCGCGCGAGCTTTTGGTCCGCACTGTCCACCTACGGCGTGGTCATTCGCCTCTCCTCTGTCGGGGCGCGGGCTACCTTCGCGCTCATCTGGCTTGCTCTTATGGGCTATGGATTTCACGAAGTAGTTCGGGAGTTTCGAGGGCAAGCCTGGGCAGCGCTCTTTCAAGACCTGGAGGGGCTGCGGGAGGCGCTCCGGTTCATTCCCGATGCGCCCGAAGTGCACCAGAATGTGGGGACGATCTACCTGCTGGATCCGGAACATTTCGCGCCGGCTGAAGCGGTCCGCCATTTTCGTCGGGCCGTGGAGCTGTCCCCTCACGATGCGCGCCTCTGGGTGTGGCTCGGACGGGCTTACGAAGCGACCGGAGATCGGGATCGCGCCGCATGGGCTTACCGCCGGGCTGTGGCTCTGGCCCCGGCGCATTTTCGTCCTCGCTTCGTGTATGCCAATTTCCTGCTCCGGAACAGCGCGGCAGGCTCTCCGGCGGCCGAGGAGGCTCTGAAGCACCTGGGGGCACTGGTTGAGGCGACGCCGGATATTGTGGGAAACATCTGCGATCTCATCTGGCAGACGCAAGGGGGGGATTCTTCGCTGCTGCTTCACCTGGCCCACGGGCACTCCTTTCGAATCCGCATGGCCGTGGCCGAATATCTTCTGACCAAAGGGCGGTACGAGGAGGCCATCGCCCTGTGGGAAGAGCTGCCGGAATGGAATGGGGAGATCCGGACAGCCGGATTGCGCCTGGTGCGCGGGATGCTCCGCGCGCGCGCCTGGGAGCACGCTCAGCGCGTCTGGAGCCGGTGGCTTCACCGGGAATACGGAGAGGAGTCGGCGCAGAGCCTCTGGAACGGGTCTTTCGAGCATCCGATCGCCGAAGGGGGATTGGATTGGCAGATCGCTTCGTCCCCGGAGGTCGAGGCGCGCATTGATGAGACTACCGGATATGGAGATGCGCGCTCGCTCGCTCTGGAATTTCGCGCGCATGAAGGAGTTCGCTATGCGGGCGTCGCGCGCGTGATCCTGGTTCAGGCTCAGACGCCCTACGTGCTGCGGTTCGTTTACAAGACGCAGGCCATGCTCTCGCCCAACGGCCTGTATGTTGAAGTCGCCGATGCCGAAGATCCGCATCGGCTGCGCGTGCGCCTTCAGTCGCTCGCCGTGAGCGAAGAGTGGACGGCCGCTCGCCTGGAATTTCTCACGACGGCGACAACGCGCGCCGTGCGTGTGATCATCGGGCGCGAGCCGATCGGTCCGCTCCACGATTTCATCCGCGGGCGCGTGTGGTTCGATGCGTTCGTGCTGGAGCGAGCGTCTCATGGTTCGGATACTTGATCGCTTTCTGCTGCTGGGGCTTCTGGCGGCTCTTTCTCTCTCGCCGTGGATGTTCGGCTCGGTGGAGCCCTGGGCGGTTCATGGGCTGACGCTGTGGCTTTTGCTCCTTCTGGCCCTGTGGGGGGTGAAGGCCGCTCTGCAGGGCTCCATGCGCGTGCATGTGACGCCGATCCACGGAGTGCTGCTGGGCGCGCTGCTTGTGGCCGGCTGGCAGGTGCATCGCGCCTCGGTTTCGATCCCGGACCCGATCGAGGGAGTCGCTTCCGCCGTCAAGGGGCCTGCGGAGGGGAGTGAGCCGGAAGCTTCTGTGAGCGCTCGCGGGACTGAGGATCCGCCGAGCACACGACGGGCGATCGCGCGGCTCGCGATGCTTCTGGGATACTTCGGGCTCTCGATCGAGCTGGTGCGTGGGAGCCGTCGGTACGCGGGGGCGCTTCTGGCGCTCATGGGCTCGGGATTTCTGCTGGCGCTTCTGGGGATGATTCACAAGCTCTCCGGAAGCACGCGACTTCTCTGGATGCGCGAAGTGGAGGCCCCCGGGATCGCCTTCGGCCCGTTCGTCAATCGGAATCACGCAGCCGGGTTTCTGGAGATGCTCTTCCCTTTGCCCCTGGCCCTGATCCTCGCGCGAGGGGTCCCGCGAGAACGGTGGGGGATCTGCGGCGTGCTGGCTTTGGTTCTGGGAACGGCGCTCGTCGTGACGGGATCGCGAGGGGGGATGCTCGTACTCGGCGTGCAGCTTCTTCTGCTTCCGCTCTTGTGGGGGATGATGAACGCCGGGGAGAAGCGACGCTTCCGCTTCGGCGTGACGGTCGCGATGCTCGTCGGCGCGGGGATCGCGCTCGGAGCGTGGTGGATCGGAGCCGAACCCATTGTGAGCCGATGGCGGATGTCGGCTCCCTCGACGATCGAAGACCGAAGCGAGGCGGTGGGGGATGTGGAAGCAGCGCTCACGGGCCCGTTGAACCGCCCGATGATCTGGAAGGCGACCTGGCAGATGATTCGAGATCACCTGTGGTGGGGCGTGGGGCTTGGAGCCTATCCGGTCGCCTACACGCAATACGACCGCTCGGCCGGACTCTCGCGCGTCGAGCAGGCGCACAACGATTATCTGCAGCTTGTGGCCGAGCTGGGCATCTGGGGGGGGATTTTGCTTGCCGTTTTCCTTCTGGCGATGAGCCGCACGATCCGGCGCGTCCTGAGGCTGGCCCCATATGCCTCCTGGGAACGCGCTCTGGGACTCGGCGCGACACTGGCTGTGGTGGGCGTGGGCGTCCACAGCGTCTTCGATTTCAATCTGCAGGTCACTTCCAATGCTCTTCTCTTTCTCTTCTGGGTGGCCCTTTTGGAGAACCTGGGGGCTGAACGACATCGGCTTGTGAAGTCTTGCGCGGAGAGAGGACTATGAGGCGAGCGCTCATCACGGGGATCACAGGACAGGATGGATCGTATCTGGCGGAATTCCTTCTGGAGAAGGGATATAAGGTCTACGGGATCGTCCGGCGCGCGAGTACGACGAATCGGGAACGGATCGCGCACCTGGAAGGGGAGATTGAGCTGATTTACGCCGACTTGCTGGATGAGAACTCGCTCGTTCACGCCCTGCGCGTGGCTCAGCCGGATGAGGTGTACAATCTGGCCTCGCAATCGTTCGTGCCGGCCTCCTGGAGCCAGCCCGTGCTGACGGGGGAATTCACGGCGCTGGGCGTGACGCGCCTGCTGGATGCGATTCGTGTGGTGAATCCCCGCATTCGCTTCTATCAGGCGTCCAGCAGCGAGATGTTCGGCGAGGCGACCGAGGTCCCTCAGAACGAGAAGACGCCCTTTCATCCGCGCAGTCCCTACGGCGTGGCCAAGGTCTATGGTCACTGGATCACGGTCAACTATCGCGAATCCTACGGGATGTTCGCCTGCTCGGGCATTCTCTTCAACCACGAGAGCCCGCGCCGCGGCCTGGAATTCGTCACGCGAAAAGTGACGCACGCGGTCGCGCGGATCAAGTACGGGTTGCAGAAGGAGCTGCGCCTGGGGAATCTGGAGGCGCGACGCGATTGGGGATACGCCAAAGACTACGTCGAAGCGATGTGGCTCATGCTGCAGCAAGATGAGCCCGATGATTACGTGATCGCGACGGGCCAGACCCACTCGGTGCGCGAGTTGTGCGAACTGGCCTTCAGTTACGTGGGCCTCGATTACAGGGACTACGTCGTCGTGGATCCGAGCCTGTTTCGACCGGCCGATGTTTCTCTGCTTGTGGGCGATGCCTCGAAAGCGCGACGCCGCTTGGGCTGGGAGCCGAAGGTTCATTTCGAGGAGCTGATTCGCATGATGGTGGACGCTGACCTGGAGCTGGTCGCCAGGCAGATGGCCCAACAGGAGGTCTCCCCGAAGCCCGAAACGCCTCACGCGATCCCCTGATCGCGTGAGATCTCTCACGGGGGTGCGTCGGTTCATAAGGTGCAGAAATGGGCTCGCCGATGGGCCGGAGCGCCTTCGCCAAGGCCCGTGACGCACGATCGCCACGACCAGAGCCTCCAGGCACGCTCTTTGTACCGGGATCATGGGATCGGAGCCAGAGATGACAGTTCTCGATCCGGCGCCTCCGGCGCTGTGGGATCGCGTGTGCGCGCACTGTCCCTATGCGACATTCTTTCACACGCGCGCGTGGGCCGAGACGATCTCGGCCGTGTTTCGGAATCTGCGCGTGGCGACCCGCGCTTACGTGTTCTCGGATGGGACGGTGGCGATTCTTCCTCTCATGCGGTATCGCGCCGGTCTGGGTGGCCTGTGGCACGGTTATGAGTCCATGTTTCCCGGCGTATACGGAGGGGTCATCACCGAAGGTGAGCTGGCGCCCGAGCGCGTGAGCCAAATCTACAGGAGCCTGTGGGGGCCCCGCACGGCCTGGATCCGTTTGATCGGGAATCCCTATGCCCCTTGGGGAATCCCCGAGACGCTCCGCCCAACGGTCCTCTTCACACAGGCGCTGCGCCTGTCCGGAGAATTCCGAGAAGTGTGGCGTGGATTCTCCCGGGGGAATCGGAGTAACATTCGCAAGGCGATGCGCAGCGGACTGCAGGTGGATCTGGCTGAGCACCCGAACGAGTACGAGCAGTATTACTGGATCTATCAGGATGCGCTCCGACGATGGGGAGAACGGGCGACGAGCCGCTACCCGTTCGATCTCTTTCTGGCCTTGTGCCGACTGGGCCCGCAGCGCGTGCGCCTGTGGCTTGTGCGAAAGTCCGGGGTCGTCATCGGGGGAATCCTCGTCTTCTATCATCAGGGCCACGCCGTCTATTGGCATGGAGCCTTCGCCGAGGCCTTCTTTCCGTACCGACCGAGCAACCTCGTGCACGCCGAAGCCATTCGCGATGCCTGCGAGCGCGGCTTCCAGTGGTACGACTTCAACCCGAGCGGAGGACACACTGGCGTCGTGCGGTTCAAACAATCGTTCCATCCGCAGGTGCTCTATTTTCACGCGGCGCATGTGGAAGACGCTCCCCTTTACCGGCTTTATCTGAGCGGACGCGAACGCCTTCGCCACTACAGGAGCTGCTTCTCAGAGAGACGGGAGAGCGACAGGATATGACCTGGAAGGGAATGCTCCACCTGGGACGCCGGCTGCTGGCGGATCTGAAGCGCGCCTATGCCGACGAGATGATCCGTCAGCAGTTGCACGCGCGAGCGCCCGGCCTTCAGTTGGGACGCGATGTTCTGATCGTCCGACCGGATCGGTTGATCCTGGGGGAGAACGTCATCATTCACGATCAGTGCGTGCTCTACTGCGCCGGATATGCTCCGGAATACCGCCGGCACGGACGGATCGTCATCGGCAATCATGTCGAGCTGGCCTGGGGCTGCATTTTGCACGGCGGCGGGGCCCAGATCATCCTTCGAGATTTCGCGATCATCGGAGCCGGAGCGGTGCTCATCTCGGAGATGTATAGCTACAGGGATCCGAGTCAGCCGGCGCGATTTCAGCCCAAAATCCTGGGCGACATCATCGTGGAAGAGAACGCGACCGTGGGCGCCAACGCCGTCGTCCTGCCCGGTGTCACCATCGGGCGCAGCGCGATCGTGGGAGCCGGAGCAGTCGTCACGCGCGACGTCCCGGCATTTTCGGTCGCCGTCGGCGTTCCGGCGCGCGTCATCAAGCAGTGGAATCTTCACGGAGAGACGACGCCTGAAAGTCCCCCTGAGAGAAGATGAACGACCACATCGCGTCTGAGCCCCATCGGACGCCGCCGGAGATCCCCTCGCTTCTTGAGCGGGCGACGCGAGGGGCTCTGTGGTCCGTAGGCGCCCAGTGGTTCCGACAACTTGTGCACATCGGGCTCATGGCGATTCTGGCCCGATGGCTCGCGCCGGCCGATTTCGGTCGCATGGCCATGATCGGTGTGGTGACGGGATTGCTGAGCCTGCTCGGAGAATGGGGGCTGGGCCCCGCTGTGATTCAGAGACGCGAGCTGACACAGGCGCATCTTCGAGCCGCCTTCTGGGGAAGCCTCCTCTCGGGCACCCTCTTGATGTTCGTTCTCGGGCTCGGGGCCCCGCTGGTCGCTGCCTTTTACGCCGATGCGGCGTTGATCCCCCTGACGCTGGCGCTCGCCGTCAATTTCCCGCTGGTCGCTCTGGCCACTGTGCCCGTGCATCTGCTTCAGAGGGAGCTTCAGCTCGGGCGGCTCGCTCTGGTGGAGATCTTCTCGGTCGTCGTCGCAGCAGGCGTCGCGGCGACTCTGGCCCTTCGCGGAGCCGGAGCGTGGAGCCTGGTCGGACAGACACTGGCCGCTTCCAGTGCGACCGCCGTGGCCGCGTGGGCTCTTGCTTCGGTCAGAGGGAAAGACCTCTGGGGCGGCTTCCCGCGCACGGCCTTTCGAGAGTTGTTTCGCTTCGGTCGGTCTCTTGTGGGGATTAATCTCCTCACGCACTTCTCTCGAAATGTGGACAATGCGCTCATTGGGCGATTCCTCGGGGCATCGGAGCTGGGCTACTATACGCTCTCCTATCGGCTCATGCTCTTCCCTGTGCAGAACATCTCCTGGGCGCTCGCGCGCGCTCTCTTTCCAGCCCTGGCGCGAGTGCCGGATCTGCCACAGGTGCGCCAGGCCTATGTGCGCGTCATCCGCGGGCTCGCCCTGCTGGCTTTTCCGCTCATGATCGGCATGGCCCTCGCGGCTCCGGAGTTGATTCGCCTGCTCTACGGGCCGCAGTGGGAGCGCGCCGTCTTCCTGGCGCGGATTCTTTGCGCCCTGGGGGCGCTCCAGGCGATCGGGACGACCGTAGGGCCGCTCTGCCTCTCTCAAGGGCGACCCGATGTGCTCCTGCGATGGAATCTTCTTTTCGCCCCGGCCGTGGGAGGGAGCATCGCGCTCGGATTGCGCTGGGGGCTAGAAGGCGTTGTGCTGGCCTATGCGAGCACAAGCGCCGCGGCATGGTATTTCTCGCACGCGCTCGCCAATCGGGTGATCGCGCTGCCGATGCGCACTTTCTTGGGCGCGCTCGTTCCGGCCACCTGGGGCACAGGCCTTATGGCCGTGGCCGTGAGCCTCCTGCGCGCTTATCTCCCCCAGCATCCTCTGACGGCCCTTGGACTCCAGGTCGGAGTAGGAGCCAGCGTTTATGCCCTCGTGCTCGCCCTCTTTTTTGAGGAAGTCCTGAGCGACATACGGGTTCTTGCGCGCGCTCTGGGCCTGCGCAGAGCCGGAATGACTCTCACGCGCTGAACCGTGCGCCTCAGTCCATTCGGTGAGTCGGCTTCTCTCGCTCCCAGACAAGAGGCTCCTGTTCTTGCGCCGGTTGCAGCCACATTCTCTCGGGATTCCCGGGGAATTCTCGCGGAAAAGCTGCCTCAGAGGACGATCTCGTCAAGAAACCCCGAGCGCAGAGCATCAAGCCAATGCCGATGAGAGCCAGGATCGCCCCGTTCACTCGTCCCAGCAGCATGGCCAGAAGTCCCGTCCAAAAGGCCCAGAGACCCCATCGCCAGTAGTGCGTCGGCTTATCGCTGTGAAAGGCGCGCATCTCGGACTGCAGAATGCGCTTCCCTTCCGAGAACGCCTGTCGCAGAACGCCGCCGAGAAGGCGGAATCCCTCCTGGGATGTCGGAGCGAGCGCTCGAAGGGAGTCGCGGATACTGGGAGAGCGCAAGGGGCTGCCGCACCGACGGCAGAAGTTATGCTCAGGGTGAACCCTATTCCCGCAGTGCGGACAGAAAGCGGTCGGCTCGCCTTCGACTCCACTTTGGCGCCGCGCTCGGGCCCATGAATCCTCAGCTCTCAAATGTCCCCCCTTCGCGCTCATATCTTCGCCTCGTCGCGCACGCGGCTTTGCGATCAGCAATGCGATTCAAAAGCCATCCCCCCAGGAGAAAACCTCCCATGACTCCGAGAAGTCCCCAGGGATTTTTGGAGAACACGTACTGAAGGAAAAAGAGCACCCCCATCAGGGGAAGGGCCGAAAAGCCTAGTATCATCTGCCCCGTTTGAACGCTCTTGATCGGCTCCTGCGAGAAGGGGAATCCCCCCCGGTAAAACAGGAACACAATCCCGAGGAAGAGATAACTCATCAAGAGCCCAAAGGTCGCGTGCAAAAAGGCATGAGAGGGCGTCCAGAACCACGACAGGACGATCCCCAAAAGGACGAACAGAGGCCCAAGGAGCGAAACCAGAAGAGCCTTCTTCGCCCCGGTGAAGATCCCTCTGAGATCGCGCACGGGAGCCGCTCGAAAGAGCCACGCCGCCACATGCTCCTCCGAATAAGGCAAGAGCGCGTGGAAGTTCAAGACAAGAAGCGGGCCGACCATGTTCAGAAAGAAAGCCGCCCACGGGAGCCTCTGGGTGGAAGAGTAAGGATCGCTCATGGTGTTTTCCCAGACGCCTATCGCGAGATACGCGACGGGGAATCCGAGAGCTGGATAGAGCCGCAATTTCAAGATCCGATTTCGGCGCAGCATCTGGCGAACGAAATAAAACGCCGCGCGCTCTTCGGGGCTCTTCAAGAAGAGACGCTCAAGCGGTCTCACCAGGCGCTTTCTCACAGAGGGGCGCTTCGGCCCGGAGGCCGCCCGACGCGCCCGCACATGAGCCAAATAGAGCGAATAGTCCAGCGAGAAGCTCCGCACACTGGCCGTGGCCAGAATCCCCGTCGCCAGAAGCCCCCATCCCGCCCAGAGCACATAGTCTCGCTGCCACTGCCCCAGCCCCAGTTGAACCAGGCCGGCAAACCATCCCGGGGGAATGAGCATCAACGCGCGCTGAAACGTGGGATCCGAATTCCGTTCCAAATAAGGCATCGCGCGCGCAATCAGTTGATACCCGAAGAAGATGAGAAATGAAAAGGCGATCTGCAGATAGACGAGAGCGTCTTTGAACCTCTCATAAGGGACGGTGCGCAGCAGCACTCCATAAAAGAGAACGACGAGCACGGCCGAAAAGAGGGAAGCTAAAAGCGCCACGGGAAAATACACGAGCGGGAAAAGGCCCGAGGATGAATCCGAGAACGCCCCAAGCAGCGCGGGAAAGAAGTTGAGCGAGGAGCCGATGAGCACGATATAGAAGAGAAGATTGCTCAGCTTTGCCAGGAAATACGTTCGAGGAGAAATCGGTCGGTGTCCCAGGATCTCATAGTCGTCCGGATTGATGATGGTCGCGCCGAATTCCGAGAGGATGATAAAAGCGATCATCGCCATCCCGTAGGAGAGGAATAAGAGCGAGTAGTAGAACGGCGTCAAACTCCGGAACGACAGCAGAGCCAGCAGCAGGCTGAACAGTCCATAGACGACGCAGGTCATCGCCAGCGCCGATTGCGCCGATCCGCCGCCTTGCAGAGGGCTCTGACGCCTGAAGTCCAAAATCAGAGAGATCCGCAGAAGAGACCAATACTGATCGGGGTCTATCCCCCACCGGGAGAGCAAGCGTCGCGCAGCCGTCAACAGCTTTGTCACGGATTGATCTCCAGAACGCTTCGGGCGAACGCCTGGGCCAAGCCCTCGATATCCGAGCTGTAGGTCAACTGCTTGAAGATGTCCTCCAGAGTACCCTGGCGCGTCAGCTCTTTGAGCTGCTCCACCGTCCCATCGGCGACGATCCTCCCCTTGTGAATGATGATCACCCGCGTGCACGTCCGCTCCACGACATCCAGGATGTGCGAGCAGTAGAAGATCGTCTTCCCTTCGGCCGCCAGATGTCGAAGGAGTTCCTTCAGAAGAAGCGCGCTGTGCGCATCCAGCCCCGTGAGCGGTTCATCGAGAAAGAGAACCTTCGGATTGTGAAGAAGCGCCGCCGCGGTGAGGACCTTTTGCTTCATCCCTTTCGAATAGCTCGAGAGCCGCTCATGCAGGAACGAATCGAGTCCGAACATCTTCAGGAAGTCTTCGATCCGGCGATCGAGAAGATCATCGGGGATTCGATAAAGACGCCCGACCAATTGGAGGTATTCGTAAGCCGTCAAGCTCTCGTATAATCCCCCTGCCTCGGGGACATACCCGATGCGCCTTTTCACTTCAAGGGGATGCTCCACAAGATCCAGGCCATCAATGGTGATAGACCCCTCTGTCGGACGCAAGATCCCCGTGAGCATCTTCACAGTAGTGCTTTTGCCCGCCCCGTTCGGGCCGAGATACCCGACGATCTCCCCCGGACCAATGGCGAAAGAGATGCGATCAACAGCGAGCACTCCATCATATCGCTTCGTCAGATTTCGCACCTCGATGACTGTCTCGCCCATTCCCTTCTCTCCCTTTCAAACCGAGCAGAGCGAGGCAATTGTATCATACTCCTGATGCGGAGGCAGGAGAACACGCCCGGAGAGAAGCCCGTGTGTCGAGCGCGAAGCAGGAGCGACTGGCCGGTCGCCCCTACTTGCGCCCGAGCTATTGAACAGGGCCTCAGCCGAGCCGCATCGGCATGACGACATAGAGATAGCGCTCCGCAGAAGCCGCGTCGCCAAGAGGGCGAAAAAGCGCCGGACTCTGCCCATCGCGAAGAATGATCTCGACACTTTCGGATTCCACGACATCCAGGAAGTCCAGGAGATATTCGCTGTTGAACGCGATCTCAAGCGGCTCTCCTTCATACTGACAGGGCAGCTCCTCGCGGGCTTCTTCGTCTTCTTCGTGGCGGCGAGCGACCATGAGGAGCGTATCAGGCGAGAAGTTCAACTGAATCCCCCGACTTCGCTCGTCCGCCAGCAGTGAAACGCGGCGACAGGCCTCCTGAAAGACTTCCGTCGAAAGAACGGCTCGGCTTGGGCCCTCCCGAGGGATGACCATCTCGTAGTTCGGAAACTGCCCCGTGAGAAGCCGTCCCGCGATTTCTCGCCCCCCAACGCGAAAATATACATGGTTGGCGTCTCGGGCGAACTCCACCATGAGCCCCTCTTCCTTCTCCTTCTCAGCCTCGACAATAAGGCGCACAAGCTCGCTCATCGTCTTGCGAGGAATGAGCGCGATCTCTCGGTCGCTACCGGGAGGCGTTCCCACCTCGGTCAAAGCCAGCCGATGTCCGTCGGTCGCCACAAGGCGCATTCCCCCTTCCCACCACTCCGTGTGAATCCCGGAGAGCGCATACCGCATCTCCTCTTGCGTCGTCGCGAACTGAACCCGCAGCGTGGCCTTTCGAAGTTCGGAAGCATCCCACTCTCTGGCGACACGGCCGGGAAACTCAGGGATGTCCGGGAAGTTCTCCGGATGCAGTCCGGCCACTCGAAATCGCGAGCGTCCGGCCTGAAGGGTCGCCCACTGCTCCGAAGAGGTCAGCTCGATCTCTTGCTCGGGCATCGCTCGCACAATATCGTGAAGCTTGCGTGCTGGCAGGCAGATCGTTCCCTCCTCCAGAGTGAGAGCCGGAAAATGAGTTCGCACGCTCACGTCCAGATCCGTCCCTATCAACTCCACATACTCCCCCTGCGCCCGTATCCGAACATGCGAGAGAATGGGGATGGTGTGCCTTCTTTCGACAACAGCTTGTACAAGCGCCAGCTCGCGTTGAAATCGCACTTTGTCGGCTTTGATCCGCATACTCTTCTTCTCCTCTCTAAATCTTAAGATTCAAAAGATGGGTATATAAGGATAGTAGTAGTAGTGGGGCTTGTGGAAATGTGGACGATTTTCGATAATTCATTGATATGTAAACACTTAACCCGAATCTGGCCTGTGGAAGAAGCTGTGGATGATGTGTGGAAAACTCAAAATCCTGTGGAAAAAAATCTCTTCTAGAAACTTTCCACATTTTTCCACAAGCCATCCACAGGCGGGGTCTGTGGAAAACCATATTAAGTCTATTTCAATCTATCAATTAGGCTGTTGATAATCCTGTGGAAATCTTCGCGCTGCTCGTAAAGCTCGCTGATCTTGTTGATGCTATGCAGGACGGTCGTATGATGCTTGCCTCCGAATTCGCGACCGATCTCGGGCAGGCTCGCTTTCGTCAGGCGCTTGCACAGGTACATGGCGATCTGTCGGGGCTCGGCGACCGAACGCGAGTTGTTTTTCGATTTCAGATCGGAGACTCTCAGGCCGAAGTAGTCGGCGACTGTTTTCTGGATCACCTCGATCGTGATCACCTTCTCCTCTTCTTCGTCAATGATTCCGCGCAGCGTCTCTTGAGCCAGAGCGAGGCTGATCGGACGTCCGGTCAGAGAAGAATATGCGATCAGGCGAACCAGAGCGCCTTCCAGCTCGCGAATATTCGATTTGATTTTGCTTGCGATGAAGAGCGCGACGTTATCCGGGAGACTGATCTGCTCCTGTTCGGCTTTTCGTTTCAAGATGGCGACCTTGGTCTCCAGATCGGGAGGTTGAATATCGGCGATCAGCCCCCATTCGAAGCGCGAGTGAAGTCTCTCTTCCAGCGTGGGGATCTCGCGCGGGGGACAGTCGCTGGTGATGACGATCTGCTTCTGCGCATCGTAGAGCGCATTGAAGGTGTGGAAGAACTCCTCCTGCGTGCGTTCCTTGCCCGCCAGGAACTGGATGTCATCAATGAGGAGAACGTCTATATTTCGGTACTTCTCTCGAAAGGCTAGTGTCTTGTCGTAGCGGATCGCGTTGATCAGCTCGTTCATGAAGCGCTCCGAGGAGACATAGGTGAGGCGGAGGTGTTTGTTCTTGGCCCGGATCGCATGGCCGATCGCGTGCATGAGATGCGTTTTTCCAAGCCCCACACCGCCATAGATGTAGAGCGGATTATACGCTTTCGAGGGGGATTCGGCCACGGCCAGAGCGGCAGCATGAGCGAATTGATTCGATGAGCCGACAACGAATGTCTCAAACGTGTAGCGAGGATTGAGCGGAAGTTCAATTGGTTCAAGATCCACGAACCGAGTCGCCGGAGGGGCGATCAGATCGCTCTCATCTTCCCCAAAGAGTGAGAGACGGGCATGGTTCTCCGGGGATTCTCCTCCGGAGGAGCCTTCCGAAGGCTCCCCTTCGCCCCGAACCGTGATTTTGATCGTATGGCTTGTCAACTGCAGTTCTCGCAGCGCCTCCTCGATCACGTCCATGTAGTTGTCCGTGATCCAGTCCCGAAACATCGCGTTGGGCGCTTCGATGACCACCATGTTGTTCCTGACCTCTCGACAAGCCAGAGGACGGAACCAGGTGCTGAAGCTCTGGTGGTTGATCCGCTTCTCGATGGCCAAAAGCAGCGCGTTCCAGATTTGGCTTGACATAGGTCCCACTCCTTAAAGAAATCTTCGCTCCCACTCGGTAAAGGAGAAATTCGCGGTCTCACTGGACCGTCCAGATCTCATTAAACGAGCGCAACTAATCCGAATTTTCCACAATTTTTCCACAGCCCCTGAAAAACCGCCCTCAAACTCGACTTTAAACATATAAGTCCTTTTATTATCAACAACTTATCCTGTTGAAAACCCGTCAGAGATTACCACAAAATCCTCCGTTTGGCAAGAAAAATCCACAGCCTCCCCGAAAAAATTTTTCTGGCGGGAAAACCGGCGAGCTTCCCGGCTCTCTGGGACTGAATGAGAGGGGGACTATGTCATGGGGTGATAAGTCGGCTGTGTCCGACGGCGGTCCCCACTCTGCTGCACAGAGAGGGACTATGTCGTAGGCCGATAAGCTTGAAGAATTCGGCGTCCTTCCTCGCTTTTCGGATCAATGGTACGCAGATGCTTTCGTCCTTTCATGACCCAGATGGCCGCGATCTCTCCGTCCTTTTGGACGGCATGATAGGTGATCTCCTCTTCCGTTTCCGGAGTCTCTGGCGTTTGCGGCGTGAGCGTCTCTTCTCCCATAGCTCCTCCTTTATGAGATTTCAGAGTGTGTGCCGAAATGGAGAGTCATGTCAAGCCCGCACATCGGCTTCCCCTGCTGCGCGAGCGACGGGCTCGACAGAATGAGCGGTCTCATCGAACATCGAGATGCTCCCCTCCCACATAGCTCCCTCGTCCACGCGAAGAACAGGGGTGGAGACATCTCCTCGGATGCGAGCCGTGTGGAGAAAATGGGCTTTCTTCTTCGCGACGACGTTGCCAAGAAGCGTTCCTCCGAGCGTCAGGATGCCCACCTGGACATCGCCCTCGATGATTCCCTTCTCTCCGACGACCAGCTCCCCATCGGAGATCACCTTCCCTTTGATATGTCCATGAAGGTGAAGGACATGGGTGAACCTGAGATCGCCGATGACTTCCGTGCCCTCGTCGAGGAATCCGCGGACTTCGGCGGGGGACTCTTTTCGGAGCTTCATCGTCAGGCCTCTCCTTTCCGAAGGATGAGATTATAGATGCGCTCCAGATCGGCTTCGGAGTAGTATTCGATCTCGATTTTTCCTCCGGGCCCATTGGGGAGGATGCGGACTTTCGTTCCGAGGTATCGGCTGAGCTTCTGGGCGGCAGCGTGAAGGTTTGGGTCCTGGGCGGAGGATCCTCTTCGGGTTTTGGGATGAAGGGAGGCGGCCAGCTTTCGCGCAGCGGCTTCCGCCTGTCGGACCGAGAGTCCTCGCGAGATGATCTCCTGAGCCAGGCGCTTTTGGGCCTCGGCCGAAGTCAGGCTCAGCAGGGCTTTGGCATGTCCGAAGGAGATCTTCTCTTGTTCGATGAGGGTTTGGATTTCGCCGGGCAAGCGCAGCAACCTCAAAGAGTTCGAGATCGAGGCGCGATCGCGGCCCACGCGGCGGGCGACCTCTTCCTGGGTCAATCCGAATCTCTCCATGAGCTTTTGATAGGCCTGCGCTTCTTCGATCGGGTTGAGGTCTTCGCGCTGGATGTTCTCGATCAGAGAGAGTTCAAGCAGTTGGTCATCGGGGATATCGCGGATGACGGCGGGGATCTTCATGAGCCCTGCTTTTTGAGCCGCTCTCCATCGGCGCTCTCCGGCGATGATCTCGTAGCGGAGGCCCCGGCGGCGCACGAGGATCGGCTGCACGAGGCCATGGGCGCTGATGGAGTCGGCCAGTTCCTGGAGTTTCTGCTCATCGTATCGCGTGCGAGGCTGTTGAGGGTTCGGGTCAATGAGGTCTATGTCCAGCTCCGCGACCTGCTCAGCTGCTTCGTGCGTCTCTCTGAGAAGAGCTTCAAGTCCTTTCCCGAGCGCCTTTCTTGTCATGGTTGAGGACCTCCAGGGCGAGATTTTTGTAGCTTTCCGCTCCGCGAGACCGCTCGTCGTAGAGGATGATGGGCTTTCCATAGCTTGGGGCTTCGGCCAGTCTCACGTTTCGTGGGATGACCGTTTGGAAGACCTGCGATCCGAGGAAGTCTCTGAGATCCGCCATGACCTGATGCGAGAGGTTGGTCCGCTCATCGTGCATGGTGAGCAGAAAGCCTTCGATCTGAAGGCGGGGATTCAGATTTCTTCGGATTCGGACGAGCGTATCCCAGAGTTCGGAGACGCCCTCCAGGGCATAGTATTCGCACTGGATGGGCACAAGGACCGAGTCGGCAGCCGTCAAGGCGTTGAGCGTGAGAAGCCCCAGGCTGGGAGGGCAATCAATGAAGATGAAGTCGAACTCCTCTCGGACCGGTTCGAGGGCTTCGCGAAGGCGGAATTCGCGCCGCTCCATCTCGACCAGCTCGATCTCGGCTCCGGTGAGGTTTCGTTCGGAGGGGACGAGCCAGAGCGTGGCGATCTCGGTCCCGAGGATGATGTGAGAGATCGGCTCGCCGAAGATGAGGGCGTGATAGACCGACTTGCGGAGAGAGCCCCGTCGGAGCCCAAGTCCCGATGTGGCATTGGCTTGAGGATCAAAATCCACAAGCAGGACGCGTTGTCCGAAGGAGGCCAGGGCCGCCGAGAGATTGACCGCCGTCGTGGTCTTCCCGACACCCCCCTTCTGGTTCGCGATGGCGATCGTACGACCCATTGCCGCCCTTGCGCGTGTCGCCTGTGAGAATACCATAAAAGGGGGAGATTGAAAAGACGGAATTTTCCCGAACGTCTCCCGATGCCCTCCGAGACCGCCAGAGCGGCCCGTGCAGGGAAGCACATGTTCCACGTGGAACTCTTGCCGGAGGCATCAGGACGTCGTGCCGGGAGTCTTCGACGGCCTCCGGCTGAGGAGAATCACGCGCCGTTGCCTGGCATGAGGGATCGCGAAGGAGACGACCTCCCAAAAGGCAGACGCTCGCTCCCGAGCCGTCTTCTCCAGATCCTCACCCCCCCAAAGAAGAACCTGCTGGCACATTTGGGCGAAGTCCAGAAGTTCTCCGAGCCTCTCCCTCAAACGCTCCAAAGCTCGGCAGAGCACGGCTTGAAAATCCCGACTCCGATAGGCCTCAAAGCGCCCGTGAAAGACATCCACATTCTCAAGCCCGAGCCTCCTTGCGACCTCTAGCAGAAAGAGAGCGCGCTTCCTTCCCTTCTCGATCAACACGACCTGTAAATCCGGCCGCGCCAGAGCAATCGGTATCCCGGGAAATCCCCCTCCCGAGCCCACATCCACAAGCGTTCGAATCGAGCCCTCCAGAAAGCGCCCTCCATAGAGAGACTCCAGGTAGTGGAACCGGGCCGCAAGCTCGGGCTCAATGATCCGAGTCAGGTTGATTCGCTCGTTCCACCGAAGCAGCAGGACGTAGTGCTCGGAAAGCTTCTCGATCAGGGAATCCGAAAGAGACAGACCGAACTCCGGAGCCCACGCGCGCAGATGCGCTCGCAGCTCATGACGTCGTGACTCGAGCGCGTTCACGCCGGGATCGCATCTCCAGGTGGATGTTCAAAAGAGTCAGTGCCGCGGGCGTCATGCCGGGAATCCGACGAGCCTGCCCCAGTGTCCGAGGCCGAATCCGCGAGAGCTTCTCCACGATCTCTCGCGAAAGCCCAGAGATCTGGCCGAAATCCAAATCCTCCGGAATCGCCCGAGCCTCCATTCGCTCCAGCTTCTCAGCCAACTGCCGCTGACTCTCAATATATCCCGCATACTTGAGATCGTTCACCGCAACGCGCAAAGCTTCCTCCCCCACCTGCTCCCGCAAAGCTTCGGGAAGAAAGAGCGCTACATGCTGAGCCTCAACCTCAGGACGGCAGATGAGCTTCTCCAGAAGCGTCGGCTCGCTCAGCCGAATCCCCGTTAATTCGCTGAACCGAGTAAATCCCTGGGTATTGCTCGTGATCTTTGTATTCGAGAAATAGAGCTTTATCTTTTCGATATTCTCCCGTTTTTTAGAAAACTCGATGTATCTTTCTTTACTTACGATCCCTATGCGATACCCGATTTCGGTCAGCCTCATGTCGGCATTGTCATGACGCAGAAGCAGGCGAAGCTCTGCTCGGGAGGTGAACATGCGATAGGGTTCATCCACACCCTTGGTGACCAGATCATCAATGAGAATGCCGATATAGGCCTGCGTGCGGCTGAGCACAAGGGGATCTTCGCCCCGAACGAAGAGAGCGGCGTTGATTCCGGCCATGATCCCTTGTGCGGCGGCCTCTTCGTATCCGGTTGTCCCGTTGATCTGGCCGGCGTGGAATAGGCCGCGGATTCGTTTGGTCTCCAGCCAGGGATGGAGTTCTGTCGGATCCACGAAATCGTACTCGATGGCGTAGGCCGGGCGGATGAACTTGGCGCGCTCAAGTCCGGGGATCGTTCGCACGAACTCAAGCTGCACTTCGACGGGCATGCTCGAGGAGATGCCGTTGGGGTAGATCTCGTCGGTGTAGTAGCCTTCGGGTTCCAGGAAGATCTGGTGCCGCTCCTTGTCAGGGAACTTGACGATCTTGTCCTCGATGGAGGGGCAGTAGCGAGGGCCGATGCCCTGGATTTGTCCGCTGTAGAGGGCGGACTTCTCGAGATTCCTTCGGATGACCTCGTGCGATCGAGGGGTAGTATAGACGATGAAGCAGTCAATGAGAGGCTGGGTGATCTTCTGCGTCAGAAAGGAGAAGGGCTGTGGGGGATCGTCGCTTGGCTGGCGCTCGGCTTGAGAGAAGTCAATGGTCCGGCCATCCAGGCGGGGAGGTGTTCCCGTCTTCAGGCGTCCCATCCGAAAGCCGATGTGGCGGAGGGTCTCAGCCAGAGGCAGAGCTGGGCTTTCGCCCAAGCGTCCGGCGGGGAAGGTGAGGCGTCCGATGTGGATGAGGCCGCGCAGGAATGTTCCGGTTGTGAGCACGACGGCGCGCGCGAGGAGCTCTCGTCCATCGGAGAGGCGGACGCCTCGAACGGCGTGATCTTGGATGAGGAGATCGGACACTTCGCCCTCCAGGATGACAAGCCCCGGCGTTTCCCGCAACGCGCGCTGCATCTCCCGGCGGTAGACGGTGCGATCGCATTGAGCGCGGGGGGATTGAACGGCTGGACCGCGACTTCGATTGAGGACGCGAAAGTGGATGCCGATGCGGTCGGTGACAAGACCCATGAGCCCGCCCAGGGCGTCGATCTCGCGGACGAGATGGCCCTTGGCGATGCCTCCGATAGCGGGATTACAGGACATTTGTGCGATTGTCTCGGCAGAGAGAGTGACCAAGGCGGTTCGGCATCCCATGCGCGCGGCCGCATGAGCCGCTTCGCAGCCGGCGTGTCCTCCGCCGACGACGATGACGTCAAAAGAGTTGTCGCTTCTTCCCGTGCTCATTTCCCGATGCAGAAGGTCGAGAAGATGCGATCCAGAATCTCCTCGATGGTCACCTCGCCTGTGATCTCCCCCAGATATCGGAGCGCGTCATGCAGCCCGACCAGGGCGACCTCCTCCGAATACCCCTCGGCGAGCGCGCGTCGCGCCTGATGGGCGGCATCGCGCGCGGCCACAAGGAGCTGGTGATGGCGCGCATTGGTGAGTATAACATCTTCGGGCTGGAAAGCGCTACCGCGGGTGAGGATCTCTAGCATGACTTGTCGCAGCTCTTCAAGGCCCTGGCCCGTCAGAGCGGACATCTCGCACAGGGGTGCTCCTTCGGCCAGAGCGCGAAGGCGTTCTGTCTCCAGCCTCCGGGGAAGGTCGTTCTTATTGATGACCAGGATTCGGGGCACTGAGCGAGTCTCTTCCAGAATCCGGCGGTCTTCTTCTTCAAGAGGCTGGGAGCCATCGAGCACGACAAGTACCAGATCGGCATCGGCCATGGCCTGTCGGCTGCGTTCGATCCCCAGACGTTCGACGCGATCGGTCGCTTCGCGCAAACCGGCGGTATCCACAAGATGGATGGGGATGCCTTCCAGAGAAGCTGTCTCGATGAGCGTATCGCGGGTCGTCCCGGGGATTTCTGTCACGATGGCGCGTTCTCTCTCAAGGAGCCGGTTGAAGAGGCTCGACTTGCCCACGTTCGGCTTTCCGATAAGAGCGACCTGGACTCCCTCGCGCACGTAGCGTCCCGTGCGGTATTGTGCGGCCATGTTTTCGAGCTCTTGGATGAGCGCATCCAGTCGCGCCAAAAGGGAAGATCGGCTCTCGGTCGTGACATCCTCCTCGACGAACTCGACGGCCGTCTCCATCTGGACGATCATCTCAATGAGCGCCTGGCGCAGAGGCTGAAGGCGGCGGGAGAGGCTCCCCTGCATCTGTCGGAGAGCCACGCGCGCCTGTGTGATGGTCTGCGCTTCGATGAGATCGCGGATCGCTTCGGCCTGGACCAGGTCTATTCGTCCGTTGAGAAAGGCGCGCAGGGTGAATTCTCCGGGTCTGGCCGCGCGAGCGCCCAGCTCAAGCAGAAGATCCAGCAGGCGGCGCAAGACGACCGGGCTTCCATGGCAACTGAACTCGACGACGTCTTCGCCCGTTGAGCTCTGAGGCCCCGCGAAGAAGGTCACCACGGCTTCATCCAGAAGCTCTCCGCTCTGCGGATCGCGGATCTCGCCGAAGGTGGCTCGTCGAGGAGAGAGCGCGCGACTGCGTTGGGATTTGGGATGGAAGATGCGCTCGGCGATCTCTCGCGCCCGGGGTCCGCTCAAGCGGATGATTCCCAGGCCACTGCGCCCGGGCGGCGTGGAGATCGCCGCGATAGTGTCTTGGCTCTCGCACGGCATAGCGGGTGAGCACGGCCCAAGGGTCAGGCGCATGAGCGCCTGAAGAACCCCGTGGCTAGCGTTTGTGCGAAGCCCCACGTGAGGTCTTTTCTTTCTGCTCTGTGGCCGGTTCTTTGGCGGAAGCGCCCTCGGGGGAGACCGGCAGCGGCGGGAGCGAACGGTTGATCAGCAGTTGCTGTCCGATTCCTACCAGGTTGCTCATCATCCAGTAGAGAACGAGCCCGCTGGGAGCCCGCCAGAAGAAGAGATAGGTGAGCAGAATGGGCATCAGGTAGGCCATCATGAAGCGCTGGACGCGCTGCGAGGGATCTCCCTGAGGAGTCGGGGTCATGAGCGTCGAAGCGATCATGGAAGCGCACATGAGGATCGGGAGGATATGCCATCGGTCGGGGGAGGAGAGATCGTCAATCCATCCCAGGAAAGGGGCATGGCGCACGTCAAGCGATATGGTCAGCAGGATGAACATGGCCCAGAAGATCGGCAACTGCAGGAGCAGGGGAAGGCATCCGCCCAGGGGATTGGCTTCCTTCATGAGGCGGATCTGTTCCATCTGCAGCTCTTGCATCTTCGGATCGCCCCGGCGAAGCTTCTTCATCTTCTCCTGCAACTCGCGCATTTTGGGCTGCAGCGCGCTCGCCTTTCGCATTCGGATCGTCGAGGAGCGGCGCAAGGGGTAGAAGAAGAGGTTGAGCACGAGCGTCACGATGATGATTCCGATCCCGTAGTTGCCCGTGAGACGATGCAGAGCCGACAGCGCCGGATTGAGAACGAAGTGAATGATCGGGCGCACGAGGCCGCCCGCAAAGCCGTAGTTGATGATGTTCTGCAGATCGCGGCCTCCGAGGCGGGCATCCAGCTCCTGGAGAATGTTCAAGCCTTTCGGTCCGGCCCAGAGGGTGAATCGAGTCTCCCCTGTCACCGGGAGCAAGACCGCGAGGGCGTGTCGCTCGATCTCTTCTCCTTCATGGGTCTCTCGGAACGTGTGTCCGAGAAGGCGGGCGCTCTCGGCCGGCTGGTCCGGAATGGCGACCAGAGCGAAGTAGTTATCCTCGAGACCGGCCCATTTGATCGGGCCGCGCACGGGCTCTTTCGGAGGCTTCTCGGCCTGAATGCGCCGCACCTTTTCGGCGTCATGGACCAGAGCCCGCGGAGGGATCTTCGTGTACGTGTCAAACCGCACGATGCTCTGATCGCCGAAGTTCGGACCGACAAGCAACTCCAGGGGGCGTTCGGAGCGAGTGGCCGAAATCTCCAGTTGAAAATCGTAGCGGTCTCCGAAGAAGGTGAAGCGCTTCTGAATTCGAAGCGCGCGCGCCGGATCTTCCAGTGTGAAGACAAGCTCGCGCTTCTCCTGAGGCCCGATGCGGAGCACAGATTCTTCGGAGGAGACAGCCCATGTGGCGTTTTGGAGCGCTCGATCCCAGGAGTCGTCCGGGCTGCGGAGGGCCAGCGGATAGCCGAGCGCCTGCAGGATCTGGCGCTGCCGGGGGATAAGCTCCAGAGGGCGCCGATCGGAGCCCAGAAGGATCCGTCCATTCGGAAGATGGTGAATATTCCAGCTCCGCGCGACGGCCCCGCGATTTGTGAAAACGGCGCTCCAAAGAGGCGTCTCAATGCGAATCTCCCGCTCCGGAAAGGCGGGGAGAGAGGGCGCAGACGGCACAGAGGAGGCCGACGGGCTTACGGGCTTTTGCTGGGCGCGCTCTTGGGGCTTGCGGGGAGGGGCTGTTGGCGGCTGGGGTGCAGGAGCGAAAAAGACGTACCACAGAGCCAGAATCAGCGTCGAGAGGATGAAGGCCAGAAGAACTCGCTTCTCCATCGTCATTCACCTCGTTCTCTGGTGATCTCCGCCTGGGGAACGGGATCGTAGCCTCCCGGATGAAAGGGATGGCAGCGGAGCAGACGCCGAATTCCCAGGAGACTCCCGCGCAGGACCCCAAAGCGCGCGATCGCTTCTCGTGCATATTCCGAGCATGTGGGGATGAAGCGACACGCCGGGGGGAACATCGGGGAGATCCCGATCTGATAGACTTTGAGCAGCACAAGAGCCAGCCGCCTCATCATGGGATCGCAAGAGCGCCCAGGGAGCCTGCCGGTTCGTGGGGGGAGCTGTCGCCTCGGCCGGCGGGGGCAGACGGGGGAGATTTCGAGGAGGGCGCTTGGCTGAGCGCGCCGGCAGGGAATCTCCGCTCGGTGACGTCTCGGGTCACGCGCTCGATGAACTTCAGGAACTGCTCCTGAACAGCCCAGTAGTCAGCCTCTCGAATCGTCTCCTTCACATTGACGACCACATCGAGCGGGCAGGGGAATCGCCCTTTGTTTTTCCGGAAGACCTCGCGGATCCATCGTTTGGCGCGATTGCGCCAGACGGCTTTTCCCACCTTTCGGGAGATCGTGATGCCCAATCGGCAGAAAGGATGCCCGCTCATCCGCGCGAAGATCGTGAACAGGGGGAGGCTGTAGCGTTTGCCTTCGGCGTAGACGGTGAGAAAGTCGCGTCTTCGGTGCAGGCGTTCGGATCTTCTGAGTCGCTCATCCGGCATTGTGCGAACCGAGTCGTTTTCGGCCGTGCGATTTTCGGATCGCGCGGGGCGTCCCGCTCGGCCTCCTCTAGTAATGCTCCGGCGTGAGCCGATAGCGTCCTTTTCGCCGGCGGCGTCGCAAGACCTCTCGTCCGGCCTTCGTGCTCATGCGCGCGCGGAACCCGTGCGTTTTGGCTCGGCGCCGATTATTCGGCTGGTATGTGCGTTTCATCGGTTCGTTCTCCTGGCGCAGTCGGGAGCAGCTCGGGCGATCTCACGATCGCGCGAACCGGCGAGCCCCTCGAGCGCTCTCGGTTGTGATCTTCCGTTGCCCCCTGGATTCTCCAAAGCTCAAGAGAATAGCCCAATTCGGGCCATGTGTCAACGCCACCCACCGGAAGGCTCTCTACATCCGAGCGCTCCTTGACAGGTCGAGGGCGGCCTCCTACAATTGCCTTTCATAGCATGCGTATGGTGCTTTTGATGCAAACGGATCCGATCTACGCGTATCTGCCGATTGTCGTTCTTTTTCTCATCGCGGTGCTTTTTCCGGCTCTCGTTCTGGGGATCGGGCGGCTCTTGCGTCCTCTGAAGCTCGAAGCGCCCAAGCTCTCCCCTTACGAGTGCGGCGTGGATCCGGTTCTGGATGCCCGCGAGCGGTTCTCCGTGCGGTACTACATCATCGCCATGCTCTTTCTGATCTTCGATGTGGAGACGGTCTTCCTCTTCCCGTGGGCGGTCATCTACGATAAACTCGCCCTTTTTGGCCTGATTGAGATGGCCATCTTCTTGGGCCTTCTCATTGTGGGCTATTATTACGCGTGGCGAAAAGGAGCCCTGGAATGGACGTGAACCTGGAAGAATACGCGCAGGCTGGGGGGTTTTTGACGACGACGGTGGACACCGTCTTCAACTGGGCGCGCAAATCGGCGCTCTGGCCGATGACTTTTGGGCTCGCCTGCTGCGCCATCGAGATGATGGCCACCGGAGCCTCGCGCTTTGACATTGATCGGTTCGGAGCGGGGGTTTTTCGCCCGAGTCCTCGGCAGTCGGATTTGATGATCGTGGCCGGGACGGTGACGCTCAAGATGGCGCCCATTGTGCGCCGCGTTTACGATCAGATGCCGGAGCCCAAGTGGGTCATCGCCATGGGAGCATGTGCTTCGGTCGGAGGACCTTTCGATTCCTATTCGACCCTGCAGGGGGTGGATCGTGTCGTGCCGGTGGATGTGTACATCCCGGGATGTCCGCCTCGGCCGGAAGCTCTGCTCTATGGGCTGATGCGCTTGCAGGATAAGATCATGCGCGAGCATCCGAGCCTTTACATCTTCGGCCGGGAGCGCGTCGTGCGCGCTGTGCCGATCGCTGCCGAAGCTGTGTGAACAGCTCCCTCAGCCCCTCTTCGATCTCCCCTTCGGACGGAAACCCTGTGTGCTCGGAAGATCGCGTGGGGAGTTCATTCTCCATGCGACGGCTTGAAGAGAAGCTCAAGGCGCGCATTCGAGAGAAAGGGGCCATCCCTTTCCGGGACTTCATGGCGGCGGCTCTTTACGACCCGGAGCACGGATACTACATGCGGTCTGTGCAGATCGGCGCGCGCGGAGATTATCTGACCAGTGCGCATCTGCATCCGATTTTTGGAGAGCTGCTGGCCGCCAAGTTCAGAGCGCTCGGGCGGGACCTCCGGGAAGCGGCTCGACATGTGGGCTCTCCCGTGACGATTCTGGAATGGGGAGCCGGAACGGGACGCCTGGCGGCCGATGTCCTGTCTGCTCTTTTGCGGGATCAGGAGCCCGAGTTCTCCTTTCGGTACTGGATTCGGGAGATCAGCCCGCATCTGCGCGAGCAGCAGCGTCGAACGTTATCGGGATATCCTCAGGTCTCCTGGGTACAGGAGGAGGATCTGGCCGCCAGCCCCATCGTGGGCATTGTCTTCTCCAATGAGCTTCTGGACAGCTTCCCCGTGCACCGCGTTCTGAAAGAAAAGGGACAATGGAGAGAGCTTTATGTGACGCTTCGCGGGGAGAAGCTGGCCTGGACGCTCGGCCCATTGACGCAGCCCGAAATCGCGCTCTATTTCGAGCAGATTGGGATTTCACTCAAGCCGGGGCAGATCGCCGACATCGCCTGGGACGTGGTCGGCTGGTTTGAACGGTTGGCTTCCTTTGTGCAGCAGGGATATGTCGTGACGATTGATTACGGAGAGACGGCCTCCCGTCTGTATGGCCAAGGGCCTCCGGAGGGAACGCTTCGCTGCTTCTTCCGTCGTCAGATGGTGGATGATCCTCTGGTACGCGTGGGAGAGCAGGACATCACGGCTGATGTGGACTTCACCCTCTGCATGAGAGCGGGTGAGAGATTCGGCTTTGAGGTCGTGGAGTTCACGACTCAGTGGGAATTCCTCTGCCGGTTGGGACTCATCGAGCGGGCGAGTGCTCTTTTGAGGGAACCGGTTGGGGGAGCGGAAGATCTGGCCTCTCGACTTGCGCTCAAACACCTGGTGCTTCCCGGTCCGTGGGGAGAGCGCTTCAAGGTCCTCATCCAGAAGAAAAGGACGGCTGACGGGCGCCCCCTGGCGGTCACCTGAGATCGTTCGATCACGAGGCTTCCGGACAGCGCGGGAGGAGGACCTATCGGAGATTGGTTCCTCGGAGAATTCCCCTCGGCGGTTTCTCGCGGCTGGCGTAAAATTTTCCCGGGCAAGCGGCCGGAGGCCGCGCTGGCGAGGCCCACTGGAGGCACAAGGAGTGCGGGATGAGGAGGCGGAGGCAAAAGCCGAATGCTTTCAAGCCGGCACGGGCGGCCCCAGAGCCGTCCTCATCGGGATGGCGATCGCGAGCGATCTCGTGGGGGCTTCGGGGGCTGGGGGTCTGCTGTGTGCTCGGGCTGGTCGCCCTCTTCTACTTCTACGTGGAAGCCGAGCAGGATCTGGACGCGTGGCTTGCGGGGCGTCTGGGGCAGGGTGAGCCGACGGTCTTTTATGCTGCACCGAGTCGCCTTCGGATCGGGCAGCGCTTCTCTCGCGGGCAACTTCTGGAGCATCTCAGCCGCGCGGGATACGCGGCTATTGACAAGACGGCCGACCAGTGGCGGGGGCGGTATCGAGTCACGCGCCAGGGTGTGGAGATTTGGCCGGCCGAATCGTCCGTGGAGGCGCGCACGGCGGCCGTGCGGGTCGTATTCTCCCGGGATGGCTCGCGAGTGGAACGGCTTGTGGATCTCTCTTCCGGTCGGGAGAGAGAGGAAGTCCTTCTGCCTCCCGAGCCGATCGGCTCGATCGTCTCTACGCTTGGGATTTCTGGGGGGGCGGCTCGCCAGGACCGAGGTCTGCGCCTGCAGGTCGAGTACGCCCAGCTTCCCCGGCATCTCGTTCAAGCGATTGTCGCGGTTGAGGACAAGCGGTTCTTCGAGCATACGGGCGTGGACTACCTGGGCATCCTTCGCGCCCTGTGGCGCGACCTTCTGGCCGGAGGGGCCGTTCAGGGAGGTTCGACGATCACGCAGCAGTTGGTCAAAAACATCCTGGTTGGCTCCGAACGCACGCTCCGGCGCAAGGTGCGCGAAGCTTTTCTCGCGCTGGCTCTGGAGCGGCGGCTGAGTAAGGAGGAGATCTTCACCCGCTATGTCAATGTCATCTATTTGGGGCGGCGCGGCCCTGTTTCGATCTACGGCGTCGGAGCTGCCGCGCGAGAATATTTCGACAAGGACGTCTCGCAGTTGACGCTCTCCGAATCGGCCTTCCTGGCGGGAATCATCCATCGGCCGGGATATTATCTGAGCCGGACGCACGATCCGGAGGTTGTGGAGCGCGGGCGGCGCCGTCGCGACTTCGTCCTGGATCGGATGGTCGAAGAGGGGTTCATCACTCCGGCTGAGGCCGAGCGCGCCAAGCGCGCGCCGCTTCGCTTGCACTTTCGCGCCAAGGGCGTGGGGACCGAAGCGGGCGCCCCCTACTTTCTGGACTACGTGCAGGAGCAGTTGGCCGAGCTTTTCCCGGCGAGCGATCTGGGGCGGCTCGGCTATCGCGTCTACACGACCATTGATATGGATCTTCAGCGGGCGGCCACGATGGCTCTGATTCAGGGATTGGAGCGGTTGGATCGGGAACTTCTGCGGCGTCCCTATGCGATTCCTCCGGGGACGGTGCAGGGGGCCCTGGTGGCGCTGCATGCGCGCACAGGGGAGATCCTGGCGATGGTGGGAGGGCGCAACTATGAGGAGAGTCAATTCAATCGGGCGGTTGATGCGCGCCGGCAGCCCGGATCGGCCATCAAACCGTTTGTGTACGCGGCGGCTCTGGAGTCCGGAGAACGTGAGGGAAAACCCATCACGCTGGCCGACCTCTACATGGACGAGCCGCGCACGTTCGAGGGGGGATATGCTCCGCGCAACTTCGGCGACACGTATCTCTTTCGCCCGGTGAGCGTGCGCGAAGCCCTAGCGCGCTCGCTCAACGTGGTCACCGTACAGATCGCACAGGATGTCGGATATGCGACGGTCGCCCGCATGCTCGAACGCTGTGGGCTGCCTCGTCCTCCGGCGCAGGCGGCGACGGCTCTGGGAGCCTCTGAAGTCACCCCCCTGGAGCTGGCCGCTGCGTACACGGTCTTCCCCAACGCGGGGACTCGCGTTCTGCCTTTCTCCCTCACGCGCATCGTCTCCCCAGAAGGGCGGGTCCTGCTTGAGAACCAGACGCGGCGCATTGACGTCTTATCGCCCGCAGTGGCCCATCTGGTGACAAGTGCTCTTCAGAGCGTCATTGCGGAGCCTTATGGAACGGGGCATGCTGCGGCCACCTTAGGTCTTTCGGCTATTGCCGGGAAGACCGGAACGGCGCAGCGCAGCGATGCCTGGTTCGCCGGATTCACTCCGGAGATTGTGTGCGTCGTCTGGGTGGGGCTGGATGACAATCGGCCGCTGCCTCTGGCCGCCTCTCGGGCCGCTCTCCCCATATGGATCGCCTTCATGCGGCAAGTCGCGGCGCTTCGGCCCGATCTGGTGGCCGGGAGTTTCACTCCTGCCCAGGGAGTTGTCGAGCATATCGTAGATCCGCAAACGGGCCTCCGCGCGACCGATCACTGTCCCGAAACGCGCGTGGAGATCTTCATCGAAGGGCGGGAGGTCACCGAACTCTGCACGCTTCATCCGGGTCAGCCCCTTGAAGAATTGCCTCCGGTGGAAGTTCCCCCCGAGGACTCCTCCCTCCCGATTCCTCCGAAAGAGGAACTCCCTCCGGTTCCGACGGTTCCCCCAAAACCACCAGGGCCTCTACGCGCTCCCGATTCCCCTCACGCACTCCCCCCAGTTCCGACAGTTCCTCCAAAACCCCAAGGGCGGCCTCTTCGCACGCATCCCTGGAGAGATTCCTCGCGCGAACGAAAGATCCGGCTGGAGGCCGAGTCTTCAGTGATTCGCACCCCAGATCCGGCTCGCTCTTGAAATAACGCCGGAAACGTCCTACTATTCATCGCTCCGAGAAGATGTGAGGGACATTGTGTCCGCATATCCTGTAGAGGAAGCATCTGGGACAACAGGGGAGAGGGGAGGGAAGCCGTGAGCACGGGTTTATGGATCCGAGTCGGTGTCGGCGTCCTTTCGCTGATTGGAGCCAGCTTCCCGATGGGCGCTCCTTCCCTGGGGCAAGAGGGCGGATCAGCTCCGCGGAGCGACCTGCTCTTCCCGGGCGAGGAGAGGCATCTGGCCAATATCCGGCAGCTCACCTTCGAAGGGGAGAACGCCGAGGCCTACTTCTCGGCCGATGGGAAGCAGCTCATCTTTCAATCCACGCGCCCACCGTTTCGATGCGATCAGATCTTCGTCCTGGACCTTCAGAGAGGGGACGTGCGGCTCGTCAGTACGGGGAAAGGAAGGACGACCTGTGCCTACTTCTTCCCGAAAGGGGATCGCATCCTCTACTCCTCGACGCACCATGTGAGCGAGGAGTGTCCTCCTCCGCCGGATCGCACGCGCGGCTATGTGTGGGCTCTCTATGAGGGGTATGACATCTTCTCGGCGCGGGCCGATGGGTCTGATCTGCGGCAGCTCACGAATACGCCAGGATATGATGCGGAGGCGACGATCTCTCCCGATGGCAAGAAGATCGTCTTCACCTCGATGCGCGATGGCGATCCGGACATTTACGTCATGGATGCCGATGGGCGCAACGTCAAACGCCTGACGCGCACGCCGGGATATGACGGAGGCGCTTTCTTCTCCCCCGATGGGAAGCGCATCGTGTATCGCGCGCATCATCCCCGCGATCGAGAGGAGTTGGCCGCATTCCAGGACATGCTCCGATCGGGAGCGTTGCGCCCGATCCGGCTGGAGATCTACATCATGGATGCCGACGGATCGCGGCAGCGCCAGGTCACCAACAACGGCGCAGCCAACTTCGCTCCCTTCTTCCACCCCGATGGCCGGCGGATCATCTTCTCCTCCAATTTCCACGATCCGGAGCGGCGCAATTTCGATCTCTTCCTCATTCGGGACGATGGGACGGGACTGGAGCGCATCACTTTTCATCCGGCCTTCGATGGTTTCCCCATGTTCTCGCCCGATGGGAAGAAGCTCGTCTTCGCGTCCAATCGCAACGCTCGACGTCCGGGCGAGACCAATATCTTCATTGCCGACTGGATCCCATGATCCCGAGGCCATACGACGGCCCTGTGGGAGGGAACACGCGATGAGGTATCATCACAGCCGGCATTTCTCCATCGAAGAGGCAGAAGCACTGCGCGCGCGATGGCAGCCGCAGATCGAGCGAATGGCTGAGCTGGCGCGGACGCTCTCCGCTCGCGGATTCGATGTGCGCCGGGGCCGCTATCGGCCGGGATTTCATCCGGATCACCTGGGACCTTATCCTCCTCAGGTCAGAGAACTCTCGGAGATCATCGAGCAGCTTCACCGGGAGGGAATCCTCGTGAAGGGGCTCGAGGAAGGACTCGTAGATTTCCCGCATCTCTGTCCCGATGGGCGCGAGGTCTACCTCTGCTGGAGAGTGGGAGAACCGAGGCTCGCCTACTGGCATCCTCTGGATACGGGATTTGCGGGCCGGCGTCTGCTGGAAGAATTGCGCTCCGATACGGGCAGAATGTGATCGAATCGCAGGCGGTGTCTCTAGTGGGTGAGGAGCGTCGCCATCTGTGCTGGGGAGGCGTTCGCCCGGAAGCGGCCATTCGGAATATCTGGCGTCGCAAGGAGGAGAGGGAGGCCGGACAGGGGACGCCCACCGCGCGCAAGACCGCGTGCGTTCTGCAAGGGGGAGCCATGCGCGGTGTCGCGAGCGCCGGAGCCATCGTGGCACTCGAAACGCTCGGATTCACCCACGCTTTCGACGCCGTCTACGGCTGCTCGGCCGGAGCGATCAATGGGGCGTACTTTCTGGCCGGGCAAGCCGCTTTCGGGACCTCGATCTATTATCAGGACATCGCCAATCGCCGCTTCATCAACCTCGGACGATGGCGCAAGATCGTGGACATGGATTTTCTCTTCCAGGAGATCATCGCGCGCAAGAAGCGGCTCGATCTTGAGCGCGTGCGGCGAAACCCCACGCCTCTCTATATGGTTGCGACCGATGTTCTCACCGGACGCGATGTCCTCTTCTGCAGTCATGATGAACGAACCGACCTGTTGGGCGCTCTTAAGGCGAGTGCTGCTTTGCCCATTTTCTACCCTTATCCCGTCGCTCTCGGGGGACGTCTTTACGTGGACGGGGGGCTTGTGGATGCGATCCCTCTGGAGCGGGCTGTGCGCGATGGATGTACGGATATCCTTGTCGTTTTCACCGTCCCGAAGGACTATCGGGCGCGCCCTCCCAACGCCCTGGAACGGGCCTTGGCCGCCGCCAGCTTGCGCCCGCTCAGTCCGAGTCTGGAGCAGGCTTTCCTTCACCGGCATGAGGCGTATAACCGCGCGCTCGATTTGGCGCTCGGACGCCGACCTGTGGACCCGGAGGTGAATATCGCCGCGCTCTTTCTCGATCCGACGCTTCCGCTGGGGCGTCTGACCAAGGACGTGCGCGTCCTCAAGCAAGCGGCTATCGAGATGGGCTGTCTCACGCTGGAGCTTTTCACCGGGAAGAGGTATGAGCCGGTCGAGCTTCTCCATTTCATGCCACATCAGTTGTAGGGGCGATTGGCCAGTCGTCCCTGCTGGGACGCTGGAAGAACACCGTCGGGCTCCGGGCGGCCCTTGAGCGCGCGCTGGGAGCGTGACTTTTGCTTCTTAAGGTGGGACCGATCACAGGGAAGGGGAGAATCAACTGGAGGAGAGAGAATATGGGGAACAAAGAGCTGCCGGATGTTCTGCGAGAATTCGCCGAGAAATATCCGGCCGTCTGGGAGGCGTACAACCGGCTGGGAGAGGTGACGGCCGCAGCCGGGCCGCTGGATGAGCGCACGCAGCGTCTGGTGAAGCTGGCTCTGGCTATTGGAGCCGGGCGCGAGGGAGCCGTTCATTCCCATGCGCGTCGAGCCTTGCGCGCTGGGCTCACGCCCGAAGAGTTGATTCACGTCGGGTTGCTGGCCATCACGACGATCGGATGGTCCGGGGCCTTCGCCGCCATCACCTGGATCCAGGATGTTCTGCCCAGGGAGTCCCGGCCAGAATAAGAAGGTCCTCCGCAGGGAGGACCCAGGACACGCATCGTCTGGAGCGGCTCGGGCGGAGAGCTGACGATCCCGCTCAGACGCTCCGGCCCGGGGGCCGAGATCCCTCAGGCGGCGGAGGACCGCGTGCGGTTCACGGTCGGTTTCGATAGCGCTCGTAAAGCTGCGTGTGCTTGGTCACAAGCGGCACGGGCTTTCCGTTGATGAAAAGGTAGCGCACCTGGGAACGAATCTCCAGCGGATCTCCATCCCAGACGACGAGATTAGCCATCTTGCCGACCTCGATGCTCCCCAACCGATCGGCGACGCCGAAGATCTCGGCCGGATAGATGGTCAGAGCCTTGAGCGCTTCTTCGCGCGGCAACCCGAAGGCGACAGCCATCGCGGCGTGATAGGGGAGATTCCGCGCGTTGGCGGCATCGTTGGTGAGGAAGGCGAATTTCACCCCCGCTTCATAGAGTTGCTTCGCTGCGGTGAAGGTGCTGTCGTAGGGATCGTCGTCATTTCGCGGGAGACTGAGCACGGGCCCGAGCAGCACGGGGATATTCTTCTCCTTGAGCAGGTGCGCGACGCGAGGAGCTTCCAGCCCTCCGCTCACGATGATCTTGACCTTCTGCTCCTCGGCGAACTCGACGGCGGCCTTGATATCCCGAGCTTCGTTGGCCGCGACGATTAACGGGAGTGTCCCTTCGACAACCGGCACCAGAGATTCCAGGACGGGATTGATCGGGACAAAGCGGCGGTCTGAAGAATTCGCCGAGTTCCCTTCGGGCACACCGGCCGAAGCGGCCTTCTTCATTCGGGCATAGGCGCGCGCATCATCCAGCAGGCGCTTGACGCGTTGGAGCCGCTCATCGCGCTCGCGTCGCGCTTCCTCGAAACTGCGGGGGCGCGCCTGAGGGGCTCCCGGAGAGAAAAATCGCCCGGATGGGATCGTGGGGAAGTTGAAGTAGATGCCCACGGGTTCTTTGACGCGCATCTCTTCCCACGTCCAGCCGTCCAGGTTGATGAGCGCTGCCTGTCCCGAGAGGATCCCCCCGCGAGGGGCCGTGAGCACGGTCGTGATGCCGTTGACGCGCGTCACCGGGATGATCTCGCTCGCCGGATGGACGGCCACGATCGCCCTCAGATGGGGATTGAAATCGCCGATCTCGTTCACGTCCACTGTCGCCGCGACCTGACCGATCTCGGTCAACCCGATCGTCGTCCCGGAATCAATGAATCCGGGATACACCCACATCCCCCGAACGTCAATGACGCGCGCGCCGGCTGGGATCGAGACGTTGCGTCCGACGGCCGCGATCTTCCCTTCTCGAATGACGATCGTGCCGCGCTCGATCACCGGACCGGTGATCGGAACGATGCGCGCGTTCGTGAGAGCGTAGATCTCTCCCCGCTGCGCCCGGACTCCGGAGAAGGGAAGCAGCAGGAGAATTCCGAGGATGAGAGCAGATGCTGTGCTTTTCATAGCCTGACCTCCTTTCCTCCCTGACGCCAGGAAAGATATGTGGCCCATCACGGCTGCTCCGGTCGAGGCCGTCGCGCAGGCGGAGCCGTTCGCTCGGCGCGCTGCTCTTGCGCTTTGAGCGCTTCCTTCTCCTTCTGGATCTCCGCGCGACGCGCCAGATCCGCCTGGCGATCGAAGTAGACCTGACCATCAATGAGCACCTTCTCCACGATCGAGTAGACGCTCAGCGGATGGCCGCTGTAGATGACCAGGTCCGCATCCTTGCCGACTTCGATCGAGCCGACGCGATCGGCGATGCGCAGTTGTCGCGCCGGATTGATGGTGATCAGGGCCAGGGCTTCATCCTCGCTCAGGCCGCCATACTTCATGGCCTTGGCGGCTTCCAGGTTCAGGCGGCGGGCCAGCTCGGCGCTATCGGAGTTGAACGAAACCACAACCCCCTTTCGCGCCATGATCGCCCCGTTGTAGGGGATGGCGTCATAGGCTTCGACTTTATAGGCCCACCAGTCGGAGAAGGTGGAGGCACCGGCGCCGTGCGCAGCGATCTCCTTGGCGACCTTATATCCTTCCAGGACGTGCTGGAAGGTCGCGATCTTGAACCCGAACTCCTCGGCCAGGCGGATGAGCATGAGGATCTCGTCAGCACGGTAGGCATGCGCATGGACCAGCCGCTTCCCCTGCAGGACTTCGACCAGGGGCTCCAGCCGGAGATCGCGGCGCGGGGGGATGACGCGCTCGCCCGCGCGCTTGCGCCGCTCGTACTCCTGCCACTCCTGCATGTAATTGCGCGCCTGCGTGAAGGCCTCGCGGATCGTCGCTTCGACGCCCAGGCGCGTGGCCGGATAGCGGCGCGGTGTCCCCGGCGGCGGTGTGAAGTTGGAGCGCTTCGGATTCTCCCCGAGGGCAAATTTGATGCCGGGCATCGCCCCCTCAAAGAGCATCTCGCGGGCCGTCTTCCCCCAGCGGAGCTTGATCACGGCGTTCTGACCCCCGATGGCGTTGGCGCTCCCATGCAGGATATTGGCCGTCGTCACTCCTCCGGCCAGATCGCGATAGATGTTGATGTCGGTCGGATCGAGCACGTCTTCGATCCGCACCATCGAAGTGACCGAGAGCGTGCCTTCGTTCACTCCGCCATCAATGGCGATGTGCGAGTGACAATCAATGATGCCGGGCATGATGTACTTGCCCGTCGCATCAATGACCTTGGCTCCCGGAGGCGCCGAGATATTTCGACCCACAGCGGCGATTTTCCCCCCACGAATGAGGATTGAGCCGTTTTCGATCCTCCCCCGGGTGACGGTCAAAATCGTCCCTCCTCGGATGAGCGTCACGTCTTCTGCGCCCTGAGGCGCTTGAGCCCGAACCGACCCCACTAGGAGGAAAATCCCGACGGCTCCGGCGCTGAGCTGCCGTGCTGAAAGGAACCTACAGGAGCTTCTCATAGTCCGACCTCCTTACTGAGAGTCTCGTGGTCGCGTCCCCGAGAAGGGGAAAGACCCCATCCCTTCGACCGTCACGGTCCCGCTCATGCGGTCGCCTTCGATCCTGCCGGCGAAGGTGACCCTCATGGGCGTTCCCTGAATGTCCACTGAGATGGTGAACCGTACCTCGTTTCCGGAGAGCGAGCCTTCGGTCAGATCCGATTGTCCGAACGGACTGGTCACCGTTCCCGAGATCGCATCCCCCTGCTGACGGAGCTGGAGTGTCAGGGGAACAGCTCCCTGGGGGGACTCGACCGTGAGATTCCACGTTCCGGCCGCCATGGTCGGAGGGGCTGAGGGAGTCGTCGAAGGGCGTTCCGGCTGCGGCGGCCGCAGTTCAATGGGGCGCCCATCAATGAAGAGGTGCTTGATCTGCATGCGTTCGTCGAAAAGATCCCCTTCGGTGACCAGGAGATTGGCGACCTTTCCCACTTCGATACTCCCCAGTTGCTCCGCGACGCCCAGAATCTCGGCGGCATGAAGGGTGAGCGCCTTGAGCGCAACCTCTCGGGGAAGCCCCGCCTGGACGGCACGGGCCACATTTCGAAGATAATCTCGTGGATTGGCGAGATTCCCCGAATAGAAGGCGAACTTCACTCCCGCCTGATGCAAGCGAGCGGCATTCTGAGGCGCTTCGGCGCGCAAGCGCAGAACGCGCAGCGGTTCATCGGCTTCCGGATCGGCATCGCGCGGCCTCTCGGGAAAGTTCACGCTGACAAGCACGGGGACCTTCTTCTGAGCCAATACATCCGCCGCCTTGTACCCCTCGATCGCGCCGCTCAGAATGTACTTCAGATTGAATTCCTCAGCCAGATGAATAGCTCGACGAATCTCCGATTCTGTGTCGACATGAAAGATCACCGGAAGCTCGCCGCGAAGATAGGGCTGCAGGGCTTCCAACGCTTCGTTGTATTCCGGTCGCTCGAGTCCGCGCGGATTCTGGCGATATTGCTCCCAGTGCAGACGGTAATGTTGTGCATCCAGAAGCATCTGACGGATGTGTGCGAACACGCCCATGAGCGATCCGGGGAATTGTCCGCCCAGCCCTCCGCCCGTGGGCGTGAAGCCGATATGCAGCGCGGCGGGCGACTTCACCACCATGCGCTGCGGCGTCTCTCCGGCCGTGTTGACCAGGGCGCTTTGCCCGATAAAGATGCCCGTGCGCGGGATGACGAGCGCTGTCGTGATTCCCGCGCTTCGGACGTTGGCCCATCTCTGGTCTTGAGTCTGAAGGTGACGCGCGGCCATCCATTCCGGCCGAGTGTGCGAAGCCGCTGGGGGTTGCGCTGCCGGAGCTTCCGGCCCCGAGGGCATCCCTAGGTCCGTCTGCGTATCGAAAAGCCCCGGATAAACAGTCAACCCGCTTCCCTCAATCACCCGCGCCTCAGGAGGAACCGGCACATTCTCCCCTACGGCCACGATCAGTCCATCGCGAAAGACAACCGTGCCTTTGGGAATCGTGGGCCCAGATACGGTGACAATGCGCGCGTTCGTGATGGCATAGACCGAAGGCGTTTGACCGAAAGAGGGCCTTCCCGGAAACGTCCCCCCAAGCAGAAAGAGGATCGCGACGATGACTCTGAAACGCCTGTGCCTGAGGGCGCGCAACGCTTCTCCATATACGCTTGGTCTCATAGTCCTGCCTCCTCGGATCCGTTCAAACATCCTCCTCCCCGCAAATCATGCGCCTGTAATGTACAAAAAGGCCACCCGTTTCGCAATATGGCTTCGCCAGCTCCCGCTGGTCGCTTCATGATCGGCATTCCTCGCGCCTCTTCATCGCAAGCCCCGCCAGCGTCATTTATTTACGAAAACTCCCGCCGAGATGATACGGCGCCTTTCCCTCGTTCAGGCAGAGGATCTCGACCAAGCTGAAGCCTGCGGCATCAAGGGCAGTCTGCTGCCGGATGAGCAGCTCCACAGATTTTCCAAATTTTTGGATAAATTTTCCGAAAAATCGGAAGATTGCCAGCGTCTGATCTTCGGGAGATGTCCGAGAAGTCTTGGAAAATCAAAAGGATCGCCGTTTCAGGAGAGTGCGGGCACAGAATTTGCCTGAAAGGTTCAGGGAGTCCAATTCACTGAGGAGGGCAAATTATGAGGCGAGGGATTTTCACGGTCACCTCGGCTGCGGTTGTTTTTTTCGTGGTGAGTTTGGCGATAACTAAGGCGCGAGTCAGCACGGCGCCGGCACAGGAAGCCAAACCGGTGGTGTTCAAAGCCGATTTGACGCTGGCGCAGGAAGTGCCCGCACCAGCTCCGACTACTCCTGGCACGGCGATCGGAACTGGGGTTTTCTTGCTCAGCGCCGATAGGACGAAGCTGGAGTACGCCATCGCTTTCACCGGATTATCCGGTCCCCCTACAGCGGCCCACTTTCACGCTGCGGCTTTTGTCGGAACAGCCACAGGAGTAGTTAAGCTCATCTGCGGCGGGGGCGGACCTCCCTGTCCCGCAAGTTCGGCGGGGTTTATTACGGGCACGTGGTCCAGCAGCGACTCACAGCAACCGTTGAATTCATCGCGGGTGGACGATCTGCTTCAGGGCCGGGTCTATGTCAACATCCACACGGCTTTGAACCCGCCTGGGGAGATTCGCAGGCAGGTCATCCCGATCAGCACGCCGTAATCTGCCCGAGATCTTCTGGTCCAGGCGCGCGGCGCCCTGTGACTCAGGGCGCCGCCGGACTTCGCCAGGAGTTGGATTGCCGAAGCGGGCGGAGAATCTGCCCGCTTCTTTGTCCTGCGTCGCGGGTTTCTCGCTTGACTTCGAGCAAGAAGAGGGATAACGTAGGGGCCGTCTCGTGCGACCTGCTGGCAAGGTGAGATCTGTAAGGAGGGACAAGATGGCACCGCGACGATTCGCTCTGATTCTGGGCGCCTTTCTCGTTTTGCTCTTGAGCCTGGGTGTCCGAAGTACAACGCTCACCCGGTCGCCTTCCCAGCTTCCGGAAGAAGAAACGCTTGACGAGCAACTGGCTCGCGTCGCCGAGCACATTCCGGGCTTTGGTGGAATCTTCCTGGATGAGCGGGGACGGCTCACGGTCTCTCTCGTTGAGGGAGAAGTCACGACGCAGTCGGTCCGGGAGCTTGGGGCGCGGATTGCGACTTTGCTCTCGTGGGAGGACCCGCGGCTGCGCGCTGGCGCCATTCGCCTTGTGCCCGCTCGGTATAGCTTCCTTCAGCTCAAGCAGTGGCATGATCTTCTCTCCCCGCAGATTTTCGAGCTGGAGGGAGTGGTTTTGACCGACATTGATGAAGTGCGGAATCGGCTGCGCGTTGGTGTTGAGAGTGCGGAGCGCGTGCCCGAAGTCCTTGAGGCGCTTCAACAATTGGGCATCCCGCGCGAGGTGGTTCTTCTGGAAGAGGTCGAGCCCATCTTCCCGATGGCGGCGTTGCGAGACCAAGTGCGCCCGCTTGTCGGTGGTCTTCAGATCAATTTCCCCGGATTTTTGTGCACCCTTGGCTTCAATGCCGTGCGCTCGGGGATCGCCGGGTTCGTCACCGCGTCGCACTGTACGGAGATACAGGGGGGAGTGGAGAACACTCCCTACTGGCAGCCGCGTGAAGCGAGCGATACGTTCATCGGCACGGAGATCGTTGATCCGCTGTATCGCTGGTTTCTGGGCTGTCCGCGAGGGCGAGTCTGCCGCTACAGCGACAGCGCCTTCGCTCAACTCGCTTCGGGCGTCAGCTCCAGTCTTGGCTATCTAGCGCAAACCGAAGGCTTGGGCTCGCTCACGATCTCGGGAAGCTTTCGCATCACAGCCGAAGCCACACGGCGGCTCCGTGGAGAGATCCTCAATAAGGTGGGGCGCACGACCGGCTGGTCTCAAGGTCCGATCACGAACACCTGCGTTAATGTGGGCGTCACCGGCACGCGCATTGTGCTTCTGTGTCAGGACTTCGTTCAGGCGACCGTGGGCGCTGGAGACAGCGGCTCGCCCGTTTTTCGGCTGGTCAACGGCAATGGTTCTGTCGTGCTGTATGGGGTGCTTTGGGGCGGGAACTCGTCGGGGACGAATTTCGTCTACAGTCCGATCGGAAACATTCAACGGAGCAGCGAACTGGGGCCGCTGACGACCTGCGCCGGTGGGGGCTGCTGAGAGCCGCGTGCGATCCTATGCTCGGATGTTCTGCCGGGGCGCTCTGGCTTGTCGTCGGGCTCCTCGCGGAAGGGGCGTATGAGGAGCCCGTGAGGTTGTGTGCCCAAAAAGAGGCGGTGAATGTCTCGCAGGCTCTCTCGGCGCGCGTGGAGGTGAAGCGGCGCTCACAGGGCGCCATTCATTTGCGGCTGCGCGTCACAAACGAAAGTGGGCGGCGGCTCGTTCTGACCTTGAGCGGACGCCCGGCGCATAACTTCCTCGTCACGCGCGCCGATGGAACGCTCGTCTGGGAATGGCTTCGCGGGCAGGTCGTTCAACAGATCCTTCAGCAGAAGACTCTGGAGCCGGGAGCCGAACTGATCTTTGACGCGACGTGGCCTCTTGTGGATGTGCGCGGTCGTCGCGTGTCGGCCGGAGAATATTGGGTTCAAGGCGTTCTGAACCTGGAGCCTCCCCAGCGGCTCTCCACAGATCCCGTCCCCGTGCGCGTTCCTTCCCGGAAGCGCCTCCCCTCGCGGTGAGATCCTCGCGCCGGGGTTGCTGCGCGTTCTGTCGGGGTGTCCCATGTGAGTCCGCTTGACAGAGGGTGCGGGCATTGGGGATACTTTGGCATGAGAAGAAAAGGGGCGGTGAGGTGCGTGAGCCTGGCTGAAACGGACGGTTTGCTAAACCGTTGTAGGGCGATAAGCTCTACCGTGGGTTCGAATCCCACCCTCACCGCCAGACATCTGAGGGAAGCCCCACGCAGAAGTTGGGGACGCCCGGGAGTGAGGCCGCGATCGTGAGCCGCATTCGCGTGCGATTCGCACCATCGCCAACGGGGTATCTTCATGTCGGGGGGGCGCGCACGGCCCTTTTTAATTGGCTCTTCGCCCGAAAGTACGGAGGTACGTTCATCCTGCGCATTGAGGACACGGATCCCGAGCGCTCTTCTCCGGAGATGGTCGAGGGGATCATCGAAGGCTTGCGGTGGCTGGGATTGGATTGGGACGAGGGGCCGTATTTTCAATCCGAGCGTCTGGCCCTGTATCGGGAGCGCGCTCAGGAGCTGGTCTGGTCGGGATGGGCCTATTATTGCTTCTGCTCTCCAGAGCAGTTAGCGCAGCAGCGTCAGCAGGCTCTTGATCAGAAGCGGAGCTGGCGATACGAAGGGACGTGCCGCGATCTCTCTTCCGAAGAAGTCGCCCGGCGGATCGCGGCCGGTCAGCCGCGCGCCATCCGCTTTCGTGTCCCTCGGGAAGGGGTCACCCGATTTGTGGACAGCGTCTATGGGGAGATCGAAGTCCGCAATGAGAGTCTGGAGGACTTCGTCCTGCTTCGTTCCGATGGCTATCCGACCTATCACCTCTCGGTTGTCGTCGATGATGCCGACATGCGCATCAGTCATATTATTCGCGGCGCGGATCATCTCTCGAACACACCGAAGCAGGTCTTGCTCTATCAGGCCTTCGGATGGGAGTTGCCCGTCTTCGCGCACGTTCCGCTGATTTTGGGACCGGATCGGCAGCGCCTCTCCAAACGGCACGGAGCCCTGAGCGTGACGGCCTATCGGGATATGGGATTTCTTCCCGAAGCGATGCGCAACTTCTTGGCTCTGCTCGGCTGGTCTCCGGGAGATCCGAACCGCGAGATCCTCCGGACGCAAGAGCTGATCGAGTTGTTTTCGCTTGAAGGAATCAGTCGGGCCAATGCCGTCTTCAACTTCGAGAAGGCCCTCTGGATGAATGCCGAGCATCTGCGCGCGATGAGCGCCGAGGAACTTTTCCCCTTCGTCCGAGCGGAATTGGAGAGAGAGGGGCTGTGGCGCGAGGAATACGCTCGCGAGCGTCGAGATTGGTTTCTTGGAGTCCTCGATCTTCTGAAGGTGCGCGCGCGCACGCTGCGGGACTTCGTCCAGAGCGGGCGCCCGTATTTCAGCGATGATTTTCCGATGGATCCGGAGGCTGTTCGGAAGAACCTCCGGCAGGATCCCGCCCTGAAGGATCTGCTCTGCGAACTAGCCGATCGTTTTGAGAGGCTGGAGCCTTTCGATGTGCAGACGACCGAGCGCGTCTTGCGCGGTCTGGCCGAGGAGCGGGGCGTGAAGGCGGGGCTGATCATTCAGGCCGCGCGCACCGCTTTGACCGGAAGCGCCGTGAGCCCGGGGATCTTCGATGTCATCGTGGCCGTCGGACGCGAGCGCACGGTTCGCCGCCTTCGTCACGCGGCGGCCATGGTGGGAGCCGGGGATTCGTAAATGTTCTCCGCACGGAATCACCGACGCGCGTTCAGGATGGCCGGGCCTCTCGGAAAGTGCGCCCGAGTAGCCCTGGCTGTGACGCTCCTTTGGGGAGCGCTGATCCTGCCGGGAGCTTTTCCCCGAGACGGCGGATCTCCCACTCCGGCGCAGATCAGGGAGGATTTTCTCGAAGCGCTTCGCCTCGTGCAGACGCACTATGCCGGCCAGCCCGATTCGGAAGCCCTTCTGACGGCGGTTCTTCGTGGCATGCTCGGGGCCCTGGATCCTCACTCCAATTATCTCACCTCCAAGGAATATGCGGAGCTGCGCCAGGAGCAGGAGAGTGAGTTCTTCGGCATCGGTGTGACGATCAATCAGAGGCGGGGCCAGGTATATGTGATCTCGGTGATCCCCGGAACTCCGGCCGAGCGTGCCGGTCTGCGCTATGGGGATGCCATCGTTGCGGTGGATGGGCAGTCGGCTCGCGGATGGTCCACCGCGGAGGTCGTTCGGCGCGTTCGCGGCGAGCGCGGCACGACGGTCGAGCTGACGATCGAGCGTCCTGGGGAATCTCAGCCGCTCACCTTTCGCATCGTGCGCGCGCCGATCCCGTTGCCGACCGTTCGCACGGCCTTTATGATTCGTCCCGGCGTCGGGTACATCGGGCTCACCTGGGGTTTTCAAAATACGACGACCGAGGAGCTGGACGAGCATTTGCGTCGCTTGAAGGCGCAGGGGATCAAAGCGCTCCTTCTGGATCTTCGGGGGAATCCCGGAGGGTTGCTCGATCAAGCCGTGGGCGTCGCGAGCCGGTTCTTGCGACCGGGCGAGACGATCGTCCACATTCGCGGACGCGCGCGCGAGCGCCGATTCCGGGCCGAAGGGGAGCGCGTGGAAGATATGCCCCTGGTCGTCCTCATCAATCGGGCGTCGGCATCGGCCTCGGAGATCGTCGCCGGAGCCTTGCAGGATCATGATCGAGCGCTCATTGTGGGCGAGACGAGTTTCGGCAAGGGGCTCGTGCAGACAGTCATCCCGATCTTCCGCGGCGCGGCCGGAGCGCTCACGCTCTCGACGGCGCGATACTACACGCCGTCGGGGCGGCTCATTCAGCGCGAGTATCGAAACATCTCGGCCTATGACTACCGCCTGGGGCGTTCCCAGGGCCGAGCGCCGGGGCCGGCCGCGCGCACCGATGGAGGACGCCGCGTTTATGGAGGAGGGGGGATCGAGCCGGATATCTCCGTTCCCCTCAAGACCGATCCCGTGCGGCAGCGGCTGTGGAATGCCGCCTTCGAATTCACGCGCTTTCTGATCAACGGACAGATCCCTTCATGGGAGCACTTCCGCCTGGCGCGGCAGCAGGAGCTGCCTTCCTCCGGGAAGCCTTCCATCGAAGTGAGCGATGCGTTGCTTGAGGCCTTCGCGGCTTTCGCCGCGCGGCGAAGCGATCTGGGCGTCACTGAGAAGGAGATCAGCGCGCATCGGGATTACGTGCGTCAGAAGCTGCGAGAGGAGCTGGCGACGGCACGTTTCGGCCTGGATGTCGCCATGCGCCTCATTCTGGAATCCGATGAGCAGGTGCAGCGCGCTCTGGAGGCGATCCCTCAGGCCAAGCAGCTTGTCGAGAACAGGCGCCTGCCGGGCCGGCGATGATTTTGAGTCATGAAGGAGCGCGGGCTTCTGTGGGTGATCCTCTTTTCGCTGGTCTTGAGCGGCTTGGGAACCTCGGGGCTTTCGCAGACGTCGGCGCCTGCTCTGGAGCATCTGCTTGCGGCCTTGCAGAGGAAATATTCTCGCCTGCGCAGCCTGGCGGCCGATTTCGTGCAGGTCTATCAGGCCGCCGGATCTCCCGCGCGTCGGGAAGAGGGCGTGGTTCTCTTCGCTCGCCCGCGACGGATGCGCTGGCACTACCGGCATCCTGAGGAGAAATTCTTCATCTCCGATGGAGAGCAGGTCTTCCTCTATGTGCCCGCAGAGCGGCAGGTCATTCGCGCGAGGCTGCGCGAAGCCGAAGATATTCGTGCTGCGTTCGCCTTCCTTTTGGGAAAGACCGATCTGCGCCGCGCGTTCTCTCGGATCGAGCGGGTCACTTCCGTCCCCCCTCTGCATCCGGGCGGCCTCATCCTGCGCTTCATCCCCAAGGACGCGCGGCTTGGCTTCTCGGAGCTGCTCGCGGAGATTGATCCTCAGTCCCTGCATCTGAGAAGCCTTTCGATCCGAGAGCTGGATGGCGCGCGCTCGTCCTTCCTCTTCTCGAACATTCGGGAAAACGTGCCGGTCTCCCCAGCGGATTTCGTGCTCTCGATCCCCCCGGGCGTTCAGGTCCTCGAGGCGCGATAGCCGGGCGCTTCCGAAGGCAGTATAATGAAGGAGTGCACGCGGGACGAAGGGGTTCTTCCGCTCGGGGATGAGCTGAGATGTTCCGGGATGTCGCTCTGGCGGTGAATGCGCGGCAGACGTTCACCTATCGGGTGCCCGAAGGGATGAAAGCGCCCGTGGGGGGGCGCGTCGTCGTCCCCTTCGGGAAGAAGGTGCTCGTGGGGCTTGTCGTCGGAGGGAGAGAGGAGCCTCCCCCCCACCTGGCGGAGTCGGCGATCAAGCCCATTCTCGCCGTCCTGGACCAGGAGCCGCTGATTGGCCCGGAACTTCTTGAGCTGACGCGCTGGGTGGCTCAGTACTACTTCGCCCCCTGGGGGGAAGTCATTCGGGCGGCTCTTCCTCCGGGGCTGCTGGCGGCTGTCGTCGAAGTCTTCTCGATCACCGAGCAGGGAAGAGCAGCTCTGGCCGATCTGAAAAGCGCGCGGCGGATGCGTTCGCGGCGCGCGCGCATTCTGGAGAGACTCGCTTCGGTTTCTTCCCTTCAGGCCCCCGAGTTGGCGAAGACCTTCGGCGCACGGGCGACGCGCGCTGTCTTGCGCGATCTGGAGCGGCGCGGTTATGTCCATCGCGAGTATGCGATCGTCCCGCCGCGCGTGAAACCGAAGAGCGAAGAGGTCATTCAGTGGATCGGCTCTGTGGAGGACGAGGGGATTAGTGCTCCTCAGGACCGGCACGCGAACGCGCGCGCGCGTCTGCGGGAGATTCTCCAGAGCGCCCCGGCCGCGATCCCTCTGCGCGAAGCCGTCAAGCGGTCGGGCGTTCGTCCGTCGGTGATCCGCGCGCTCGCGCGCGAAGGGCTGATCCGCTGCTACAGCCGTCCGGTCGTGCGCGATCCTTTGGCCCATGTGGATGTCTCCCCTCCGGAGGAGTTCGAGTTGACGCCCCTGCAGAAGAACGCGCTCGAGCAGATCGAGAGCAAGCTCCGGGAGGGGACATACGCGGCCTTCCTCCTTCACGGCGTGACCGGAAGTGGCAAGACCGAGGTCTACATTCGCGCCATGCATCGGGCGCTGGAGCTGGGTCGTTCGGCGCTCATGCTCGTGCCGGAGATCGCGCTGACGCCCATGCTCAGCCGCCGCCTGCGCGCGCATTTTCGCGAGCAGGTCGCGCTGCTTCACTCCTCGCTCTCCGAAGGCGAACGCTTCGACCAGTGGCAGCGCATCGCGCGCGGAGAAGCCCGCGTGGTGCTGGGCACACGGTCGGCCGTCTTCGCTCCGCTTCCGCATCTGGGGCTGGTCATCGTGGATGAGGAACACGATCCCTCGTACAAACAGGACGATGTCCCGCGTTATCACGGACGCGATACAGCCATCATGCGCGCGCTTCGAAGCGGAGCCGTCGTGATCCTGGGCAGTGCGACGCCCTCGATGGAGTCCTATCACAATGTCCACCTGGGCAAGTACATCTACCTGCAGTTGGGCGAACGCATTGGGGGACGTCCCCTGGCTGAGGTGCGCCTGGTGGATATGCGCGAGGTGTTCGCGCGATATGGTCGTCCGGTCGTCCTCTCCGATGAGCTGGTGGAAGCTTTGCGAGAGACCCTGCAGCGGGGCGAGCAAGCGATCCTTCTGCTCAATCGGCGTGGCTTCTCTTCATTCGTCCTCTGTCGTCGGTGCGGTTTGACCATGCGCTGTCCGCGCTGCGATGTCTCGCTCACCTATCATCGTTCGGTCGAGCAGCTCATCTGCCACTATTGCAACTATCGCGCGCCCGTTCTCACGCGCTGTCCCAGTTGCGATGGCCAGTACATCTACTTCGCCGGCGTGGGGACGGAGCAGGTCGAAGAGCGCCTGCGCCGACTCTTCCCCGATCTGCCGATCGCGCGGCTGGATCGCGATACGGCGAGCCGGCGTCGGGCCTACGAGCACATCATCACGGCCTTTGCTGCCGGGGACATCCGAATCCTCGTGGGGACGCAGATGGTCGCCAAGGGCCATGATTTCCCGAACGTCACGCTTGTGGGCATTATCTCGGTGGATGCGATCCTGGGTCTCCCCGATTTTCGGGCCGCGGAACGCGCCTTTCAGCTCCTCACGCAATCGGCCGGGCGGGCCGGACGGGGCGATCGTCCCGGCCGCGTGATCATTCAGACCTATTATCCCGAGCACTACGTCCTTCGCCACGCGGCTGCACAGGACTACGAGGGGTTTTACCAACGCGAGATTCACTTTCGCCAGATGCTGCATTATCCTCCGATCACGACGCTCATTCAGCTCATTGTCCAGCATCGCCATTTCGAGCGCGCGCGCGCGCTGGCCGAAGAGCTGGCGCGAGAGCTGCGCACCGCCGATTCCTCGGGTCTCATGCGCGTGCTCGGTCCTGCTCCGGCTCCTCTGGGCCGATTGCGCGGTCGCCATCGCCTGCAAATCCTCATCAAAAGCCGTCAGCGTCTTGTGGCCCATCGCGCTCTGGAGCTGGCTCTGGAGAATCTGCGCGCCTCCGGCTTCGATACCCACGTCCTGGTCATTGATCCCGATCCCGTCGAGTTGATGTGAGGGAAGACCTGTTCAGAAGCGATCCCTCAGAGTGCCCGCGGCCGCAAGCGATAGAGAATCCGAGGTGGAGCGGGAGCAATCTCCCTTTGAGACAGAACCCCGTTCCGCAGAGAGCCTGCCGCAGCAGGCGACAGAAAATAGCCTGGGGTGAAGCACGAGCGGAACCCCAGGAATCCCAACATGACAAAATTTCATTCCGCAGAAAGCCCACGGAGTGGGCGACAGAGACTAGCCCGGGGTGGAGCGAAGCGGAACCCTAGGACGGGGGGTGAAGCGTAAGCGAAACCCCAGGAAACGAGGTCCCCAATTATCCCCGAGCCCGCGCCAGCGGGCGGCACATCGGGTCAGAAACCGAACGAACCGAAGGACGCCATTCGTGTATCCTCCGATGTCGCGACCTGGCGTTCATGAACCAGACCCGCTGGGTGGCCGCCCGATGTGTCGCCCCCTTCGGGGGCTCGTGGGGAAATTTTGGGCCTCACGGTTTCCTAGGGCTTACGCCCTAGGCTATTCTCTGTCGCCCACTTCGTGGGCTCTATGCGGAATGTCTCATTCTCCAAATGGGCTCGCGCCCCAGGCTATTTTCTGTCGCCCGCTCGCGCGGGCTCTTTGCGGAATGGGGTCGTTCTCACAATGGGGCTCGCGCCCCGGGCTCTTTTCTGTCGCCCGCCACAGGCGGGCTTTGTGCGGAAATGTGTCGCTCTCTGGCGGGCGGGCTGTTTTCTCTGGCCTGTGTCGGCTCAGGCTCAGAATCCTGTCACATAGGGGAGGCGTTCGGCGGTGCGTTCGATCTCCGAACCTGCTCCCAGCAACAGGAGCGTGGAATTCCACGTCCCTTCGAGGAACTGGCGGCGGACACCTTCGGGCATCTGAACGGGGATCGCGCGCTCTTGAAAGTGCAGGGTCATCGTCTCCAGATTCAGGCGCAACTCCTGTTGGGGATCGGCCGCGACGGCTTCCTGGAGCGCGCGCGCCTCTTCGGCGGCGATGGTCACGCACGGCAGGCCGATGGCCGTGCAGTTAGCGAAGAAGATCTCGGCGAAGGATGGGCCGATGATTCCCCGAATGCCCCAGCGCTTGAGAGCTTGAGGCGCATGCTCGCGCGAGGAGCCGCATCCGAAGTTGCGTCCCACGATCAGAAGCGAGGCTCCCCGATATCGGTCCTGATTGAAGGGATGGTGGGGATCCTGCTGCCGGTCGTCGGCAAAGACATGCTCCTCCAGTCCCTCGAAGGTCACCGTGCGGAGGAATCGTCCCGGGATGATTCGGTCCGTGTCCACGTCATCCCCGGGGAGGGGAATCGCGCGACCGACGATCTCGCGAATGATGGCCGATGTCATCGGAGCATCTCCCGAACATCTACGACATAGCCGGCGATGGCCGCGGCGGCGACCATGGCCGGACTCATGAGCAGGGTTCGCCCGGTGGGGCTCCCCTGACGCCCTTTGAAATTCCGGTTGCTCGAGGAGGCGCAGATCTCACGCCCTTGCAACCGGTCCGGATTCATACCCAGGCACATGGAGCAACCGGGCTGACGCCACTGAAAGCCCGCTTCCTGAAAGATCTCGTGCAAGCCTTCGGCCTCGGCCGCGCGCGCGACCTGTTCCGATCCGGGCACGACAAGTGCGCGCACGCCGCGTGCGACGCGATGCCCGCGCACGATCTGAGCGGCTATGCGCAGATCGGACAATCGAGCGTTCGTGCACGAGCCGATGAAAGCGACATCAATGGGCGTCCCCAGGATGAGCTGTCCCGGACGAAAGGACATGAACTCGAGCGCTTCCCAATAGGCCGCCCGCTCGGAAGGGGGCACAGCATCGGGCTCGGGAATGGGTTCGGTCACGCCGACGGATTGCCCGGGATTGATCCCCCAGGTCACCATCGGCGGTATCGTCGCAGCGTCCAGGACGACCTCATCATCGTAAGAAGCGCCCGGATCTGAGGCGATCTCCTGCCACCAGCGCACGGCGCGTTCGAAAGCCTCGCCTTGGGGGGCAAACGGACGTCCACGCAGATACTCGAACGTCGTGCGATCCGGGTTGACGTAGCCGATGCGCGCTCCCCCCTCGATGGTCATATTGCAAAGGGTCATGCGCTCTTCCATCGTCATGGCTTCGATGGCCGAACCCGCGTACTCGTACGCGTAGCCCACTCCTCCGTTGACGCCGAGCCGCCGAATGATGGCCAGGATCACATCCTTCGCATACACGCCGCGTGGCAGTGTCCCCTGAACCAGAATGCGCCGCAGGCGGGGTTTGCTCATGGCCAGGCATTGCGTCGCCAGGACATCGCGCACCTGGCTTGTCCCGATGCCGAAGGCCAGCGCTCCAAACGCTCCATGCGTGGACGTATGGCTATCGCCGCAGGCGATCGTCATGCCCGGCTGTGTCAGGCCCAGTTCGGGACCGATGACGTGCACGATCCCCTGCTGTCCGCTCCCCAGATCGAAGAGCGTGATGCCGAAATCCCGGCAGTTCCGAATCAGCGCCTCAGTCATCTGTTCGGCCAGCCGGTCGGCAAAAGGCCTCTGCCGGTTGTCGGTGGGAACAATGTGATCAATGGTCGCGAAGGTGCGCTGCGGGAAGCGCACCGTCAGTCCCATCTCCCGCAGCATCTGAAATGCCTGGGGGCTGGTCACCTCGTGAATGAGATGCAACCCGATGAAGAGCTGCGTCTGTCCGGACGGCAGCTCTCGAACCGCGTGCAAGCGCCAGACCTTATCCAGAAGCGTCTCAGCCATTGCGTCCTTCCCCTCGCCGCGTGAAGATGCCGATTATAGGTCCTCCTTCCCACACGCGTCAAGAGGAAGCTCGTCCCTCCTTTTCGCATCTTCCTGCACTCTGCGGATCTTGTGGTATGATGTGAGCGTGATGCTGAGCGTGTGGAGAAGAACGTGATGTCGAATCGAAGCCGGGATTGGCTCGCCCAAGCTCTCAGGGATTTGGAGCAGGCCGAGGACTCACGTCAGGCCGGACGCCATGAATGGGCTTGCTTTGCCGCGCAGCAGGCGGCGGAGAAAGCCGTCAAAGCTCTGCATCTTCATTTTGGGCAAGAGGCATGGGGCCACGTCGTGGCCAAGCTTCTGCGAGAGTTGCCCGCGGCGGTGGCCGTTCCGGAAGAGTTGGTCGAAAAGGGACGCGTCCTGGACACCTTCTACATCCCCCCTCGCTACCCGAACAGTCATGCCGAAGGGGCCCCTTTTGAACATTACGGGCCGCTGCAAAGCGAGGAGGCCATTCGGTATGCCCGTGAGATCGTTGAATTCGTCCGTTCTCACATGGCCTGATGCGAAAACGGTCCACCAAGCCGTGTGCCGCTGGGCGGCCGAGATCGCGCGCGCACACCCTCATGTGCTTCGCATCGGATACTTCGGTTCCTATGCGCGCGGCGATTGGGGCGTGGGGAGCGACCTGGACCTGCTGCTGATCGTGCGACATGCGGAGCTTTCGCCCGAGCGCCGAGCTGCCGCTTGGGATGTGACCGATCTGCCTGTGCCCGCCGATCTGCTCGTCTACACGGCCGAGGAATGGGAAGCGCTCGACCCGCACCGGAAGTTCGCCCGGGTCCTGAAGCAGGAAGTCGTGTGGGTATACGTCCGGTCGGATTCTCCCTGAGAATGCGCGTTCGGTCGGAGGGCGAGAACGCGGCATCCCAAGCGGCTGCACCCCGCGAGTTCTCAGGTCTCCTTGCTCTGAGCGATCCCGTTTTCTCCTTCTCTCAAAACGGCGAGCAGGCGCGCCGTGATGACGGGCCAGGAGAAGCGTTCCCGGTACAGGTTTTGGCCCCGACGTCCCAGCTCGCGCCGACGCGCCGTATCGTGAGCCAGGGCGCGCACGGCTCCGATGAAGGCCTCGCGATCGTCAGCGGGGACCAGCACCAGTGCCTCCGAGGACTGAAGCACCTCATCGGTGAGCCGTCCCACTGTCCCTACGACCGCAAGACCGTGACTGAGCGCTGCCATGAGCGAGGAACGACGCGTCGAAACCCCATCGCTTGTGGGCAGAAGAAAGATATCGCTTGCCTGCAGAGCGTGTGAGACCTCCTCCGGGCTCACGTATCCCAAAGGGAGAAGGTGCGGCCTGAGATGAGCGCTTGCCTCGCGCGAGAGATCTGAGAGCACCTCTTCCGATTCCGGCCCAATGAGGAGAAGCCTCGCCACCAGCCCATCGACCAGAAGCGCCTTCAGACTCCCAAGCACCCAGTCTCGCCTTTTGGAGACGTGCCCGGTGCCGAAAGAGCTGAGGACAATCTCCTCTTCCGAAATCCCCCATTTTCGTCGCGCGTCCTGGCGACGGATCGGCCGGAGTTCGATATTGGAGGGACTGGGAAGGTGAAAGAGGCGCGGTCTCCCAAGCATCCAGCGAGCCGCTTCCAGCCGCTCTTTCCAGGGCTCGATGGAGACAGCGATTCGATGCGCAGCACTGGCAGCCAGCCAGAACATGAGGCGTTGCCCAAGCGCCGCGAGCGCGTGCTTGAAGGGAAGGAAACGAGGCGGGAAATCGCTGTAGAGCTCATGGACCAGAAGAAGGAGGCGTCGTCCCGCAAACCGCTCCGCAAGAAGCGCCAGGGGGAAGGCGAGATTCACTCCCCCGCGGCCATACATGTGCGGCACATACTGCACGAGCACCCACTCGGGCGATGCGCGCGCGATCTCTCGCCTGAGGGAGACGATTCCGCGCCATCCCCATGAAGCGATCGCCCGGCGCACGCGTGGACCCTGGCGCGGAGCAAACTCTTCGGATAGATCCTCTTCCGACTCCGTTTGAGAGCGCGTCGTCAGCATTGTGACCTCACAGGCGCCAAAGCGCGCAAGGGATTCCGCCAGATGCTGCGTGTGATCGGCCAGGCCGCCGCGACGTGGGGGATAATCCGGACAGAGCAGAACGATGCGCATCCCCGATCCTCGCGCTACAGGGAGCTTGCGAAAGGTGTCTTCACCATACCGATCGCTCAGGCCTCCCGCAGGACGTCTTCGCATGCGCGCAGCAGGACATCCAGATGACGTCGTGCGTTGAAGCGTTCGGCGGCGAACCGCGCCGCCTGAGCCGATAGTGTAGCGGCCAACGCCTCATCGGTGAGCAAACGTTCCAGAGCTGCTGCCAGCCCGCGCACGTCTTTGGGCGCCACGAGCAATCCCGTCTCTCCTTCGTGCACCCATTCCGGGATCGCCCCGACGCGGAAGGCGACAACCGGCACGCCGTGAGCCATGGCTTCTGGACCCACGCGACCGAAGGGTTCCGGCCATACCGAGGGAACTACCAGCGCGTGCGCGCGCCGATAGAAGCTGAACACAGCCGCGCGACTGAGCCATCCGGGAAAGGAGACGCGATGCCGCGAAGCCACGCGCGCTGCCAGACGCTTCAGCCGACGCTGCTCCGGTCCTTCTCCGATGAGGACGGCATGCAGGGCCGGCCGCACGAAATCCAGAGCGCGCAAAAGCCATTCCGCTCCTTTGTAATCGTAAAAGCGCCCGCAGAAGAGGACGATCGGCAGCTCTCCTGAAACCGTGCGCCGGACCGACACCGGATCCGACAGGGCTCGCCCTTCTCCTTCCAGCGAGAGGTCCACAAAGGGCGGATTCACGACGACCTGCTCTTCGGAGAAGCCAACCGCTCGCAACTCTCCCTTCATGTACTCGCTCGCCACAAGGAGACGTTTCATCGAGCGCGCGATAGCGATCCACCGCGATGTCATCCGATAGCGGGCCAGAAGATGATGAGGTCGTCGCGTCCCGCACTGGTGAAGGTATGGAGCAATCAGGCAATACGCCCCAAACGGGCGAGTGCACACCTGCTGTCCGCGCCTGTAGAATTTCCCTCGGCCTGGACATACGGCCGGACTGGGTCCATGAACGAAGGGGATCGTTGGTCGAAGGCGCGCCAGGAGCCCGAGCACGTCGGCATCCTCCAGATCATGCGCCAGAATGATGTCGGGTGCGACTTCTTCGATGATCCGACGCAATTCGGTCTCTCGTTGGGACCATGCTCCGGCCTTCGGCGACAGAGCTGTCGTCGAGAGGCTCGCCGCCGCGATCGCGCGGGATACCCCTCCCGGCGGCATGAGGGGGCCGGGGACGCTCCCATGAAGAAGAAACGAGCGATGGCCCTCTCGTTGCAGGAGTCGGTGCAGATCGGCTACATACGTCTCCACGCCTCCAATGACCGTGCTGTGCTTTGTGACCTGAAGAATTTTCATTGCAGACTCTGCCGCGACGCGTTCTCGCCCAAGGCCTCTCGATAAATCCCCAGGCACCGGCGGGCGACCGCTTCCCAGGTGAAGCGCTCCTTGGCGCGCGCGCGCCCGCGCTCTCCCATGCGGCGCGCCTCATCCGGGTGCCGTTGGAGCCACCGGATGCGATCCGCCAGCGCGCGCGCATCATTGGGCGGAACGAGAAATCCCGTCACCCCCTCTTCGACGATCTCCGGCAGCGCGCCCACCCGTGTGGCGATCACCGGCGTCGCACACGCCATCGCTTCGAGCAACGTCAGCCCGAAAAGCTCCGGAGTCGGATGCCACTCTCCGAACATATCCCTGTGGACCGAGGGGAGGACAACGACGAGCGCTGCGTTGTATTCGCGCACGAGCTGTTCATCATCGGCATCCAGGATGAAGCGCACCCGCTTGCCGCGCGCCAGCTCGCGCAGATGCTGCAAATACTCGGTGCTGCGCGCCTCGCGCCGATGCGGTTCCCACAACCGCCCGAGAATGCGCACATCCCAGCGCGCGTCAGCCGCCTCAAGAAGGTAATTGACCCCCTTGTGCGGAAGCAACCGTCCGACATACAGAACCGTCTCATACGTGCGTGCGGGCAGAGGGCGAAACCGCTCGACATCCACGCCGGCCGAGATGACGCGATTCTTCCCCTGGTACTTCGCGAACTGCTGGGCCGAGAAATGCGACAGATGCAGGAATCCATCCACCCAGCGCCCCGTATCGAAGCGGTAGGAGATGTCCCATCCTCCGCCCCCGAGATCCGTGACGAAGACTTTCTTGCCCGTCGCCCGAGCATACGCGATCGCCAGCGTCGTCGCGACGACATGGAATTGATGGCAATGAATGACGTGGGCTTCTGAGAGCGCCGTCAGAAAGCGCAGGCTGACGGGATTGGTCCTTTGATCGCGCGGGTACCAGAAGGGGCGAAAGAGCCGAACCTCCAGCGGCGCCATCTCCCGCAGAGCCTCTTCGGGCACGTTGTCCTCAGAAAAGCTCACCAGGCGCGTGGGCGTCAGCCGGGACATCGCGCGAGCCAGCTCGGTCGCATAGCGTTCTCCCCCGCCCAGAATCGAGCGCTCGCTGAAATACGCCGGCGAGACGTGCACGACGCGAATGGAACCTCTTGGATCCGGCACCCTCCCCAAGGGGCTCTCATCCTGACCTGCGCGCTGCCTCATGGTGCTGCTCCACGATGTCTTCCAGCACAGAGGCCAATCGCTGCGCGAGTGCGCGCCGCTCGTACTGGCGAATGACCTCCATCCGGGGATGATAAAACTGCCGCGCGAAGCCCTGGGGGTCACAGGCTGCCTGTCGCAGCAGCGCCCGCAGCGCCGCCGTTTCCCCGGGCTCCACGCTCACGCCGATACCTGCTTCGGAAATCAGAGCCGACGCCAAACCCTTCGGGGTCACTCCGAGAACCGGGCGTCCGGCCGCCATGTACTCGAAAAGCTTTCCCGGATACCACTTTCGACTCCCCTCGTGATTGGGGAGAAGCAGAAGGAGCACATCTGCCGCTTTCATCCGCGCGAGCGCCTCCCGGTGCGTCGTGCGCGGGGTGACGGTCACAAGGTCCTGCAGGCTTCGCTCCTGCACAAAGCGCAGGCTCGAGGGAGGCAGGCCGCCCACAAAGTGCACACGCCATCGCGCGGTCTGGGAATACAAAATCTCTTGCCTCAGCTCGGCAACGGCCTCCAGAAGAGGCCTCGCGGCATCCCCCCACACCAGACCCGTATGTACGAGCGTCGTCTCCGCGTGCTGCGCGCGATCCCGGCATCCCTGGAGGGGGATCTCGCGGAAGTCCGCCTCGTCATACCCATTGGGGATGACGACGCATTTACTGGCCACTTCGGGCTCCTGGCGTGCGAAGTCCTCGGCCATCGCGTGATGCACGCAGATGAGGCGATCGGCCGAGCGCAAGACCCATCTCTCGGCGAGCGCATCGAGCCGATCGCGCACGCGCCGTCGCGCCTTGATCGGCCACTGCGTCCAGTAATCGCGAAAGTCCACAACCAGTGGCCGACCCAGCCACCATTTCAGCCACACGCCCAGCAGAGCCGACGTCCACGGGCTCGCCGAGACCAGAATCACCTCCGCGCGATGCCGACGCGCAATCCGCGCGCAGGCCGGCAGCGCCCGAAGCGCCCAGTAGAAATGCTCATCCCCAACGGGCGCCAGAGCGAAATGATATATCCCGCGCAGCATTCGATAGATCCGGGCGCGCGCTCGCTCCTCGGCGGCGATCTCCGAGTAGGTGATCGCCGAAGGAGGCAGCAGGCCACTCCGGGAGATCTCGCGAGCGCGCGGTGCGCCCAGAAGATGTCGCATCCGCGCGCCCGCGGCCTGTACCGGATTGAAGGGCGCAAGGCGATAGATGGGAAGGGCGGAAGGGATCTCCTTCAGAAGGTCCTCATCCCGCTGCTCGGCCGGAAGCACGCGCGCCCAGTCCAGCGTCACCACGACGACTTCCCATCCGAATTCGCCCAGATACTTGGCGAACTTCGCCGAGCGAAACGTCCCGCTGCTGTTTTGTGGCGGGAAGGCCAGAGCGATCAGCAGAACCGAGCGCGACATAGGATCACGTCGTCCGGGCGCACCTGCTCTGGCAGAGCGCTTCGTAGAGCTCTTCCAACCGGGGCGCTTCCTGTCGGATGTCATGATATGCGGCGACAAACGCGCGACCCGCTTCGGCCATCGGCCTCCAAAGGTGCGGGTTCTCGATCAGCTCCAGCAGCGCTTCGGCCAGCGCCCTCCAGTCGCGCTCCGGAACCAGGCGCGCGCTCTCCCCCTCGCAGACAACCGAGGGAATATCGGCATGGCGCGTGGCGACAATGGGCATGCCCGACGCCTGCATCTCCAGAAGGATCGTTGGCGCTCCTCCCTCATCGTCGCCGTTTTCGGCGACGACGCTCGGCACGACAAGGATGTGACAGCGCTCGGCCTCTTCCCGATAAACCGCGCGCGGCAGAGCCCCGAGCCAGCGCACGGCCTCGGCCAGGCCCAGCTCCTGGCTCAGCTTCTGCAGACGAGCCCGCAGTGGACCGTCACCGATGATCCAGAACTCGCTCCGAGGAACTTGACGTCGAATCCACGCGAAGGCGCGAAGCGCATATTCGTGCCCTTTCTTCTCCACCAGGCGCCCCACTTGAAGCAGGCGTACCGGTCCCTCGCGCCAGCAGCGCGGGCGAAAAGGGAAGGCGTCCAGATCAATCGCCAGACGCTGAATTCGGATTTTCTCCGGCGGACACAAGAGCGCGCACAACCGCTCGCGCATGCGCGGGCCTTCGACCAGAAACAGATCCCCTTCGGCAAAGAGCGTCGCGTACTGCTTCTGCCACAGCGGATCGCGGGCCAGAGCGGAGATGTCGTAGCCGTAGAAAGATGTGATGAGCGGAAGGCCCAATCGGCGCGCCGCCGGAAGGATGAGAACGCCCGTTGGGCCGAAATGCGCATGTACCAGATGAGGACGCGCCGTTTGAAGCGCTACCATATACCGATAAGCCCGTGCGCTTCTGATTCCCTGACGCACGGCGGCCAACTTCCCTCGAATGCGCTCCCAGAAAGGCAGCCCGCGCGTCTGCACCAGAAGCAGCTCGCGCGGGGGGAAAAGCTCCAGATTCTTCAGATCCTCCGCAAGAATGACCACTCGCACGCGCTGCAGCGCGCGCAGGTATTCGTAGATGAACGTTTCGGTGAGCGGCAGATACTCCGGCTTCACCTGAGCGACAACGTGCAGCCCGCCTCTCATATCGCGCTGAGCCTCCGCTCCCGAGAGAGCGTAGCACATGGGGGAAGGAACTCGCGAGGCCCTGTTCCCACCTCTTGGAGGAACGCGCGAGCCGGACCGAACGGCTCCGGGCCTTCACGCCGCGCGGGAAAAGAACCGATGAGGGGCGAAGGGAGTGAGATCCTGGCTCGGTTGACCCGATGTGATCCACTCCGCGATCAGGCGCGCCGTGATGGGCGCCAGCAAAATCCCATTGCGGAAGTGGCCAGTGGCCAGAAACAGTCCCGGTTCCGCTTCCCCGAGAATGGGGAGATGATCCGGAGTCGCCGGGCGAAGACCTGCCCAGGCGCCCCGAAAGGTGCACCGGTCCAGAGCCGGAAGGATCTGTCGAGCGGTCCCCAGCAGGCGAAGCAAGGCATCGGCCGTCACGCGCTTGTCATAGCCGACGTCTTCCATGGTGCTGCCGATGAGCAAGCGACCGTCGCGCCGCGGGACGATATAGCAATGAGCCGAATGCACGACGTGCTCCAGAAGCGGAGGATACGTCTGCAGAACGACGATCTGCCCGCGAATGGGCTTGATGGGAAGCGGCGGGTCTTGCTGGGGATCTACAGCAGCGGCCCAGGCCCCCGCGCAGTTGATGACAACAGCCGCCGTATACGTCTGGCGAGTGGTCCGCACTCCGATGACGCGGCCCTTCTCTCGCACCAGTCCGAGAGCAGGGCAGCCGGTCTGGAAATCCACGCCCCGACGATGCGCGGCCAGCACAAGCGCCTCCATGAGCTTCTGGTTATCCACCTGGTGATCCTCGGGCAGAAAGAGGGCTGTTTGGACGGCCTCCGAGAGAGCCGGTTCGCGCCGGCGCACTTCGTCCGAGGTGAGATCTTCCACCGCCAATCCGGCCGCTCTCTGCCGCTCGTAGGCTGCGGCCAAGATCTGCCCTTCCGAGAAGTCGCACGCCAGCCAGAGCGTCCCTTCACGGCGATATTGGACCGAGAGGCCCGTCACGTCCTGGATCTCCGCGACGAAGTCGGGATAGAGCTGGAGGCTCGCTCGGCAGAGATCGAAAAAGGGGCCTTGCGGCTCATGAACCATCTCCGACTGTGGGGCGAGCATTCCGGCGGCGGCCCAGGAGGCCTCGCGCCCCGGTTCTCCCCGCTCCAGAAGTCGAACGCGCATCCCTTCCTTGGCCAGCGCGTAGGCGACCGCACATCCGATAATTCCCCCTCCGAGGACGAGAACATCCGAGGTTTTGCTCATGATGCCTTCTCAACGTCGGCGGAAGCGGCCCTCGGCAATGCGCTCGGCCAGAGCCTGCGCCTGCTCGTAGTAGCGGAACCGCCGCTCGGCTTCGCGAAAGGCCGGCGTATGATAGTAGCGCTTGCCGTTGATCGTCCGCGGCGGATAGACCAGATGCAGCATCTCGTGGAAGAGAACGTACTCGAAGAAGAACTCGGGGATGCGCGGATCATCGAGCAAGCGGCTGATCGAGAGCGTGCCATGCGTGTGATCCACATGGCCCAGCACCGTGCGGCTGCGATGCGGGCTCCAGGTCAGAATAGGCATCCGGAGAGCGCCCCCGAAATAGATCCGATTCAAGCGGTGGAAGGCCTGTTCGAGATTGCGATAGCGCCCCTGTGGGCCGATGATCCGTTTGCGCCCGCGCCGACGCCGCGCGTGCTCGGCGGCGCGCAGCACGGCCGGATCGGCCGTATACGCGCGATAGATCCGCTCGGACTCCTCATCCACCTTGCGCCGCAGAAGCTTGGCGACCAGAATATGAGCCAGGGCGCGATGAACGCGCGGCGGAGCCGTCCGCAACAGATCGGACAGCTTTACCAGAACCCTGTTGTTCCGGATGCGAATGTAGCTGTTCAGACCGGCGAAAGAGTAGAACCCAACTTCGATCTCAGGAAGCGCACGCCGTCCTGTGAGCGCGCGAAAGGCTTCGGCGAAGATGCGCTTGAGCTCCTGCTCTGATACGGCCATAGCCGCCCTCCCTTTCAAAGAGCCCCTCTCTTGCGGAAGGGGTCCCCCTGAGGACGATGTTTGATCTTAGCCAAAGTCCCTGGGGGCGTCAAATGTCGCCGGGACGCCTCGGCGCGCAACCAGAGGGCGAGTCGCTTTCGCTTCCTCGCTCCCCGTGCTAAGATTAGGCTCTCGCGCGCGGGCGAAGGAAGCCTTTCGGGAGGATGTGCGGATGACACGGGAACCGGCGGGACGTGTGGGGATTCTTGTCGGGGGCGGTCCGGCCCCAGGAATCAACGGCGTCATCAGCGCCGTGACCCTGGAAGCGCGCAATCGCGGATACGAGGTCGTGGGGATTTACGAGGGCTTCGCCCCCCTGATGAAGGGAGAGACGAGCCGCGTCCGGCTGCTCGATCACGATGACGTCTCGCGGATTCATTTTCAAGGAGGCTCGATTCTGAACACCTCGCGGGCGAACCCGACACGCCGCCCCGAGGATTTGGAGCGCGTAGTCGCCTCACTGGAAGCCCTCTCGATTCGGTATCTGGTGACGATCGGGGGGGACGACACCATGTATGCCGCTCACTGCATCGCGCGACAGGCCGGGGGACGCCTGCGCATTTGTCATGTCCCGAAGACGATTGATAACGACCTGCCGCTGCCCGGCACGATGCCCACCTTCGGCTTTGAGACGGCGCGGCAACTTCTTTTCGAGCTGCTGCGCAACCTCATGGAGGATTCGCGAACGACGAACCGATGGTATTTCGTGGTCGTCATGGGACGATCGGCCGGACACCTGGCCTTGCAGAGCGGGATGGCGGCCGGGGTGACGACGATCATCATCCCCGAGGAATTTCCCGGTGTTGTGCACCTGGAGACATTGGCCGACGTGCTCGAAGGAGCGATCCTGAAACGACGCGCCTTCTGGCAGCGGCGCGATGGCGTGGCCGTCATCGCCGAGGGGTTGCTCGAGCGCATTCCCGAATCGGAGTTGAGCCAAATCGAGGGCGTCCGCCTCACGCGCGATGAATACGGACATCTCCGGCTGGCCGAGATGGATCTGGCCCATATCCTCAAGACGATCGTCGAGCGCCGGTTCGCCGCGCGCGGGGATGCCCTGACGATCGTGCATAAGACCATCGGCTACGAGGTGCGTTCGGCTCCTCCTATCGCCTTCGATTGCCAGTACGTCAAGACCCTGGGCTATGGAGCCGTCGAGTTTCTCCTCAATCCGACACCGGAGCAGGCGCGGACGCCCGGGGCTTTGGTCTGCGTGGTGAGCGGGCAGTTGCAGTATCTGCCCTTTGAGGAGCTGATGGACCCGGAGACGGGGCGCACGCGCATTCGCGTGGTGGATGTCACATCCCCCATGTACCGGATCGCACGCGAATACATGATTCGGCTCGAACGCGAGGACTTCGAAGACGAGAGGCGGCTTCGCGAATTGGCGCGCGCGGCTTCAACCAAGCAACAGACGATGGAGCCCGAGGAGTTCCGGCAGCGGTTTCAGCATGTCGTCACAGACCTCATCGGAGGGATGTGAGCATGAGGGGACAACTCCAGACGCAGGAGATGGCGGCGGCGCGTCCGTACGAATCAGCCGTTCGGGAGTTTCTGGACATCGCGTTGGCCCAACTGCAGGCTCTGCGGGAGCGACTGACGCCCGGATATTTCGATCGCGCCGTGGACCTGATCCGGACGGCAGAACAGCAGGGAGGGCGCGTGCATGTCACCGGCGTGGGCAAGCCCGAACATGTCGCCACCTATATCGCCTCGCTCCTGAACAGCACGGGCACACCCGCCTACTTCCTCCATGGGACCGAAGCCGTGCACGGGAGCGCGGGACAGGTTCTGCCGGGCGATGTCGTCATCGCCATCTCCAACAGCGGTGAGACCCAGGAGCTCAAGGAGACAGTCATGACGGTCCGGCGTATCGGAGCGCGCATCATCGGCGTCAGCGGCCAGCCCCATTCCTGGCTCGCCCGACATGCGGATGTCTTTCTCTACGCCGGAGTCGCTCACGAAGGCGATCCGCTCAATCTCCCCCCGCGCGCGAGCGTGCTGGCCGAGATCTACGTGCTCGCCGCCCTCTCGGTCGCCTTGCAGGTAGAAAAAGGTCTCACGCGGCAGCAATACCATCGCCTCCATCCGAAAGGCCGATTAGGACAGCTCTCCTCGGAGGACCACTCCGACTCGGTCTAGCTTCTCCCGTTTGGGGCTTCACTCGCAGACGGTGCCACCGGCCGCCAGAGCCACAGCCCGATGCGCCGCTTCGTTCATACTCTCGGCGACGGTGATCTTCAAGCCCGATTGGGCCAGCAGCTCGCGCGCGCGCTCGACATTGGTCCCTTCCAGGCGGACGACGATAGGGACAGCGACGCCCACTTTCCGCGCCGCCTGGATCACGCCCTCGGCCACGACGTCACATCGGACGATGCCTCCGAAGATGTTGATCAAAACAGCGCGCACGTTGGGATCTGACAGCAGGATGCGAAATCCGTTCTCCACGCGTTCGGCCGTCGCGCTCCCGCCCACATCGAGGAAATTGGCCGGTTCCCCTCCGGCCAGCTTGATGATGTCCATCGTCGCCATGGCCAGTCCGGCCCCGTTGACCATGCAGCCGATAGTGCCCTCGAGCTTGATGTAGTTCAGATCATATCGGGAGGCTTCGACCTCCAGCGGCTCTTCTTCGGCCACATCCCGCAGCTCGGCGTACTCAGCATGGCGGAAAAGCGCATTGTCATCGAAGACGATCTTGGCATCCAGCGCGTAGAGCCGCCCATCCTCGGTGAGAGCCAGAGGGTTCACCTCCAGAAGCGACGCATCCAGCTCGACAAAAGCGCGATAAAGCCCGAGCAAGCAACGGACGGCCTGACCCAGCAGCTCTCCGCTCAAGCCCAAGGCGAAGGCGATTCGGCGCGCCTGATAAGGCTGTAGACCCAGCGTCGGATGCGCATGCTCGCGAAAGATCAGCTCGGGCGAGCGCGCGGCGATCTCTTCGATGTCCATGCCTCCGGCCGGACTCGCCATGAGAACCGGACGCTGCGCCGCACGATCCAGGATGAGGCCCGCGTAGAATTCCTGTCGGATCGGCAGGGCCTCTTCGATGAGCAGCGTGCGCACCTGTCGGCCCTGCGCGCCGGTCTGCGCCGTGACGAGTCGGCGCGAGAGCATCTCGCGGGCCAGCTCGCGAGCCTGCTCGGGCGAATCGGCCCGGCGAATTCCTCCGGCCTTGCCCCGACCCCCAGCGTGAATCTGCGCCTTCACGACGACGCGCCCGCCGAGCTTCTCGGCCACCGCGCGCGCCGCTTCGGGCGTCGTGACTGCTTCCCCGCGCGGAATCGGCACACCATAGCGCTGAAGGAGGTGTTTCGCCTGATACTCGTGAATCTTCACGTTCTCCCTCCTGCCCGTGCGAGTTTAGGAAGAGCCGCCTCGCGACGTCAAGGCTCTCCCCGCTTGCGCCCGTTCAGGGCGAAGCCGGATACGAGCCCAGGATCTTCAGAAAATCCGTCAGCGCGCGGACCTCTTCGATCGCCCCGGCGATGTTTGAGTCCTCCAGACTGCCCTCCAGATCCACGTAGAAGACGTACTCCCAGGGGCGCCCGGCGATCGGCCGGGATTCGAGCTTCACGAGATTGATATTCCGATCGGCGAAGACCTTGAGCGTGCGCAAGAGCGCTCCGGGCACATTTGGCGTGCTGTAGATGAGCGACGTTTTGTTCGCCTTCTCAGTGATCGCATGTTCGGAGGAGATGACCAGAAAGCGCGTGTAGTTTCGCGGGTCGGACTCGATGCTCTCTTTGAGCACGGCCATTCCGAAGCGCTTGGCCGCATCCAAGCTCGCGATGGCCGCCGCATCGCGCAGCTCGTTCTCCCGGATGAGTTTGACGGCACCCGCCGTATCGTAGACGTGATGGATCTCCCACTGCGGATGCGCCGAGAGGAAGGACTGGCACTGCGCCATCGCCTGGGGATGAACGTAGACGTGGCGGATGTCTTCGAGCGTGACCCCTTCGTGCGCGATCAGGTTGTGAATGATCCGCAGCTTCAGCTCGCCGACAATGGCGACGTCGTATTCCAGAAGCAGATCGTAGTTCTCGTGAATGCTGCCGGTCAGCGAGTTCTCGATCGGGATCACCCCATAGTGGACTCGACGTCGCACGACGGCTTCGAAGACATCGCGGAATGTCGCGTACGGGACGGCCCACGCGTTCTCGCCGAAGTACTGAAAGACGGCTTTCTCGCTGAAGGCGCCGGGCTCTCCCTGATAGGCGATCCGCAGCGGCGAGACCTTCACCCAGGCGGATGGGACGACCGGCTTGTAGGAGAGATCCAGTTGCCGCCCCACAACCGGAGCGATCACCTCCAGATCGCGCATGAGCTTCTCCAATTGCTCGAAATGCAGGCTCTGCGGCCCATCCGAGAGCGCGCGATCCGGTTCCGGATGGACTTCAACAATGATCCCATCGGCTCCCGCTGCGATGGCTGCCAGCGCCATCGGCGCGACATGCTGCCGATTCCCCGTGCCATGACTCGGATCCACGATGATGGGCAGATGCGTCCGGGACTTCAGGACAGGGATCAAGCTCAGATCGAGCGTGAACCGGGAGTGATCCGAGAACGTGCGAATCCCTCGCTCGCAGAGGACGACGTTCTCGTTCCCCCGCACAAGAATATATTCGGCCGCCGCCAGGAATTCTTCGAGCGTCGCGGCCAGACCCCGCTTCAGAAGGACCGGCTTGCGTTGATCTCCGACGGCTTTGAGAAGCTCGAAATTCTGCATGTTGCGCGCGCCGATCTGCAGCATATCGGCATAGGTGGCGACCAGCTCGACATGTTCCGGCGAGAGGACCTCGGTCACCACAGGCAGCCCGGTCCGCTCCCGGGCTTCGGCCAGAATCTTCAACCCCTCCTCCCCGAGCCCTTGAAAGCTATACGGGGACGTGCGCGGTTTGAACGCTCCGCCCCGCAACATCGTGACGCCCATGCGCTTGACGCGCTCGGCGATCTCCAGCATCATCTCCCGATTCTCCACCGCGCATGGTCCCGCCATGACGACGAACTTCTCGCCGCCGATGATCCGATCCCCGACGCGCACCAGCGTCCGTTCTTTCTTCGCTTCCCAGTTGACCAGCTTCAACTGAACGGCCATAGGCTTGCCCTCCCAGGAGATTCTCTCTCAGGTCGTGGGGAGAAAAACTCCCTTCGAGTCTTTTCGAGGATGTCCGCGTGAAGAAGGGGCTTCGCTCGTCCGCTTATCGCGGACGAAAGCGAAACGACGCCCGGCATGAGAGAAGACAGATGTGCGGGAAGAAAGCCGGAGACCTCGCCTCCACGCCCAGCCGTCCGAAATCCCCGGCGCGAGGCTCTACAGCAGGATTTCTCATCTTCTTCCCTCCGCACGCAAGAAACGTGAGAGCAAAGTATGAGCCGCTCCCCCTCAGAATGTCAAGCCGAGAGAGCGCCACAGGAGCAGGCCGATGTTTCACTCCCCACGTGTCAGGAGATCGGACTTTCGATCACAATAGGATCTTCGATCAAATGAGGGCGGATTTCTTGCTCCGGAACATACCGGCTCCCCTCAGCCTGACCGTTACGCCGCCACCGCCGTGGGATCCTGTCAATGCCTATGGGGTAGATGACAAGCTTCCCCTCGGGAGTCACATGCAGACGGAGGAAGTTTTTGTAATCCTGCAGACGCAGCGAGGAGAAAGCTTCGTTGGCATGTCGGCCGAAGACATTGAGCGAGACGAGCGGATACAGGCCCATTATCTCAGACCCCACAAGCCATCCGCCAAGAAATGTCCCGAATCCCGTCAGGAGAAAGTGACCGATCGAGTGAGCCGGAAATCCCGCAAGGCGAACGCTCACCGAGTGGGCGATCCAGGCAACAACGAGAGCTGCTATCAGGTGAAGTGCAGCGTGAGCCATCCCGCCGAGCCACCGATAGGCCTTCTTATGCGTGTCTGTGAAGAGGACGAAGGCCAGCAGTGTCACAATCACCCACACAATGCCTGACGGACGGCGCAGGAGTTCCTTAAGGGCACTCCAGATGGCTTCTGTGATGTTCGTGAACCGGTACAGTTCGTGCGGCATGACCCAGTTTAAGACCATGTAGACCATTCCCGTCATGAGCCCGAACCAGGGATTCCACAACGGGAAAAGGAGATTGCGCCAACTCAGGCGGCGAGAGATCCGGCGTTCCGGATACTCGGCTTTCAGGTGGAAACAAACATCCCCATACCGAATGCGATCCACCTTGGGGCCGTGAGTTGGATGCAGGAACGCTCCTCCTCCCCCCGCAATGATGAGGTGGAGCCGGGAACCATCCGGCCGCTCGTGCTCATGCCGCCGATAATGATGCAGATCACCTGAGAGCTTGAGTACCACCTGGGCTCCGCGAGGCGCAATGATCTTCCGCTCAAGATAGGCCAAATTGCTCTGCAAGGCGGGATCGTAGATGCTCCCGTAAATCCAATCGGGCTTGGGCGTGCAGAGGATGACGCGATCTCCGGGCATCATGGCCTCGGCCACCCGCTGGAAGTATTCGAGCTGCGGGCCGTCAATATCGGCTTCCAACTGAATGTCCACGCCCAGCACCCACCACCTGTGCGGGAGTCGGAGGGCGAAATAGCTCCGAGTTTGAGGGAGGCACCATCCCCCGATCCAGCGAGGCGGGACTTTTTGACAAAAGAGTCGCATGAAGCTGGCCAGGCCATCGTACCAATCGTGATTGCCCGGCAGAGCGAAAAGATGCGGATGCGGTTCCTCCGACCAGGGGAACGCCGCTTCATAGGGAGCGACCAGTCGCTGTTGATAGTTCTCTCGACTGGCAGCCGGATAGACTTCGTCTCCTCCCATGATGAGAATATCAGCTCGCCGAATCCGGTACTCTCCTCCATCGGGCCTGCGGAACACGAGTTCTGGCTGAGCCAGAAGATACGCAATCGTGTATGTCGGATTCCATCCGTCGCCGAGATCGGCCACGTAGTCAATCCAGATCTCTCGCCGATCCGTGTAATCGAACCACGGTTCGCCTTGATCATCCAGGGCATTCGACATGAGCGAGAGAATGACCCGCGAATCGGCTCGGGATCCCAGTGCTGTTGAGAGAGCAACCTGAATGCCCGTCCGGATGAGCTGGCAGGGGTTGTACCAGCCCACCATGCCCGGGCGCTGCCGGTCCTGTTGGGAAAATGAAGACATGGCTTGAAAGGCGCGCACTCCCAGCTCCGTTCCGGCGCTCGCCGGCGCGCGCGGGATTCGGAAATGAGGGATTTGAGGGGAACCCAGTTGAGTTCCCCTCCGCTTCACCTCAAACTCTGCGTAACCGCCATCACGCAACAGGGAGTCCCCGAGGAACCCCTCGGGATCTCGATCAGAAATTGCGCTCTCGACCCTGAGCGATGGGTTGGCCTCTCCCTCGATTCAGCTCCTTCAACAGCTCTTGCACGGCCACCTCGAGTTGGCGGTCGCGGCCGGCCAGATTATCCTCGGGCGTATTCTCCACGTAGATGTCGGGCTCCACGCCGTAATTCTCCATATTCGTGCGCCGAGGATCGGCCAGGAAGACCCCGACGCTCGGCGTACGGATGGTCGAGCCGTCAATGAGGCGATAGGATCCGGTCCCGATGACGGCTCCCATCGTTTTGGTCCCGATCACCTTCCCGAGGCCGAGAGCGCGAAAGCCCGCCGGGAACATTTCGGCATTGGAGGCCGAGCGCCAGTTCTGCAGCACGACCTTCGGGCCGAAGAAGCCGTTGAGCGGACGATACGCCGGTTCGGTCCCGCGCGGCTGCCAGATCTGATAGGGGCGTTGCACGAGCAAGGCCAGCAGCTCCTGCTCGATATTCCCTCCGCCGTTCCACCGCTCGTCAATGATGAGCGCTTCCTTGTCGCGGTTCTCTCGCAACTCGCGCTCGAAGCGCAAAAGCGACGGTCGGTTCATCGCCCGAATGTGCACGTAGCCGATGCGTCCGCCGGAGAGCTTCTCCACAAGCTCGCGCCGCTCCTTGACCCACCGCTCGTAGCGAAGCTGGGTGAACGCCGCCATCGAGATCGGCTCGATGCGCGTCGTCCAGGCTCCTTCTTCGGTGGGCTTATTGTTGAACGTCACCTCGATCTTTCGATTGAGCCGGTAATTGAGCAAGGGATAATAATTGTCTCCGGCTCGAATCGGCTTACCTTCGATGGCGATCAAATAGTCGCCGACGCTCACTTTCACCCAATCCTTATCGGCCGGTCCGTTCTCGTAGATATAGGTCACACGATACCGTCCGGCCTGCTCATCGGGTTCCAGATCCAGACCGAGATGGCCCGTCGAGACGACGTTCTCGCGCCCGCGCGGTGGGGGAGCCGTCCCCGTGTGCGAAGCGTTCAACTCGCCGATCATCTCGTTGATGATGTTCAGAAGCTCCTGGCGATCTCCGACATGCTCGACCAGCGGACGATACTTCTGCCGCGCGGCATCCCAATCCTTGCCGTACATGGCGGGATCGTAGAAGCGATATTTCATCGTGCGCCAGGCATCGTCGAACATCTGCCGCCACGTCGCCGGCTTATCAATCTTCACCTTGGCGACGAAGCTGATCCGCCGACGCGGTGCATCGCCTCGCGCCCCGGGCGCTTGAGTGGCCGCGACGCTGGCCGGAAGAGCGACCGAGTACACCCCGTTCCCTTGTCGGAAGAAGAGCGTGCGCCCATCGCGCGCGAACTTCAGGTCAGTGATTCCTCCCCCTTGGCCGAAGCCGGGGAAGGGCGGCCCTTCGGTGTCGTCCCCACCTGACACAGTCCCCGAAGTGATGCGCGTCAATCGCCGGCCATCTTCCCCGATCGAGTAGAGGACGGGCACCGTTCGAGCCCCAGCCGGCTCGCTCGTGGCGAAGACAATCGTCCGGCTGTCTGGGGAGATGGCATAGCTGAAGATGGGGAAGGGCATGCGCGTGAGCTGACGCGTTCGTCGCCGCAGCCCTGCCCAATCAATCGCGATCTCCCGAGGGGGCTGTGCCCGTTGCGCCTGGAAGCGACGTGCTCCCCCCTCACCCACCTCTGGGGTCTCCGCTTCCGGGCGCTCCTCCGGATCGTTCGGATCGCGCTCTTCACGCTCCAGGGTCACCGAGAAGATCTGCACCGAGGGCTGACCGGAGAAAAGACTCGACTCCCCTTGCAGGAAGTAGAGCTTGCGTCCGTTGGGAGCGAATTGAGGCGAGGAGTAGTTGAACGTCTCAAACGTCACCTTTCGTTCTTCTCCGCCCGCTGAAGGAATCAGGTAAATATCGTTCCGCCGGGCGTGATTGGGCTTGGTGTAGGCGATCCATCTCCCATCGGGTGACCAAACCGGCGTGCCGATCGCTCCGTATTTGGAGGAGGTCAGCTCGACGGTCTGCCCCGTCTCCACATGGACCTTGCGGAGCTTGAAATCGGACGTCGTGTACGCGATCTCCTTGGAATCGGGAGACCAGGCGAAGGCGAGTTTGAGCACATCCAGATTGGTGAGCGCCTTGGGCTCGCCTGAGCCATCCGCCGGAGCGATGTAGATCTCCTCGCGCCCGCTCCGATCCGAGACGAAGGCGATCCATCGTCCATCGGGCGAATACTGAGGGTCGCGATCCCGAGCGGGACTGTCGGTGATCTGCTTGAGATCCCCCTGCTCGACGGGCGCCGTGAAGATCTCTCCGTGGATCGAGAACACGATGCGACGTCCCGAGGGCGCCAGGTCATAGTCGTCCACTTCGGAGTTGAAATCGCGGACCTCGACCATGTCCTCTTGCGTCTCGGCAGCGATCTCCAGTCGGATCGGCGTCACTTTGCGCGTCGCCACGTCGAGCTTCCAGATCCCGAAGTCATGCTCGAAGACGATGACGCGTCCATCAGAGCTCATGGCCGGCCAGCGGACATCGCCGCTTCGGAACGAGGTGACGCGTTCGGCTCGCCCTCCGCGTTCGGGGACGCGCCAGATATTCGTCACGCCCCCCTCATCGCGATCGCTCACGAAGTAGATGTATCCGTCCCGCCCCCACATCGGCCAGGAATCCATCCCCTCGAAATCCGTCAGATCCACGAACTTCTTCGCCGCCAGATCCATCACCGTGATGTCGCTCTGATAGGCTCCCCGATAGTATTTGCGCCAGTAGGCCTGGGACTTCCGGTTGGTGGCGAGCTTCCGCCCATCCGGGGAATAGCATCCATAGACGCCCATATCCGGGCCCGCCGAGCGCGGCATTCCCCCTTCGATGCTCACCGTGTAGAGCTTGGGCATGAAATCCTCACCGCGCTGGCTGCTGAAGAGCACCGCGCGGGAATCCGGCATCCATCCCAGGACCACGTCATCCGCCGAGTGAAACGTCAATTGCTTGGCCATCCCCCCTTCGGAGGGGATGATGAAGACGTCCAGGTTCCCCTGCCGATCGCTGGAGAAAGCGATCCATCGGCCATCGGGCGAAAAGCGCGGATAGATGTCGCGCGCCCGATGCACGGTGAGACGACGCACGTTCTGGCCGTTTTCGTCCGCTATCCAGATGTCTCCTAAGTAGGTGAACACGACGTGCCCTTAGTGATAGTGCGGATACCGCAGGAGCTTGGCTTCACGCGCCAGGGCCAGCCAGGGGATGACGGCCAGAAAGAGGAACGTAGCGACGTAGAGGCGAAGTCTCCTCATTGGGCTCCCTCCTCAAAGATGTTCCTTCAAAGAGCCGCCTATTTTAGCACGGGTCGCTTGGTCAAGCCACATTCTTTTCGCTCGAATCTCTCTTTGGTCTTGGCCGGAAGATCTCCTATAATAGGCCGCTGATCCGGCTGAGAGGACAGGAGGCTTTATGCCCCTTCGGAGACTGGAGCGAATCGGGGTGACCGCCGGCGTTCTGGATTTCGTGCGTCGCGCCACTGAGGAGACGCGCGATATCGAGATCGTCTATCAACCGATCGAGCTGGCACGACTCCCTGAGAGCTTTGAAGGGTTCACGCTCGCGCATCTCTCCGACATTCATCACAGCGCTTTTGTGGACGCCGAGTATATCGCCCAGGCTGTCGCGCGAACCAATCGCCTGGCCCCTGATCTGATCGTCCTTACCGGGGACTATGTGAGCCACTCGCGCGCCTACATCAGCGGCGTGGCCGAGGTGCTGGGTCAGTTGCGCGCCCGATACGGCGTCTATGCCGTGCTCGGGAACCACGACTTCTGGACCGGTCCCGAAGCGCTCGCGCGCGCTTTCCGCCGTCAGGGAATCCACCTGCTGCGCAACGCGCACACCTATCTCCGCAAGGGAGGGGAAGCTCTCGGACTGGCCGGCATTGACGATTGGACCTTCGGAGAAGATGATCTGCCGAAGGCTCTGCGAGGCCTCGATCGCCGATGGCCGATCCTGCTTCTGTCGCATCATCCGAACATCATCTGGCAGGCTGCTCATGCGGGCGTTGCGCTCGTCCTCTCCGGGCACACGCATGGCGGTCAGATCAACCTCCCCTCCTGGAGGCGGCGGGTCCGCCGTTTCTGGCCGTTCCTGCGCGGACATGGGCGTGCCGGCCCGACGCAAATTTACGTCAATCGGGGATTGGGTACAGTCCTCATCCCGATTCGATACCGATGCCGACCGGAGATCACCATCCTCCAACTGCGGCGCGCATTGGGGGATGAAGCCTCACCGGCGAGCCGATTCCAATGACTCAGGTGTGGACGCTGGCGAACCTCCTCACTCTTGTTCGCTTGATCCTCATTCCGATCTTCGCGGCTCTGGTTCTCTACGGTGATCTCTCGAGGGCGCTGATCCTTTTCCTGCTGGCGGGCATCACGGATGCCCTGGACGGATTCCTCGCGCGGTATCTTCGACAGAGCACTCCGCTGGGGACGATTCTGGATCCGATGGCGGACAAGCTCCTTCTGGTGACGGCCTTCGTGTTGCTCACGCTCCCGGATCGCGCCTATCGGCCGATCCCCCTCTGGCTCACGATCGCCGTCATCAGCCGCGATGTCTTCATCGTCTTGGGAGCGCTCACTCTCTTTATCGTGACGGGCTTCCGGCGCTTCCGCCCGTCCCTGCCGGGGAAGGTCCATACGACCGTTCAGATCCTCACTGTCGCCGCTGTTCTCGCCGCCAACGCGTGGGGGAGATTCACCGAATACCTTCCCTCTCTCTATGCCGTGAGCTTCGCCATCACCCTCTTCTCGGGCGTTCACTACGTGTATCACGCCGCGCGCCTTCTGGAAGGGGAATGACCCGTCGTCCCGTACATGAGGTACTCGCGGCGCACCCTCTGAAATTTCTCCAGATCCGCGCGCCAGGAGTCCTCAATCTCCCGCAGCGGACGATCCCGGAGGATTTGTTCGCGGAGCTGATCCGTTCCGGCCAGGATGTCGAAGGGCAATCGGTCGAAGACGTACTCGTAAGGAGGAGGCCGCCACTGGAAATGCTCAGGATACAACCGACAGATCGCTTTCAGAAGGGCCACACCGGTCGCCACGGGCTTGAAGCGCCGGCGGTCCAGAACGTGAACGTGAACTCCTCCACACAGCCGGCCCGCATGCTTCTGGAACATCGGCTGAAAATAGCAGGGGCGAAAGAAAACGCCCGGCAGTTTCTCCGAGCGCAACTCGGCGACCAAGCGATCGGGATCAATAAACGGCGCGCCGATCAGTTCGAAGGGACGGGTCGTCCCCCGCCCCTCCGAGAGCATCGTTCCCTCCACGAGCACCATCCCCGGGTAGACCGTTGCCGTCTCCAGCGTGGGCATGTTCGGCGAGGGGGGGACCCACAGCAGGCCCGTCTCATCGTACCAGAGATCGCGGCGCCATCCTTGCATGGGGACGACGTGCAGTCGACATCCGATCCCAAATGCCTCGTTGAACAGGCGAGCGAGTTCGCCCACGGTCATCCCATGCCGCAGGGGAATCGGAAACATCCCGACGAAGGATTCAAACCCCTTCTGCAGCACGGGTCCTTCGACGCGCACCCCTCCGATGGGATTCGGACGATCCAGAACGATCACCTCGCGCCCCTGTTCAGCAGCGGCCTTCAGACAGAGGGCCAGCGTCCAGATATACGTGTACACGCGCGTCCCAACATCCTGAAGGTCGAAGACCAGAACATCCACCTCGGCGAGCATCTCCGGCGTCGGCTGGCGCGTCCGACCATAGAGGCTGAAGACGGGGACTCCCCATTTCGCGTCTCGCCATCCCTCCCACTCGATCATGTTGTCTTGGGTTTCCCCGCGCAGACCGTGCTGAGGACCGAAGATCGCAGTGAGGCGAAAATCCGAAGCCGTGGCGAATCGCGAGATCGCGTGATGTCCGCGCCCATCCAGGGAGGCCGGGTGGACGATCACTCCAATTCGCTTGCCCCGCAGAAGGCGCCGGTGCCGGAGAAAGAGCACGTCGAGGCCCACGCGCATTTCAGCGCTCGTGTTCGCGCAAGAGTCCGCGCTCCTGCAAATCCTGGCAGGTCACACAGTGGCGAGCCCAGGGAACCGCCTCCAAGCGCTTGGGCTGAATCTCCTGACCGCACGCCACGCAGATCCCATACGTCCCTTCCTCGATGCGTTCCAGCGCTTCGTCAATGAGCTTGAGGACGTATTTGTCGCTCGTGCTCTGGCTGAAAAGAAGCTCCTTCAAATAGGCGTTCGAAGCCTTATCCGCCGGATCCTGTGCGACGTCCTGATCCGCTTCTCGCCCATCATGGACATGGCGATCCAGCGCTGCGAGCAGCTCCGCGCGCTTCTCCAGCAGCTTCTTCCGATAATGCTCGGCCTTTCTCTTGGTCATCGCGCTGTGTCCCTCTCGGTTCCCCAGGGCTCACGCCCCAGGCCTATTGCCGCCCTTTCACCTGGCGTAGGGCAAGCCATAAATTATAGCGAAAGAACGATAAATCTGCTCGAGCAAAATGACGCGGACCAGTTCATGCGGCAGCGTCAAACGCGAGAGCGAGAAACAGTAGTCCGCCTTCTGCCGAACGCTTTCGGAGACGCCGCAGGGACCTCCGACGAGGAAGCTCACGCCGGGCGTCCCATCTTGTTGCCGCGCGCGAAGCCAGTTGGCCAGCTCCTCCGAGCTGAGCATCGCCCCGCGCTCGTCCCAGAGGACGATGCAGAATCCCGGGCGCAGCGCTTCCAAAAGCGCCGCGCTCTCTCGCTCGCGCGCGCGCTGCGCATCGCGCTCCGGGATCGCTCGCAAGGCGCGGATCTCCGAAGGGGCGAAGTGCCGAATACGCCGAAGGTACTCCTGCTCGAGCGCGGCCAGATGCGCATTCTTCGTCCGCCCGATCCACAGGAAGTCCAGATACATCGGTCCATCTTCTCCGAGGCGCTCAAGTGCGGGACGTCGCGCCCCTTTCAGGGGATCGGGAGCTTTTTCGCATCGCGCCAGAGGCGCTCCAGATCGTAGTACTGGCGCGCTGTGTGCTCGAAGACGTGAACGATCAGATCGCCGTAATCAATCAGAATCCACTGGGCCACCGTCTCCCCTTCCAGATGAAGGGGGCGGATGCCATGCTCCTCCAGCTTCTCCAAGATGGCTTCGGCGATCGCCTGAACCTGACGCGTGGACGTGCCGCTGCAGATCAGGAAATAATCGGCGAAGCTGGCCACGCCGCGCAGATCCAGCGCGACGATGTCTTCGGCCTTCTTATCGCTGGCCGCTTGAATGGCCAGCGCGAGATCCTCGCGGGCGTCCCGCGCCGAACGAACACGCGATGTCTCAGACGTCGTTTCCATCTCGATAGAGGTGGTATTTCTCAATATACGTCGCCACTTCGCGGGGGACCAGGTGCGTGATCCTCTCCCCCCGCCGAACGGCTCGCCGAACCTCCGTCGCCGAAGCGGCGTTGTGGACGTTCGAACAGAAATAAATGTGCGGCCCGCCCTCTCGAATGCCGCCGCGTTCGGGAGCGACCCAGCGCACCTGGGAGCGGAGAGGTTCCGGAAGCGGCTCCGGGCTCAGCGCATGTCCGGGACGCGAGACGACAATCAGGTTGGTCAACCGAAGCAGCTCTTCGGGCTCCTTCCACAGAGCGAAGCTCTGAAAGGCATCCGCGCCCAAGATGAAGTAGAGATCCGCTTCCATTCGCTCCCGGAATTCCCGCACAGTGTCAATGGTATAACTCACCCCTCCTCGCTCCAGCTCAAGCGTCGAGACGTAAAAATGCCTGTGATGCGCCGTCGCCAGAACGAGCATGGCGAAGCGATCCCAGGCCGTCGCTTCCGGCTGTCGCCGCTTATGCGGGGATTGCGCCGCAGGGACAAAGTGCACGCCGTCCAGCGAGAACCACTGCCGAACTCTCTCGGCGACCTCCAGGTGGCCGTTGTGGATGGGATCAAACGTGCCCCCGAAAATGCCTATGCGCATATCGAAATTCAGGGGGACGAATGCAGGGCCACAGCAGGCGCGCCTACAGATTCCAAGCGCCGGGCGGTGCGCTCCAGAAGCTCGGCTATCCCCTGCCCGGTGACGGCTGAGATGGCCACATACTCCAGGCCGCGCGCTCGGCAAAAGCTCTCCAGCGCGCGCGCTCGATCTTCGGCGGCGATATCCATCTTGGTCGCCACGACGATCTGAGGCTTCTCCAAGAGCTTCGCATCGTACGCTTCCAGCTCTCGATTCATGATCGTGTAGCTTGCGACCGGCTCGTGCTCGGCCCAGGGCGATACGTCAATCAGGTGCAGGAGCACGCGCGTTCTCTCGATATGCCGGAGGAACTCATGCCCCAGTCCAGCCCCTCGGTGCGCGCCTTCGATCAGCCCGGGGATATCCGCGACGACGAAGCTACGGAAGTCATCCAGATACACGACTCCCAGGACCGGTTCCAGCGTCGTGAAGGGATATTCGGCGATCTTCGGGCGGGCCGCCGAGATGCGCGACAGGAGCGTGGATTTCCCGGCATTCGGGAAGCCCACCAGCCCCACGTCAGCCAGCAACTTCAGTTCGAGCCGCAAACGACGACTCTGTCCCGGCTTCCCGCGCTCGTGAAATCTCGGGGCTCGTCGCGTGGGCGTCGCAAAACGGGCATTCCCCCTTCCCCCGCGCCCTCCGCGCGCGATGAGAATCCGCTCGCCCGGAACGGAGAAATCGTGGATCAGCTCTCCGGTCTCCTGATCGTATACGAGTGTCCCCACGGGAACCCGGATCACGAGGTCCTCGCCGTCGCGCCCATGCCGGTTATTCCCCTCCCCATGCCCTCCTCGCTGGGCCTTGTACTCGGGATTGTACTTGAAATGAATGAGGGAATTCATCCCGAGCACGGCTTCCATATACACATGCCCCCCTCGTCCCCCATCGCCTCCGGAAGGTCCCCCAAAGGGGACATACTTCTCACGGCGAAAGGCCGTGCATCCGTCTCCACCATCTCCGGCCTTGACGAGGATCTCGGCGCGATCCAGGAACATAACGACTTTCATCCACGGGAAGAAGAGCGCTCCCTGCGGCGCGCTTCACACCCCCCAGCCTCTGGCCGCGTGGAAATCGCGCGCGCAGGTCATCAGACTCGCCAGAGGAGGACTCATGAATCCGGGGATTCCGCGACCGGATAGACGCTCACGAACTTTCCCATCCGCCCCTTGTCCTCAAATCGCACAATGCCCGAGATCTTCGCATAGAGCGTATCGTCGCTCCCCCGACCCACATTGAGTCCGGGCTTGAAGCGCGTGCCGCGCTGTCGCACCAGGATCGAGCCTCCGGTCACGAATTCCCCTCCGAAGCACTTGATCCCCAACCGTTTTCCGACCGAGTCGCGCCCGTTGCGCGAACTCCCCATTCCCTTTTTGTGAGCCATAGATGTTCCCCTCCTGCTCGGGTTCGATCATGCGGCCTCAATGGCTTCCACGCGCAGGGCTGTGTATTTCTGCCGATGCCCTTTCTTACGGCGATACTGTTTGCGCCGCTTGAACTTGAACACGATGACCTTCCGCTCCTTGCCGTGTTCCAGGACCCGGCACACGACGCGCGCCCCTTCCACCCAGGGACGCCCCACGATCACCCGTTCTCCATCGCTCAGGGCCAGCACGGGCAGCTCGACCGTCTCCCCCACTTGGGCTCGCAGCGCCGGAACGCGAAGCACATCGCCCGGCGCGACGCGATACTGCTTTCCCCCTGTTGCCATGATCGCGTAGGTCACACGCTCTCCCTCCTCTTCGGATCTTTTCGAAAAAGCATAATATAGAAACGCTCGCAGGCCCTGTCAACGAACGGGCTCACAGCCGCGCGGCGAGCTTAAAGACCGCGCGAATCCCCCCTCCGATTCCAATCATCAGAAAGAGCAGAAAGAGCCAGGGCGATGTCCCCAGCCACCTGTCCAGGAAGTAGCCGATCAGCAATCCTGCGACCACGTAGGAGACGAAGATTGTTCCCAGCGACGCGGCGACGCCGAATCTCTTGACGGTCTCCCCCGGATCGTTCTTATCTCCCCACATCCTCTCCTCCTGGAAGCGGGCACGGCACCCCCACCGGCAGCACCTCAGCGGGAGAGAATGGTGGGCACTGGAGGATTCGAACCTCCGACCTCTCGCGTGTGAGGCGAACGCTCTACCGCTGAGCTAAGTGCCCTCGTCAGAGGCAAAAATATACCAGAACGCCTCGCGGACCGTCAAACGAGCCAGCCCAGCACCCGGACGCCCCCCACTACGCCCGATACCGACGCGCACCCTCCTTCTCACGAGGGCCATCCGGTTCATGCCCAACATATAAAGGGTACTGGGAACCTGGTGTCGTAAGGGGATTCTCAGACCATCGCATGAAACGTTCCATTATCCAGAAGGCGCCAGCCACACCTTCACCGCATCCTCCCAGAGGAAAACCCGTCCGTCTTGGAGGATCACCACGCTCTGCTGCCGAGCGTTCTCTTCAGCCTCCAGAGTCGCCCGCTCTCCTGCCGCCACCGGAATCGCGCGATATCCCGCACGACGCAGCAGCAGGGCCCTTCGTCGCGCTCGCTCGACATCTTTTTCATCTATCACGGCAGAGACCTCAATGGCCAACCACACCTCTGGTTTCCCCGGCCAGGAATCCAATCTCCCCTGGACCAGAAGGTCAAGCAAGAGAACGTCTCGAAATTCCTCCTGAGGGAGTTTCGCCCGTAACGTTTCCAGCAGCGTCTCCAGAGGAACGACACGAGCCCGCCGGAGAAGGGGCCCAAAGTAGGCAACCGCCTTATTCTGATATGTCAGCTCTAGCACTCGGCCTCTCAGCCCGCTCAGAACGTCGCTCAAAGAGCGCACTCGCGCGGATAGATCCGACAGTTCCCCTGCCATGTTCCGCTGAGATTCCACTAAAATCCCGATCTGCTCTTCTGTCTTATGCTGCGCTTCGATCAGCGCTCGTATTTGCTCCTCGGCCTCACGCTGTGCTTCGATCAGCGCTCGTATTTGCTCCTCAGCCTCGCGCTGCGCTTCGATTAACGCTCGTATTTGCTTATCGGCCTCGCGCTGCGCTTCGGTCAGCAGGCGCACCTGCTCCTCGGTCTTGCGCTGAGCCTCGGCCAGAGCCGCCAACTGCTCCTCCACCCGTCCCACCCGCTGCTCCAATTGCCGATGCGACTCAGCCAGCGTCCGCACCTGCTCTTCAGTCCTCTGCTGCGCTTCGGTCAGCAGGCGCACCTGCTCCTCGGTCTTGCGCTGGGCCTCGGCCAGAGTCGCCAACTGCTCCTCCACCCGTCCCACCCGCTGCTCTGTCCTACGTTGTGCCTGAGCCAGGGCTAGAAAAATCCGAATGGCTCTCCTTTCAGCTCGCCGCTGCGCTTCGATCCACTCCTGGAAAAGCTGCGGCAAGGCCAGTAGCTCATCCGTCAATAGAAGACGACGAAGCTCTTGCCGCCACTCCGGATGCTCTTGAAGTAACCGGAGGAAGTCCAGATAATCTTCTGCTTCGAAAGCCATCACCGCCCCCTTTCTGGAAGCCCCTCGCTCAGCCTCAAACCCGCAACACCAAGCAATGTATCACCTCCCCGCCTCTTCGTTCAAGTCCCCCACTCACTCTCGAAGCAGGTCGGAGACGGCATAGAGGCGTCCTCGAAGCATGACCCAGCGGATGCTCCGCAAGGCGACCACGTCGTCCACCGGGTTCTTCTCATAGATCGCGATATCGGCCTTGTATCCGGGTCGAATCTTGCCAATAGGCTCTCCGAGAGCTTCTCCCGCTCGGGCTGTCGCCGCCCGCAGGGCATCCGCAGGAGAAAGACCCGCCCGCACCAGCGCTTCGACCTCGTGAATGAGCCCGGGTCCGTGGTAGACATCTGGATTGCCGGCATCCGAACCGGCCACAAGGGGAATCCCCGCTTCGGCTATCCGACGAACGTTCGTATAAGCCGTCTGTACGAGTGTGTTCACTCGCGACAGCATTCTTTCTTTCACAACAGGGCGATCCCGTTCAGGCACAAACGAGAGCCAGTCAAACGTGCCCCTGCGGGATTCCAACCGCTCGCGCAAGGGTTTCATCAATCGCGCGAGAATGAACTCGTCTGCTGGAAACCCGCCGGTCCATCGGCGGCGAAAGACTTCGAGGGCAAACACCGTGGGAGCCACGACCGTCCCACGCCGGCGCATCTCCACAAGCAGGGCGTCGTCTATGACGGCGTCAATGGGAACGTGTTCGATCATATCCGCGCCGAGCATGACGGCATCCCGGAGTTCTTCCACCTTAGACACATGCACCGCCACCCGCAGGCCCTGCCGATGCGCCTCCTTGATGAGCGCCTGCAGAGTTTCTCGCGAAAGCCGAGGCAGGGTTGTGGAGTCCGGAATGCCGGAGTCGTACATGATCTTGATCCAATCCGGTCGAAATCTGCGCAAGAGTCCCCGAAGGGCTTCTCGGCCGGACTCAGGGTCCGAGACCTGAACGACCCGTTGGGAGATCTCCTGCTCGCTCATAAACTGAAAATTCGGCAGCTCCAGCGGGTGCCCTCCAGGGGCGGTGAACACGGGGCCGGACAAAAAGAGGCGCGGATAGGGAGCCATGCCCGCTTCCGCAATTTTTCGTTGTTCGAGAAGAGGATCGTAGGCGTCTCCAAACGACCGAAGAGCAGTAACTCCGCTGGCCAGATATCCTGCCCTGAGGTCGTGCTGCATCCGCTCGTCTTCACGAAGTGAGGGATCGAATATGGGGAGCACCGCCGAGTCCAGGTGCACATGCATATCGATCAAACCCGGTGTGGCCCAGAAACGACGGAAGTCCCGGACTTCTACCCCCTTCCACTCGTCAGGAATGGAACTGGAGACGAAGGCGATCCGCCCCTCCTGGATACCGAGGTATACCGGGGAATCGGAGAGAACTCGTTCTCCATCGAATACGTGACCCACGGCCAGGACGGTTTTCGGCGCGAGCCACTGGCGCAGCGGGCCGACAGACTGACTCACGACGCTTCCGGCCCAGGGGATCAGCAAGAGCATCCCGAGCGCAGTCACGAGTTGTCCCCGCTGTGCTCGGGTCAGGCGCTGTTCGGGGTCCCAGCGGTATACGGCCAGTGCGGCCAGAAACCCGCCCACACCCATCAGCGCAATCGTCACTCCGTAGATAATCCCCATTCCCCCGATCTCACGGCTTTCCGTGACGCTGCGGAAGAATTCGAGCATGGCGTGAGCGGGAAGAACCCGTCCAATCCGTTGAATCCCCTCCGGCAGAAGAAAGGCCGGAACGGAGAGCCCTGAGAAGAACAGCATGGGGAAGAACAGAGCATTGGCTCCCATCGCCACGCCTTCCGGGCGGTCCGCAATACTGGCGAGCACGAACGCCACGCCCGCCATGGCCATCGTACACAAGACATACATCCCCCAAAGCACAGGACCCTTGCCCGCCAGTCTGGCGTGAAACGCACCATCGAAGGCTAAGAGCATGGCCAGGAACGTCAGCGAGCTGATGAGAATCCACGCGGCGAGAACTGCTGCGAGTACAGTCGTTCGGCACATGGGGGTCGCATACAGCCGGCGCAGAACTCCTTTGCGCCGCACGTCCAGAAACAGATTCGCCAGACCGAACAAGGTATTGGAAATGACGATCAGCACGAACGCCTGAGCGGCCAGAAAGGGAAGAGCGCGCGGATTGTTCCTGCCGAAAATGTACCCGTATACGAACACGAAAATGAGTGGAAACGCGAGGGTGAAAAACAGGCTCACGCGCGAACGGAGCGAACTCATGACCAGCATACGAGTCATGGCGAACCAGCCGCGCATAAGCTCTCTCCTGCTCTTAATCCCGAAAGTGACGTCCCGTGAGGTGAATGAACACGTCTTCCAGAGTGGGCGGGCGAATGGAAATCCCCGCAAGCGGCGTGTTCTGTTCTCGGGCCAGAGCAAACAGCGAGGCCAAAGTCGCACCGACGTCCGTTGTCCAGCAGACGTAGGCGTTCCCTTCTCGGACCGCGCGCGTCACCCCGGGCAGACCGTCCGGCGCCACCGTTGGACCGTCCCACAGGAACTCGATCCGGGTTTGTTCGCCGAATCGCTCGATCAAGCGCTGGGGCGCATCGCAGGCGATGACCTGACCGTGATCAATGATGGCCACCCGGTCGCACAGCTTTTCCGCCTCCTCCAGATAGTGCGTCGTGAGGATGACGGTTCGTCCCTCGACACGAATCTCCCGAATGAAGTCATGGATCTGCTGGCGGGCCTGAGGATCCAGGCCCATCGTCGGTTCGTCCAGAATGACCAGGCGAGGGTCGCCGAGCAAGGCCAGGGCAATGTTCAAACGCTGGCGCTGGCCTCCTGAAAGGTGTTGGAACTGCGCGCGCATGCGGTCGTTCAATCCGAGCCGTTCGAGAAGGCGACGGGTCCAGATTCGGTCCCTCTGGGGATAAAGTCCTTGAAATAGGGCCACAACCTCGGCGACGGTCACATTATCGAGAAAATCCATGCGTTGAGGCTGGAGGGCCATCAGGTGCATGAGCCGCTCCCGCTGCCGTTCGGGGTCCAACCCGAACACGCGGACTGTCCCCCCGTCGCGCGCCCGAAGACCCGCCAGGATCTCCACCGTGGTCGTTTTCCCCGCGCCATTGGGGCCGAGGATCCCGAAGATTTCCCCCTCTTCTACGGTCACGTCCACCCCACGCAGGGCTTCCACAGCCCCATATCGCTTCACCACCTGCTCGATCTCCACGACCGGCATAGAACGGCCTCCCTTGTGCAGCTCTTCATGTCAGAGATACATACGCTGCTCGTTCGGGGCGGGTTCCTCGCGTGGCGAGAAGGAGGATTTTTTCCTGCTCCCAGGGGCCGGCCTTCGCTTGAGACCGTTCCCGCTCTCAGCGAGCCAGCTCTTCCAGAGCGGCTGCTCCGCTGACGACTTCGATGATCTGCTTGGTGATCGTCGCCTGCCGGACGCGATTCATCTGCAGCGTGAGCGAGGCGATCATCTCTTCGGCGTTTTTGGTCGCCGCATCCATGGCCATCATGCGCGCGCCGTGCTCGGAGGCTGCCGCCTCCAGAAGCGCCCGATAGACCTCCGATTCCACGTATCGCGGGAGCAGGCGATCGAAGATCTCAGCCGGGGGTTGTTCGTAGAGGTAGTCAATGAAGATCTCTTTCGGTGTGGGGACGACTTCGGCGGGCCATCCCGTGATCGGCAGTAGTTGTTCGATGACGATCTGCTGGCGCGCGGCCGACTTGAATTCGTTGTAGAGGAGAATGATCTTGTCGCGCCGTATTTCCGGAGAGAGGAAGTCTTCGATGAGCGCCTGAGCGATCTGGCGCGCGACCGCCAGCTCGACCTGTCGGGCCGTGACGCCCGTATATTCGGCGCGGATCGGGACGCCGTGTCGGCGGAAGAAGTCGCGTCCCTTTCGCCCGATGCAGACCAGTTCGATGGAAGCCTGGGGGTGTCGCTCCATGAAGGCTTGAGCGGCGCGAATGAGGTTCGTGTTGTAGGCCCCGCAGAGCCCTTTGTCCGCTGTGATGAGGACCAGCAGAAGACGCTCCTCGCCGCGCACTTCCAGAAGCGGATGTGTGAAGGCTTCAGCGCGCTCGGCCAATCCCCGAAGCACGGCCGCCATGCGCTGCGCATAGGGGCGGGCCGCTACGACGCGCTCCTGTGCGCGACGCAGCTTGGCCGCCGAGACCATCTTCATCGCGCGCGTCACCTGTTGCATGTTGCGCACAGCGCGCACGCGCCGCCGCAAATCCTGCAAACTGGCCATAGCGTCAGACTCCTTCGAACAGCCCCAGGGGGGCCTTCCCCGATCGGACGAGTGCGCTCAGACCTCCCCTCATGCCGCGCGGGCCGTCAGAGCGTGCGCCGTCATGAACCGTTCCTTGAACTCGCCCACGGCCTCCCGAAGTTCGGCAAGGATCTCCTCATCCAGAGCCTTTCGCGTGCGGATCTTCTCCAGAAGTCCCGCGCGACTGTTCTCCACAAACTGCAGAAGCTCCTCCTCGAACGGGCGCACCAGCTCGTCGGGCACATCGTCCAGATAGCCGTTAGTCCCCGCCCAGATCGAGACGATCTGCTTCTCCACGTCCATCGGCTTGTACTGGTCCTGTTTGAGCAACTCCGTCAGCTTCCGCCCGCGATTGAGCTGCTGCAGCGTCACCTTGTCCAGGTCCGATCCGAACTGCGCGAAGGCCGCCAGCTCTCGATACTGCGCCAGCTCCAGACGCAATGTCCCGGCCACCTGCTTCATCGCCTTGATCTGAGCCGACCCGCCGACGCGTGAGACCGAGATGCCCACATTGATCGCTGGCCGAATCCCGGCGTGGAAGAGATCCGTCTCCAGGTAGATCTGTCCATCGGTGATCGAGATGACGTTTGTCGGAATATAGGCCGAGACGTCGCCCAGTTGTGTCTCGATGATGGGCAGCGCCGTCAGCGATCCCCCTCCGAACTCGTCGCTGTATTTGGCCGCTCGCTCCAGCAGACGCGAGTGCAAATAGAAGACGTCACCCGGGTAGGCCTCGCGTCCCGGGGGACGCCGGAGCAGCAGGCTGATCTCGCGATAGGCCGCCGCGTGCTTGGAGAGATCGTCGTAGACGATCAGCGCGTGCTGTCCGCGATCCCGGAAGTATTCGCCCATAGCGCATCCGGCATACGGAGCCAGATACTGCATCGCCGCCGGATCGGAGGCCGCCGCCGAGACGACGATCGTATAGTCCATCGCTCCGTAGTCGTGAAGCGTCTTGACGACCTGAGCGATCGTGGACTTCTTCTGCCCGATAGCCACATAGATGCAGACGACGTCCTTGCCCCGCTGATTGATGATCGTGTCAATGGCGATGGCTGTCTTACCCGTCTGCCGATCGCCGATGATCAGCTCGCGCTGGCCGCGTCCGATGGGGATCATCGCATCAATGGCCTTGATGCCCGTCTGCAAGGGTTCCTTCACAGGCTGCCGATCCACCACTCCCGGCGCCAAGCGCTCGATCGGGTTGTACGTGTCCGTCAGAATCGGCCCCCGTCCATCCAGAGGGCGCCCGAGCGGATCCACGACGCGCCCGATAAGCGCCTCCCCGACGGGGACGGACATGATCCGGCGCGTGCGCCGGACTTCGTCTCCCTCCTTGATGAGGTGGTATTCTCCGAAGAGCACGGCTCCGACTTTATCCTCCTCCAGATTGAGCGCCAATCCATAAACTTCATGAGGGAGGGCCAAAAGCTCTCCGGCCATCACCTTCTCCACGCCGTAGATCTCGGCGATCCCGTCTCCCGCTTTGATGACCGTTCCCACCTCCTCCAGGGAGATGCGCGTTTCAAAGCCTTCGATCTGCTGACGGATGATGTCGACGATCTCGTCGGCTCTGATCTTCTCCATATCTTCCCTCCAGGAAAGGGGGGATCAGCTCAGGAGCTGGCGCCGCAGGGCCTCCAGACGGGCGCTCACCGTCCCATCATAGACCTGACTGTCCAGGCGAGCTTGCACCCCTCCGAGCACTCGTTCATCCACGACCTCGCGCAGGCGCACGAGCTTCCCCGTCATTCGCTCCAACTGTTGGCGGAGCCCATCGCGCTCCTCCTTCTGCAGAGGCCGCGCGGTGCGCACTTCGACGGTCACGATTCCCCGTCGGCGGTCCACCTCCTCGGAGAAGGCATGGGCGATCGCCTCCAGGTGGTGAAGCCGGTAGTTCTTCAGCAGCAGGTGCAGGAAGGCTGCTGTCGTCGAGCTGATCCGTGTTCGCTCAATAAGCGTCTGCAGGGCGCGCTCTTTCTGCGCGCGCGGGATGGTCGGGTTGGCGAAGACCTGCTCAAGCAGCGGATTCTCCCGGAAGAGTTCGGCCAGGGCCTGAAGCTCGCCGTGCACGACGTCCTGTTCCTGCCGCGCGAAGCTATAGTCGGCCAGAGCGCGCGCGTATCGGCGCGCGATGCGCAGGGAAATCATCGGGGCACCTCCGCCAGCTCTTCAATAAACTGGGCGATCAAGCGCTGATGATCCTCCTCTCGGAGTTGCTCCCTGAGGAGCGCACGCGCCCGCTCCAGGGCGCGCTCGACCACGAAGGCCTTCACGGCCAGCTCCGCCGCCCGGCGCGCCATCTCGATCTCGCGGGCTGCCAGGGCGCGAATCTTCTCGGCTTCCGCCTGAGCTTCACGCCAGAGGCGCTCATATTCGGCTTCGGCCTCCGCTTCCGCACGCGCGCGGATAGCCGCCAGCTCTTCATCCAGGCGGGCTGTTTGCGCGCGCACCCTCTCCAGCTCTTGCGCGGCAGCCTCTCGGGCGCGCTGCGCTTCTTCCAGATCCCGCGCTATGGCGCGCGCGCGCTGCGCGAAGAACTCCCCCACCGGCTTTCGAAGCAGGTAGTAGAGCGCGGCGACAAAAATGAGGAAGTTCACCACGCGCGGCAGCCCCGATCCCACCAGACCGAGGAAGCTGCCGGCCCCTCCTGCGCTCGCTATCTCAGAAAGGAGTGACTCCATACGCTCAGGAGAGAATGCGCGTGACTTCTTCCACGCGGCGGCCCAAGACCTGACGAGCGATCTCCCGTCCTAAAGCCTCAGCAATCGGCTCCAACTGATGTTTCGCCTCCTGCACCTGCTGGGTCAGCTCGCGACGCACGCGTTCGACCTCGGCGCGCGTTTCTTCGCGCACTGTCATGAGAAGACGTTCCCGCTGCTGCAACGCCTGCTGCCTCCGCGCCTCGACCAGGTGATACCCTTCGGCCCGCGCCCGTTTCACCGCCTCTTCGTACTGCGCCCGCTGGCGCGCGCACTCGGCCTGCATGGCCTTGGCTTCCGCCCGATACCCCCGCGTGCGCCGCTCCCGCTCATCCAGAATCTCAGTGACCGGGCGGAAAAGGATTCGGTCCAGGACCCACACCAGAGCCCAGGTCGTCAGCAGAACAACAAGAACGCTCGCATCCGGCTTCAGTACATTCTCCTGCAGCGCCAGCGCGTGGATCATGCTCACCACCGCACACCCGATGTCACCTCAAAGGGGCGAAAATCTACCATATGGTCGAAAGTTATGTCAAGGTTCGTCCCCCGACATCCCCTTTCGATGCGCGCCGTGCCTCTCGAAAAAGCTCTCGCGCTCCGGGCTCGACGAGATCCTCCGGATATGGCTCGAAGAAAGTCTGCTTCATGAGATAGAGCTCCCCCAGGCGAACGATCCAGGCGCGTAAGAGGCAGAGAAGGGCGCTCAGCGGCAATCCCCCCTTCCGGTACCGTTCCAGGGCCTTCAGGAAGAAAGCCTTCTCCTGCGCTGTCAGATGCGGGGAGACATAGCCCAGTCCATGCTGTAGGACATTGAGGATGGCCGTTCGCCGCCACGCCCGCTGCAATGCCCGATGCAAATGTCGCCGATACTGATCCGCCACTTCGGGGAAGGGAAGCCGCGCCCCATTCGCCACAACTTGTCCCATCCGCCGCATGGCTTGCTGATGGTAGGCCATCAGCAGGAACTTGTGCCTCGTGTGAAATTCAATGAGTGCTGCTATCGAGCCGGTCGCGACCGCGTGACGGAAGCGCGCCAGGGTGAAGAGCTTCGTCAGAAAATGTTCGCGAACCTGCGCGTCGTTCAATCGGCCCTCATCGGCGATGGCCACGCCGGGAAATCGCTCCAGGACCTGTTGAGCGAAAAGGCCGGCCGCATGCCCCACGGCGCTCTCACTGTGGACCGAGGAGAAGACCTTCGCATCGGTGAGGCCGCACGAGGGCGATCGGCTCTTCAGAATGAACCCGTCCACATCGGGCAGAGCGCTCAGGAAGCGCTCGGCGAAAGTCCGAAGCCGCTCGGTCACATCCTGACCTGTCGCCGGTTGTACGGCACGAATTTTCTCTCCCTCTCGAACCAATCGGATTGGCTCGCGCGGTACGCCCAGCCCGATCTCCACTTCCGGACATACGGGAATGAGTGTCGCATGCGCGGCCAGCCGAGGAACGAAATCGTTCGGGATCACCTCCCCGTTATAGCGGCAGGCCTCCAGACCCAAACACCGGCTGACGACGACAATGGGGCGCGCCCTTTCTTCCATGTCCGACCATCCTGACAGGGGCGAAGCCCTCGAAGGTGGAAAACCAAGACTTCAATTCCGCACGGGAGGATTTCCCACCAGCCCGCCACCTGGAACAATTCTGGAGCCGGCGATCGGATTCGAACCGATGACCTGACGATTACGAATCGTCTGCTCTACCTGCTGAGCTACGCCGGCTCCTCGCTCAGAAAATGGTAGGAGCCCGCAGGGGAGCCTGTCAAGGGAGGAGCAGGCGATAGCCTTGCCGGGAATCCGCCCGGCAGAGGAGATGACGCCACGTCTCCTGCGGGCCTTTCCCTCGCGCACCGTCGCGGCGCCTCCAGCGTGTTCAGAGGCTTGACAGAAACGGGCTCTCAACGACATAATACCCACCGAAAACGGTGGGGCTATAGCTCAGTTGGGAGAGCGCGTGAATGGCATTCACGAGGTCGCCGGTTCGAATCCGGCTAGCTCCACCAATAACCAAGCTCTAAATCCAAAGCCCCGAAGTCTTCCCCTCCGACAGTCGGCTCTGGTCTGGCTTGCTTTCGGAGAACTCCCGTCACGTCATCCGGGACACAGGGGGACTCTTGCCGGAAAGATGCGCAGCGTGATCTCAAGCCGCGCCGTCTCCAGCCGAAACCACAGTCATGTCCAGAGATCATCTTTTTGCGATCGCAGGACGTCCTGTGATATTCTTTGCCAAGAGGAGGTGCGCATCCGATGATTCGGTGTCACCACTGTGGGACCGAGAACCTGGAAGGGGCGGCCTATTGCGATGAGTGCGGAGCCCATCTTGTGTCCGGAGCTTCGGAGGAATCGGCCTCTGGCAAGGGCGATCGGGAGAAAGTCTGGGCCGGACCTCGGCCTCGCGCGAAGCTGGTGCTTCTGCGAGGGGGGCGGAGGGGAAGGGAATTCCCGATTCTGGAGTCCGAAGTGATGATCGGCCGCTGGGATGCCGAGCAGAGGATCTTCCCCGAGATCGATCTGGAGGAGGACGATCCCGAGGCGAAGGTCTCCCGTCGGCATGCGCGCATCCTCTATCGAGAGGGGCGCTTCTGGATCGAAGATCTCGGGAGCCTGAACGGGACGTTCGTGAATCGAGGGCCACGGCTTCGCCCGGGTCAGATGGTTCCGTTGCAGCATGGGGATGAGATCATTCTGGGGAAGATCTTTTTGCGGTTTCTCATCGAAGGGGTATGAAGTTCTGCGCGCGGTGCGGGTCGGCTGTCCATCCGGAGGATTTCTTCTGTGGCCAGTGCGGGGCGCGCCAGATATCCTCTCTGTGGGAGGCGGAGATCCGCGAATCTCGTCCCCGGCAGGCCCCTCCGCTTGCGGAATTGCCTCCGGGAATGGTGCTGCGTCAGCGATACGAGATTCTCCGTCGGGTCGGAGGCGGAGGCATGGGGAACGTCTATCAGGCGCGCGACCGCCATCTCGCCGGAGCCGTGCGCGCCGTCAAGGAGATGATCGAGATGTTCTCCGATCCCGCTCTTCGGGAGAAGGCCGTCGAGGATTTTCGGCGCGAGGCGCGCCTGCTGGCCAGTCTTCGACATCCCTCGATCCCGATCATCTATGATTACTTCGTCGAGGGAGGGCGTTATTATCTGGTCATGGAGTTCATCTCCGGAGGGGATCTGGCCACGCGGCAGCAACTCGTCGGCGGACGTTTCGACGAGTTGACTGTGACCATGTGGGCCATTCAGATCTGCGACGTGCTCGACTATCTCCATACGCGGCAGCCGCCGATCATCTACCGGGATGTGAAGCCGGCCAATGTGATGATTGATCCGGAGGCCAATCGCGTCGTGCTCATTGACTTCGGGATCGCGCGCGTCGTGGCCCCACGGGAGAAGGGGGTGACAGCTGTCGGCACGATGGGATATGCCCCTCCGGAACTCTTCTCGGGTCAGGCCGAACCGCGTTCGGATATTTACTCGCTCGGGGCGACGATGTTCCACCTTCTGACGGGGGTGGATCCCCGCGATCGTCCTCTGCTCATCTTCGATTTCACGAAGAATCCGCGGCCGCGGCAGCTCAATCCCGAACTCACGCCGCAGATGGAAGAGATCCTCATGCGCGCCGTCGAATATGCCCCGGAGAATCGGTTCCCTTCGGCGCGCGAGATGAAACGCGTGCTGGAAGAGCATCTGGCCTTTCTGCGCCAGCACTACGGCGATCGTGTGGAGCAAGCCCACCGGATGGCCTTTGGCGATCTGGTGCGTCGCACCGGATCGGAAGTCGCGCCGCGCACAGCATCGGTCGTCCAGACCGTATACTGCAGCTACTGTGGGGCGCGCATTGGCGCGGACGATCTCTACTGCGCCTATTGTGGCGCGCGCCAGCCTATTGAGGTCGAACCGGTGCGTGCCCATGCGTATCTGCTGGTGCTCGATCCGCTCTCGGAAGTTGTGCGGGCCAGCTACGCGCTGACCAAAGAATCGAACCTCATCGGTCGCGCCGATCCGATCTCCGGCGTCTTCCCGGATGTGGACCTCTCGCCCTACGATCCGGGAGCGAAGGTCTCGCGTCGGCATGCCCGCATCTGGCACGCTGAGGAGCAGTACTGGATCGAGGATCTGGCCAGCGTCAATGGGACGCTCCTGAATGGACATCAGCTTCTCCCCCCGCGAACACCCCATGCCCTCCACGATGGGGATCGCGTGCAGATCGGCGAGGTGAAGCTCCTTTTCACGCAGCGCGAGTGAACGATGGCCGCTCTCTGTCCGAAATGCCATACCCCTCAGCGCCCGACAGCCAAGTTCTGTCGAAGCTGTGGAGTCCCATTGCCCCGCGCGGCGTCAGAGCCGGCGGCAGTCCGGCAACCCCCTCTGCCTCCGGAACCCGATGTGAGCGACGCTCCGGCGTGGGCTCCTCAGGGGATGCCGGGATCGCGCGAGAGCCCGGCGAGCGATCGGCTCGCAGTGAACACGCCACAGGAGCGCGTGCTTGTGCTCCCGTGGGAACAGGGACCGGAAGCTCGGACAGCCTTAAGACCGGCTCCTCTTCCCCTTCGGCTCCAGGCCGCACTTGTGGACCTGCTTCTGGCGCTTGTGGGGTTCTCGCTCGCTCAAATCGGTGCGGCGGCTCTCCGGCAGCAGCTGTATCTCTGGGATCTGGCCCTGTGGGGGGGGATCGCCGCCGGCTTGGTTTTGTGGGGGAACCATCTTATACTGTGCGGCGTGCGAGGGCAGTCGGTGGGGATGGCGCTTGTGGGGATTCGGATCGTGCGCGCCGATGGACGTCCGCTCTCCTGGGGACGTTCGCTTCTGCGCCATACGCTCGGATATGGGCTCGCCGTGCTGCCCCTTGGACTGGGACTGCTGTGGATGTTCGTAGATGGGAAGGGGCGCGGATGGCACGATATCCTGAGCGGAACATGGGTTGTCGAGGAAATCCCTTATGGCGAGACTGATGATTCGCGTGCCGGGTCGGCCGCCGTTCACCCTTGAACTCACCAAGCGGCGGATTGTCCTGGGGCGTTCTGCGCGCAGCGATCTCTGCGTGGATGATCCCTTCGTCTCGCGCGTGCATGCGGAGATTCGGGATCGGGAGGGGACCTGGTGGGTGATCGACCTGGGGAGTGCCAATGGCACCTACGTCAACGGCGTTCGCCTCCGCCGAGCCAGACCGATCGCTCCGGGCGACCGCATTCAGATCGGCGAGACGATCCTTGAGCTTCTCCCCTCAACGGCTCCGGAGATCGAGCCTTCCGAGGGCCAGGAGATTATCATGCATCCGGAGATGACGACCTCTTCGGCGGAGCGTCCGGCGCTTGCGCCTGAGCTTTTCACGCTTCTGGATTCGGCCGTCGCCCCTTCGAGCTTGCCGCCGGAGATGGAGAGGAACAGGAGGCTGCTCTCTGTCATCACTCGGGTGGGCGTGGTCTTGCTCTCCTCGCTCTCGCTGGAAGAGGCCCTCAAGCAGATCGTCGCGCTGGTGCTGGAAGCGGTTCCGGCCCAGCGGGCTTTCCTCTTCCTTCGGGGCGCGCAGGGGGAAATGCTGTGTAAGGCGGCCTGTTATCGCGGTCAGGAGCCGTCGGAGGTCCCACCCTATGTGCGCCTCAGTCGCTCGGTCACCGAAGAAGTCATCGGGCGCGGGCGTCCGGTGCTCACTTCCGACGCGCAGGTGGATGAGCGCTTTCGAGAGCGCAACTCGATCCTTCTGAGCGGCATTCGTTCGATCATGGCGGTTCCCCTTCGGGCGGGTCGGCGAGAATCCTCCGAGCACGCGGACCGGGAGCGGCCGATCGTGGGGATGATCTACGTGGATAACCCTTTGAGCGCGGGCGCCTTCTCCGAAGACGACATGCACGTGCTCACGCTGGTCGCTTCCATCGCCGGGATCAAGATCGAGAATGCCCAGCTTCTGGAACAGAGGTTGGAGGACGAGCGGATCCGGCAGCAGTTGGCTCAGGCGCGCGATCTGCAGTTTCACCTTCTCCCTTTGGCGCCGCCCGAGATCGAGGGCTACGACCTGACGGGCATCAGCTTCCCCTGCTACGAAGTCGGAGGCGATTATTTCGATTTCATCCGCACGCCCGAAGACGAGCTGGTCTTCGCCCTGGGCGACGTGTGTGGCAAAGGGATGGATGCGGCCATGCTCATGTCGGCCCTGCATGCGAGCGTGCGCGCGCAAGTGCTCCGCCATGCGCCCGTCGCGGAGATGGTGGCGGCCATCAATCGGTATCTCTGGGAGACGACGGCTCCCCACAAGTTCGCCACGCTCTGGATCGCGCGCTTGAATCCCCGCGCGCATGTGTTGAGCTACACGAACGCCGGACATCATCCGGCGCTTCTTGTGCGAGCGCAGGGGGACGTGGAATTTCTGGAGAGAGGGGGGATCCCCGTCGGCTGTTTCGAGGAGGCTTCCTATGAACAGGAGGATGTCCCCTTGGAGCCGGAGGATGTGCTTGTTCTTTTCAGCGACGGGATCAGTGAGAGCACCAATGAGTGGGGCGAAGAGTTCGGCGTCGCGCGCCTTGTGGACATCGTGCGAGAGTGCCGTGGGCATCGCGCGGCCTCCTTGCGCGATCGGATCGAGGAGAGCCTCAGCCATTTCCTCGGGAAAGCGCGCCCGACCGACGATATGACGCTCGTCATTCTGAAACGGACGTCCTGACATGGAGACGCTCGCTCTTTCGATCCTTCCCTGCGCATTGTGGCTGCTCTGGTTCTGGTTCCAGGACTGGTATGACCGCGAGCCGTTGCGCCTGATCGTTCTGACGTTCTTGCTGGGGGGATTGGCGACGCTTCCGGCGATGTTCTTCAATGCGATGGGGGCGCTGGTTCTCTCGACGGCATTTGGTTCGGGTCTTGTGAGCGAGTGGCTCGTCCTTTTCCTGGTCATCGGCCCGGTGGAAGAGGCGATGAAGCTCTGGGCCGTCACCAGCTACGCCTATCGTCGGCCGGAATTCGACGAGCCGGTGGATGGCGTCGTCTATGGGGCCGCGGCGGCCTTGGGATTCGCGGCGGCCGAGAACGTGCTCTACCTGAGCCGCTTCGGGAGCGAGATCTTCCTCGTGCGGGGGATCCTCTCCAATCCCGGGCATGCGTTGTTCGCTGCGTTTTGGGGACTGGCGCTCAGTCGCGCCAAGATGCTCCCCAATGTGGGGAGCCTTCGGGTGCGGACGATCGCGCGAGGGTGGGCCCTGGCGGCTCTGTTGCATGCGCTTTTTGATGCGTTACTCTCGGCGGGACAGCATCGCCTTCTGCCGAATCTCCTGGTGATGGGGATTGTGGCGCTACTCATGATCGCTATCTTCGTGTACGTGGAAATTCGAACCGTGCGCCATGTCGCGCGCTCGCCGCATCGGCGGGAGACGATGCTGCTTTCGACTGGGGCTCCCTGCCCGTGCTGTCAAGCTCTGGGGAAGGTGGGGCAGCCGTGTTCCCGGTGCGGCACACCGATCCCCGAAGCCGAGGCGCGCTTTTGTCCGCACTGTGGGAAGCTGCAGCGCGCGGGCGTGACGGTGTGCCTCTCGTGCGGAGTGAGCCTTCAGCCGATCGTCTCCTCTCCTCCCCGCGTGCGCGAGCCGCATCTTGTGCGGCCCTTGCCCGATGGTCGCGAGGAGATCGCCTTCATCCTCGATCGCCCGGTCGTCACCGTGGGGAAGACGCTCGATAATCATTTCGTCATTGATGATCCGACCGTCTCCAAGCATCACGCGAAATTCGTCTGGCATCCCAGCGGAGGATTCGTCCTTGTGGATCTGGGGAGCACCAACGGGACCTACATCAACGGTCAGCGCGTGCGGGAGGATCTCTTGAGGGACGGGTTTGAGATTCGCTTCGGGCGCGCGCGGTTCATCTATCGGGCTTCGGGGGGCTCCTTCTCCTTCAGGGAAGCAGAACATCCACAGTCGCTCCCCGGCTGACCCCGAGTGTCCCGGCGGCCGATCCTTCGCGCACGGAGATTTCCAGGCGTCCCGTGCTCCCGATCAGAGCGAAGAGTTCCCCGGAAGGAGCTTCCCGATAATGTGTGCGCAGAGCCGACACGATGTGTCCGTTGACGATGAGCGTCCCTCCGGATCGGAGCGCGTCCAGAGGGATGTCGCGCGCCGTGATGTTCGTGATGAGGTTCCCGAAGCGATCCACGTGGATGACCTGACCCCGCCAGTGCTTCTGCCCGATGCGCTCCAGGCGCGGGATCGGCAAGCGCACGGGATCTGTGATCTCCGGCCCGAATTCCGCCGGATCCACTCCGCGCGCGAGCCAGGCGGCGACCGGAGCGAACACATCGCGTCCGTGAAATGTCTGGCTCACCGGATGACGGAAGAAGCGCTCCGCCGTGATCTGAACCGCCCGCCGGAGCCGCTCCTGCTCGTAAACGAAGGTGAAAATTCCGTTGTCCGGGCCGATGAAGAAATACCGTTCCGTTTCCACAAGAAGCGCGCGCCGGCCAGATCCAACGCCCGGATCTACGACGGCGACATGAATCGTCCCCTCGGGGAAGGTCCCATAGCCATCCGAGAGCGTGAGAGCCGCCGCGAAGACATCCTGCGGGGGGATCAGATGCGTCAGGTCTACGATCACGGCCTCGCGATGGATCGAGAGGATCACGCCCTTCATCGCCCCGACGAAGAAGTCGGCTAGGCCGAAATCCGTCAGCAGCGTGATCACTCCGCTGGGTTGCACGTTGCACATTTTAGATCGCGGGGGCAAAATTTTCTACTGTGAGGCGCGTGTATCTGGACAATGCGGCGACGACACGGCTCGACCCCGAAGTGCTCGAGGCCATGCTCCCGTACTTCCGCGAGGAGTATGGCAATGCCTCCTCGGTGCACTCGTTCGGGCAGCGGGCGCGAGCGGCTGTCGAGGAGGCGCGCGTGCGTGTGGCCGAGCTGATCGGCGCCGAGCCCTCGGAGATCATCTTCACCAGCGGGGGGACGGAATCGGATAATCTCGCGATCAAAGGGATCGCCTACGCGCATGAGGCCTTCGGTCGGCATCTGATCACCTCGCAGATCGAGCATCCGGCGGTTCTGCAGAGCTGCCGGGCGCTTGAGCAACGCGGCTTCGAGGTGACTTACCTGCCCGTCTCTCCCGAAGGGCTCGTTCGCGTCGAGGATGTCGCCCGCGCGGTGCGTCCCGATACGATCCTCATCACGCTCATGCTCGCCAATAACGAGATTGGGACGATCCAGCCGATTCGCGAGATCGCCGAGCTTCTCCGGCGCGTGCGAGCCGAGCGACGTCAGCCCTATCCCTACCTCCACACCGATGCCGTGCAGGCTGTGGGGAAGATTCCCGTCGCCGTGAACGAGCTGGGCGTGGACCTGCTCTCGCTCTCCGCGCACAAGATTCATGGCCCCAAAGGCATCGGCGCGCTCTACCTCCGACGTGGGGTTCGAATCGTTCGACAGATGGATGGGGGCCATCACGAACGAGATCGGCGCGCGGGCACCGAGAATGTGCCTGCGATCGTCGGTTTCGGAAAGGCCGCTCAGTTGACGCGAGAGCATCTGCCCGAGCGCATCCGGCATATGCGCGCGCTGCGCGATCAGCTGGAGCGGGGCATTCAGGAACGCATCCCCTGGGTTCTGCTGAACGGTCATCGCGAGCATCGCGTTCCGAACATCTGCAACGTGAGCTTCCGATTCGTCGAAGGCGAGGCCTTGATGATCCGCCTCGATCTGCGCGGGATCGCCGTCTCAACCGGTGCGGCCTGCTCTTCCGGGTCGCTCGAACCCTCGCACGTGTTGCTCGCGCTCGGGCGCGAGCGCGAGCTTGTTCAGGGGAGCCTGCGCTTCTCCCTGAGTAAGGACACGACGCACGAAGAGATCGCCTACGTGCTCGACGTCCTCCCGGAGGAGGTCGAACGCCTGCGCTTGATGTCCCCTCAATACCTGAAGTTCGCGGCGGCGCACCCTCCGGCTTGAGCGCGTACCCTTGAGCGATCGAGAGCGGACGGAAGACGCTCCTTCCCCCGAAGAATGCACTCTCTGACCTGGCGTGCAGGATTTCCGCAATGAGTCCGCGCGCGCGGGCAGCAGAGAGGAGCCCGGAGCGTGACAATTGGAGAGCGACACCTTTCCCCAATGAGCCCCCGAAGGGGGCGACAGAAAATAGCCTAGGGCGTTAGCCCTAGGGAACCGTGAGGTCCAAAATTTTCCTCACGAGCCCCCGGAGGGGGCGACACATCGGACGGCCACCCAACCGGTCTGGTTCACACACGCCAGGCCATCACATCGGAGGATGCGCGAACGGCGTCCTTCGATTCGTCAGGCTTCTGACCCGGTGTGCCGCCGCTGGCGCGGGCTCGAGGATAATTGGGGACCTCGTTTCCTGGGGTTCCGCTACCGCTCCACCCCAGGCTATTTTCTGTCGCCTGCCAGCGCAGGCTCTTTGTGGAACGAGATTCGATCTCGCATGAGATTCCACCACTGCTTCAGCCTCTTCTGAGGTTTCGCTGCCGCTTCACCCCGGGCTATTTTCTGTCGCCCTCTTCGAGGACTTTCTGCGGAATGAGGTTCGGTCTCCAATAGGGTTCCGCTGTCGCTTCACCTCGGGTTATTCGTTTGTTGCCCTCTTTGAGAGCTCTTTAATGACGATCATCCGCGTGGGCTCGCTCCCGCTCGATGAGGACGCGTCGCAAGATTTTTCCCGAAGCCGAGCGAGGGATTTGGTCCACGACCTGCAGGCGCCGAATCTTCTTGTAGGGCGCGACGCGCTCGGCCACATAAGCCATCAGCTCTTCGGGTGTGGCCTGAGCCTTGAGCACGACGAAGGCCTTGGGCACTTCTCCGGCTTCGGGATCCGGGCTGGGGACCACGGCGGCATCGGCGACGGCCGGATGGGAGAGCAGAAGGGCCTCCAATTCGGCCGGCGCGATCTGCAGACCCTTGTATTTGATCAGCTCCTTGATTCGGTCCACGATGTAGAAGTATCCGTCCTCATCCACGTAGCCGATGTCGCCGGTGCGCAGCCACCCTTCGGGCGTGATCGTGCGGGCTGTCTCTTCGGGCCGCTTCCAGTATCCCTTCATGACCTGCGGGCCGCGAATCCAGATCTCGCCCAGCTCGTTCACCCCTCGGGGAGTGCCCGTTTCGGGATCCACCACTTGACATTCGGTGCAGGAGATGGGGGGACCGACTGAGGCCACCTTGATTCGTGCCGGGTCTTCGGGATTGGCATGAGTCACCGGGCTGGTCTCCGTCAATCCATAGCCCTGGAGCACGAGACATCCGAGACGCTCGGCGCAGGCGCGCGCGACGGCTTCACTGAGCGGAGCTGCTCCGGACATGATGACGCGAAGCGCCGAGAGATCATATCGCTCCACGGCTGGGTGCTTGGCCAGCGCCAGGATGATCGGCGGAACCAGATAGGCGCGCGTCACCCGATAGTCCTGAAGCAACTGCAAGAAGGGCTCCAGCTCAAAACGCGGCATCGTCACCACGGTCGCTCCCTTGCGCAGCATGACGTTCATGACGACCAAAAGCCCATAGCTGTGGAAGAAAGGAAGGACGCCGATGACGACGTCTTGCTCGCTCACCCGGTGCAGGGCAGCATCCACCTGGCAGATGTTAGCGACCAGATTGCGATGCGTGAGCATGACGCCTTTGGGCAGGCCGGTCGTCCCGCTGGAGTAAGGCAAGGCGACGACGTCCTCGCCGGGAGAGATCGGCGCATCCGGCACGCGATCAGCATCTCCGAAAAGCTCCGTCCAGCAGGTCGCTCCCGCGGCTTCGCCGATGACGAAGACCTCGCGGACGCCCGCCGCCTGAGCAGCTCGGACCGCCTTCTCCACAAGCGGAGGAACCGTGAGGAGATACTTCGCTTCGGCATCGCGGAGTTGCGAAGCCAGCTCCTCGGCCGTATACAGGGGATTCACCGTCGTCGCGATCCCTCCGCTCAAAGAGACGGCGTGGAAAGCGATGGCGTACTCGGGAAGGTTCGGACTGTAGAGAGCCAGAACGTCTCCAGGACGGAAGCCTCGCTTCCAGAGGCCGGAAGCCAGGCGGCGCACCGATTCGGCCAGTTCGCGATAGCTCACCGCTCGACCTGTTGGCCCGTCAATGAGGGCCGCTTTCTCCCCCCGGCGTTCGGCTTGCTCCAGCACAAATGGCGTCAGCGGGACATTGGGGATCTCCACTTCCGGATACGGACTGCGCACGATCATATCGCCCTCTCCTTTCGGCGGAAGTTTATCTCTCTCGCATCTTTTGAAGCAACGGCGCGCGCCTGGAATCACACGATGCGGCGGCGCCTCAGGGCAAGACTATCAGCGCACGATCAGATGCTGAACGCGCTGCGCCAGCCAGCCCGCCAGAGGGGGAACAAAGCATGTCACGAGGAAGCGCAGAAGCGTCAACGGCGCTCCGACAAAAGCGATCTCCAGCGGATAGCGCGTCAGCGACCATAGTTGCCACGCCGTCAGGTAGGTGACGATCACGCCCGCGCTCGCTCCGGCTTTCAGCAAGACCATAGCGATGGGGAAGCTCGTGTACGGTCCGCCCGGAGTCAATGCTCCCGCCACGCATCCCACGAAGATTCCTCGCCACCCCGCCTCTCCGGCCAGCCACTTCTGAACCCACTCTGCGGGGACAAGAAATTTGATGAGCCCTTCGCAGAGAAAGGCGCAGAGGACAAGCGGAAACACCATCCGGAATGTCTGGGCGCTGCTTCGCAGAGCCTCTACAGGAAATCCGTGAGCCTTCCAGGCAGCCGCAACAAATAACACGGCCGTGAGGGCGATGATCAAGAGCGTGCTCATCCACATCGTCCTCTCTCCGCAACGACGATTCTCGCACGCATGAAGATAGCAGGCCATCGCGCCGGCCAGCAAAAGAAGAGCGCGCGTGCCCGAGCGCGCTCCTCCGACAAGCCGCCTGTCGAGAGGACGAGTGCGGGGAAGAGCCCCCTTCACAACCGGCGGGCGTATCCCGCTTCCCGGAAGTTGCTGCTTCTGATGTCCACGAAAAAGAAGGCCTCGCCCCCTTGAACGACGAGAAGGCTCTGACCGCTCGCGTAGAAGCCTCGTCCTCGCTCCATGAAGTACTCGACGGGACTTCAGAGCCAACTCTGGGACTGCGGCTCCTCAGGGGAGCGATTCAGATGCGTCGCTTGTCATTTCAGGATGCAGGAAGTTATACTCCATCACCGGTGTTCGGCCTCACACGAGTAGCGAAGGAGATACTGCGAAAGAAGAGAACAGGGTGCGGTCGGGGATGACCATGAATGTGAACGAGCTGCTGCGCCAAAGGAGCGAGGAGATCCTCCGCATCTGCGCCAAATATGGGGCGCGGAATGTGCGTGTTTTTGGCTCAGTAGCCCGCGGGGAAGCAGATGAGCACAGCGACATTGACCTTCTGGTCGAGTTCGAACCCGACCGGAGCCTGCTGGATCACGCGGCCCTGTGGCTGGAGTTGCAAGAGTTGCTCGGGCGCAGAGTGGACGTCGTGAGCGAGCGTGGCCTCAAGCCGCGCATTCGAGAGAGGGTGCTGCGAGAGGCCGTTCCCCTATGAGAGATCCGAAAGAACGCCTCGCCGATATTCTGGAAGCCATTGCCCGCATCGAGCGGTACGCTGCCCGAGGCCGAGCGGCTTTCGAGCAGGACGAACTGATTCAGGTTTGGATTGTTCACCACCCTCAGATCATTGGTGAGGCCGCAGCACGGCTCGGCCGGGATTTTCACGCAGCGCATCCGGAAGTGCCCCGGCCTCAGATCGTGGCGATGCGCAATATCCTCGTCCATGAGTATTTCGGGTTGGACTGGGACGAAGTGTGGAAGACCGTGGAACGTGATCTGCCCCGCATCAAGCCTAAGATCGAGCAGGTGCTGAAAGGCTTGCTCGAACGTGGCCAGTGAGCAGCCCAGGATTCCCTGGCGGAGAGTTTCAGATGCCGCGCTATATGAGAGCGCTCGCGATCGCCCTTGTGCTCGTGCAGGTCGGAGGCATCCCCGCCATCTTCGGTGCGCGCGCGCAGGGCGTCGGACCGGATGCCCGGCAGAGGCTCCAGGCTCCGGCGAATCACGATCCCGATGCTTTCTGGGAGCTGAAAGAAGCCGAAGGGTTCTCTTTCGCTGGGGGCGCCCGACTCGACGAGAGGCCGTATCAGATTCGTCGCCTCGCCCAGTCGGTGCGTTTCATTCGCATTGGTTTAAACCCCACGCGCTTTGCATCCGGCGGCGATGTCCTCCGGGAATTCGATACGAGCACGGAGCAGCGCCATGCCCGGATTCGCCTCACGGCCACCGGAGATTTCGCCCTTTTGGTGACACAGCCAAATCCGGGAGAAGCTTCGCCGCGTCCCTCTTCTGAGGAAGCGCTCTGTGGGGAGTCGGTATCGCTTCTTGCTTTCGGACAACTGGGGGAAGAGATCACGTTCGAGGCTGAGCCTGAGGGGATTCGTGTCCAAAGCGCGCGGCAAGGGCCGCTGGGCATCTGGACAGTTCCCCTCTGTGCCGTACCTCTGGGCGATGCGCTGCTTCAGGTACTGAGCCTGCGTCGCCGGAACCTCAATCGCGTGGGAAACCCTCTCGAACCGCCTCTGTATCGTGGCGCGCTCGTGATTCTGCCGGCCGGTCCGATGGGGATGCGGCTCATTAACGTCCTCGATCTGGAGGCATACCTTCAAGGGGTCATCACGAACGAAATGCCCGCCTCTTTTCATCGGGAGGCCCTTCGGGCTCACGCAGTCGCCGCGCGCACGTTCGCTCTGGCCAACGTGGGCCGGTTCGCCGATCGGGGATTCGATCTAGATGATTCCACCAGCTCGCAGGTCTATCGGGGCGTCATCTCCGAGCACCCTAACGGCACGAGCGCTGTGCAGAGCACGCGTGGGCTCGTGGTCGTTCGCGACGGAGCGCTTGTCCCCACGTTTTACTCTTCCTCAATGGGCGGGCATACGGAGAGCGTGGAATGGATCTTCAATTCCCCGCCGGAGAGCTTACCGGGGGAGAATGCGCATCCGGCGCTGCACGCTCTTCACGATGCCGACTTCCCGGTGCCGGTGGATCTCACCACTGAAGAGGGGGCGTTTCTCTTTTACAGTCAGACCTGGGACCATTTCGACAGCCCGCATCGGAGTGGGAATCCGCGCTATCGCTGGGTGGTGAATCGCAGCGTGGAATTCATCGCCGAACGCTTGGAGGCGCTCTATGGCCTCCGGCTCGGCGCGATCTGGGATCTCGTCGTCATGCAGCGCAGTCCCTCGGGACGCATCGTCGAGCTTCACATTGTCGGACAGCGCGGGACGCGCGTGCTGCGAGGCTGGCGCGCGTTGAGGGATTTCTTTCAACTGTTCAACAGCCCGAGCGCCATTGTTCCCCAGCGCGATGCGACCGGCTCGGTGCGCAGTTTCGATCTCTACGGGGGTGGATGGGGGCATAACGTGGGCATGAGTCAGTACGGAGCCCATGGGCGTGGTCGAAGTGGTCAGACCTTCATCCAGATCCTCACGGCTTACTACGCGGGCTCAGCGGTCGTCTCCGTTGAAAATCCTCTGCCGTGAGGGATCGCCTTCGCCGGGCTCTTCTCTGACTGCGCCGCCTTGTGACGCCGAAGAGGCTTCTCGGAGCGCGTCCGAGGAGGACTGGACACGGAATCGGGCCTTTTGCTATTCTCCCGCTGCGCTTCATCCCAGACAAAGGAGGGAACATTATGAGGCGAATGATCCTTTTCCTTCTGCTTTTGGCCTGGCCGATCGCGGGACAGACTCCATCCTACGATGTCCTCATCCGCGGAGGGCGCGTCCTGGATGGGACGGGGAATCCATGGTTTTTGGCCGATGTGGCCATCAAGGATGGACGTATCGCGGCCATTGGGCGATTGGAGGGAGCGACGGCTCGCCGCATCATTGACGCGCGCGGCTTGTATGTCGTCCCCGGATTCATTGATCTGCACTCGCATGCGGACGAAGGTCTCTCGTCTCCGCGCACGCGCGCTAATCCGAATATGGTCGCGCAGGGAGTGACGACGGTCGTCGTCAATCAAGATGGGCGATCGCCCTGGCCGATCTCCGAACAGAAAGCGCTCTATGAGCGTCAGGGTGTGGGCACGAACGTCGTCCTTCTGATCGGGCATGGGACAGTGCGCCGTTTGGTCATGAAGGACGATTTCCGACGCGCGGCGACGCGTGAGGAGATCGAGCAGATGAAGGCGCTCGTCACGCAGGGGATGGAGCAGGGAGCTTTCGGCTTGAGCGCCGGATTAGAGTATGTGCCCGGACGATGGAGTACGACCGAGGAGCTGATCGAGCTGGCCAAAGTCGTCGCCGCCTCCGGGGGCTTTTACATCGCGCATCAGCGCAGCGAAGGGCGCGATCCCCTGTGGAAGAATGCCTCCGATGAAGCGCCGTCGGTGGACCTATTGCAGGCCGTCGAGGAGACCATCCGGATCAGCGAGGAGGCGGGCATTGTGGCCGTCGCTTCGCATTTGAAGGCGAAAGGAGCGTCTTTTTGGGGCAGCAGCTACGCGGCCGTGCGACTGATCGCCGAAGCGCGCGAGCGCGGTCTGCCCGTCTATGCCGATCAATACCCCTACGATACGACGGGGACTGACGGGCAGACGGTGCTCATCCCCCTCTGGGCATTGGCCGACGAAGGGACGGAAGTCGGCGGGCAGTTGGGGCAGCTCGTCGCTGAGCGCGGTCAGGCCTTCGCGCGCGCCAAGGAGAATCTGCGCCGTCGTCTCACTGATCCGAAGCTGCGCGAGAGGATTCGTCGGGACATCGCGCACGAGATCGCGCGTCGGGGGGGACCCGACCGCATCATCATCTACGAGTTCCCGGATCCGGCTCTGGTGGAGAAGTCGCTTGCGGAGATCGCGCGCATGCGCGGCGAAGATCCCGTGGACACGGCCCTCTGGATTCAGCTTCACGGATTGGATCGTCCGGGCGGAGCCCGCATGCGGGGATTCTCCCTCTCGGAGCTGGACATCGAGCACATCATGCGACAGGAGTTCACGGCGACCTCAAGCGATGCCGGGACGGTCGCCTGGGGCGAAGGGATTCCCCATCCCCGCTACTACGGGGCCTTCCCGCGCAAGATTCGGCGATACGTCTTCGAGCGAGGAGTCATCTCGCTGCCTTTCGCCATCCGTTCGATGACGTCGCTTCCGGCGCAGATCATCGGTCTGCGCGATCGCGGCCTGCTGCGCGAAGGCTACTGGGCTGATCTGGTCATCTTCGATCCCAGGACGATCGCCGATCGGGCGACCTATACGAATCCGCATCAGTACCCGGAGGGGATTCTCTACGTCCTGGTCAACGGGGAATTCGTCGTAGATGGAGGCCAACTCACGGGGAAGCTCCCGGGGAAGGTCCTGACGCCCCAGAGGCCGTGAGAAGACGGCCGAGGGATCGGGCGGAGGTTCGCAGGTCTGCTCGCGCGAAGGGAGCTTTTCCTCCTCGTGTTTGAAAAATCCCGCCCGGGCCTGGTATGATGAAAGTCCCATCGCGGAGGGAAACATCTTATGGGCGTAGGGACAAGAGATAGCTTCGGCGTTCGATCCCGTCTTCGCGTCGGATCGGCGGAGTTCGAGTACTTCTCGCTCCCGGCTCTGGAGCGCGCGGGCTTTCCCGAAGTCGCGCGGCTGCCGTTTTCGCTGAAGATTCTGCTGGAGAACCTGCTGCGCTTTGAAGACGGTCTCACGGTGACAGCCCGTGACATCGAGGCCCTGTGTCGAAGCGTGAGCCGGCAGAAAGAGGAGCGGGAGATCGCCTTTCGTCCGGCGCGCGTGCTCATGCAGGATTTCACGGGCGTGCCCGCGATCGTGGACCTGGCGACCATGCGCGAATGGATGCGCGAGCACGGCGGCGATCCGCGACGCATCAATCCGCTGGTGCCCGTGGACCTGGTCATTGATCACTCCGTGCAGGTGGATCAGTTCGGCACGCCGACGGCTTTCGCCGAGAACGTGGCTCGCGAATTCGAGCGGAATCACGAGCGGTATCGCTTCCTGAAGTGGGGACAGCAGGCCTTCGCCAATTTCCGCGTCATCCCTCCGGGGATGGGGATCGTGCATCAGGTCAACCTCGAATATCTGGCCCGCGTCGTCTTTGTGGAAGAGGGCATCGCGTACCCGGATACGCTTGTGGGCACGGATTCGCATACGACGATGATCAATGGACTGGGCGTGCTCGGCTGGGGCGTCGGAGGGATCGAGGCGGAGGCGGCGATGCTCGGCCAACCGATCTCGATGCTCATTCCGGAGGTCGTGGGATTCAAACTGACGGGCGAGTTGCCTGAGGGAGCGACAGCGACAGACCTGGTCTTGACCGTCACCGAGATGTTGCGACAGAAGGGCGTTGTGGGGAAATTCGTGGAGTTTTACGGGCCGGGTCTTCGAAGCCTGAGCCTGGCCGATCGCGCCACGATCGCCAACATGGCTCCCGAGTACGGAGCGACGGTCGGTTTCTTCCCCGTGGATGACGAAGCGCTGCGGTATCTGCGGCTCACCGGGCGCGAGGAATCGCTTGTGGCGCTTGCGGAAGCCTACACCAAGGAGCAAGGACTCTTCCGCAGCGCGGAGACGCCCGACCCGATCTTCCATGAGACGCTCGAGCTGGATTTGAGCACGGTGGAGCCGAGTCTGGCCGGGCCGCGACGCCCGCAAGATCGCGTTCCGCTGCGACAGGGGCGACGCGCCTTTCGTCGAGCGCTTCTGGAGATGGTCAACGGAGAGGTCCGGAAGATCGAGCCGGCGCGCCTGGCTCAATGGGTGGACGAAGGAGGAGCGGCCTCTTCTGAGGTGGATGCCGCTCTGGCGCCTCTGCACAAGCGCATCTCCGTGCGCGTGAATGCTCACGAGGTGGAACTCGGGCATGGTGCGGTCGTCATCGCGGCCATCACCAGTTGCACCAATACGTCTAATCCCAGCGTGATGCTTGCCGCGGGCCTTCTGGCGCGCAAAGCCGTCGAGCGCGGACTGCGCACCAAACCCTGGGTGAAAACGAGCCTGGCGCCGGGCTCGCGCGTCGTGATCGAGTACCTGCGCGAAGCCGGACTGCTGCCCTATCTAGAAGCGCTGCGCTTTCATCTGGTCGGCTACGGATGTACGACCTGCATCGGCAATAGTGGTCCCTTGCCCGAGCCGATCGCTCGAGCGATCCAGGAGGGGGGAATCGTCGCGGCGGCGGTCTTGAGCGGCAATCGCAATTTCGAGGGGCGCGTGCATCCGCTGGTGCGCGCCAACTACCTGGCCTCTCCTCCGCTGGTCGTCGCCTATGCTCTGGCGGGCACCATGGATGTGGATCTTCTGGCTGAGCCTCTGGGCGTAGACTCCCAGGGACGCCCCGTGTACTTGAGAGAGATCTGGCCAACACCCGACGAGGTGCGCCAGGCTGTGGAAGCGGCCGTTCGCCGTGACATGTTTCATCGCACGTACGCCGATGTTTTCGGTGGGGAAGAGCGCTGGAGGGAGCTGGAAGCTCCGACAGGGGAGCTGTTCGTCTGGGATGAGCACTCGACCTACATTCGTCGGCCGCCGTTTTTCGATGGGATGACGCGCGAAGCTCCCCCGCTGCAGGATATTCGCGGAGCGCGCGTGCTGCTTCTGCTGGGGGATTCCGTGACGACGGATCATATCAGTCCGGCCGGTTCGATCCCCGTTCCGAGTCCGGCGGGGCAGTACCTGATCGCCCATGGAGTCGAACCTCGCGATTTCAACTCCTACGGAGCGCGACGCGGCAATCACGAGGTGATGATGCGGGGGACGTTTGCCAATATTCGATTGCGCAATCTGCTGCTTCCCGGCGTCGAGGGGGGATGGACCCTCCACTTCCCCGAGGGCGAGCGCATGACGGTCTTCGAAGCAGCCTTGCGCTACCGGGCCGAGAACGTGCCGCTTCTGGTCATCGCCGGAAAGGAATACGGGTCGGGCTCGTCGCGCGATTGGGCCGCCAAAGGGCCTCGATTGCTCGGCGTGCGCGCCATACTCGCCGAGAGCTTCGAGCGCATTCATCGGCAGAATCTCGTCGGCATGGGCATTCTGCCCCTTCAGTTCCGTCCGGGAGAGAACCGCCAGACGCTCCGTCTCACCGGAAGCGAAGTGTACGACATCGAAGGGTTGGCTCAGGGACTCGCCCCGCGTCAGATGCTCACAGTGCGCGCCCGCCGAGAGGATGGTTCGGAGATCATCTTTCAGAGTATCGCGCGCGTGGATACTCCGGTTGAAGTCGAATACTACCGGCACGGAGGGATCCTGCCCTACGTCCTGCGCGAGCTGATGAAAGCCCATACCTCCTGAAGGAGAGAAGCGATCTGAGGGACGACCGGCTGATCGCTCTTACTTTCTGGATTCGAAAGAAGGCGTTCCATGTACTGCCCCCGCTATTGCGCACAGTGCGGCCATCGGATCGAGCGGGAGAAGTGGCGCTTCTGGCACAGCCGGTATTTTTGTTCGACCTGTGCGCGCATCCAGGAGCCTCGACGCCGGATCCTGCTCGGTCTGGTTCTGCTTGCCAGTATCGCCGCGGGCTTTGTTCTGGGACGCCTCACGGGATGCTCGGCTCCCGGTGAATCTTCGCTTGAGATCGAACGTCTGGTCCCCGGGAACATGACCCCTTTGCCGGCAGCGCGTACTTTCCTTTCGACGCCGCGCCAGGTGCTCACCCGTTGCGGAGCTCCCACTCGAAGCGGAAGGCCCTGCCAACGCCCCGTGCGCGGAGGTGGCCGTTGCTGGCAACATCGCACTCAGGAGATCTCCGGGGACAGACATCCCGCCCTCTCCCAGGATCCAAGGTGAGATCCGTTTCGAATAAGCTCAATCCGCATCTGAGGGCCTGTGTGAAGATCGAAGCGGTCCAGCAGATCAAAGGCATGGACGAGGGCGGGCCCATGAGCGCCTTTCCGGGGAGGTGACCAAAAATGAGGGTGTTGGTCGTGGATGAGCACAAGAAGCCGGTGCGGGAGTCGTATGTCGTGCGACTGGGGGGATGGACCTTGAAGCGGTATCTTCACGAGGCGCCGGAGAACCTGATTTGGGAGTTTGTACGCGGGGAGGTCATCACGCACTCTCCGGCAACGGCAGAACATCAAGATCTGGTTGGTTTTCTGTATCGTTTGATCGCAGGATACTGTGAAGCGAGGGGATGGGGCAAAGTGCTCATGGGGCCGGCAGCGGTGCACATTCTCCCGGACGTGGTGCGGGAACCCGACGTGTTTGTGCTCGCTCCCGAGGACGTACCGAGGGCGAAGGGCGCGCCCCTGGATGTCCGACCGGTGCTGGTCATCGAAGTGGTGAGCCCAGCGAGCCGGACGATGGACCTTGGGGAAAAGGCGACGGACTATGCAATGGCGGGAGTTCCGGAGTATTGGGTGGTGGATGGAGAGAGGCACGAGGTCGTCGCGCATCATTTAGTGGGAGCGCAGTACCGCGCGCAAACCATAACCTCAGGGCGGATGGACAGCCACACCGTGCCGGGCCTGTGGCTGGACGTAGCTTGGCTTTTCCACGAATCGAAGCCTGACGTGAGTGAGTGCTTGCGCGCTATCCTGGGGCCTCCTGGGTCATGAGACGCTTTGCTGAAAAGAAACGGCCTGCGACCTCCGTCCTGAGAAGCAGAGAGCGAGATGTCCAGACCCCACCTTCTGATCACCGGACGGCCGGGCGTCGGTAAGACGACGCTCATTCGGGAGCTGGCCGAGCGATTGATCCCTCGGGCGGCCGGATTCTACACGCTCGAAGTACGCGATGCGGCCAACCGTCGCGTTGGGTTCGAGATCGTCACACTCGGGGGCGAGCGTCGCCTCTTCGCTCATGTGGATTTCCCTTCGCCCTATCGCGTCTCTCGCTATGGTGTGGACGTGGAGGCCCTGGATGTCGTCGCTGTCCCGACACTGGAGCGGGGATTGGCCGATGCCTCCATCTGTTTCCTCATCGTGGATGAGATCGCGCGCATGGAGTTGTTCTCTCGGGCATTCTGTCGCGTCCTGGAGCGCGCCCTGGCGAGTCCCAAGCGCCTCATCGCGACGCTTCAAAAAGGCGCGCATCCGCTTCTAGAGCGAATCCGAACGCGACCTGATGTCGAGCTGTGGGAGCTGACTCCAGCCAATCGGTCCCAGATGCTCGCGCGCCTGCTGTACCGCCTCGGGCTGCAGTGAAGAAATCTGCGGGCTCACGCAGATGCTCCTTCCCCCAGAGAGGGGACGCCAGGCCAGCGCGGGGAAAAGACCTTCCCGAAAGGAACCCGGCGAGCTTCTTCCGGGAAGGCCTCAAGGTGTTCGCACACCTGACTGATCAGGATCTGGGAATATTCGCGGAGTGAAGAAACCGGAAGGCGCCGACGCTAGAGCTTCACGACGTTCTCGGCCTGCAATCCCTTAGGACTTTCTACGAGATCGAACTCCACGAGCTGACCTTCCTTCAGGGACTTGTATCCTTCCTCCTGAATGGCGGAATAGTGAACGAACACATCGGGACGGCCATCGGGTTGCTCGATGAACCCGTAGCCCTTCTGGTTATTGAACCATTTCACTCTCCCTCGCATTCTCGGCATAGCTGCACCTCCTGACTGATAAGGATCCTCGCGTCAGCTCTCTGGCGGGAGCTTCCGCGGAAAAGAAAAAAGCCGCCGACCGACACCTCGGAGAGAAGGTGCAAGGCAGCGGCCCGCACTTTCTATCTCACCACGTACAACCCACAACATACAGCGCGTGCGAGCTGCATACTAAAGCAAGAGGGCGCACGAGTCAAGACTTTTTTATGCCCCGTTGAACTCTTTCGCCCACCGAAGTCAGAAGGGAGGCGTCTTCCTGTACTCAGGCTCCTCCCAATGGGGGAGCGACTAGGAGTACAGGCGTCGAGACGACGTTGTTCTCCTCGTTGGTCTCTTGAAGAACGTTCTCCGAATCTATGGTGAGCGTGAGAAGGGCCGGCCCGGGAGGCACGGGGATGGGGAGCAGCAGTCCCGGAAGGCGGATGGAGGTGGGAATGTGAACCGTCGTGAGGAAGGGAACGACGCGACCCGGCTCCAGGCGCGAGCTTTCAATCGTCTTCACAGGCGCGCGAATCTGGAAGGGGAAGGGACCCACCTGAATCGTCACCGCGAGAGCGATCTCGTGAGTCGCCGGACCGGCAGCCCCGGAACCTTGATTGGAGAGCAGGAAGAAGACGGGAGTTGGAGCGCCGAGAGTCACCACTGGGGGATCACCCGGGGCAAGAACGCGCAGGCCGCTCGCCGTGAGATCGGGCAGAGGTGTCGTGAGTCGAATGGAGATCTCGAGGACGTTATCCGTCTCATCGGATTCGCGGACGGCCCCGCGGAGAAGCTCCGGCGTCGGAGGGTCTGCGATCAGGCGGATGAGAGCTTGACCGGCTTGAGCTTCAGGCGGGACACGGAGAGCGAAATCCACAGGGGGGATTTCGGATTGGCCCGCTGCCAGTGAACGGCGAGTGCGAAACTCGTTGTACGTGAGCTGTCGTCCCGCTTGCCAGAGCTCGGCGCGAACGCTCACTCCCGCCGGAACGGGAGCGCGGTCCTGCGGATGATCCCTCACATTCGCGACGCGAAAGCGCACGCTCACCGACTGACCCAGAAGGACCTCTTGAGGAACGAAGGGATCTCGGAGACGCACATTCGGAAGATCAATGTGAAACTCCGCGCGCGTCGGCTCGACATCGGTATCCGTCTCCGTCTCTTCGGAGACGCGATCGACGGTGATCCACACGGATGCGTCGCCTTCTTCCTGATCGGCAGGGATTGAGAGCGTGAAGGAGGGCCAGGCCGATTCCTCTCCCCCGATCTGCACGCCTCCTCCGCAGGGGGCCAGGGTGACGTTCTCGAGCCGAATCGCCTCGGGAGTCACCGGAAGCGGTTTCCCTGCCGCTTGGGCGCGGACGCGCACCTGAAGCGCCGGACTTGTCCCCAGCACGTTCCCCCGGTTGACGAGGGTGAAGCCCAGCGCTACGGTCTCAGCGGGCAGGGCCGGATCGGGAGTGAGAACAATGTCTTCCACTTTCACATCCGCCCCCGCACCGATCCGAAGCAAACGGCGTTCGGTGAGTCCTTCGGGATGAAGCTGAAGCTGGAGTTCCAGGACGTGTCCGACAACGAGAGCTGAAGTGGGGACCTGCAACGGTTCCGGCAAGCGAATCATCCGCCGTTCTCCGGGACTGATTCGACCCAGTGGCATCCGTCCGCTCACCCAAAGGGTATCGCGATCCCGAAGCTCATAGGCGAGCTGCGCATCGTCTACCGGATCGAACGTCTCATTGAGGATCTCCAGTTCGAATCGAACAGAGGCCATCCCTTGACAATCGGGGAGTACGGTGGGAAAGACCTTGAGATTGCGCATCCGAAGGCGAGCAATGGTGACCTCCTGCGCTGTCGAGCGGAGCTGATACGACCTGTGAGCCGAACGAAGGCGCATGACGGCCAGAGCGAAGTGACGCCCCGCGCGCGGGGGCGCTTCGGGGATTCGGAAGAGAAACCTCAGCAGGCGGTGCGCGCGCGGAGCGATCGTCTCGCGGGGGAGTGCCTCCCAGATCGGAAGGCCAAGGCTCAGGAGTTCCGCATTCTCAAGGGGCCCCGGTTCGGGAGGTTCCGTTTCTTCGGGGCCAAGGAGAAAGATCCGCAGGGATTCGATCTGGAGCGCATCGTCCCCGTGGTTTCTCACAAGCACGCGCGCGGTCGCGAGGTCTCCCGGGGAGAGGATCTGGGGATGAACTTCCAGAAGTGGCACCCGCGCCTTCTCCCGGGAGCTCGATTCCATCGTCACACTCACCGGCAGGGCCAGGAGGAGCCCCGCGCAACCGAGATACTTTCGCGATCTCTTTCGATCCCGCACGGGAAAGACCGTAGCGAGTTTTTCGCGCGGGGGCAAGAGGGAGCGAGCGGGAATCGGTGAAGATTCCCGCATCGCGCCGTGGTCACCGGGGCCGCACCAGGGGGGCGGGTCTGCCCGGGAGAGTCCCCAGAAGACCCAGCCGGCGCATCCGCCGGGGCGCCTGTGTCTGCCGCCACTGTTGCCACTTCTGCTTCTGCTCGGGTGTGAGCACGGCTTCAAGATCCGCGCGCAGCTTCTGGTTCAGCTCGCGCAGTCGCTTGCGCAGCTCTCGCTGCTCGAGCATGAGCTGTCCGATTGTTGTCGCATTGGGCTGCGGCGCTTCCAGAGCGTTGCGCAGCGCATGGGTCTTGGCCCGCAGCTCTTGCTGCAGGGGGAAGGCGGCGTTGCGATGGGCTTTGACCGCCTCCTGGATCCGGGTGATTTGCTCTGGTGTGAGCCCCAGTTCTTCTCTCAGACGGAGAAGCTCAGCCGGACGCTGGGCCCAAAGCATCCTCTCTCCCCCCGTCAGAAGCAGCAGCCCCAGCGCCGCTGTCACCAGTGTCCTTCGTCGCATAGCTTTTCCTCCCTCTCGCCTTCGTGATCGGTCGGCTCCCCCGGCTGGGGAAGCGACCTCTTCCTCTTTCTAGGATGGAGCTGCGCCGAGAAAAGTTTGAAAATCTGCGGCGGGTGGGTTCTGCTGCACCTTGTTGTGAGCCGTGAGAAAGCGGAGATATACTTTGTGTTTTGAACGTCGCGGGTTCAGGCACGCGGATGATGGAAGCGATGCTCTTCGGAGTCCTGGCGGCCGGGGCGACCGTACTGGGGGGGCTATGGGGGACATGGCCGCGCCTTTTCGCCCGTCGCGAGGTGATCATGTATGCTCTTGCCCTGGGGGCCGGGTTTCTCCTGGCTGCTGTTTTCCTGAAGATGATCCCCGCCAGTCTCGATCTGGAGTTGTGGCGCGGGCGGTGGGTGCCGCCTTTGCTTCTGGTCCTGAGCGGATACCTGCTCATCCAATTTTTCGAGCACACGCTGGCTCCGCATTTCCATTTCGGGGAGGAGACGCACGCGGAGGCGCTTGTGGGCCAGCGCACGGTGTGGGCGGCGATCGGGGGCGTGGCGCTTCATGCATTCTTCGATGGAGTGGCCATGGCCGCCGGATTTCATGTGGCTCCTCGGGTGGGTATTCTCATCTCCTTGGCCATTTTTTTTCATAAGCTGCCCGAGGGGTTCACCGTGGCCTCGATCGTGCTCGCTTCCGGGCGTTCCTCGCACGCTGCCCGGTGGGCCAGCATGGCCGTAGCGGCGGCGACGCTTCTGGGGTTCTTTCTGGTCGGCCTTGCTGAGGGAGGGATTCCCTATGCCTTGCCCCTTTCGGCGGGCGTCACGCTCTATGTCGCCGCGTCGGACTTGATCCCGGAGATCAATCGGGAGAATCGGGGCGCTGCCTCGCTTGTTGTCTTCCTCGGCGTTGCGCTCTATTATATCACCGAGCAGGCGCTTGAGGCGTTTGGGCTATGACGCTTCTGGAGAAGATTCGGCGGCTCCCCGAATCCCCGGGATGTTATCTGTATCGCGATCGCGCCGGCGAGGTCATCTACGTCGGCAAGGCGAAGAACCTGCGCCATCGCGTGCGCCAGTACTTTTACTCCTCGCGCGGGCAGGATGTGAAGACCTCGGAACTTGTCGCCCAGATCGCGGATCTGGAATTCATCGTCACCGACAGCGAGATCGAAGCGCTCATCCTGGAGAGTCACCTCATCAAGCAGTATCAGCCGCGCTTCAATGCGCTTCTGAAAGACGACAAGCACTATCCGCATCTGAAACTCACCCTCAACGAGCCCTTCCCGCGCGTGCTGAAGGTGCGCCGGATCGAGCGCGATGGGGCGCTCTATTTCGGTCCGTATCTGCCCGCCTCGCTGGCGGACGAGCTTCTGGATCTCATCCAGCGCGAGTTTCGCCTTCGGCCCTGCTCGGATGAGGTCTTTCATGCGTATCGGCGGAAGGGACGGCCGTGCTTGCAGTATGAGATCAAGCGCTGTTTGGGGCCGTGTGTGGAGGGGCTTTTCGGACGCCAGCAGTACTGGGAGGCCGTGCAGGACGTGCGCTTGTTCCTGGAAGGGAAAAGGAGCGATCTGCTTCGGAGCTTGCGCGAGCGCATGGAGGAAGCAGCCCGTGAGTTGCGGTTTGAGGCGGCGGCCCGGTATCGCGATCTGCTGCGCGCCGTCGAGCGGCTCAGTGAGGGGCAGAAGATGGCGCTCACGACCGAGGTGGATGCGGATATCTTCGGCCTGCATACGGATGGGCAGCGGGTGACGCTGTGTCTTTTCACCATGCGCCAGGGGAAGGTCATCGGCAAGCGCGACTTCCATTGGGAGGAAATCCCCCTCGGAGGGCTCGGGCGATTCCTCGCGCAGGTTCTCGTGCAATATTACGCGGAAGGAGCGTATGTTCCGGCGGAAGTTGTTCTCCCCTGCGCTCTGGAGGAGAGAGAGTTGATCGAACAGTGGTTGAGCGCGAGCAAGGGCAAGCCCGTGCGCGTGCACGAGCCCCGGCGGGGGACGAAAAGAGATCTTGTCGCCCTGGCCTCGCAGAATGCGCGATTCGCCTTCCAGGAGCGCTTCCGCGTGCTTCGCCCCTCGACGTCCGAAGTGCTGCAAGAGCTGGCGCGCGTGCTTCGGTTGCCGCGGCTGCCGGAGCGGATCGAAGCTTTTGATGTCTCCCATTGGCAGGGTACCGAGATGGTCGCCTCGCTCGTCGTGTGCCAAGGGGGGACGATGTGCAAGAGCGAGTATCGCCATTACGTCGTGAAGACGGCGCGCGAGGGGGATGATTACGGGGCGCTTCGAGAGGTCGTCTCCCGCCGCTATGCGCGCTGCCTGCGCGAGTCGCGCCCGCTCCCCGATCTGGTGCTCATTGATGGAGGGAAGGGGCAGTTGCGCGCTGCACAGGAGGCGCTTCGGGAGCTGAATCTCACCGACCTGCCGATCGCGGCCCTCGCCAAAAGGGAAGAGCTTCTCTACATCCCGGGAGAGAAACGCCCGCTCGTTCTGGATCGCCACTCGCCGGCGCTGCATCTGATTCAGGCCATTCGTGACGAGGCGCATCGCTTCGCCGTGACGTTCCACCATCGGCGGCGACGGCAGCGCGACTTCTCCTCGGAGCTTTTAGCCATCCCGGGGATTGGCCCCAAGCGGAAAGAGCTTCTATTGCGAAATCTCGGGAGCCTGGAACGCATTCGGCAGGCGACTGTTGAGGAATTACGTCCTTTCGTCGGGGAATCTCTGGCGCGTCGGATCGTCCAGCATTTTGCAGCCTGTCAGAAGGCTCAGTCTGCGACCGGCGGGTGAATCGGTCGCGGCCTCATCGAAGCCATCCGGATCCCCCCTCTTGCGGGGAACGCCAGAGGGACTCCGGCGGTCCTGAGCGCAGTCCGAAAAGATCCCGATAGGCCGCGGCCGCAGCGCAGACGATCCAGGGGGCTGTGACGAAAACCCCGACCCCACATCCGAGCACGCCCGCGATGAGCAGAAGGATGAAGACGACGCCCAGAACCCAGAACATCACCCAGTGACGCGAGACGACGACTTTCCACGCTTCGTTGAGCGCTGACGCAATATCCAGCTTCCGATCCAGAAGCAGGGGATAAACGAAGGCGAAAAGGGCGAAGACCAGAGGGGAGAAGGCCAGCGAGATCAACCCCATCACCGGGGCGCGCTCGGTGATTCCCCCGAGCGAGGAATGGATGAAGACCTCAATGAGCCAGGCCAGCAGAGCCATCCAGAAGTGTTCGAAGCCTTTGAAGAGATCCCCAAGCTGGGCTTTCTCGCCCCGCATGACCTGAAAGGCCATGAAGTAAAGGCCCAGCAGGAACGGGCCCGTCGTGAGGGTGAGCGTCACCAGAGAGAGGAAGGAGGCGATCAGAGCGGCCAGCATGAAGGTGGGCCACTCGCGCGTGAAGATCGTCCATCCTTCCGAGAGCCAGAGTCCGACATCCACGCGAACCTCCGTGGGAGAGGATGGAGGAGGGGGAATCGAGGGGGGCAAATAAGCCGGTTCGGTCGGACGGGCCTCCGTCAAAGTTGTGGGGGGAGGCTCCAGAAGGCGCGTCGGTACTTCCTCCTCAGAGGGCTCCCACAGGCGCGCTCCACACCGTCGGCAGAATCGCGCCGTCTCTGCCGACTCCGTTCCGCACTTCGGGCAAATGAGCATGCTCACCCCCACTTCATCCGCGCGCGGACCGAGGAGCCATCGCCGCGTGGGAAGCTCATGCCCCTCAGCTCTTCTTCGACGTCACGGCGTAGAAGGCGGCCGGTTGTTGCTCGACCTTCTTGCTGCCGCACTTGGGACATTTCACCTTCTTCTTCTCGTACTCGGCGATGCTCATGGTCACGGTGAACTTCCGATGGCATTGTGCGCAGCGATATTCGTATACCGGCATGGCGTCACCTCCTCATCTCTGGTTTGATGTCCCCATCCGGTGTCTTGGAGCCGCTCCTCTTCTCTCCCTGCGGAGCGAAGTCAAGCGGCCATTATCATCATAGCACATTTGCGCCCTCAGTAAAGGAAGCGGGGCGACTGAGAAAACGATTTTGCGCGGCCCGGGGTTTCACCTATAATACGCGTGGCGGGACGCTCGACGATGGAAGTGGTCAAAAGCACAGCACGAATGCGTGCGATCGCCCAGAAATGTCGGGCGGAAGGGGGGGTGATCAGCCTGGTTCCGACCTCGGGACATCTGCACGAGGGGAAGCTCAGCCTCGTCCGTCGCGCTCACCAGATGAGCGATGTCATCGTCGTCTCGATCTCCCCTCCGGCTCTCCTGGCCGAAGGGGAGAGAGCGGAAGTCGGGCGAAAGGTCGCGCGAGACGCGGAAGTGCGATACCTCTCCCTGGATGTCGAGATCCTCTCCCCCCTGGGAGTCCATTATATCTTCGCCCCTTCGGAGGCAGAACTCTTCGAGGAAGGCGCGTGCACGGAGGTCGTCGTCCGGGGATTGAGCGAACGACTCTACGGAGCGACGCATCCGGAGCATTTCGTTCGGTTGACGACATATCTGACGATCCTCCTGCACATCATCCGACCGCAGTTTCTCGTCCTGGGGTGGAAGGACGCGCAGCAGGTCGTCATCGTGCGCCGGATGGTTCGAGACCTTCATCTGGACGTCGAGATCATCGTCTGCCCGATCGTGCGCGAGGCCGATGGATTGGCCGTCGCGCCGGAGAACGCTCTTCTCACCGAGCGCGAGCGTCAGGCCGCGCGCCTTTTGCCTCAAGCGCTCGAACGCGCCCAGGTGCTCCTGGCGGCCGGAGAGAGGGAGACGGCGACGATCATCCGGGCTATGCGTGAGATGATCGAAGCCAACCCGCTCATCCGTATCGAGCAGCTCTCTATCGTGGACGGTGAGACGCTGGAACCTCTGGCCTTGCTGGGAGAACGTCCCGCCCTGGTCATGCTCTCGGCGTTTGTCGGAAAAGTGCGCTTGAGCGATAACATCTTGCTGAACCTCTGAGATCGAATCGGGAGGGGGACGTGTGTCATTTCCCGAGGGAAACACAAGGATGTCCTCTCGCGAAAAGGGCCTCGCGGGGTGCTCCCTCGGGGGACCCCCCTCGCGATACGGGATGATCGGCGAAGGAGGCCCGAAGAGCGCATGCCCCGAAATCGAGCTTGTCACCTGTAAGGATCAGCTCTGAGGGAGGGGGGATATGAGGAGAAAGGCGATCATGGATGCGATCCTCTGGATCATCACCACCGTGTGCCTGATCCTCTCGATGGTCTACTTCTTCAAGTGGAAGGCCGCTCCGAATCCCACCGATGAGGGTCATGTGAGCCAGTGGGTGTGGATCACGCTGGTCATCATCGCCATGGTGTGCATCCTGATCTGGTTCTTCACGCGGGGGAAGGAGGAAGAAATCAGCATCACCCGAGGATGAGAGCGCCGAAGGGCGTGGCGCGACGTCGTGCGTCGCACGAGCGCCTGTGAGCCCTGCCCGGAGCGCGGCGATATTCGGAGGGGAACGCCTGCGCGTGAAGAGATGGAGCCCACATCGCTTTCTCGCCGAGGATTCGCCTGAAAGAGACAGCCTCGGGAGATCGGGTGGTGAATTTCGCTGATGAGGAGCAGCGATTATGAACAGCTTCTTCGGAAACGCCATGGGGTGGGAGGGGGTATGTGGGATCTCCGGGGGATTCGCCTTGCAGCTCGGGCGGATGGCGGAACGCCTGAACATCTGGGATCTCGTCTCGGTCGCGACCTACGGGCTTCTGGGGATCGCTCTGGCTGTCATCGGGTACGTGGTCTTCGATATGGTCACCCCGTTCTCCTTGGGACGGGAGCTTGTGGAGAACCGAAACATCGCCGTCGGAATCGTCATCGCAGGCATCATCATTGGGATTTCGATCATCATCGCGGCCGTCGTCTCGTGAGCCTGTGAGCTATGATGTCGTTCTGTTCGGAGTGCGGTCTCCCGCTTCCTGAAGGAGCCTCCGTGTGCCCGGGGTGTGGAGCTTCGATTCTGGACCAGATCTTGGCCTCTCGAAGGCCCGGCTCAGTCGCTCCGGTTGTGGAGACTCCGGTGGATCAGCCTGTGCTCGAAGAGGCAGTGGAGGAGAGAGCCGAAGAAGGATCTTCGCTTCAGGCTGAAGCCGCCCCCGGCGAAGAAAAAGTCGCCGAGCATCCCCCGAGCGCGGAGGAGGTGGCGGTTCCCCCGACGACGTGGAGAGAGGTGGTCTCTGCGCTGCGGTTTCTGCTCGATCGCCAGCGCATCCTCTGGCACGGGACCGGCGTGATGATCGGTTGGGTTCTCTTCGTCCTCTTTCAGATGCTCGCTTATGTCGCCGAAGAGTCCCCTTGGGTGTCTCTCGTCTGGCGCGTCGGAGCGTGGGGGGTACTTAGTGTGGTGACGCTGATGAGTTCCGCTGTGCTGGCAGCCTCTTTGCTCTCGGAGGCCGGACCTGCGCTGAAGCTCCCCTGGAGTTCTCCTTCCGGGATCTTGCGGCGGACGTTTGCCATTGTTGGGCCTGTTGTGCTCTTTCTCGGAATCGGCGGGATGGGGATTCTGATCCTGACAGCCCTGGGGGCTCTGGCGCGCGCCGGAGCCGTGGGGCCCATCCTGTGGGCGCTCCTCTTCATCCCTCAGTTCGTCTTGATGCTCCTTATGGGGCTTGTGGCTCTGGCGGCCCTGGGGGCCTTCGTCTACGGCCCCGCGCTTGCTGTGACTGATGGGGGGACGTTCCAGCAGACGCTTTATCGGCTCTCTCTGCTTCTGAGGCGCCAGAGCGCGCAAGCTGTGGGGTATCTTCTGCTGGGACTCGGAGTGGCCGCTCTGCTGGGAGTGCTCGTAGAGGGAGGGATTGGAGTGGTGATTCAGGGGATTGAGCGGGTGGCGCTCTGGGCGAGTCAGGGGCGGTCAGCTTCTCTCATAGCCGTGGGGAAGGAGCTGGTTTCCGCCTGTGTGCCCGGAAGCTTCTGGCTCCCGATCGGGGAGGCTTCGCCGGACAGCGCTTTTCCTCCGGAGGCTTCGGTTCGCTCGGCGGGATTCTTCTGGGCGATTTCCGTCATGCTCCTGCTGGGGCTGGGACTCACACTGCCTCTGCTCTTTCTGAACGGATTCGGAGCGCTGGCGGCTTGGACGCTGCTCGAACGACTCTCCCGAGCGCGCCCTCTGGGGGAGGAGGGTCGCTTCCCCCGAGTACAATAGAGGCGCACAGTCTCACCCCGAGGGGGAAGCGGCCCCGATCGCGCGAGCACGGCTCACGGATTCCGGCGCTTCAACGTGGGCTTCTCCGAAGACTCCGACCCTGTCTTCTCCTCTCCCTGAGGCTCAGAAGGAGGTTGCTCTTGTCCTGGCGGGCGACGTTTCAGCGTCGGTCGGCCGCGCTCTTCCGGCGCTCTTTCGGGGGCGCGTTTTTCATCCAGACGCCGGTGCAGGCCCTGCAGGCGGATGAGGCGCTCTTTGATCCGGGTGAACTCCGACGTCGTGATGATGTACTCTTCGCGCTCGGGGAAGCGGGCGATCAGATCCTTGACGACCTCCATGCGATCGGGCGTCGGCGGGTGCGACATGAAAAGCTTCGAGATGCCGCTCGGACGCGTTTTCTGCATGGCGTTGATCTTCTCGAAGAACGTCAGAAGCCCCTGAGGATCGTATCCGGCCGCCCACAGGTACTGGGCTCCCAGCACATCGGCCTCGCGTTCGGCTCCTCGGCTGAACTTGAAGAAAGCGGCGTAGATGCCCAGGTCTGATCCCATCATGATGAGTTGTCCGAGCCCGTAGTATCCCCCTCCCGTGAAGATGATGAGCGGAATCTGCAGGAAGCTCAGAAGCTGCGTCTTGGTGAAATTCTCCAGCGCATGCCGCGCGGCCACATGGGCGATCTCATGAGCCATGACCCCGGCCAGTTCCGATTCATTGTCGGCCGCCGCAATAAGTCCCGTATTCACGTAGAAGAAGCCGCCCGGCAGCGCGAACGCGTTCACTTCGTCCGAGACGATGACCTTGATCGTGAAGGGGACCTTCGCATCGGAGTGAAGCACGATGTTCTGGCCGACGCGATTGATGTATTCGCTGATGATCGGATCATCGAGGATCTGCATGTACCGATCGACTTCGGCGGCAAGCTGTCGGCCCAAGGCGACCTCGCGTTCGAGGCTGTAAAAGTTCCATTGCCGGCGATTGATGTCGCGCTTTCCAATAAGCCGCGGGTCCTCATTGGGTTTCAGGGGCTTCGAAGAGTCCGCGCGCGATTTTTGCGTCCCTTCCCCCCCTGCCTGAAGGCTCCCTATGGGTCCCCAAACCAGAACCCCCAGTGCGATCAGAGTCGAGATCACATGCACTCGTTTCGATGTCATATAGGTCACTCCTTCTTGCTCTTTCCTCTCACCGCAGATTATACCCGAGATGGGGGGAGGAGAGCACCCCCGGAGCCATTAATTTTCGTTAATATCGTCCATCGAGTGAGCCGGGATTTCCAACAGTTCCCCTCTGAGGCTATAATGCTTGTCGGGTTCGGGGCGAATCGGGCGGTCGCCGGTGGCCGATGAGGTCGGTCATCGGAGGAAAGTCCGAACACCACAGGGCAGCGGGCTGGGTAACACCCAGGCAGGGCGTCACGGGAGACGTCCTGACGACAAGTGCAACAGAGAGCAGACCGGCCGATGGCCGCCGCTTCCCCCCCACGGGATCACGGGGGGTACGGGAGCGGCGGATCAGGCAAAGGGTGAAACGGTGGGGTAAGAGCCCACCAGCGGGCGTGGTGACACGCCCGGCTAGGCAAACTCCCCGCGGTGCAAGACCAAATAGGAAGGCGCCAGAGGGTGGCCCGCCCGACACTCGTTCGGAGGTCTCGTCAAAGAGACCGATCGGACGAGGGCGCCTTCGGGTAGGTCGCTTGAGCTGACGGGTGACCGTCAGCCCAGAGGAATGACCGCCGTCCCGATCCTGAAAGGGAATGCCCCTCGTAATGGCGCGCTGGGGTGTTCTCCAAGGGAGCGGGATACAGAATTCGGCTTATAGATTCGCCTCGAACCCTCTCTCCGCAATGGCGCCCCGAGCGGGACTCGAACCCACAACCTACGGCTTAGAAGGCCGTTGCTCTCTCCTGTTGAGCTATCGGGGCGCAGTGTGAAAGATAGCACGCCGCTTTTCGCTTTGTCGAGACGCCCGGCTGGCGAATATCCCCTGGATGAGGCTCTCAAAGCGCGAGGACGGCCTGTGGTCGGGGCGGGCGGATTTGAACCGCCGACCTCCTGCTCCCAAGGCAGGCGCGCTCACCAGGCTGCGCCACGCCCCGACCCGGGATGCGCCTTTAATCTAGCGGGATCGCCCCGAGTGTGTCAAACAGCGCGTTCTCTGGACAAAGCGCTTCCGTCCGGATCGGTTCGCGCCTGAAAGAGAGCATGGGCCAATTGCGCCAGCTCCTCCAGCGCCAGCGTCTCCGCGCGACGATGGGGATCAAGACCCGCGCGGCGAAGAGCCTCCAGAGGATCGCTCAGGCGAAGTCGGGCGGCCGCGCGCTTGAGATTGTTCCCGATCGTCTTGCGCCGTTCGGCAAAGAGCGCCGCCGTCAGCGTGAAGAAAAACCCCTCATCAGGAACAGAGACTGCAGGACGTTCGCGCACGCACAGGTGCACGACCGTGGAGAAGACTTTCGGAGGGGGCCGAAAGGCGCTCGGCGGAACGGTGAAAAGACGTCGGCCCTCGCAGGAGTACTGGATGAGGATGGAGAGGTATCCGTATTGCTTATTCCCCGGGGGACTGAGGATCCGCTCGGCGACTTCGCGTTGCAGCATGACGGTCATGTCGCGAAGATACGTGCGGAAGCGAAGCAGGTGCTGCAAGATGGCCGTCGCGATATTGTAGGGGAGATTGCCGAAGACGCGAACGGGCGACGTGATCCCCTCTCGCTCGAAAAGCTCGGCCAGATTCAGTTTCAAAATATCTCCGACGATCACGCGCACCTTCTCCGGAGGCCATCGGCGCGCCAGATCCCGAGCGAGGATCTCATCAATTTCCACGGCCAGAACGCGCGCGGCGCGTTCGCTGAGCCAGCGCGTCAGGGCTCCGCGTCCGGGTCCGATCTCCAGGACGACATCTTCGGCCTGCAGAGCTACGGCCTCGACCATACGGCGGCCCGTTCGGGGATCGGAAAGAAAATGTTGTCCCAGGCGTTTGCGAGCGCGCATAGGCTTTCAACCGTTCTGCGAGAGGTCCTTTCGGAGGACTTCCAGCACCTGTCGCGGCGCGCCGGAGCACTCATTGAAGCGGATAGGCCGTGATCTCCACATCCTCTCCGGAGCGAGCGATGCTCTGAATCTGCATCCGAAGGGCGCGGTCGAGAGTCAGGATGTCTTCGCCTCCAACAGCGGGGATCGCTCGCCGTCCTCCGATGATCTTGGGGGCGATGAACACGGTCAGTTTATCCGCGAGCCCTTCGCGTAAGAAAGCGGCGTGCACTTCAGCTCCCCCTTCGACCAAAAGGCTCGTGATCTCGCGTTGGCCCAGCTCGTGCAGCACAGCGTGCAGATCCACGCGGCCGGCGCGGGCGGGAACCGGGATCACCTCGGCTCCCTGTTCGCTCAAGAAGCGCGCCTTCTCCTGGGACGCCTCTGTCGTGAAGATCCACAGGGGCCACTTTCGGGCTGTTCGCACAAGCCGCGCCGTCGGGGGGATGCGCAGGTGAGAATCTAACACGACGCGGACCAGAGGCCGATGGCGCGGCCGATCCAGGCGGAAGCTCAGCTCCGGATCGTCGGCGAGAACCGTTCCGATCCCCACCAGGATGGCATCGTATTCGTAACGCAACTGCTGGACGGCGTGGCGGGAGACCTCGCCGGTGATCCAGCGGGAGTGACCGGAGGCCGCGGCGATTCGACCATCCAGGCTCATGGCGATCTTCAGATGAACGAACGGGCGTCCCGAGGTGATGTAGCGGATGAACTTCTCGTTCAACCGTCGTGCTTCCTCCGCGGCAAGGCCGACGTCCACGCGAATCCCGGCGCGACGCAGCTCGGCCAGGCCGCGCCCGCAGACCTGCGGGTTGGGATCAATCATGGAGGCGACGACGCGCGCGATACCCGCGCGGATGATGGCGTCCGTGCACGGGGGGGTGCGTCCGTGATGGCAGCAGGGCTCCAGATTCGTGTAGAGCGTGGCGCCGCGCGCCCATTCCCCGGCCTCCTCCAGAGCGAGCACTTCGGCGTGTTTCACCTGAGCGTATCGGTGAATCCCACGACCGACGATGTGTCCCTCGCGGACGATCAGAGCACCCACGAGCGGATTCGGACTGACTTCACCTTTGGCCGAGGCGGCCATCTCCAGGACCAGGCGCATGTAGTCCTCGTCCGTAGGAGCCGAGACAGTGGAAGGGGGGGCTCCATGAACCGAACCGGCACACCCCAAACTCGCGTGATTGACATTCACGGACATCGCGACCACAATTATACTGACCGGAGCGCAGAAGGAGCAATAAACAGACGTGGCGAGGGGACAGAAAACCACGTACATCTGCCAGCAGTGCGGATACCAATCGCCCAAGTGGTTGGGAAAATGTCCGACATGTGGAGAGTGGGACTCGCTCGTCGAGGAGCGGGCCTCGGCCCCGGAGGAGGGGCGGCGTCGGATCCCTCGCGCCACGCCCAGGCCCTACGGTGAGATCGCCTCTCAGGCGGATGTGCGCTGGACAAGCGGTCTCCCCGAGTTCGATCGCGTCCTGGGAGGAGGGATTGTCCCGGGCAGCGTCGTTCTGGTCGGAGGAGATCCGGGGATCGGCAAAAGCACGCTGCTTCTGCAGGTCGCCGATCAGTTGACGCGCCGCTATGGTCCCGTGCTTTATGTCTCCGGTGAGGAATCGGAGCGGCAGATCAAAATGCGGGGAGAGCGCCTGAATCTGGACGCGCAGGGCCTCTATATCCTGACGGAGACCTGTTTGGAGTCCGTGTGCGAAACGATCGAGACGTTGCGTCCCCGCGCCGCGATCATCGATTCGATTCAGACGATCTTCTCTGAGGCGCTCGAATCGGTGCCGGGCAGCATCGGACAGGTGCGCGAGGCCGCGACGCGCTTCCTCCTTTTGGCCAAGAGCCAGGAGATCCCCATCTTCCTGATCGGACATGTGACGAAGGAGGGGATGATCGCCGGTCCGCGGGCGCTCGAACATATTGTGGATGCGGTCCTCTATTTCGAAGGGGAGCGCCATCAGAATCACCGCGTGATTCGCGCCGTCAAGAACCGCTATGGGGCGACCAATGAAGTGGGCGTCTTCGAGATGACGTCGCACGGTTTGGTTCCGGTCGCGAATCCCTCGGCGATGTTTTTGAGCGAGCGCCCCATTGGAGCTTCGGGATCGGTCGTCTCGGCGTGTCTGGAGGGGACGCGCCCGATCCTGATCGAGCTGCAGGCCCTGGTGGGCACGAGCGGCTACGGGGCGGGACGGCGCATGACGCGCGGTGTGGATCCGTATCGCGTGGCCTTGCTGCTGGCTGTATTGGAGCGACGGGCGGGATTCTCCCTGGCCGGATGCGACGTGTTCGTCAATGTCGCCGGGGGGATCACGGTGGACGAACCGGCTGTGGATCTGGCCATTGTCGCAGCCGTCGCCTCCAGCTTTCGGAACGCGGCCCTGGACTCGGAGACGGTCATCTTCGGAGAAGTCGGCCTGGCCGGAGAAGTGCGAGCCGTCTCAGCCGCTGGTGCGCGCGCGCGCGAGGCGGCTCAGATGGGTTTTCGCCGTCTCATTCTGCCGGAGAATAATCGCCGAAGCGTGGACGCTTCGGAGGCGCTCGAAGTTCTGGGCGTGCGCTCGATCTTTGAAGCGCTGGATCTGGTGTTACCCGAATGACCGGGAGATCCTTCCGCTCGCACCGGAAGGGATTCCCCGGGAGGGAATTCTCGGATCGTCGCCTGAAGGCGAGGATCGGAGGGAGTGAACATGAGCGTGAATTGGGATGTCCTTTTGATCCGTATCCTCTTCACGGCGATTTTGGTCGTGACGGGATATTTCCTGCGTCCTCTTTCTCAGGATGCGTGGCTTTCGGCCGGAGCGGCCGGAGCCCTGGCGCTGGCCATCATCTTCTTCGAGACGCGCGTGCGGCGTGCCTCGCTCCGAACGCTCATTGGCGCGGCCATCGGATCCATTCTCGGAATCATCGGCGCGACGCTCATTGGCTTTCTCATCACCTTTCAGGGAGCTGTGCCCCCGGATGTGCGGGCCTATGTGACGCTGGCCCTGCTTCTTCTGATGGCCTATGTGGGGTTGATGGTGGGAGCGGCCAAGGGAGAATTCCTCGATCTCTCCGCTTTGGGAGGGCTTTTGCGGGAGCGCGGCCAGCGAAACGTGAAGATCCTGGACACGAGCGTCATCATTGATGGACGCATCGCCGACATCGCGGAGACGGGATTTCTTGAAGGCGTGCTCGTGATCCCGAATTTCATCCTTCGAGAGCTGCAGCAGATCGCCGACTCCCCCGATGCGCATAAGCGAAATCGCGGGCGACGTGGATTGGATATCCTCCAGAAGCTGCAAACCAAGCAGGGGATCACGGTGCAGTTCTCCGAGGTGGATTTCCCCCGGCTGCGGGACGTGGATCAAAAGCTCATCGAGCTGGCCAAGCAACTGGACGCCAAGATCGTGACCAACGATTTCAACCTGAACAAGGTGGCGCAGCTTCGAGGAGTCGAGGTTCTCAACATCAACGAATTGGCCAATGCGTTGAAGCCCGTGGTCCTGCCCGGAGAGACGATGCGCGTCTTCATCCTCAAGGAGGGGAAGGAGGCCAATCAGGGCGTCGCGTATCTGGATGATGGGACAATGGTCGTCGTGGATAACGCGCGCAAGATGATCGGCAAGACCATCGAAGCGACCGTGACCAGCGTCCTGCAGACGACAGCGGGGAAGATGATCTTCGGGCGATATACGGAGGACGTGCGTTCGGCGCGCGGATCTCGCGCCCCGCAGGTCGCCGAGGAGTCCTAGAGACTTTCTGGCCGCTGGGGAGCGTTCCACGGCAGAGACCTCACCGAGAGCGCGATGGGGGAGACGAACGTCGCTATCATCGTCGCCGCAGGGCGAGGGACGCGTCTGGGCGCATCGCTTCCCAAGGCGTTTCTGCCTTTGCGGGGAGAGCCCCTGGTGATCCGCGCGCTTCGTCCCTTTGAGGCCTGTGAAGATGTCCATCGTCTTCTGGTCGTTGTCCCGGAGTCCGAGCGGGAGCGCGCGCTCGAGCTGATGCATGTGGCGCGCCTGAGCAAACTCGCCGCTGTGATCTCGGGAGGGGAAGAGCGCTCACATTCGGTCGCTCGGGCGCTTGAGGTCCTCTCGCGGGATCAGGTGGACCTGATCCTGGTGCATGATGGCGCGCGCCCTCTGGTCACGCCCGCCGAGATCGCGCGCGTGATCGAGAAAGCGCGGCAGACGGGAGCGGCTCTTTTAGCTCTCCCCATCTCGGAGACGGTCAAAGAGGTCGAGGGCGAACGCGTCCTTCGCACGGTGGATCGCCGCCGTCTGTATCTGGCCCAGACGCCTCAAGCTTTTCGCGCCGACATTCTCCGCGAGGCCTATGCGCGCGCCATGCGCGAGGGGATTGTGGCGCCCGATGACGCCGCGCTTGTGGAACGCTGCGGATGGCCTGTCTGGATCGTCCGGGGCTCGACGCGTAATCTGAAGATCACCTGGCCGGAAGACCTGCTTCTGGCCGAGGCGTTGCTGCGCGTGATGGAGGGGGGATGAGCGAGCGCGTGGGCATCGGGTATGATCTCCACCGACTGGTCGAGGGACGGCGGCTCGTCCTGGGAGGTCTTGAAATCCCCTTCCCCAAGGGATTGGCAGGGCATTCGGATGCTGACGTCGTCCTGCACAGCCTCTGCGATGCCCTGCTGGGAGCGGCTGCTCTGGGGGATCTCGGTCAGCATTTCCCGGATACGGATCCGCGCTGGGCGGGTATTGAGAGCGCGAAGATTCTGGAGAGCGTCCTGTCGGAGGTTCGACGTCGGGGATACGAGGTCGAGAATGTGGACGTGACGATCCTGGCCGAAATACCCCGGCTCTCGCCTCTGCTGGGCGCCATGCGAGATCGCGTGGCCCACTTGCTCGGGATCCCCCCGGATCGGGTCAATATCAAGGCCAAGACGAATGAGGGGATCGGAGAGATCGGTCGCGGAGAAGCGATCGCCGCCTATGCTGTCTGCCTGTTGCGCCGAGCGGATCGGGGATCTCACGAGGTCTCTCGATCGCCTGAGGAGCACCCGTAGCGCCACACGCCCGGGAGATCGCTTGAGAGGGCTGTCTCGGAGACAGGACGTCGTGCGGAGACCATGCGCGTTATCGAGCTGATCCGAAAAAAGCGGGACGGAGAAGCGCTCACCTCCGAAGAGATCGCCTTCCTCGTCCAGGGGTACACGCGGGGAGAGATCCCCGACTATCAAATGGCCGCTTTCCTCATGGCGACCGTCTGGCGGGGCATGACACCGGAAGAGACGCTCGCTCTGACGGAGGCGATGGTTCGTTCGGGGCGCACGCTGGATTTCTCGCACGTGCCCGGAGCGAAGGTGGACAAGCACAGCACAGGGGGCGTAGGCGATAAGACCTCGCTCGTTCTGGTGCCCCTTGTCGCTGCGGCCGGAGCGCGCGTGCCTATGATTTCAGGGCGCGCTCTGGGGCACACGGGGGGGACGCTCGATAAGCTGGAATCCATTCCGGGATTCCGCGTGCATCTGCCTGTGGAGACGATCGGCCATCTGCTCGAGCGCGTCGGGGCCGTCCTTGTGGGGCAGACGGAGGAGATCGTCCCGGCCGATCGGAAGCTCTACGCGCTGCGAGATGTCACGGCGACGGTGGACTGCATCCCGCTGATTGTGGCCAGCATCATGAGCAAGAAGCTCGCCGAGGGGATCGAGGCGCTCGTGCTCGACGTCAAGGTGGGGAAAGGAGCGTTCATGAAGAGCGAGGCGGCAGCGCGCGATCTCGCCGTGCGCCTGGTGGACGTCGGTCGGCGCATGGGCAAGCGTGTGCGCGCTCTTCTGACAGACATGGATCAGCCGCTTGGACGCGCGATCGGCAATGCCCTGGAAGTCATCGAGAGCGTGGAGACGCTGAAAGGGCGAGGTCCGGACGATGTGCGGGAGCTTTCGCTGGAATTGGCCGCGCAGATGCTCTTTCTCGGAGGAAGCGCAACCGACATTGCCGAAGCAAGACGGCTCGCCGAACGCATGCTTCACAGTGGAGCCGGGTTGGAGAAGTTCCGAGAGATCATCGCGGCCCAAGGGGGGGATCCGCGCGTCGTGGACGATTATGCCCTTTTGCCGCAGGCGCGATACCGCCTGGACTATTGTGCGGAAGAAGACGGCGTCCTCGTCGAGGTGGACGCGGAGAAACTGGGCCTGGCCGCCATGATCCTGGGCGCGGGGCGAGAGACGCTGCACTCGCCCATTGATCACGCCGTCGGCCTCATCGTGCATAAGAAAGTGGGCGAGCGCGTCGCGCGGGGGGAGGCGCTCTGCACCCTCCACTACAATGCCGAGGAGAAGCTCCCGAGAGCCTGGGAGAAGATCCGCGCTGCGTTCGTGCTGGGCTCCTCCGCAGGGCCCGCGGGTCCTCTGATCAGGGACCTCTTGTGAGTTCGCCGCGCGGAGAGAGCGGAGACGTCGGCGGTCGCGCTTTCGATGCCCGGAGATCATCGGCGGTCCCGGCGGCGAAGCGACAGAGGAGGGAGGGGGGATGAAGACAGAACGTGCCTTTCGACTCAAGGTGGGAGTTGTCCTCGGGGGATTGATCGTGGGGGGATGTCTTCTCTCCTTCGCGGTTCGCGAGGGCGCCTGGGCGCCAGAGCCTCAGAGGATCGCTGCTGCACAGAAGAGGTTTTCAGTTCTTGTGCCGAGCGAGAGATCGGTCGAGGCCTCTTCGCTTCAAGGGCGAGACCCGATGCGAACGACCCCGGTCCCCTGGACGGTCCGGCTCAGAGGGCTTGTGGGGATCCTCGTCATCCTGGGCATTGCGTTTTGGCTCTCGAACAGCCCGCGCGAGGTGAGCCGGCGCGTCCTGCTGTGGGGGATGGGACTGCAAATCGCGCTGGCCTTGCTTATTCTTCGAACTTCTCCCGGGCGATGGTTTTTCGATCGGCTTGGAGAGTTGATCCGACGCCTCCTGGCCTTCGCCGTCGAAGGGGCGACGTTTGTCTTTGGGCCTCTGGCCGGGGAGAGTTTGGGGACCATCTTCGCTTTTCGCGTGCTCCCGACGATCATCTTCGTCTCCTCGTTCTTCTCGATCCTCTATTATCTGGGCATCATGCAGCGGATTGTGCTCGGGATGGCCAAGTTCATGGCCTGGACGATGAAAGTCAGCGGGGCCGAGAGCCTGGCGGCGGCGGCCAATGTCTTCATGGGACAAACGGAAGCTCCCTTGATTATCGCTCCCTATGTCGCTTCGATGACCCGTTCGGAGCTGCTCTGTCTGATGCTCGGAGGCATGGCGACGATCGCCGGAGGCGTCATGGCCGCCTATATCGAGATGGGGATCAATCCCGTGTACTTGCTCACCGGTAGCGTCATGGCGGCGCCGGCCGCCATCATGATGTCCAAGATTTTGATCCCGGAGAAGGAGGAGCCGCTCACGCGTGGGGTCGTGAGGATCGAGGTGAAGACCGAGGATCGAAACGTGATCGAGGCAGCTGCGCGGGGAGCCAGTGATGGGGCGCGCCTGGCGATCAACGTCGCCGCCATGCTCATCGCCTTTATCGCGCTGATCGCTCTGGTGAATGCGCTTCTGGGCTTTGTGCACACCCATCTGAGCTTCGTCCCACCCAATCTGCAGGAGATTCTCGGATACCTCTTTGCGCCGCTGGCTCTGGTCATGGGCGTGCCGACAGCCGATGTCCCCGCGGTGGGGAATCTGCTCGGGCAAAAGCTCATCCTCAATGAGTTCGTCGCCTATACGGAGCTTGCGCGGATTCAAGCGGAACTGGATCCGCGTTCGACGATGATCGCTACGTATGCTCTGTGCGGCTTCGCCAATTTCGCTTCCATTGGGATTCAGATCGGCGGGATCGGAGGGATCGCCCCGAATCGGCGGGGGGATCTCGCGGAGCTGGGCTTGCGCGCGATGATTGGAGGGTTTTTGACGACCTGTCTCACGGGGACGATCGCCGGGCTGATCAGTTGATTCCGAAGGATCTTTCGCGGTCGGGAGGAGGGGATGATGTCAGCCTCACTCTATGAACGCGTTCAGGAGGCCGCCGCTTTCATCAGGGCTCGTGCTCCGGCGCCTCCGGAGGTGGGTCTCGTTTTGGGATCGGGTTTGGGCGCTGTCGCCCGGAGGCTGACCTCGGCGGTGCGGATCGCCTATTCGGAGATCCCACATTTCCCGGAGGCCACTGTGCCCGGGCATGCGGGATGCCTTGTGCTCGGTCAGGTGGAAGCCATACGAGTCGCCGTGCTGCAAGGTCGGTTCCATTACTACGAGGGGTATTCGATGGAGGAAGTGACGTTCCCCATTCGTGTGCTCGGTCTTCTGGGGATCCGACAGGTGATTCTGACCAATGCGGCCGGAGGGATCGCGCGCCGTCTTCATCCGGGCTCGCTCATGCTCATCGCCGATCACATCAATTTGATGGGGGCTCATCCCTTGCGGGGCCCTCACGAGGAGCGCTTCGGACCGCGCTTCCCCGATATGACGTCGGTCTACTCCGGGCGCCTTCGGGAGCTGGCTCGTGAGCTGGGGCATCAGATCGGCCTGACGCTCCAGGAGGGGGTATATGCCGCCGTGAGCGGACCGAGTTACGAGACGCCGGCCGAGATCCGTATGCTCCGTCGGTTGGGTGCGGATGCTGTCGGGATGTCCACGGTTCCCGAGGCGATCGTAGCGCGACAGATGGGGATGGAGGTGTTGGGGATCTCGGTGATCGCGAACATGGCCGCGGGCATCTCCCCGCGCCCGCTCTGCCACGAAGAGGTGCTGGAGGCCGCCGAGCGCGCGCAGGAGAAGCTCGCCGAGTTGCTCTGGCGGCTCATCCCTCGCTTGCCGCAGCCGGAGGAAGACACGAGATGAAAGGGACCGGCGATCCGAACACGACGCGATCCTCATCGCGTGTGATGATCATCGGGATTTGCGGCGGGACCGGATCCGGCAAGACGACCGTCGCGCAGAGGATCCTGGAGGCCGTCGGAGCCGATCGCGTCGTCTATCTGCAGCAGGATTCCTACTACAAGGATCTCAGCCACATGCCTCTTGAGGAGCGGCACACGCTCAATTTCGATCATCCCGATGCCATTGATACGGACCTGCTCATCGCACATATCGAGGAGTTGCGGGCAGGACGAGCCGTCGAGCAACCGGTCTACGATTTCACGACGCATACGCGTCGGCCGGAGACGCGACACATCGAGCCGCGTCCGATCATCCTGGTCGAGGGCATTCTCGTCTTCGAGAATCCGAGATTGCGCTCGCTCATGGACCTGAAGATCTTCGTGGATACGGCCGATGACATCCGGTTCATCCGCCGTCTTCTGCGCGATATCTCCGAGCGCGGTCGGACGGTCGAATCGGTGATCAAGCAGTATCTGGAGACGGTTCGTCCGATGCATCTGGAGTTCGTCGAGCCGAGCAAGCGATATGCGGACATCATCATCCCCGAAGGGGGGTATAATGTGGTCGGCATTGATCTCATCATCGAGAAGATCAAAGCGTATCTGGCCGAAGCGCAGAGGCCGGAGGGGGACATCCCGAAAGGAGTCGCTCGATGAGAGATGAGGAATTGATTGAACACGCGGCTCGCGCGCGCGCCTTCGCCTATGCTCCATATTCGACGTTCGCTGTGGGGGCGGCTCTGCTGACGACCGATGGGCGCGTCTTCACCGGATGTAACATCGAGAATGCGAGCTACGGGCTGACCATGTGCGCCGAACGCGTGGCCCTCTTCAAAGCCGTCTCCGAAGGGGCGGCTCAGTTTCTTCGCATCGCCATTGTCGCCGATGCGGCCGCGGCTGTCTCTCCCTGCGGGGCCTGTCGTCAGGTGCTGTGGGAGTTCTGCCCGGACATCATCGTCATCTCGGCCAATCTCAAGGGCCAGAGGCGGGTGCAGCCTCTTCGGGATCTGCTCCCGGAGCCGTTTGAGGGGGAGACTCTTAAGGCATCGCCATGAGGAGCGATCTCTGGTCCCCTTATTCCCGAGCGTGAAGGGATTGCGGGAACACCGGGTCACGGGCGCGGAGCCGTCCCGCGCGGGCCTTCGGCGGAAGAGGGCGAGGCCTCAGCGATGGTGACGACGACGCGCGCCGGACGGAGGATTTGATCCCCCCAGCGGTATCCTTTCCGAAGCTCCCGGACGATCGTTTGCTCCTCGTGCTCGCGGCTGGGAATCGCCTCCACGGCTTCATGCAAGGTGGGATCGAATCTCCGCCCGAGGCTCTCATAGGGACGCACGCCGCAGGCTTCGAGCACGCGTTGAAGCTGTCGGTGAATCAGTTGCAGGGCTTCGCTCGCCGAAGAACCCATGCGCTCGACCGAAGCGCGGTCGCTCTGCACTCCGAGAACGTGTTCGAAAGCGTCCAGGACCTGCACGACTTCCAGTAAAACCTTGCGTACCCCCTCGCGGACGCGTTCGCTCAACTCGCGTTCGATGCGCTTGCGGTAATTATCGAAATCGGCCAGAGCGCGCAGGTAACGGCGGTGTTCGGCCGCCAGCTCCTTCCGAAGATGTTCCACCTCGGCTGTCAGATGGGCCAGCTCCGAAGGGGTCGCTTCGCGCAGGGAGAATCCCGAAGGATCGCCCGATACCGGACCGGGAGACGGCAGGGACTCCCCACGCGACCCCTCGATCGCAGGGGATCTCTGATCCGGAGGGGTCGGGGCGACCGACTGCTCCTCTCGCTCGATCATGGGCGTTCCCTCCCAGTGAAGTCTCCAGCCCCTTCTCACGCGACGTTCCGCCAGAATGCGCGCGACATCTGGCGGTGGGGGATCTCTCAGAAACCCCACCGATGATGACGTGGCTCCACGCGGCCTGCCGATCGCGCGCCGTCAGGGGATGAGCGGGCCTCTGATGAAAGGGCCAGAGGCCCGCGCGCGACATCACTTCACCCGAATCTCCACCTGTCGAGGCTTGGCTTCCGGTTTCTTGGGAACCACAACTCGCAACACGCCATCTCGATATTCGGCGCTGATGTTTTCGATGTCCATATTGGGCGAGAGGGTGAAGCTGCGGCTGAAGCGTCCGTAGGGACGTTCCACGCGATGGTACTGATCCAGTTGATCCTGGTGCTCCAGACGGCGTTCCCCACTGACGGTCAGCACGTTCTTCTCCACGCTCACCTGGATCTCATTCTTGTTCACGCCCGGCAGATCGAAGAGGATCTCCATGCTGTCGGTATTCTCGTAGATGTCCACAGCGGGCGTCCATCCTCCCGCCATCTCCTCTTCGGGGCGCGTTCGGAAGACCTCGCGGAAGAGGCGGTTGATCTCCTCCTGCAGGTTCATCAGCTCGCGGAACGGATCGGCTCGTCGAATGCGCATCATGGCATCTTCCTCCTTCGAATGGAATGAAGGGGGCCGCGCGGGGCTTTCACGACGTCACTGACGGCGTGAGGTGCCCCTGCGCCTGGCGTCCGTACCTCTTGCGAGCCGCTTCTCACGAAACCTCTCGTGAGGGCCCCACAGTCAAGCTTAAGCAAACGCCGTGCCAGGCGTCGAGAGCGCGCCAGAAGGCCCGCGGCCGAGGATCCCCTCTGACAGCGGTATCTCTCCTGGAGTCCCCGACAAGAGACGCCCTTTGGCATGTCGTTTGCATCTAAGACGCATGTGGAGGCCCCTCCTTGGGGGGCTTCCACACGAAGGAGAGCGAAGATGGTGAGAAAGGTTTTGCGCCGGCTCTTTGTCGAGCGCGTCGCCCTGGATCTGGGCACGGTCACAACGCTCATTTATTCTTCCCGGCGAGGTTTAGTTCTGCATGAGCCTTCGGCCGTGGCGGTGAATCGCTTCACCGGAGAGGTCCTCGCCATCGGACGGAAAGCGTGGGAGATGCTCGGGCGGGAACCTTATGACGTCGAGGTGCATCGCCCGTTGCGCCATGGGACGATTGCCGACCTGGATCTGGCCGAACGCCTGCTGAAGTCCTTCCTGGAGCCCATTTGTCGAAATCGCTTTCGCCGCATCCATCTGATGGCGACGATCCCCGGCTCGGCGACCGATTCCGAACGGAACGCCCTGATCGAAGCCGCCCACGAAGCCGGGGCTCATCGGGTGGATCTGGTCGAAGAAGGGCTGGCGGCGGCCTTTGGCGTTGACGCGATCGCCCCGGATGGATCCGCGCGCATGGTCGTGGATATTGGAGGAGGAACGACGAATATCAGCATCGCTTCCCGATATGGCCTGATCGCTTCCGAAACCCTCCCTATTGCCGGCCAGAGCATGACCGAAGCGATTCGCGAGTACGTGCATAAGCGATACGGCCTGGTGATCGGCGAGCGGACAGCCGAGTGGATCAAAGTCCAGATCGGATCGGCGGTGCCGGAGGATGGCGAACGAACGGCCGTCGTGTACGGGAGGTCCATTCTCGGGGGAGGAACAGAAGAGGTCACGCTGCAGAGCCGGGAGATCGCCCAAGCGCTGGAGCCGATCCTGCGCGCCCTTCTGGAGGGGATCACGAGAGTTCTCGAACACGCCCCACCGGATGCCGCGCATGACGTCTGCCAAAGTGGGATCGTCCTGAGTGGAGGGGGATCTTTGCTGCAGGGGCTCGACCGCTGGCTCAGTGACCGATTGCACCTGACTGTTCTGCGAGCCGAGAATCCAGTCGAAGCTGTTGTGCTGGGGACTGCTCGCCTGCTCGAAAATCCCGACCTCTACAAGCAATTGCGCGTTGTCGCGCGGGCCTCTTATTGGTCGGAGCTTTATGAGGAGACGCTGCGCGCCCTCGAAGTGTGACGTTTTTGCTTCTGCCCGATGCGCACATCTGCCCCAGTCTTGGCCCGAAGGAGCTTCCCTCCGGATGCTTCAGGCCTTCCTCAGGTGGGCCGGCGCACAACGCCTTCGCGAGTTCCCTGTGCGGCCAGTCCTTTGGCGTGGCACAAAATTTGCTAAACAAACCAGTGGGACATCTGCAGAAGATCTCGCCGTGAGGAGGTGAAGCGATGGTGAGACGCACGCTGAGCCTTTTGGTGATCTTCGGGCTCGCCTTGGGGGCGATCGCCTGGGCTGCCCAGAAGGAGCAGCGTCGCCAGATCACTCTCACCGAGGATGTCCTCGTTGGGAATCAGGTCCTCAAGAAAGGGACGTACACGGTCGTCTATCAACCGGGCGTCGAAGCCCAAGCGACGTTCATGAGAGGTGGGAAAGTCGTCCTGCAGGTTCCCTACAAGTTGGTGCGATTGCCCCAGAAGGCAACCACGGACTCGATCACCTATCGTCGGACGGGCCCGCAACCCGTTCTCACTCGGCTGACCTTCTCCGGGCAGCTTGAGGCGCTCGTCTTCGAAGGCGGTCAAGAATAACGCCCCCGGGTCTGGGCCGGCAGAGAGTCCCTATCGGGCCTGCCGGCCCTCTTTCTTTTTGCGGGATGTCCGATTCTCTTCTCTTTCAGTGAAGTCTTGACAAGGCTGCACGTCCTCTTTAGAATCAGGCTGCTCGTCATGGACGTGGGGATTTAAGGGGGGGAGATATGTCGAGCATTAAGGCTCAGAGCGCCAGGATCATCGGAGTTCTCACGATCACCCTCTTTGTGGTCGTTTCGGCTTTCTTCGGTGAGCGCGCCGGAGCTTCACAAGCCCGGTGGCCCAGTCAGATCGGGATTCTCACCCAGGGGCGCGGTGCGCCTGAGCTGGCTCTGCAGAACGGACGGAATCTTCTGGAAGATCGCGAGAGCGATGGAGGGCGTTTTGAGGCCTCGCGACCCGTGGGGCTCGCTCAGGGAGATTTCAACGGCGATGGATGGCTGGATCTCTTGCAGAGCTTCGCGCGCATGGGAGGAGGGGAGCTGGTTCTTCGCTTTGGAGATGGGCAGGGCAATTTCACGACACCCGTTCGCATGCATCTGACCGGGCAAGAGCCGTCGGCTCTCGTCGTGGACGATTTCGATCAGGATGGCAACAGCGACGTCGTCATCGGATACGCGGACCAGCCTGTCCTCTCGATCTACAGGGGAACGGGGCGTGGGACTCTGCAGTGGAAAGAAGATCTGCATGTCGGCTTGGGAGTGAGCGGGCTGGCATCTGGGGATTTCGATCGCGATGGCGCGCCGGATCTTCTGGTCACTTCCACATCCCCCCTTCTGGCGCTTCTTCCGGGAGATGGGCGGGGAGGATTTCGCACGGGGCGGTTCTTCTCGCTCGGTCAGAATGGGACAGTCTTTGGCCTGGGAGAGGTTCGAGCGGCCGATATGGACGAAGATGGATGGCTAGATGCGATCGCGATTGCTCAGGGGACGTCGTCGGGAGTCGTTCTCTTCTATGGGGCGGAAGGGAGACGCTTCTCCTATCCGCAGTTTCTCTCGGTCGGAGTCGCTCCGGAAGGATTGGCCGTGGGCGATTTCGATCACGATCGGCGCCTGGACATCGTGGTGACAGATGCGGCCAGCGGAAGCGTGTTTTTGCTCAAGGGACGGGGCGATCGGGCATTTTCCTCTCCGGTGAGTTTTCGCGCAGGGACTTCGCCTGGGCCTTTCACGGTGGCGAATCTCACAGGCGATGGGTATCCTGATCTGGCCATTGTCGAGCGCGCGAGCAATCGTATTCTGGTGCTTCTTGGAGGACCTGGAGGAACGTTCGAGCGTTCGATCGCTTATGACGTGGATGCCCCTCCGGTCGCGATCGTGGCCGGACGATTCCGTCAGGAGGCACTCGATGATCTGGTCGTCGCCAAGCAAGGGGGAGCGACCGTCGCGATCGCTCTCAATGCTCCTCCGACGATCGTCGTGACGACGACCGAAGACAAAGTTGCAGCAGATGGGCGCGTGAGCTTGCGCGAGGCGATCTTGGCCGCCAATGGGAATCCTCCGAATGCCGATGTCCCGTCCGGCCGAGGGAATGCTCCCGATGTGATCGGATTCGACCTGCCGGAAACGGAGAAGTCCGGTGGGGTCTTCGTGATTCGCCTGAGCGCGGAGCTGGGAGCGCTTCCCCCTCTGACCGATGGAGGGACGACTCTGGATGGGACGACGCAGAAGGGATTTGCGGGCGCTCCGATCATTGTGCTTGACGGCTCACAGGTGGGCGCCGTGGATGGGGTGACCATCACATCCAGTCTGAATGTCGTGCGCGGTCTCGTCATCAGCGGATTTGGAGGGCATGGGATTCGGATCGTCGGAAGCGATGCTCCGGTGACGGGGAATATCATCGCCGGATGCTACATCGGCACGGACGCTTCGGGACGGCAAGCTCGCGGCAACGGACTGGCGGGTATTCATCTCTCGGGCAGTAGCGTCAGCAATACGCTCATTGGAGGGTCGGCGGCCGAGGATCGCAATGTCATCTCCGGCAATGGGAGCGAGGGGATCGAGGTGCAGGGCCTGGCCCGAAATACGCAGATTGTAGGCAATTACATTGGCGTCGCGGCCGATGGACAAACGCCTCTGCCCAATGGGGGAAATGGCCTTCTCCTTGTGGGAACCGAAAATGTCCTCGTGGGCGGAACGTCTCCCGGTGCGGGGAATGTGATCTCGGGGAATCGGCGCCACGGCCTGCATGCTCGGAGCAGCATGGGCCTGCGCATTCAAGAGAATTTCATCGGCGTGGAAGCCAGTGGGACATCGGCCGTGGGGAACGGAGGAGATGGAATCTTTCTGGTGGAGGTCTTCAATGCGCAGATTGGGGGCGTCTCCACAGGGGCGCGCAATGTGATCTCTGGCAATGAAGGGCGTGGAGTGACGCTTGTGCGAAGCTCCACGAATAAGATTCAGGGCAACTACATCGGAACGGACGCTGCCGGACGCCAGGCGCTCGGCAATGGAGGAGCGGGCGTTCACTTGGAACTCAATTCGCCGAACAATCTCATCGGAGGAACTCTTGAGGGCGCAGGCAACGTCATCTCGGGAAATCGTGGGAGCGGAATCTTCATCGGATCAAGCGCGTCGGGGACGCAGATCTTCGGGAATCGTGTGGGCGTGGACGCGACGGGCCGAGCCGCTCTCGGCAACGGAGCCGATGGGATTCTGATCAGCGGAGGGGGCAGTAACCAGATCGGAGGCAGCGAGAGCGCGATGCGAAACCAGATCGGCGGCAATGCCGGCGATGGCGTCAAGATCCTCAACTCCGTGGATAATCGCCTTGTGGGGAACGCCATCGGAACGGATGCGGGAGGGACGATCCCTCTGCCCAATGGAGGCAGTGGCGTGTTCATCCTCTCGACTGAGGGCTCGGCCTCTCAAAACGCTGTGCTGCAGAATGTGATCGCGTACAATCAGGGGGCGGGCGTGCGCATCCTCGGCTCGGGGACCGGGAATCGCCTCTCGCAGAATTCGATCTTCCAGAACGGGAACTTGGGCATTGATCGGGGAGGACAGGGGGTGATCCCCCAGATCACAAGCATCACCGAAAACGGTGGAGGCGCGGTGACGGTCCGAGGCGTCTTCCCCGCTGTCGCTCCGGCCGGAGCAGTGATCGAGGTGTATCTGGCTGATCCGGATCCCTCGGGGCGCGGTGAAGGGAAGGTCTTCTTGGGGAGCACGCGCGCCGACGATCAGGGGAATTTCACGCTCGCGCTCTCGGGCCGATCTCGCGGGGAGCCGATCACCTGCACGGCGACGGATTTTCGCGGGGATACGTCGGAGTTCTCCGAGAACTTCATCATCGGCGAGGGGATCCTCAGCGTGCGCGTCCTGCGACCCAATGGCGGCGAGATTCTGATCGGAGGCACCACGTTCACCATTGAGTGGGAGGCCTCCGGAGGGGTTGCATCGCAGGACATTGCGCTGTCGCTCGACGGGGGAGCGACATTCCCGATCGTCGTCGCCACGGGGCTTGAGGCCGATGTGCGCCGCTATGAGTGGACGGTTCCGGCGACGGTCTCTACGACGCGCGGGCGCATCCGCGTGACTGTGCGCAATGCTCTGGGGCGCGTGGTCTGGGATCAGAGCGATGGGGACTTCCTCATTGATTCGCAGGTGCCGACCGTGCGCGTCGTCTCGCCCAACGGGCGCGAGGTCTTTCGCGGAGGCGACGTCTTCGAGATCCTCTGGAAGGCCTCTGACGATACGCGTCTGGTGCGGCAGACGGTGCAGCTCTCCACCGATGGCGGCGCGACCTACACCGATATTGTGACGCTTGACGGCGACGATCCCCAGATCTTTCGGTGGAAGGTCCCGCTGACGCTCGTCACCAGGGCTGGGCGCATTCGCGTCGTGGCGGAGGATGTTGCCGGGAAAGTGGGTCAGGATGTGAGCGACGCCGATTTCACCGTCCTTCCGACGGAGAACGAGCCTCCGCTTGTGCGCGTGCTCAGTCCCAACGGTGGGGAGATTCTGTGCGCCGGAACGCCCTTCCGCGTCCTCTGGGAGGTGTCGGACAATACGGCCGTGCAGTTCCAGGACGTCCTGCTTTCGACTAACGCCGGGGCGACGTTCAATCCGCTTGTCGAGCGGCTGTCTGGCAGCGCGCAATCCTTCGACTGGAGCATTCGGGCGGGATTGTCCACGAAGCAGGCGCTTCTGGCCGTGAGGGCGCGGGACTATGCGGGCAACGTCGCGCAGGATGTGAGCGATGATCTCTTCTCCATCGACGGTGTGAGTCCGAGCGTGAGTGGGCTGACCGTGGGGACGGGATCGGCTTTTGTGGCGGGCGAGCGGGTTGTCATCTCCTGGACGTCCGGAGATGATGTGCAGATCGCGGGGCACACGGTCGAGTTCTCGCGCGATGACGGAGCGACGTGGGAGACTCTGGCGAGTCTGCCCGCGAGCGCGTCGCAGTTTGTCTGGACGATCCCGCGCGGCATTCGAACGGCTCAGGGGCGTATTCGTGTGACTGTGCGCGATACGTGCGGTCGGACGGCACAGGTTGTGAGCGGACGCTTCTCGATCGTCTTCTGAAGGACTCCCGTGGATGTTTTCCTTCAAAGGGGCGCATCGGGCATGCGCCCCTTTTTTCTTGTGAGAGCAAGCTCAGGAAGCGCGCAGGATCTCGCGCGCGATGATGAGGCGCTGAATCTCGCTCGTCCCTTCGCCGATGGTCAAGAGCTTGGCATCCCGCCAGAACTTCTCCACCAGATAGTCCCGGATGTATCCATATCCCCCGAAGATCTGGATCGCTTCCTCGCAGACGCGAACGGCCATCTCCGAAGCGAAGAGCTTGGCCATGGAAGCCTCCTTGGTGACGCGCTCCCCGTGCGCCGAGGCTCCGGCAGCCCTGTAGGTGAGCAAGCGCGCCGCTTCGATCTGCGTCGCCATGTCAGCCAGTTTGAATTGAATCGCCTGGAATTCGGCGATGGGTTTGCCGAAGGCCCATCGTTCTCGAGCATATCGAAGAGCCGCCTCATAGGCGCCTTGAGCGAGTCCGACGGCCAGAGCAGCGATCGTGATTCGTCCCCTGTCCAGAACGCGCAAGGCGTCTATGAATCCCATGTTCTCCTGTCCCAGGAGGTTCTCTTCGGGAACGGCGCACTCTTCCAGAAGGACCTGCGCCGTATCGCTGGCGCGCATGCCGAGCTTCTTCTCCTTCCGTCCGGGGCGAAGACCGGGCGTCCCCCGTTCCACGATGAAGGCCGAGATCCCCTTCTTCTCCCGCGCTCGATCGGTGACGGCGAACAGGACGTAGAGATCGGCCTGTGAGCCATTGGTCGTGAAGTTCTTCGCTCCGTTGAGGACCCAGAATCTATCTCGTCGGATGGCCGTCGTGCGCATGTGGGAGGCATCGCTGCCGCTGGTCGCTTCGGTCAATCCCCATGCGCCTAGCATCTCTCCCCGCGCGAGCCGAGGGAGGTATTTCTTTTTTTGCTCCGGCGTGCCCGCCAGAAAAATGTGGTTCGCGCACAGACCCGTGTGGGCCGCGACCGTCAGGGCGATAGACGGGTCCACTCGCGCCAGCTCTTCGATGATTACGGCGTACTCGAGCGAGGTCAGAGCCACCCCCCCATATTCCTCCGGAAAGATCGCTCCCAGGACTCCCAGCTCGCCGAGCTTCGGGATCAACTCCCGGGGGAAATATTCCGCTTCGTCCCATTCTCTGACATGGGGGGAGATCTCGGCCTCGGCGAATTCGCGGACCAGAGAGCGGACCTGCTGCTGCTCTTGGGTCAATTCGAGGTACAAGGTCGCCTCCTTCGAAATTAGTTTCGCTTAGTATGCCATAAGGTATAATTATATCGCCTCGGGCGAGGAAATACCACTTGGATTCCCACGACGAAGTTCGGGAGCTTCCCTCGCGGATCTCCGGATCGCGCGGGATCCCCGGTTCGGGAGGCCTTGTGGGGACCACCCGGTCCTGCCGTCAGAGCCGGTCCGACGGAGGGCAGACGGCGCGGGGAATCGCCTTCTATCAGGGTTTGAGGAGGATCTTCCCGAAGTGTCCGCGTTCTTCCATCAGGCGTTGGGCTGCAGCCGCCTCTTCCAGCGGGAAGACGCGCGCGATGACCGGTTTGAGGCGGCCGCTTGTGAAGAAGGCGAAGGCTTCCAGCAACTCCCCCTTGCTGCCCATGAAGGAGCCGAGCAGGCTCAATTGGCGGCTGAAGAGGTAACGGATATCGAGTCGGGCTTCATATCCGCTGGTCACGCCGCAGGTCACCAATCGGCCTCCCGGAGCCAGGCTCAGGACGCATTTCTCGAAGACGGCCGTGCCCACATGCTCGATCACAATATCCACGCCGCGGCGTTCGGTGAGCCGCTTGACCTCTTCAAGAAGATCCTGAGTCGAATGGTTGATGACCTCATCGGCGCCCAGCTCCTTGGCCTTCTGCAGCTTGGCTTCGGTTCCGGCCGTAGCCAGCACGCGCGCGCCGAAGAGCTTGGCGATTTGAACGGCGGCCATGCCGACGCCGCTGCCGGCGGCGATGACCAGCACCGTCTCGCCCGGTCTGACGCCCGCTCGCGTGACGAGCATGTGCCAGGCCGTGAGGAAGACCAAAGGGAACGCAGCAGCCTCTTCGAAGCTGATGTGATCCGGAAGGGGGATGACGTTGACCTCCGGAACCTTGACGTATTCGGCATATCCGCCGTCGGAGCGACCTGAGCCGATGACTTCGTACTCGCGGCAGAAGTTATCCTTGCCGCTCAGGCAGGCCGGACATTGTCCGCAACTGAGGCCGGGAGAGATAAGGATGCGCTGTCCGATCTTCACGCGGGAGACGGCCGATCCGACGTCCACGACGTCGCCGGCGATGTCACTGCCGACGATGCGAGGAAGGGGGATTGTCCGGCCGGGTAATCCGCGACGCAACCAGAGATCCAGATGATTCAAAGCGCAGGCCCGCACGCGGACGAGCACATCGGTGGGCCCGATCTGAGGCTCAGGGACATCTTCGTATCGAAGGACTTCCACTCCTCCATGCTCATGGAAGCGGACAGCTTTCATAGATCCCTCCTTGTGGGAAAATTCGGCGAGGCTTTCCCCGTGTGATCGGAGATCGCGTGAAGTCCTCCAGGCGATGAGCCAGACGCTCATAAATGCGGCTGGCGATCTGGGCCGCCGTCAAGCCGCGCTCCCGCGCGCCGTGAACGATCACCGTGACAACCCATCGAGGATTCGCTACGGGGGCGAAAGAGGTGAAAAGCCCGAGCCACAAGGAGCCGCTGCGGCAGCTCCCGGTCTTTCCGGCGAAAGAGATGGCTGGCGTGTAGGCGAGCTTGGCTGTCCCGTATTCCACGGCGGCGACCATCCCGGCGATCAGGCTCTCGCGATGTTCCGGGGCCAGCTCTATGCGGCGGTGCACCTGTGGAGTGAAGGACATCGCAGACTCGTCGCCCGGGACGACCCGAGCGGGGCGGTAGAGTGTCCCCCCGTTGACCAGAGCTGAGGTGAGAACGGCCAATTGCAGAGCGGTCACGGCAAAACCATCCCCGTGGCTCGCCATGCGCCCGACGGAAGCGACTGTCGTGGGGGACCTCCGGCCCCTTCTGGGCGTGGGAGGGCGCTCGCTCGGAAGGCGACCGGCACTCTCGCGGGGCAGGTTGATTCCCGTCGGTTGGCCCAGACCCCACTGGCGCGCATAGTGCAGGATCGTGCTGCGTCCCAGCCGCTCTCCGAGGATCTCGAAGTATTGATTGTTCGAGTGCGCCAGTGCTTCGATCAGATTCATCGCCATCGAATTCCCCCCAAGAGGAAGAGGGGTCTGCGCATCAATCAGTCCCTCCTTCAGTCCGGCCAGTCCGACCAGCAATTTAATCGTCGAGCAGGGTTTGAATGCCTTCTGAATGGCCCACTGCTGATTGACGATGCTCAGGATGCGCCCCGAATACGGATCCATGACGACCACTGTCCCGGCGTGGCCGCGCAGTGCCTCAAGGGCCGCCTGGCGCACCTCAGGGTCTTCGCCTCGCAGATCGTCGCGTCGGATGGCCGCCTGGCTGGCGCGTTTAGTGGCCGCATCCAGGCGAGCCAGGCGCCGCATTACGGCTCGACGTCGCGCTTGTCGCCGACTCGCGCGCTCTCGCGATCGCGCCGGAAGTCTCCGGGCCTGTGCCCGAGAACGCTGGGGCTTTCCCTGGGAGCTACGCAAGAGAAGGGGGACTTCCGAGCCGATCTCGCTTCGGGGGGAAGATTCAATGGGATGAGGTCTGCAGTCAAACAGCAGGAGCACGCAAACAGCCATCCACACGAGCGTCCGCCTTCTCATTCGATCCCTCCTGCAGTCGAAGTTCCCGCATCTGTCAGGATCTCCCGTACAAGCTGTAGGACTCCGCAGGGAGCTCCTCTCCACCTCAGAAGGTTTAATATACCATCGAGCTTTCCGGCTGCTCAACCACAGCCGGGGTCCTCGCAGATGATCAGGTACTTGATTTTACGAGAGGATGGGACTATCATTTACTTCTCACTGTTCAAGTCGGGTTGGGGGGTGACACGGAGTGGGCATTTCGCCCACTTTATTTTTGGAGGGGAGGTGTGAAACTCGCCGAGCGCGTGACGGAGATCATCGAACCGGTCGTCGCGACCCTGGGCTTTGAGCTGGTTCATGTAGAGATCGCCGGGGGGCGACGGGGGATGATCGTCCGCGTTCTCATAGATAAGCCGGGAGGCGTCACCGTGGAGGATTGCGCCCGCGCGAGCGAGCGGATCGGAGGAATCCTGGATGTGGAGGATCCGATTCCGCATCGGTACGTGCTCGAGGTCTGCTCGCCGGGCATTGAGCGAGGGCTGTACCGCAGGAGCGATTACGAGCGATTCGCGGGCCAGATCGTCAAGATCGAGACGTGGGAGCAGATCGAAGGGCGACGGCATTTCACGGGAGAGCTGGTGGGGATTGCTGGGGATCAGGTGACCTTGCGCGAGCGGGAGTTGAAACGAGACGTTCTGATCCCCTATGCGAAGATTCGCAAAGCGCATCTGATGTTTGACTGGGGGAAGGCAGGAACCCGGCGATGAGATCGGGGCACGGCGCGCCGTGTCCCCACGGTGAGCAAATTGCGAAACGGAAGATCGTATGGCGCATCCACGAAGTCCCATTGCCGAAAGCATTGAGCTGCTCAGCCGGGAGAAGAACATTGACCCGGAGGCCGTCATCAATGCGCTCAAAGAGGCCATTCGCAAGGCCTATGAGAAGCAGCATCGGGCCGGGGAGGATATTGATGTCGAGTACAATCCGGAGACGGGGCAGATCGAGATCTTCGCGCGGAAGGTCGTCGTGGAGCAGGTGACCGATCCGGCGCGCGAGATCACCCTGGAGGAGGCGAATCAGTTGGTCGAGGGGGCGGAGATCGGAGACATCGTGGAGATTCCGCGCCCATTTGAAGGCCTGGGGCGCATTGCAGCTCAGATGGCCAAGCAAACCATCATGCAGAAGATGCGCGAGGCCGAACGACAGCGGATCTACGAGGAGTATGTGGGGCGCGTCGGAGAGCTGGTCAGCGGGTTCGTGAAACGCTTCGAGAAGAAGGGGGACATCATCGTGGATTTGGGCACGGTGGAGGCGCTCTTGCCTCGCTCCGAACAGTCCAAGGCGGAGCGGTATTCGGTCGGCGAGCGGATTCGCGCGGTGATCAAGGAGGTCACGCGAGGGGCCGGACATCAGGTCATCCTCTCGCGAACCGCCCCGGAATTGATCCTGCGACTCTTCGAAATGGAAGTTCCTGAGATCTACGATGGGACGGTCCAAATCAAGGCCTGCGCGCGCGAGCCGGGAGAGCGCGCCAAAATCGCCGTGACTTCGACGGATCCGGATGTGGATCCTGTCGGAGCGTGCGTGGGGATGAAAGGCAGTCGCGTTCAGGCGGTCATCCGGGAGCTGCATGGAGAGAAGATTGACATCATCGAGTGGTCGGAGAATCCGGCTCGGCTGGCGGCCAACGCCTTGAGTCCGGCGAAAGTGAACCGCGTGCAGATCGTTGATCCGGTCGCGCGCCGTTTGGAAGTCGTCGTGGATGATGATCAGCTCTCGCTGGCCATTGGCAAGCAGGGGCAGAATGTGCGCCTGGCGGTCAAGCTCGTGGGGTGGCATATTGATATCCGAAGCGAATCGGAACTCAGGCGCGAAGTGGCCGCTCAGATGGAGCAGCTCGTCTCCGGAGGGGGGACGCCCGTGAGCGCGCTCGAAGGGCGCCTCTCGGCCGCCCTGCTTGGGCAACTGAAGGCGAAAGGTTTTGTGACCCTGGAGCAGATCGCGGCCACGGCAGCGGATCATCTGGCGGCTGAATTGGATTGGAGCCTCGCTCAGGCGACAGAGGTCATCGCGCTCGCTCAAGAGGTCGCGCGGGGACAGAAGAGGGCTCCGGAGCCGGCGGGAAGCGCTTCCCCGACTGCGGAGGAGAATCCGACGCGATCCTAGAGGGTCCCGTTGTGAGATGTCCGTCGAGCCCCCGGGGGCTCCCCACGCTGCGGAGAGATCGCGCGGGGTTCCCCATCCGGTCGAGGAGAAGGGGCCGGGATTCTCAGCATGTCTCTGACCTGCTCGCGGCCCGTTTACCACAAGGGTGCGAGGCGGCGTCTCAGAGGTAAGGAGTGGAAGAGCGATGAAGAAGGTGCGGATTTATGAGTTGGCGAGGGAGTTGAAGCTGGAGCCTCGTCAAGTCATCGAGGAGGCGCGGCGGCTGGGTTTTGATGTGAGTGTGGCCTCCAATAGCTTGACGGAGGAACAGGCCGAGCAGATTCGTTCGCGCCATTATGCGCGAGGGCCGGAGATCTCACAGTTGAGGCCCCGATTGGTGAAGAAGGCGAAAGTGGCTCCCGGTGCGACGAGCGAGGCTGTGGCTTCAGGGGCTCCTCCGGCCAGCGAGAGAGCGCGTGAGGTCCCCGATTCGGCGGCGGGGATTCCGGCGGCGCAGCCTCCTTCGGGGGCTCCCCCAGCAAGCGAGAGAGCGCGTGATTCGGCAGCGGCTCGCCCTGTGCCCGAGCGCGCGCCGAGCGTGTCGGAAGCTCCTCCGCCACGGCCTGTCCGCGAAGCCGCTGAGCGGCCTGTGGAAGAACCGCGCATGAAAGTGATGCCTTTGAAGCCGGTCGCCCCTCCGCCTCCTCCAGCTTCCGCAGCGCGCGATGTGGGTCCGAAGGAGGAGGGGACATCGGCGGCGCCTGCGCCATCTGCCGCGGCTCCGGTTCCGGAACCGCGCCCCGAGCCAGCCCCCTCGCCTGAAGCGAAGCCGCGTCCCTCCCGGCCACAGGTTGTGATTCTGCGGCCCTCGAGCGCTCTGGGGCAGGCGGTAACTCCGGCTCCGGATGTGACCAGCACCGTCTATGTCCCTCCGCGCGATGAACGGCGGCGGCGCATTCGCCGTCCGCTGGGGCGGCCGGCTCCCCGTCCCACGCCGAGCGCCGAAGCTCCTGCGGCCGTCGCGCCACCGCCTCCGGAGGTGAAAGAGTTGAAGCCGATCCGGCTTCCGGAGACCGTGACCGTGCGGGAACTGGCCGAGAAGTTGCAGGTCAGCCCGCGCGAGGTGATCCAGAAACTTGTCGCGCGCCGCATCTTCGCGACGATCAATCAGCCCCTGGATCAGGAAGTCGCCAGGGAGATCGGTCGGGAATTCGGATATGACGTTCACTTCACCTCCTTCGAGGAGCTGATCGAGGAGCAAGAGCTGGAGCGCCTCATCTCGGAGGGACAGGAGGAGGTCCTTGTGCCTCGGGCTCCTGTGGTGACAGTCATGGGGCATGTGGATCATGGGAAGACGACGCTTCTGGATGCGATTCGGCAGACGCGCGTGGCCGAGCAGGAGGCCGGAGGCATCACCCAGCATATCGGCGCTTATGTCGTCTCGGTGCCCGATCCGGATGATCCCGCGCGGCAGCGAGAGATTGTCTTCTTGGACACGCCGGGGCATGAAGCCTTCACCATGATGCGCGCACGAGGGGCGCAGGTGACCGACATCGTCGTTCTGGTCGTCGCCGCCGATGATGGCGTCATGCCGCAGACGATCGAAGCGATCGAACATGCGCGCGCCGCGCGCGTGCCCATCATCGTCGCCATCAACAAGATTGATAAGCCCGAGGCTAACCCGGAGCGGGTCCGCAAGGAACTGGCCGAGCACGGGCTGCTCTGGGACCGGTGGGGTGGGGATACGGTCATGGTCGAAGTCTCGGCGAAGCGCCGGATGAACCTGGACGCGCTTCTGGAGATGATCATTCTGACGGCCGACCTTCTGGATCTCAAAGCGAATCCGCATCGCAAAGCGATGGGCACGGTCCTGGAGGCGAAGCTCGATCGCGGGCGCGGTCCCGTGGCGACGGTTCTGGTCCAGCAAGGAACGTTGCGGGTGGGCGATTGGTTTGTCGTCGGCGCAACCTACGGGCGCGTGCGCGCGCTTCAGGATGATCGCGGGCGCGCCGTCTCAGAAGCCGGACCCTCGCGTCCTGTGGAGGTCCTGGGATTGGAGGCTGTCCCGCAAGCGGGAGATCGGCTTCTGGTCGTGGAGGATCAGGCGATGGCCGAGCGCATCGCCTCGGCTCGACAGCTCGAGCTGCGACAGGCGCGCGCGCGCATGGCGGCGATGACGTCGCTCGATCAGCTCTATCAGCGATTGCAAGCCGGAGAGGTCAAGGAGCTGCAGATCATCCTGAAAGCGGACGTGCAGGGCTCACTGGAAGCCTTGCGGCAGACGCTCGGGAAGCTCTCCAGCGAGAAGGTCAAAATCAATGTCATTCGCGCGGGCGTCGGGGCGATCACCGAATCCGATGTCTTGCTCGCGGCGGCCTCCCGGGATATGCAGCGGACGGCCTTGATCGTCGGATTCAATGTGCGCCCGGAACCGCGCGCTCGGGAGGTCGCTGAGCAGGAGGGGGTGGAGATTCGCCTCTACTCGGTCATCTACAAGGTCGAGGAAGATATTCGCAACGCCATGCTCGGATTGCTCGCTCCCGAGGAGAAGGAAGTCGTGCTCGGGCGCGCCGAGGTCCGTCAGGTCTTTCGCATCGCCAAAGTCGGCAATGTCGCCGGATGCTTCGTCCAAAGCGGCGTCATCCGCCGCAATGCCCGCGCGCGCGTCATCCGCGATCATGTCGTCGTCTACGAGGGGACGATCGCCTCGCTGCGCCGCTTCAAAGAGGATGTGACCGAAGTGAAGGAAGGCTTCGAATGCGGCCTCGCCCTGGAGAAGTTCAACGACATCAAAGAGGGCGATGTCATCGAGGCCTATGTGATCGAGCGGATCGCGCCGACACTCTGAAGGAGGGGATCCGGCAAAAGAGGCGCGGGAGTTCGCGCTCGGAGCCCGAGGGAAGGAAACCATGAAGCGCTATCGTCCCGAGCGGGTCGGCGAGCTGCTCAAGGAGGAACTCAGTCAGATCATCAGCTACGAGCTGGGAGACCCTCAGCTCGGTCTGGTCACGATCACGCATGTGAAGGTCAGCTCCGATCTGCGCCACGCGAAGGTTTATGTGAGCACACTGGGGACGCCCGAGGAATCGCGGCAGACCGTCGAGCGCTTGAACCATGCCGCGGGATTCATCCGACGACAGCTCTATCCGCGCCTCCACATGAAGGTGATCCCTGAGCTGGCGTTCTATTACGATGAGACGATCGCGCGCGCCGCGCGCATTGACGATCTCCTTTATGAGGAGAAGCGAGCCCGAGGGGAATCCCTTCTGCCGACCGAGCCCTCACCGGAAGGCGCGGCTTCGGAGGGAGAATCCTCCTCGGAGATGTCATGAGGGAACTCTCGCGAGAGTCCTGATCTTGTGAGGACGGGGTGATTGAGAGATGTTGGTCGTCATGCATGTGGCGGCGACCGAAGAGCACATCGCCGCCGTCGTCCGCAAGATCGAACAGTTGGGCTTCCGGGCTCACGTCATCCCGGGAGCGCAGCGCACGGCCATTGGGATCACGGGCAATCCGGGGCCACTGGATCCCGAACTCTTCGAGGGGATGCCCGGTGTTGTCGAAGCCATCCCCGTCTCCAAGCCCTATAAGCTCGTCAGTCGCGAGGTCAAGCCGGAGAAGACCATCGTGCGCGTCGGAGACGCGACGATCGGAGGCGATGAGGTGGCCATCATCGCCGGACCCTGCGCCGTCGAGAGCTGGGAGCAGACGATGACGGTCGCCGAAGGGGTGAGCCGCCTGGGCGTGAAATTCTTCCGCGGAGGAGCGTATAAGCCGCGCACGTCGCCCTATTCGTTTCAGGGGCTCGGCGAAGAGGGCTTGAAGATCCTGGCTGAAGTGCGCGCGCGCTTCGGCTTGAAGATCGTGACCGAAGCCATAGATCATGAGAGCGCAGATCTGGTCGAGCGCTATGCGGACGTCATGCAGATCGGCGCGCGCAACATGCAGAATTTCAGTCTCCTGCGTCGCGCCGGGCAAGCGCGAATCCCCGTTCTGCTGAAGCGGGGAATGTCGGCGACGCTCGAGGAGCTGTTGCTGGCCGCCGAGTACATCATGGCCGAAGGGAACTACAACGTCATCCTCTGCGAGCGCGGCGTCCGCACCTTCGCCCAGCACACCCGTAATACGCTGGATCTCTCGATCGTGCCTGCCGTGCAGCAGGTGAGCCATCTCCCCATCATCGTGGATCCCAGCCACGGGACGGGACGCCGCGAGAAAGTGATCCCTCTGGCGCGAGCCGGAATCGCTGTCGGAGCCGATGGGATCATGGTCGAAGTCCACCCGGAGCCCGAACGGGCGCTCTCGGATGGGCCCCAGGCCCTGACGCTCCCGATGCTTCGCGATCTGGTGGAGCAGGTCCGCGAGATCGCCGCTCTCGTTCGAAAAGCGGAACGCCAGATCGCCTCGGCGTGAAGGAATCCCCGGAGACTCCCCGCGATCGAGGATTCCCGTTCGATCTCCCTCTTGCTCACCGGGTCGGGTTCCGACTAAATTACTCGGCGTGATCGCGCGAGCCAAAAGCGGGAGATTTCTGGCGCGCCGGATCTGGGGACGAAGGGGCGTTCTTCTGCTCGGAGCACTCGTTCTCCTTTCGGCCTGCACCCCTCGCATCGCCGTTCGTCCGCGCGTCCCTGTCTTCCCTCAGCTCATCGCCGAGTTATCGGAAGAGGGGGGATACTTCCCGAGCGATAATCTCGTCTCCAACGAGCTGGGGTATCAAAAGGTCCTGCACAAGCTCGATGAGCTGAATGTGCGCGGCGGGGTCTACATTGGCGTCGGCCCCGAGCAGAATTTCACCTACATCGCGGCTGTGCGCCCGAGCTACGCCTTCATCCTTGACATCCGGCGCGATAACCTGTTGCAGCATCTCCTCTATAAGGCCCTGTTCGCTCTGGCCCGCACGCGCGCCGAGTATCTGGCTCTCTGGCTGAGCCGACCGCTGCGCGATGATCCCGATCGCGGGGACTCCTCGGGGCGTCCGGGGGAGCAGGCGTCGCTCGCCGAGCTGGTCGCGCGGGTGGATGCGGCGTCTCCGGACCCGATCTTTTTCCGAAAGACGCTTCAGCGCGTCTTCGAGCTGATCGAGCAGCGATTCGGCATGCCGTTGACCCCGGAGGATCGAGGGCGCATCGAGTACATCTATCGGAGTTTCTACGAAGACGGGCTTGACATCCGATACGAGTCCCACTTTCGCCGCTCGTGGCGGCAATTTCCCACCTTACGCGAGCTGTTGCTGGAGACCGATCGCATGGGGCGGCCGCGCAACTTCCTCGCTTCCGAAGAGAGCTTTCGATCTCTGAAGCAACTGCACGAACAGGATCGCATCATCCCCGTGACGGGCGATTTCGCCGGGCCCAAAGCCCTGCGGGCGATTGGAGACTACGTGCGCCGTCTGGGCGAGACCGTATCGGTCTTTTACGTCTCGAACGTGGAGTACTATCTGCTTCAGAACGACACGTTCGCTCACTTCGCCGAGAACGTGAAGACTCTTCCCCGGACCCCGCGCAGCCTCATCATTCGGAGTTATGTGGGGTATGGATTCCCGCATCCGGAGGCCCTGCCCGGATACTTCATCACGACGCTGCTGCAGCGCATGGATGAGTTCCTGCGCCTGTACGAGGCGGGGGAGTATCGCACGTACTGGGATGTGGGCATGCTCGATTACATCCCCATGGGGACTCCGCGCTCGCGGTGAGGCCCCTCCGTTGACGCGGAGCGCGGCCATGCCGTAAGGTAAAAGCTTACTGGGAGTCCCGTTCGGAGGGAAGATGATGTGGACGTTGTGCCATCCGCCACGCGAGATTCGCCCGATCCTGGAGAAAGCTCTGGAGGGCGAGCGCCTCACGACGGAGGAGGCCGTTCGCCTTCTCGAATCGGATGATCTGCTCTCGCTGGGCATGGCGGCGGATCGGGTGCGCCAGAGGAAGCATCCCGGGGGGATCGTCACCTACATCATTGACCGCAACGTGAACTACACGAACATCTGCATTCAGTATTGCCACTTCTGCGCCTTCTATCGGCCTCCGGGATCTCCCGAAGGATATGTCGTGCCGCTTGAAGAGTTGTTTCAGAAGATCGAGGAGACGATCGCTCTGGGGGGAACAGGCATTCTGATGCAAGGGGGATTGAATCCGTACCTGAAGATCGACTACTACGAAGACCTCCTGCGCGCGATCAAGCAGCGGTATCGAATTCACCTGCACTGTTTCTCTCCGACAGAAATCGTGCACATCGCGCGGGTCTCCAAGCTTTCGCTTCGCGAGGTCATCCGGCGATTGAAAGCGGCGGGCCTGGATTCGATCCCGGGGGGTGGGGGGGAGATCCTGGACGATGAGATCCGGCGGCGGATCGGGCGCAAGACGACCAGCGAGGAATGGCTCACCGTCATGCGCATGGCTCACGAAGAGGGGCTGCGCACGACGGCGACGATGGTCATCGGATTCGGAGAGTCGCTCTGGCATCGCGCGCGACATCTGGAACGCATTCGTGCCCTGCAGGATGAGACGGGGGGATTCACGGCGTTCATCCCCTGGACGTATCAGCCGGAGAATACGGAGCTGGGGCGAGAGGGATGGTTGGAAGCGACGGCAGTGGAGTATTTGAAGCTGCTGGCCGTCTCGCGGCTCTATCTGGATAATGTGGACCATCTGCAGGTCTCCTGGTTGACGCAGGGCTTGAAGGTCGCGCAGGTCGGGTTGCGCTTCGGGGCGGACGATTTCGGGAGCACGATCATCGAGGAGAATGTCGTCACGGCGGCCGGAGTGCCGCGCATCTCGGTGAGCGAAGCCGAGATTCGCCGTCTCATCCGTGATGCCGGGTTCCGCCCGCAACAGCGCGATACGCTCTATCGTCCCGTCGAGCGTCCCCGTGCGGAGGAAGGCGTTGCGGATCCCGCTCGTTGATCTTCGGCGTCAGCATCGCTCTATCCGCCGTCCCCTTCTTTCGGCGATCAAGCGCGTTTTCAAATCGGGGCGTTTTGTCCTCGGGGAGGAAGTCGCGCGCTTCGAGCGGGAATGGGCGGCCTATTGTGGCGTCCCCTATGCCGTCGGGACCAGTTCCGGAGCGTCCGCTCTGCATCTGGCGATGCTCGTCCTCAATATTGGTCCGGGCGACGAGGTCATCACAGTCCCGTTCACGTTCATCGCGACCGTCTCCGAGATCACGCGCGTGGGAGCGCGTCCGGTCTTCGTGGATATTGATCCGCGCTCGTACACGCTCGATATCGCGAAGCTGCGGGAGAAGATCGAGCGCGACTATTACTTCGACGAGCGGATCGGGCATCTGGTGAATCGCGCGACGCAGCGGCGGCTGAAAGCGATCCTCCCGGTCCATCTCTACGGGCAGATGGCCGATATGGGACCGCTTCGGGAGCTGGCTCGGCGCTACGGCGTGCGCCTCATCGAGGATGCCGCGCAGGCTCATGGAGCCGAGTATCGGATGAACGACGGGCAGCAGACGGCGACGTTCAGGGCCGGGAGCCTCGGCGATCTGGGATGCTTCAGCTTCTATCCGAGCAAGAATCTGGGGGCCTGCGGAGAGGCGGGCGCCATCGTGACGCGCGAGGAGGCCTGGGCGCGGAGACTGCGATGCCTCGTCAACAATGGGCGAAGCCCGGAGGATCCCGATCGGCATCTGGAAGAGGGGTTCAATTACCGGCTCGATGCTCTGCAGGCAGCGATCCTGCGCGCCAAACTGCGATATCTGGATCGGTGGAATGAGAGGCGGCGAGAGCTGGCGGCCCTTTACCGGCTCGCGCTCTCGGACGTGGAGGAAATCGTGCTTCCCGAGGAGATGCCGTACGCGCGGCACGTCTATCACCGGTATGTCGTGCGCGTTCCCGATCGCGATCGCGTTCGTCGCGCTTTGAGCGAGCAGGGGATTGAGACGGCCGCGCCCTACTCTGTGCCGCTGCATTTGCAGCCGGCGTATCGTCATCTCGGATACAGGGTGGGCGATTTCCCCGTGGCCGAAGCGTGCGCGCGGACCGTCCTCTCGCTGCCCCTCTATCCCGAATTGCGAGAGAAAGACATCCGCCGGATCGCGCGGGCGCTTCGCGCGGCGCTGCGCCCTCACTCCCGGTGAGCAGACCGCTCAGCGCGGGAGATATTTCTTGGGGAACTTTGCGACGACCGTGTAATGCGGATCCACGACGTTGGCCACGCGCAGGACGGCCACCTGCGAGACGACTTGCAGAGCCTCCCACTTCTCGAAGCCGTAATCTTCGACGAGCCACCGGATGAGTTCCACGCACGCGATGCGCAGCGCATCAATGAGCGGGCGCACGCTTCCGGCCACCATGATGTAGTCCTGATCCTCCAGGCGCGGCCAGCCGATCTTCTTCCCTTTGATGAGATCGAACTGGAAGGTGACCTCCATCGTCGTCTCCAATCCCGATCCGCAGATCTCGCCATCCCCCTGCAGGGCATGTCCGTCGCCGAAGTAAAAGAGCGCGCCTTCGTGGAAGATCGGCAGGTAGACGGTCGCTCCCTCGCGCACGTCCGAGGCATCCATATTGCCGCCGAAATTCCCCGGCCACAGCCCGTCGAAGGACTCTTCGCCCGGGGGCGCGACGGCCACGCGTCCGAGCATCGGAGAGAGCGGAACTTCGATCCGGCGCAGGCGACTGCCCGGCAGCTCAAGCGTCCCTGTCATCCGCTGCCGATCGAGCTTCCAGACGAACCGCCGGGCGGGGATCGGATCGGTGAGCATGGGCGTCCATCGGTCGGCCGCCAGCACGCCGAAAGTCGGATTGTGCGTCGAGATGGCGATGTCGCGATTGGGCCTGAGGCGCAGGATCTTCACGACGAGCGTATCCTCGGGCGTCGCCCCTTCGATGTAGAAGGGACCGACTTCACCCGGCCATTTGCCTCCGGGACGTTCGTACCATTCGCCCCAGAGCGTCTCAGTCTCCACGATGTCACCCGGACGGATGCGCAAGACCGGCTCGCGCCGGGCAAACGTCGGATAGCCGTGCGTCGGCTTGAACCGATGGATCTCCGCCCGCACGGGGGATTCCGTGGCTATCCACAATCCAAGGGCTACCCCAAGACCTATTCCGGCATGCGAGAGTCTTTTTGACCACCGCATCTCATCCCCCTCCTTCATTGAAAATCTCTCCTGACGCCCTGTACTATACCTGTTTTGCTGGGGTCGAGCGAGAGAGATCTGGGGATGAGAGAAGGGAGACCGATATGGGCGCTCATCTGATCACGGAGCGAGGGATCGCCTTTTTGGAGCGACGCTTTCATCTGGCGGAACAGGGGACGACGGTGCGAACCGAAGTGGTGGCCGGTGTGACGACCTTCTTGACCATGGCCTATATTGTCTTCGTCCAGCCGGCCGTGCTGAGCGCCGCGGGCATGGATTTCGGCGCCGTGCTCGTCGCCACGTGTCTCTCCAGTGCTCTGGCTACGCTTCTGATGGCTTTTCTGGCCAACTATCCGATCGCCGTCGCTCCGGCCATGGGGCATAATTTCTTCTTCGTCTACACGGTCGTGCTGGGCAGGCATGTGCCGTGGCAGGTCGCGCTGGGGGCGGTCGCGTTAGCGGGTTTTGTCTTCATCCTCACTGCAGGGATTGGATTGCGCGAGCGGCTCATCACGGCGATTCCCGATTCGCTCAAGCGGGCTATCGCCGCCGGCATCGGATTGCTCATCGCCCGAGTCGGTCTGCAGTGGGCGGGGGTGATCACGGCGTCGCCGGATACGCTTGTGACTCTCGGCGATGTGAAAGCACGGCCCGTTCTGCTCGCCCTCTTCGGGCTCGTCCTGATGGCGATTCTCTTCGTCCGCCGCGTCCGGGGAGCCGTGCTCTGGGGCATTTTGCTGACGACGCTCATCGGGCTCTTTTTCGGATTGGTCACCTATCACGGGATCCTCGGTCGTCCCCCGTCGCTTCGGCCGACGTTCCTTCAGCTCGACGTGAAGGGAGCGTTTCGACCGCAGATGCTGGAAGTGATCTTCGTCTTCTTCTTCCTGGCGCTCTTCGATTCGGTGGGAACGCTGGTCGGAATCGCGGGGCAGGCGGGGTTGTTGCGAAACGGCCATCTCCCCCGCGCGCGCGAAGCGCTTCTGGCGGACGCTCTGGGCACAGTCGGCGGAGCCCTTCTGGGCACATCCACAGTCACCGCCTATATTGAGAGCGCGACAGGCGTGGCCAGCGGAGGACGAACAGGATTGGCGAATCTCGTTACAGCCGCCCTGTTTTTGCTCTCGCTTTTGTTCTACCCTCTGGTTCGGATGATCGGTGGGGGATATGCGACGCCTCAGGGGACGACGCTCTATCCGGTCGTCGCGCCAGCTCTTATTCTGGTCGGCACGATGATGATGAAAGAAGCTTCCCGCATCCCTTGGGGGGAGATGACGGAAGCGATTCCGGCGTTCCTCACTCTGATCCTGATGCCTCTTTCGTTGAGCATCACGGATGGAATCGCTTTCGGCTTCATCTCGTATGCGCTCTTGAAGCTCGCGGTTGGGCGCGGGCGCGACGTGCATTGGCTCGTCTATCTTTTTGCGGGTCTCTTCGTGGTGCGGTATCTGTTCTGAGGGGAAATGAGACCTCCGCTCAGGTCTCCAGCAACGCGAGCGCGCCCTGGGCGATGAGGTGCTCAGCGAGTCGGCGTCCCAGGGCGGCGGCTTCCGTGAGTGGCCCCGTGAGCTGCGCTTTCAAAAGGCGCGTCCCGTTGGGACTTGCGATCAATCCGCGGAGAAGAAGCTGAGGTTCGGCATCCGCGTCCTGGGGGAGCACCTCAGCATATGCGGCGATCGGGACGTGGCAGCTTCCGCCGAGCCGTTGCAGGAATGCGCGCTCCGCCGTAATGCAGAGCCGCGTCATCGGGTGATCCAGGGGCGCCACCTGCGCGTTCACCCACTCATCCTCAACGCGCGTCTCGATGGCGAGGGCTCCCTGGCCGATAGCCGGGAGCATCACATCCGGGGAGATGCGCTCGGCGATCCGGTCTTCCAGACCGAGACGCTGAAGCCCTGCGGCCGCCAGGATGATCGCATCGTACTGGCCCTGGTCGAGTTTGCGCAAGCGGGTGTCCACATTTCCACGCAGAGGGAGAATCTGAAGATCGGGGCGTCGCGCGCGAAGCTGCACCAGGCGCCGCAGGCTGCTTGTCCCCACGACGGCCCCTTCGGGGAGAGTGAGCACAGTCCCGTGGCCCATCCGTGTGCAGAGCGCATCGCGCGGATCTTCCCGAGGCAAGACGGCCGCCAGATGCAGCCCTTCGGGGATCTCCGCCGTCATGTCTTTCAAACTGTGGACGGCCAGATCAATCTCTCGAGCCAGCAGGGCTTCCTCCAGCTCCTTGATGAACAGACCCTTGCCCCCGAAGGCCGTGAGAGACCGATCCACGATGCGATCTCCCGTAGTCTTGATGATCTTCAGTGAGAACGAGAGATCAGGATATCGCGCGGCCAGTGCCGCACGCACGATCTCGGCCTGGCGAAGGGCCAGCGGACTTCCACGCGATCCGATGATCACATGCGTGCGTCTCATCGGGGCTTCCGGGGGGCGTCCTCCGGTGAGGAAGGGGGCTCGAAGAAGTCGCTCCAGAGCTGCAGAAGATTCACCTCTTCCGACCATCGCGTCCCTTCGCGGGCCGCGCGATGCAAGTGCGCCACGGCCGGATGGGCGAATTTGTTGATGATGCCGTCCAGCAGATGTCGCAGAGCGTGCTCCTGTTCCGGAGTGAGCGATCCGAGATAACGGCGGTGGCGCTCCAGTTCCCCATAAGCGATCTCCTGCAGGCGGCGGCGAAAGGCAGCGATCAGGGGTCCGACCTCCAGGTCCCGGAGGGACTTCAGGAACTCTTCCACAGCGTGATCCACGAGAACCTCAGCGCGCGCCGCTTCGGCCCGACGCCGCTCTCGATGGGCGTGCGCGATCTGATCCAAATCGTCAATGTCATAGAGGAACACGTTTTCCAGCTCTCCGATGCTCGGCTCGATCGTGCGCGGGACCGAGATGTCAATGAGGAAAAGGGGGCGGTTGCGACGGGCCGAGAGGGCCGTCAGGATATGCTCTCTTCGGAGAATCCATTCGGCGCCTCCGGCCGAGCTGATGACAATATCGGCGCGCGCCAGATTCGTCGCCAGCGCTTCCAGGGGAAGCACTTCCGCCGAGAAGTGAGCAGCCAGATGCTCGGCGCGCTCCCGCGTGCGGTTGCAGATGAGCACATGCCGGACGCCCGATGAAACCAGATGGCGAACAGCCAGCTCGGCCATCTTGCCCGCTCCGATCAGCAGGACTGTCTTCCCGGTGAGGTCCTCGAAGATCTTCCGGGCCAGTTCGACGGCGACGGAACTGACTGAGACCGGAGCCGTCCCGATCGCCGTCTCCGTGCGCACGCGCTTGGCCACCGAGAAGGCGCGCGGCAGGAGAAGATGCAGAATCTTGCCCACGGTGCCGGCTTCCACAGCTCGCGCGTAGGCCTGCTTCACCTGCCCGAAGATCTGCGGCTCCCCGAGGACCATCGAATCCAGACCGGCCGTGACGCGGAAAAGATGCCGAACGGCTTCGCGATCCACGTGCCGATAAAAAGCCGTTTCGTATTCGGCCCGCGAGAGGCCGCGGTGCGCTTCCAGGAAAGCACAGATACGTTCCAGAGCGGCGCGCTCCGAGGTCGGAGCGATCGCCAGAAGCTCCACGCGGTTACATGTGGAGAGAATGAGTCCCTCGGTGATCGTCGTTCCGTCCACAAGCTGTCGGAGCGCTTCAGGAATCTCCGCGTCGGCGAAGGCCAAGCGCTCGCGCACCTCCAGAGGTGCCGTCCGGTGGTTCACTCCGACAAGGAGGATTTTCATAAGATGTGCCCGAAGAGGCGAGCGGTTACAAACGTGGCAGCCGTCGCCAGAAATCCCGCGATGAGAAGCATCGCCGCTCGACGTCCCCGCCACCCCGCCGTCAGCCGGTAATGGACGATGACCAGATAGAAAAGCCAGGTGATCAGGGCCAGGACGATGATGGGATCCCCACGCCAGAAGACCGAATCGCTGCGGTGCATCAGGATGATCCCCATGCCGATTCCGAGCGTGAGCGCGAGGAAGCCGAACAGAAGCGACCGATGGCCGATCGCCTCGCAGGTAGAAAGCGAGGGGAAATAGCGATAGATGATTCCAAAACGCTTGCGTTTCAGCTCCCGCTCCTGCAGCAGATACATCAAAGAGGCGAGGAACGCCAGCAGAAATCCCGCGTAGGCGAGCATCATGAAGGCGATGTGCAGCGGGAGCGCCGGCATGCGTAAAAGCTCCTCCAGCTCTTCGGGCAGCAGCCGGAACCCTCGGGAGACCAGGGCGACGCCAATAAACAGCAAGACGATCGGGAAGACGAAAAGCCCGAGGACCTCTCGGCCCGTCCTCTGAATGGCCAAATAATACACAGCGATGGCCCAGGCGAGAGAGGCGAAGACCTCCTGCGTGCTGATGATCGGCACATGGCCGAAGCGCATCGCCGTATGGATCAGCCAGATCGTATGCGCTCCCACTCCCGCCCCCAAGAAGATCAGCGAGAGCTTCCTCCAGGAGTGCCCCCCTCCCATCCAGAAGCCCGCGGTCACATGTAGCAGGGCGAGCCCGTAGGCGGCCGCTGCCCCCAGAAGGAGCATATCTTCTCGATTCATAGGTGCGAGGGGAAAATTGTAGATTCTCCGCAGAGCGCGGGTCAATCACCGGCGCGCGCCTTGCCTTTCGATCTCGCACACGAGCGCGTGCGCGCGGGTTCTCCGCCGACTTTCAATTTCGCCAGAGCGCCGCTCTTGTGTAAGCTTATGCTTTCATCGGGAGCGCTGGGTGGGAGTCCTCGGAAGTCTCCCGATTCGGCAGAGGGCCTCACCCGGCGGACTCCCATCGGGGATCCCTGAGCGGGGCCCCCGGAGAAGAAGAGGAGGAGAAAAATATGGTCTGCAGACATCTCTCGGCCGAAGAAGTGTATCGCGCTTGCGATCCCAGTGCCTTCGATTTCGAGACGACCGAGCATCTCCCCCCTCCCGAAGGATTCATCGGGCAGAAGCGGGCGGTTTCGGCGATCCGGTTCGGTCTGCGGATGAAGAGTCACGGATATAACCTTTTTCTCACGGGACCTCCGGGGACGGGGCGGACGAGCCTGATTCGCGCCATGCTGGAGGAGATCGCGCGGGATCGGCCCGTGCCCGGAGACATCTGTCTCGTGCAGAATTTCCGCGATCCCGATCGGCCGCGCGCCCTCTATCTGCCGGCGGGTATGGGGCGTCAGCTCCGACGCGATATGGAGGGGCTGGTCGAACATCTCAAGCGGGAGATCCCCCGAGCGCTGGAGAGCAAAGAGTATCAGGAACAGCAGACCGGGATCATGCGTCAGTATCAGCGCCAAAGCGCCGCGCTGTTTGAGGAGCTGGAGCGGCAGGCCAGTCGCGAGGGCATTCAGATCCGGGTCACGCCGGCAGGTATCATGACCGTGCTCGTGCACAACGGCAAGCCCCTCACCGAGGAGGAGTACGAAGCGCTCGATGAGCAGACCAAGGAGCAAGTGCGCCGGAAGATGGAGCAATTCAACGAGCAGGTCGCCGAATTGCTCGACCGCGTCCGGGCTCTGGAGCGCGAGGCGCGCCAGAAGGCGGATGAGCTGGAGCAGTGGACGTTGCTTTTTGTCGTCAAACGGCTCGTGGATAACCTTCGCCTGAAATACGCCAACTATCCGGAGGTCCTCGAGTATCTGGAGCAGGTTCAGGAGAACATCCTGCAGGAGCGCGAGAAGTTTCGCCCGCGACCTCAGGTCGCGCCTCCCGGGATCGCCCCGGACGAGCGCGCGGCCTTCCTCGAATACCAGGTGAACGTTCTGGTAGACAATTCCGGCACGCAGGGAGCGCCTATTGTCTTCGAGCCCAATCCCACCTACACGAACATGTTCGGAGCGATCGAACGCGAGGTGCGTCTGGGAGCCCTTGTGACGGATTTCACCAAGGTCAAGGCGGGTTCACTTCTGCGCGCCAATGGGGGATTTCTGGTCGTCGAGGCGCTGGATGTCTTGAAGTATCCCTTCGTGTGGGATTCCCTCAAACGCACCCTGGAGACCGGAGAAGTGCGCATCGAGGATATCGCCACGCATTACGGACTGGTGAGCACGACGGGCATGCGTCCGGAGCCGATCCGGGTGGATGTGAAGGTCGCTCTCGTGGGCAGCCCTCTTCTGCATTATCTGCTCTACGCTTATGACGAAGACTTCCGAAAGCTCTTCAAGGTGAAGGCCGACTTCGACACGCAGATGGAGCGGACGCCGGAAAATCTCGCCCAGTACGCCTACTTCCTCAAGTCCTGCTGCGATCGCGAGGGATTGCGGCATCTGGATCGAAGCGCCGTCGCGGCGATCATCGAGTACAGCTCGCGATTGGCCGGAGATCAAACGAAGCTCTCGACGCAGTTCGGGGAGATCTCCGATCTTGTGCGCGAAGCCCACTACTGGGCCGATCAGCACGGGAGCCCCTACATCACGCGCGCGCACATCGAGCGGGCGATCGAGGAGAAGATCTTCCGCTCGAACCGTATCGAGGAGCGAATCCTGGAGATGATCGCCCGAGGCGATATTCTCGTGGACGTTCAGGGGGCTGTGGTTGGGCAGATCAACGGACTCGCCGTCATCCATCTGGGAGATTATGCTTTCGGGAAGCCCTCTCGCATCACGTGTCAGACGTTCATGGGGCGCGAGGGAGTCATCAACATCGAGCGACGCGCGCGCCTGAGTGGAAGCATCCACGATAAGGGCGTCTTCATCCTGAGCGGATATCTCGGAGCGCGCTACGCGCAGGACAAGCCGCTCAGCATCGCGGCGAGCCTCGGCTTCGAGCAGTCCTATGAGCTGGTGGAGGGCGATAGCGCGTCGGCCGCCGAACTGCTCGCTCTCTTGTCGAGCCTCTCGGGCGTTCCCCTGAAGCAGAACCTCGCCATCACGGGCTCGATCAATCAGAAGGGGCAGCTCCAGCCCATCGGCGGCGTCAACGAAAAGATCGAAGGCTTCTTTTACGTCTGCAAGGCGAAGGGCCTGACCGGCGATCAGGGCGTCGTCATCCCCCATCAAAACGTCAAGAATCTCATGCTCCGTCGGGAGGTCGTCGAGGCCATTCGCGATGGGAGATTCCATATCTACGCCGTCGAAACGGTGGACGAGGCTCTGGAATTATTCACCGGCATGCCCGCGGGCGAGCGCGACGCGAGCGGACAGTTCCCCGAAGGGACGGTGAATCACCTGGTGGACAAGCGCCTGCGCGAGCTGGCTCGCGAGGCCAAAGCGCTTGAAGAGGAAGAGGAGAGCGAGGGGGCCGAAGGTGGAGGAGAAGCGCAGCGCTTCCCGAAGAAACGCGGCGCGACGCGCTCCCGACGCGCGTCGGGCAGACGCCGACGGTGAGACCTCTGAAGGGAGAGCGGCGCCATGGAAAGAGCGGAACTGAAGCGAAGGACGTCATTCATAACAGATCGGTTCACCGAATCCGTGATCCGCGAGATGACGCGCCTGGCCATGGAATACGAGGCGATCAATCTCGCTCAGGGGTTCCCTGACTTCCCGGCTCCGGAGGAGATCAAGCAGGCAGCCATCGAGGCGATTCGAGCGGACATCAACCAGTACGCCATCACGTGGGGAGCGAAGTCCTTCCGCGAGGCCATCGCGGAGAAGGTGCGATGGTCCCTGGGCCTGGAAGTGGATCCCGAGCGGGAGATCACCGTCACCTGCGGCGCGACCGAAGCCATGATCGCCAGCATGCTGGCCGTCATCAATCCGGGCGATGAGGTCATCATCTTCGAGCCCTTTTACGAGAACTATGGACCCGATGCGATCCTCTCGGGCGCGCGGCCGCGGTACGTCTCCCTCTCTCCGCCGGACTGGCGCTTCGATCCGGATGAGCTGCGCGCGGCCTTCACGCCGCGCACAAAGGCGATCGTCATCAATACGCCGAATAATCCAACGGGTAAGGTCTTCACGCGCGAGGAGCTGGAGTTCATCGCCGACCTCTGTCTGCAATGGGATGTGCTGGCGATCACCGATGAGATCTACGAGCACATCCTCTATGATGGAGCGCAGCACATCGCCCTGGCCACGCTCGATGGGATGCGCGAGCGGACGATCACGATCAACGGTCTCTCGAAGACCTACAGCGTGACGGGCTGGCGCATCGGATACGCCATCGCCCCTCCGGATCTCACCTCGGCGATTCGCAAGGTGCATGATTTCCTCACCGTGGGAGCCGCCGCTCCCCTTCAAGAGGCCGGAGCGGTCGCCCTGCGTCTGCCCCGCTCCTATTACGAACGGCTCGCCGCCGAGTATGCCGCGCGACGCGATCTGTTGCTGGGCGCCCTGCGGTCCGCTGGCTTCGGCGTCTACGTGCCGCGCGGAGCTTATTACATCATGACCGACATCAGCCCCTTCGGATTCCCAGACGATGTGACCTTCGCTCATTACCTGGTTCGGGAGATCGGCGTCGCCGTCGTCCCCGGCAGCAGCTTCTATGAAAATCCGGAGAAGGGGCGTCAGCAGGTCCGCTTCTGCTTCTGCAAGACCGAGGAGACGCTGAACGCCGCTGCCGAGCGGCTCATGAGATTACGGGCCCGGTGAGCGAGCGCGCGAACGACCCCAACAGAAGCCGCAGCAGCACGCGTTGCGCGCGTTCCCCTTGAGGGAGACGCGAGAGGACAAGCTCCCTCATCTCCTGCTGAAGGGCGAGGGGGCGAAGGAGCCGGCCAACACCCCATCGCCAGAGAAAGAGCCTTCGGGAGGCGCGCGCGATATCGGGGATGAGCCGCGTCGGATCGCCTCGTCCGAAGGCTTCATCTACGCGAGCAGCCGTCACGAGACCGCTCGCCAGAGCCAGGCTCATACCCTGACCGAGGAAGGGATCGCTTTGTGCGGCGGCATCTCCGATGGCCAGATGAGCGCAGGTCTTCGCGCGACATTCGAACGTCAGGGGACCACAGCCCAGAAGTGCGCCCTCCGGTCGAGCCCGACGCAGTTTCTCTCGGGCCAGGGGGTTTTGCGCGATCGTCGCCTCCAGGAGGCGCTCGAGGCGATGTCCCGCGCGTCGCATCACATCCTGCGTGGTGAGAGCGCAGAGATTGCAGAGTCCGTCTTCGATGTGCACCAGACCGCCGTACCCGGAGGGATAGAAGTACAGCTCGACGGCCTCCTGGATCCCTTCGACTCCCCGCAGGTGCACGCTGAAGGCGAAAAGTCGCGAGCTGACGCAGCGCCGATTCGCCCCGGGCTGGAGGACGCGCGATCTGCCACTGGCATCAATGACAAGCGAAGCCTGAAAGGAAATCAGCTTCTCCGAAGCGCGCGGGCGTCCCTTGACGCCCACGACTCTTTCCCCTCGCAGGATCGGAGCTATGACGCACACGCCCTCCAGGACCTCGGCCCCCCGATCTCGCGCATGCTCCAGAAGCCGGTGATCGAGCGCAGCGCGACTGATTCCCAGGCCGAAGCCCACGCCCTCGGGGAATCGGTTCAGGGGGATGCGCCACGTGCGCCCGCGCGTGGAGACGAAAACGGCCTGGCGCACAGGCTGCGCTCCCCGAGCGAGGACCGATTCGAGCACGCCCAGTCGGTGCAGGAGCGCGACGCCCTCGGGCGCGAGAAATTCGCCGCAGAGTTTGCGGCGCGGGAACGTCTTCCGTTCCAGCACGCCCACGCGATAGCCGCGCGCGGCCAAAGAAGCGGCCAGCGTGGAACCCGCCGGTCCTCCTCCGATGACAAGCACGTCCCAGCTCATCGCTTCCCGACGAGGATGAAGCGGTAGGGGAAGTGACAGTAGAGCGCGAACGCCCGAAGGCCCAGCTTCTTGCTCCACTCCGTGCACTCGCGCACGGTGAATCCCCGGAGGATGGAGATCGGACCATCGTGGCGCACGAGCCGACTCCGAAAGACCAGACGCGAGAGCGCGCGAAATCCATAGTACGAGAGGGGATGTCGCCGCAGATCGTTGATGAGGAAAGCCTCGCGCGCCAGCTCGGCGACATGCTGCAGGAAAGGGAGGATCTGCTCGTCCTCCAGATGATGCAGGAACTCCGTCGCGAGGACGAAATCGAAAGCGTCGCGGGGGAAGGGGAGCCGAAGCGCATCCGCACGAACCAGTGCGATCTCCGGATACGAGACGATCGTTCGGCGCGCGTATTCTAAGACGGGCCCACCGAGATCCAACGCGACGATCTCGACGCGCCGCCGTCGTCGTCGCGCCCATCGAGCGATCGCACGAGGAATATCGGCCGCGCCCGTCGCGATATCCAGGATCCGCACCGGAGAACGCGGCAGGCGCTCGATCATCGGGAAGAGGTGGCGCGCCAAAGAGGATGTCACGCGCAAGAGGGCGTTGATGCGCTCCAGATCTTTGAGAGCCGCTGCGACGTCCTCGGGCGAGGCCGCGGGATCATCCATCCACTCCCGCGCTCGCGCGCGCTTGGAGAAATCGGGGAACATCCCCCAGCTCATGCGTCATCCCGGCCGACGACGAGCGCCGCATTCTTGGAGCCGAAGCTGAGACAGTTGACCAGGGCCACGCGCACGTGCGCTCTCCGGCCCTGATGGGGCACGTAATCGAGATCGCACTCCGGATCCGGCTCATCGAGATTGAGCGTCGGATGGATGAAACCCTCCTGCAGAGCCAGAAGCGCAGCGGCCAAACCGGCCGCGCCGCAAGCTCCTTGCGGATGGCCGATCAGAGATTTCGTCGCGCTCATGGGGATGCGATAGGCTTGTTCGCCGAAGGCGAGCTTCACGGCGCGCGTCTCGATCCGATCGTTGAGAACAGTAGAGGTTCCGTGCAGGTTGATGTAATCCACGTCGAAAGGGGTGAGGCCGGCCTCCTCCAGCGCCAACCGCATGGCGCGCGCCGGTTCCTGGCCGCTCTCATCCACGCGCACGCGGTGATGCGCGTCGCACGTGGCTCCGTATCCGAGGATCTCGGCGTAGATCTTCGCCCCGCGACGTCGCGCGCGTTCCCGCTCCTCGACGATGAAGATCCACGCTCCTTCGCCGAGAACAAATCCGTCGCGATCTCGGCTGAAGGGGCGCGAAGCGCGTTCGGGCGCATGGTTCCATGAGCTGGTGAGCGCGCGCATGCCACAGAAAGCCGTCAGGATGCCGTGCGAGAGCGGAGCGTCCACGCCTCCGGTGACGACGACATCGGCCCGTCCAAGCTGAACAGCCTGCGCGGCATAGGCGATGGCGTCGGTCGCGCTCGCGCATCCGGTCGAGATGACGTGGCTCATCCCATGCAATCCGAAAGCCGTCGAGATCTCACTGGAGAGCGTCCCGATCGTGGAGCTGGCGATCGTGTAGATGCTCGCGCGCTTGGTCTCGCCCGTGAAGTAGTAGCGGTACTGTCGTTCGGTGAACTCCAGCCCGCCGCCTCCGCTGCCGAGAATCACGGCGATCCGTTGCCTCTCCTGGCGGGAGAGAGCATCGGGATGAATTCCCGCATCGGAGAACGCTTCGCGTGTCGCCCAGAGAGCCATCGGCACGACGCGCGGCAGATGTTGGCGTTCTTTCGGCGGGATGATCTCATACACATCTATCCCCTTGACTTCGGCTGCGATCTGCACGGGCAAGTCCGAGGCATCGAAGCGCGTGATCTGTCCGATGCCACTGCGCCCCTCTTTCAGAGCATTCCAGAACTGCTCTCGTCCGATGCCGTTGGGACTCAGGCAGCCGATCCCCGTGATGACCGCTCGGCGGAGAGAAACCGGTTCGCGTCGCATAAACCGTTCCTCGCTACGCCCCCACTCCCTCGCCTTGCGCGTTTCAGTTTATCACGGCGGCACGCGAGGGGGGAAGAGCATCCGGATCTTCACGGAGGGGGCCATCGGCTGAGGACGGGGAACGCTCCTTCAGCGAGGGGGGCTTGAGGCTTTCGGCTTTTCAACGGGAAGGTCTTCGCGAGTGCTCCAATCCTGCCAGGATCCGTAGTAGGTGCGGCTCTTCGTGTATCCGAGCAAACGCAGGACGAAAAGCGTGTGGGCGGCGCGCCCTCCTCCCTGACAGTAGGTGATGATCTCTTTGTCCCGGGTGATGCCGTGCTCTTCGTAGAGCCGGCGCAACTCGGATGCCGGCTTGAAGACCTTCACATCGTCTCCCGTCAGATTCTCCCGCCACTCGATGTTGATCGCTCCCGGGATGTGCCCGCCGCGCGCTCCGAGCACGCGCTCGCCCCGATATTCTTCAGGAGATCGCGCATCAATGAGGACGACAGCCTCTGCGCGAAGTTTGCGCGCCACTTCCGGCGCCGTGCAGATCGTCGGAGGATTCGTGCGAATGGAGAACTCCGCTTTCGGGAAGTGCGGGACATCGCGACTCACCGGACGTCCCTCCTTCAGCCACTTCGGCCACCCTCCGTTCAGGAGGCTGCACGCTGTGTGTCCGTAATAATCGAAGACGAACCACAGCCGGGCCGCCGCTTGCCCGCCCACGTCGTCATAGGCGATCACGCGCGTGCGATTGCTGATGCCCAGCTCGCTCATCAGGGCAGCGAAACGCTCCGGCGGGGGAACGTAGAGGAGGCGGTCTTCAGGGTTTCGCAAAGCCCCCACATCCAGGTGGACGGCATTGGGGATGTGCCCCTGCGCGTACGCTTCGGCTGAACGCACGTCCACGATGCGAATGTCCGGATCGGAGAGATGTTCGGCGAGCCATGCCGTCTCGACGAGCATCTCCGGATGGGCGTAGTCTTCGGGGGAAGCCGCACTTCTGGAGCCGAGCACCAGCAGGGCGCTCAAGCCCAGAAGCCACAAGAGCCTTCTCTGTGACATCCGTATGGTTTTCATCGCTGGATCCTCATGTGCGCTCGGGATGTCGGAGGAATGCCCGTCCCGGCATCTCCTTCCCAAGAAGGAAGGCCCCGCGCGGCGGTGCGGGGCCTGTTGGACCTCACACGACCTTCAGGAAGATGACGGCCAGCGTGAAGAGCACCAGCGTCTCGATGAACACGACCCCAATGAGCATGAGCGTCTGCAAACGCCCGCCGGCTCCGGGATTCCGCGCCACGCCTTCGCAGGCGGCGCTGATGGCGCGCGAGTCCGCGTAGGCGGCCGCCGCCGCTGCGATCGCCATGCCGAAGGCGGCCGAGATGTACTTGAACGTCACGTCGGTGACGCCCCCTCCACCCTGCTGCGCCCACGCGGGAGTTGCCAGAAGCCCAAGCGAGCCCAGAACGATCGGAAGTTTCCGAAGTAGCGTTTTCATCATCTCCTCCTCTCTGTGAGATTCTCCGGGCCAGGCGGGGCGTATGAGTCCTCCCTCACCCGGTATACTTTCGCCACCCCCTTTCGGCGAAAGCTCCAGACGGTGTGGGATCTCTTGCATCCATCGCACGTTCAGTCCCGCGGCCCTTCTCCGCCCCGGGCGGAGAGCGAAAGGCAGTGCGTGGGCTCATGCCCTTGGCCCTCCGCACGGGGAAGGACATTCGATTCACGCCGATTGCGCTTCCTCCTGAAGCTCGATGCGCGAGACCGCGCTCGCTTCAGCATGATGCGTCACCTCGCCGATGTAAATGATCGAGAGCATGACGAAGATGAACGTCTGCATGAGGGCGACGAACAGCCCCAGGGGCATCAACAGAACGGGCACACCCCAGGCGACGATCTGACTGAAGACGCTGGCGAGCGTCTCGTCGCCGAAGATGTTCCAGAAAAGACGCATCGAGAGCGAGATGATCCGCGCCGAATTGCTCACGATTTCGACCGGGAAGAAGAGCGGGGCGATGGCCAGAACCGGTCCGGCGAAATGGCGCAGGTACTCGATCGGCCCGTTCTCTCGCAGACCGACGTAGTTGTAGTAGAGAAACGACATGAGAGCGAGTGCGAGCGGAACATTGTAGTTGGCCGTGGGCGCGACCAGTCCCGGAATGAGCCCCATGAGATTGCACACGCCGATGACGACGGCGAACGTCCCGATGATGGGGAAGTACTTCGATCCGTGCGGGCCGATATTCTCCCGCATCAGGTTGCGCAATCCGCTGAAGAGAAGCTCGAATACTTGCTGGCGCGGACTCGGATTCTCCAGGGAAAGGCGCCCGAGCAGCAACCGCAGCCCCACCGTGCTCAGAAGCACGGCGATGAAGAACATGACCAGGTGCGTCGGGATGGGCATCGTCGGATCGCCATGCCACTCTGCTCCGAAGAGCCCATAGAGCTTCGGCATGAGCGCCTGTTGCCACCGATAAACGGTCGGACCCAGGACATGATTGACCCATTCCACAAGGGCCGGAACGTGATGCGCTGTTCCCGATTCCGGGGCAGCGGTCAGAAGGATGTTCCCGCAGGTGAGCATCGCTCAGTCCTCTCTTCCCAGAATGATGCGGCCGATTTGATATCCCGCCTCAAGCATGAGGGCGACGACCAGGGCGCAGAATCCCGCGACGAAAGCCAGAACGGGCAGGGCTCGACTCCAGAGGATGAGCCCGATCGTCCCCCAGACGACAAGCACGCGGAGAGCGAAAAGCCAGACGGCTCGACGCGAGGCCTTCCCCGCAGAGGACACCGAGGCGAACAGAGACTGTGTGCTTGCGATGAGCCAGTGATAATTCACCCACCCGAGCGCTCCGCCCAGAGCCACACCCAATCCGATCGCTGGGTCTCGCCTCCACGCGGCCACAAGAAGCATCGCGGCGAGCGCGTACCACGTATTTCGTTCCCATCGCCGCCGCAGACGCCGCAGTTCGTGCTCGTCATCCCAGGTTGTGATAGAGAGCCGCGCCCTCATAGGCGAAGGCCAAAGATGATAGCGCGCCTTCTCCCTTTTTGTCCAGCTCGCTTGTGCGAACAACGGTTGCCTTTCGGGGAGGGAGGTCTTGACAAAGCCCGATGACTCCTCTACCACAATCAACCGTGGAAGTCCTGAAGCGAGGAGAAGGTGCGTATGGGGAAACTGAGAAGCGCGTGGAAGATCGGCGCGACGATGTTTTTTCTCGTCGCGAGCCTCGGGATGCCTTCGCTCTCTCGGGGAGGACATGGGGAGGAATCGGGGCTTGAGTCCGTCCGAATCGGGGAGACATGCGTGAGCCCGCGCGGGCTCCTGGCGAGCCGCGATTCCGAAGCGCGTGAGCAGCGCGCAGCGCGCGGCCTGGATCCGGAAGCGATCCCTCTGATCCTGTGCGCGGCGCCCAGCGATCCGCAGCGGCTGTATCTGGGAACGCTCCGACATGGCGTCTATCGAAGCGATGATGGGGGCGAGCGTTGGCGATCGGTCTCTCGCGGATTGCCCGAGGGCAGGGCGTCAGTGGCCCGCCTCCTCGTGCATCCCGAAGATGCGGACATCGTCTACGCGGCGACAGATCTGTATGGCCTCTACCGGACGCGCGATGGGGGAGAAACATGGGAGCCCATCAATCGGGGCTTGCCCGTGCCCTTCGCCTATCGAACGTTCACCCCGCTGCTCGCCGTGAATCCCGAGAATCCATCGCTTCTCTATGTTCTGCTCGGGGCTCCCGTTCACTCTCATCGCGTGGATCATGCGCTCTACAGAAGCTCCGACGAAGGCGAAACATGGGAGAAGATCGCTGACCTGCCCGATGATGTGCATTTCCAGGGGCTGCGCGTCTCTCCGTGGAATCCCCGGGAGCTGGAGATCCTGCTGGAGGGAAAGATCGTGCGCATTCTGGAGAGCGAATTCGACGAGGGGGAGATGACCGAGGCCGTCGAAGAGGAGGGGGAGAATATTCGGGTTTCTTCCACTCTGGATTTCGATGCCGGAGACATCGCCGTCCTTCACGATGACGGAACGCTCATGCACGTGTTCGACCTCAACGGGCGGACGCTTCACTTCGCGCCCGTGGGGACGGGGGGATTTTCTCTGGAGGCTTCCGATCTCCTCTTCGAGGAAGAGTGGGGGCAGAAGGTGAATCTGCAGAACGATAGCTCCCTTGAGATCGCCCTTCCGTTCGCTTTCCCGTTTTACGGAAGGAGCTGGAATCGGCTCTTTGTGAACTCCAACGGAAACATCTCGTTCGGCCAGCCCCGTCGCGCTCCGAACCCTTCGACTTTGAGCGACGTACCCATGATCGCCCCGCTCTGGACAGACCTGGATCCGGGCGCGCGGGGAGGGGTCTTCTTCCGCGCAACCTCCGAACGCGTCGTCATCACCTGGAGCGATGTGCCGGAAAGGAGTCGGATGAATTCCAATACGTTCCAGATCGTTCTCGAGCGGGATGGGCGCTTCCGCATGTCCTTCCCGCGCGTGGAAGCGCGGACCGGGCTGACGGGTGTCTTCAACGGGAATGTGCTCGCGCAGGTCTTCTTCGGACGGGCGCTGAACTTCTCGGAGCGCCTCCCGCTTCGGGACTCCACTCTTCCGGCTGTCTATGAGCTTTTCGATGGAGTCTTTCAGGACGAGCAGATCGCCCGGCGGTTCTATCAGAAGCATTCGGATGATTTCGATATGCTCGTTGTCTTCGGAGCCAGCTCGATCCCCCACGCTGTGACCGATGGGTCCTTCACCTCCTACAAGCCGATCAAAAACGATGTCGGGGGGATCGGCCAGGGACAGGGGACGTTCAACGGAGGGCCTCGCGCTTTCGGGAGTCAGGGACGTCTGCAAGGCTTTCTCAATATGAATCGGATCTCGCAATATCCGGCGGATCCGGAACAGGTGTTTCATGACGGCGTGTATTCGGCGCTCACCCTCCTGGCTCGGGAGACCGGGCGACGCTGGCTCGCCTATGTGGATTTCAACGATGGAGGGAACGAAAGCAGCGCGCTGCGCAACTTCTCGTCGGGCTGGAGCTTTTTCCTGGATACGGAGGCTTCGGTCATGGGGGGGAACAACTGGGTGGACAACGGGGACGGCACCTTCGAGAGTCTGGAAGCAGCGCTCCGATACAGCGCGTTGGATCAATATCTCATGGGCGTTCGCTCTCCGCGCGATGTGCCTGATTTCTTCCTCATCATCCCGCCGAGCGATTACACGCGTCGCACGCCGAGCAGTCGGCCCGAGGTGGGAATCATCGTCCCTGGCACAGCCAAGATGATCACACTGCGCCAGATCGCTGAAGTCGAAGGCTGGCGCACGCCGTCCTATCCGCAAGCGCCCCGTCACTTCCGTCAGGCATTCATCCTCGTCGTGCCTCAAGGGGAGACGGTCTCGGCGACCGATCTGGAGAAGCTCGACCGCCTCCGCCAGGAGTGGGAGATCTTCTTCCGCATCGCCACGGGAGGGCGCGCCCGCCTCTCCACGCGCTTGGGGCCGTGAAGTGAATCCAGGGCGTCACGGAGACCTCGGGCGATCCCTCGATCGCATGAAGCCCTTATCGTGACAGTCTCCTTGGCCCGCCTCAGCGGCCGCGCTCCTGCCAGCAGGATTCCGCCGTGGGATTGTGAAGAGCTGCTCTCAGGAAGCTGACAAGCGATGGCCCCTTTTCTTGACGTCCTCGGAGACCAGCGCTAAGCTGACACGTGGCATGAAGAGGAAGAACACCGAAAGTAAGACGTCAGCAAAGGCGAAAATTGACTGGGCGAAGCTTCGCCCGCGCGTGACGAAAAAGCTGCTCCGAAACATCACGGGGCGCATCGTGGAGGCATTTCGTCCGTACAAGGTCGTGCTCTTCGGTTCTTACGCCTATGGGAAGCCGAACGTGAACAGCGATGTGGACTTGCTGGTCATTATGGATTCGGACGAACCGATGGCGCAGCGCATCCGACGCGTCGCCGAAGTGGCGGATGTGCCGTTCCTGCCAATGGATGTACTGGTTTATACACCTGCTGAGATTGAGGGGCGTCTGAGGATAGGTGACTTCTTTATTGCTGAGATCCTGACGAAGGGCAAGGTGTTATATCAGCGTGACTCTGGTTGACGAGTGGGTGGAGAAAGCCGAGGCGGACTATAAAGCGGCAGTCGCCCTAAGCCGTCGTCGCAAGGAGCCGCTGCCCGATGTGATTTGCTTCCACTGCCAACAATGCGTGGAGAAATACCTGAAGGCCTATCTCGTCGCACGAGGCATTGCACCGCCGCGCACCCATAACTTGGTGTACTTGCTCACCCTGTGCGCAAGGTACGATGCGGCTCTCGATGCACAAAGGCCTTTAGTGAAAGCACTCCATGTCTATGCTGTGCGCGTCCGCTATCCCGGAATGTTTACTACCGTCGCTGAAGCGAAAGAGGCGGTGAAAGCGATGCGCCGCTTACGGACCATCTTGAGACGCAAATTGGAACTGCCGAGCGCTAAAGACGAGTCGGTCCGGCGAACCTGGACAAAGAAGTGACACTTGGCCGAAACGCATTCGATCGCCACAGGAGGACGCGCCCGCCTCCCCACGCGCCTGAGACCGTGAGGCGAGCCCAGGGCTCGCTCGGGCATCCTCCTGGGGCGAGGTCTCGCCAGAGGGCTTAACAGGCAAGCAGACAGGTCAAATAATCCGGGCTGCCTGAAGCGAAAGCGCTCCGGGGAAGCAAGACTATGCCGATAATGGGGACGATCGTCGGTCGCTTGAGGCACAGGCTGAAGTGCATGTGAGGGATGGCCGTGAGGCGCGCGGGCATCGCCATTATCGCTTTCCTTATCGCCTACGCCGCAGCGAGTCGGAAGGAATCACACCAGCCTCTTGCGGAACCGCAGCAGGAGAGCAAAAAGGCTGAGGCCTTGCTTCTTCCGCAGGAGATCGTGCGGGAGGCCGAGCGGGTCACGGATCCTTACGGGCGGCTCCGCATCCGTCTTCGCGCGGCCGATCTGCTCTGGTCTCTCGATGAGCCGGGGGCGCGGGCCCTCTTTGAGCGCGTGATGAATGAGGCCGCCACTCTCGGGCGCGTTCCAGACGCGCGCCGGGAAGAAGAAAGGCAGATGGCTGCTGAGCGGCAGCGGGCCGTCTTTCGAGAGATCTTGCGGACAGCAGCCCGGCGTGATCCGAGATGGGCCGAGCACTTGATCGCATCGCTCAAGGAGGAAGGGGATTCGAGGAAGGGGGGGATCTCCCGAGCGACGTTGTATCAAGACTTGCTCGGAACGCTCTGGGATGTGTCGGGCGATGCGGCCTTGCGCGATGCGCCTTTGCTGTTGGAGATCGCGGCTCGCGGACTCGCAGCCGGGGAACGGCTGGCGCCCTTCTGGAGTCTGATGCTCACAGCGGCTGCCGCGCATCCCGAACTCGGGGATCCGCTCTTCCGCCTGATCCTCTCTCGCCTGCCGGCGCTCGCCCCGCCCGAGGACTTCGCGCTCGCCATCTTGGGAGCGTATCTGAATCGGCGGTTCCGCGGGGCGGATTCGCCCGAGCCCCTGGAGCGCGAACTCCGGTGGGTTCTCGATCGAACTTTCGCACGGGCTGAGCAGCTCTGGCGGATCGCACAGGAGAGAAGAGATCCGGCCGCCGGGGAGATGTTGAAGACGCGTGAGACACGCGCTTTCATCCGCGCGTTGAGTCAGGACTACCTCCCCCTCTTTCGGAGGTTTGATGAACCCGTTCGAGCGGAAGTACTCGCCCGGTATGTGCACGCACTGGCGAGCCTGCTGCCTTCGGAGCGTCCGCCGGTTCCCGTTCGGGGAGACGAGGAGCTTTCGGAACGGATAAGGCAGATCGAGCGCGAGGCGAATCCGCGGGCGCGCGATCTCTCCTGAAGGGAGTTGGCTCTCACTCTGCCGACCGATGAGGCGCACAAGGTGGCTGAGAAAATCTCCGACGCCGGGATGCGCGAGGTCACGCTGGAGGAGGTGAAACTCAAGCGCGTGCAGGAGAGGATCGCCGAGAAACGCTTCGAGGAGGCCCAGCAGGCAAGCCTCAACGATCCAGCTCTTCGATCGCGCGCTCTGATCGAGGTCGTCCGCGCGGCGCTCCGTGAAGGGCAGCGAGAATCTGTCGCGCTGTGGTTGGAGAGGGCCCGTGAAGAGGCCCGGCGGGCGAAGCCGACAGGACGCCGAGCGGAATGTCTGTTTGAGATCGCCGGCCTCTATGCGGAATGGGATCGCCCGCGAGCCTTTTCCCTTGTGCTCGAGGCGATTCACGCCGCCCATGAAGCCAAGCCCGAAGAGGTCCCCGACGTGCGCGATCCGCGATTTGGAGGAAGAATCTATATGCCGGGGAAGCTCTCCCTCCTTTACCGCATGGACGTGGAGGAGATGGATTTCCCGGCCGATCTCCTCCTCCTTGTGCGAGAGGATCCGCAGGGAGTCCAGCTCGCGGCATCGCGCTTTCGGTCTCCGATCCTTCGCCTCCGGTTCCTCTTGCTCGTAGCTCGGGGAGTGGTGGAAGAGATTGTGGGCAGAGGAGCGTCGTCCCCGTAGACATCGGGCCTTGGGATCGGTTGGGCGGGGTTCGATCGCCCTGCTTTTTCAGCTCTGAGGTATCCCCCCTCTTGTTCTCGAGGCCCAGGTGTTGTTAAATTAGGCAGGGTCATGCACATTGAGCCGGGAAAATGGAAGGGGCGAAGTCCTCAGGAGATCGCGCGGGATTGGGCCGCGCGCGGATTCTCCTGTGACGTGTGGACGGATCCTCCGGGTCGGTGTTGGGAGGATTTCGTGCACCGCGTGGATGAGCTGGTCACGCCGCTTGATGCTCCGATCGAAGTGGAATGGGAGGGGGAAGTCGCGCAGCTTGAGCCGGGTGATGAGTGGTTCATCCCCCGGGGGACGCGCCATTCGGTTCGGAATAAGAGCGGGCGGACGGCTCGCTGGCTCTACGGCTACAGGCGCGAGTGAACGGATCCCGGAAGGGCGCGTCAGGCCCTGTGGAGTCTTCCCTCCGGATTTTGATACAATCTCCTCGCTTATGGCCGAATCCAAGCCGACGCCCACTCACGCGTGGGCTGTGATTTTGAGTCTGTCGGCGGCGACGCTCATCGCCTTCGTGGTCTTGTTGATCCTGGGCGTCTTGCGGATCCCTCCCACGGATGTGGTGAGCGCCGATGAGACGCTCGTCCTCTATCTGCTGACGGCTTTCAACTTCGTCGCGTTCTCGGTCTTCGCCTTCATCCTGGCGCGCAACCTGTTGCGGCTCTGGCGGGAGCGGCGCGCGCATCGGCTCGGCTCTCGCCTGAAGGCCCGGCTCGTTCGGTATTTCATCCTCATCTCGATCCTTCCGCTCGTATTTCTGGCGATCTTCTCCTATCTGGTCATCAATCGCACGCTGGAGAAGTGGTTCGGGGAGCCGTATCGGAACATCATGTGGGCATCCGAGAGGCTGGCGCGCGCCTATGTGGAGGATGAGAGAGCCGATCTGCGCGCGCTGGTCGAGCGGCTGAGACGACAGGTTGAGGCGGGCCGCGACGATGAGGTCGAGCGAATGCTCGTTGCCGAACTCGCGCATCCGAAGGTCAGGGGGATCGCCCTTGTCGAGGAGACTCGCGTGAGGACATGGGAGAAGTCGGATTTCGCGCTTCCCTCCGAGGTACGAGAGTCCCTGGACCGCGCGGCGGAGGCTGTGCGGGCGCATCGGCCCTACGAGGCGTTCCCCATCTCCGTCGGCGATGCGCGATTCTTTGTGGTGGGGCGTCCTGTGGCCGCGCGGGGGGATGAGGAGGGGGCGTCTCGGCACGGGATCATCGTGCTGGCCGAAGTTCCCCAGCGGATCGCTCACCTGATGGCCTCCATGTCGCGACAGCAAGAGGCGTATGAGCGCCTGCACCGCCGGCAGGGGCAGACGCGCCGCGTGACTCTGCAGGTGCTCGGAGTGATCACGTTTCTGCTTCTTTTCGCCGCGACGTGGATGGGGATGTATCTGGCCAAGGGGATCACCGAGCCGATTCAGGCTCTGGCCGAAGCGACGCAACACGTCGCGCGGGGGGACTTCTCGCGCCCTGTCGCCTGCGTGGCCGAGGACGAGTTGGCCGTGCTCGTGGATTCGTTCAACCGAATGATCGGGGAGCTCGGTGAGAACCGCCGCCGCCTGGAAGAATCGGCGCGCGAGCTGCGCGCGATGAATCTCGCCCTGCAGGAACGGAAGCAATACATCGAGACGGTTTTGGAGAGCTTGAGCACAGGCGTCATCTCCTTCGACGAAGAGGGGCGTCTGACGACCGTCAATCGGGCCGCGCGCGAGATCTTGCGCGTTTCCGAACCCCTTCCCGCGGAGCGGGCGCCGGATCTGCTGCGCGCTGTCTTCGGAGAGGCCACGGCCGCCCAGATCCTGGGGCTTGTCGCGCGATCCTGGAAAGCCGAAGAAGCTGTCATGGAAGTCGAATGGCCGACGTCTCTGGGGGCGCGTCATCTCGTCTTCACGGCTTCGCCGTTGCGGGATTCGGGAGGAGAGGCGCGCGGGGCGGTTCTGATGCTCGAAGATGTCACCGAGCTGGTGCGCGCGCAGCGGCAAGCCGTGTGGAGCGAGGTCGCCCGTCGGATGGCCCATGAGATCAAGAATCCGCTGACACCCATTCGCCTTTCGGCCGAACGGATCGCCAAGCACGTGCTCGGCGATCCGGGGGCGCTCTCCGAACCGCGATATCGTCGGATCGTCGAGGAGGGGGTGGCAATCATCTACAGCGAGGTGCAGACGCTGCACCGTCTGGTGAACGAATTCGCCCATTTCGCGCGTCTGCCCGAAGCGCGGCGGGTCGAAGGGGAGATCAATCACGCGGTCCGGGCTGCGCTCCAGCTCTACGAGGAGCATCCCGAGGGAATCCGCCTGGAAGCGGACCTGGCGCCGGATCTGCCGCGGCTGCGATTCGATGCCGAGCAGATCAAGCGCGCGCTCGTCAATCTCATCGAGAATGCCATTGATGCGATGCGGGATATGCCAGGAGAACGCCGCATCCTCGTGAGCACGCGCTACGTTCCCGAACGCGAGCGCGTTCGCATCAGCGTCGCCGATACGGGGCCGGGGATCGCCCCCGAAGAGCGGGAGAAACTCTTCGCTCCCTATGTCTCCAATAAAGCGAAGGGAATGGGATTGGGGTTGGCCATCGTGCGGCAGATCGTCGCCGAGCATCGAGGATCTGTCTGGGTGGAGGACAATGAGCCGCGCGGGGCGCGATTCATCATCGAGCTGCCTGTGTGCGAAGAGCCCGCGGCTGATGCCCCGGCTCTGGCGCAGACGCAGAGAGGACGAGGGGACTCCTTCGACGATGAGGCGGAGCTATGGCCCATTCGATCTTGATCGTAGACGACGAGCAGCACATCCGACAATCTCTCCGCTCTATTCTCGAAGATGAGGGATTCATCGTCGAGGCCGTCGCCAGTGGCGAGGCCTGTCTGGCCGCCTTCGAGCGCCGCCCCTATAGTTGCGTGCTCCTGGACATCTGGCTTCCCGATATGGACGGGCTGGAGACGCTTCGGCGCGTGAGGGAACTGGCGCCGGATGTCGCCGTGGTGATCATCTCCGGACATGGGACGATTCAAACAGCCGTGCAGGCGACCAAGCTCGGCGCCTTCGACTTCCTGGAGAAACCGCTCTCTCTGGAGAGGACTCTCCTGACGGTGAAAAACGCCATCGAGCAGAAGCGGCTCGAGCGCGAAGCGCGGGAGTTACAGCAGCGTCTGGTGCGCGATTACGAGATGATCGGCGAGAGCGTGCCCATGCGCGCGCTCCGGCAGCAGATCGCGCTCGTCGCTCCGACCGAGGGGCGCGTCCTCATCTACGGGGAGTCGGGGACAGGGAAGGAGCTGGTCGCGCGAGCCCTGCATGCCGCCTCGCGGCGCGCGGCCCGACCATTTGTCGAGGTCAATTGTTCGGCCATCCCGGAGGAGCTTGTGGAATCGGAGCTTTTCGGACATGTCAAGGGGGCATTCACCGGAGCGACAACAGCCCGGCAGGGGAAGTTCGAGCTGGCCGACGGCGCGACGCTCTTTCTGGATGAGATCGGCGACATGAGCCTCAAGACGCAGGCCAAGATCCTGCGCGCGCTCGAGGAGGGGCGGATTCAGCCGCTCGGCAGTAACGTCTGGATCGAGGTGGATGTGCGCATCCTCGCTGCGACGAACAAGAACCTCCCGCGCCTGGTCGAGAAGGGAGAATTCCGCGAGGATCTCTTCTACCGGCTCAATGTCATTCCCTTTGTCGTCCCCCCCTTGCGCGAGCGCGCCGAGGATATTCCGCTTCTGGTCGAGCATTTCAATCAGAAATTCTCTCGCGCCTACATGCGCACGCCCAAAGAGTTCACGCCTGCCGCGATCGCCCGACTGCAGGAGTATCACTGGCCCGGGAACGTGCGCGAGTTGCGCAATATCATCGAACGGATCGTCATCATGTGGGCGCGCCCCGTCGTGGATGCCGATGATCTCCCCCCGCTGCTCGGAGATCCCCTGGCTCTGGTCGAGCGCGCCGAGTATAAGACGTTTCAGGAAGCCGTCGAGGCCTTCGAACGCCAGTACATCCTGCAAAAGCTCGCCGAGCATCAGGGCAACGTCACTCGCGCCGCCGAAGCGATGCGCATGGATCGCAGCCACCTCTACCGCCGGATGCGCGCGCTGGGGATTTCACCTCCGCGATCTTGAGCCCCGCGCGGCTCCCCGCTTGCCCTCGGCGGCGCACCTCAAGTACCTTTTATGACGACATTTCCGAAGCAAAGGAGAGGTGCAATGGGGAAAAGAATTGTGCAGATCGGAATCGTCGTGGGGCTGAGCCTCGTCCTGGGGGGCTCCGGAGTGTGGGCTCAGCAGAAGGCCACGCTCGTCGTCACGTGCCTGGATTCGGCCGGACAGCCCGTCAAGGATGTGGAGTTCATCCTCATGAGCTTGCAGGTGCAAAAGATCGTCCGGGCCAAAAGCGATAAGCAAGGGAAGGCCGTCTTCAAAGATCTGGATCCCGGAGTCTATCGCCTCATCGGGCGACGCAAGGAGTATGATCCGGTCTCCCGGGAGCCGCTCACGCTGGTCGCCGAGAAGGAGACGGCCCTGACGCTTTCCTTGCAGCCCGGGGACATGAACAAGAAGCTCTATTTCGAGGACATGGCGCTCATTCAGCAGGCGAATCGGTTCCTTCAAGAAGGCATCGAGGCCCTGCAGCAACAACGTTTCTCCGAAGCCGAGGAGAAACTCGCCCAGTTTTTGAAGATCGCGCCCTTCAACGCCGAGGGGCGTTTCCTCTATGGGGTGGCCCTGGCCCAGCAGCGGAAGTGGGAGCAAGGGGAGAAGGAGATTCGCCTGGCGGCCGAATGGAATCCGAACGAGTCGCGGTATCAGGAGGTGATCGGGAAGCTGGCAGAGTTCCGCCGCCGTGACGAGCTGCACGAGGCCGGCCAGAAGGCCATGCAGAACCGCGACTTCAAGACGGCCATCGCGAAGTTCACCGAGCTTCTCGCGCTGCAGCCGGAGAACACCGACATCCGCTATAATCTCGCCCTCGCCTATGCCAACGACGGACAGTACGATAAGGCCATCGAAATCATTGACGAGGCGATCCGACAGAAGCCTCAGGATCCGGAATATCAAAGACTGAAGAGTCAGATCCTCGAACACAAAGAGTACGCCGCCATCCAAAAGGCGAATCAGATCCTCGCCGAAGGCGATCAGTTGCTGCGGGAGGGGAAGTATCAGGAGGCTTTGCAGAAGTACGAGGCCGCGCGCGCGATGATCTCGCGCGAGGAACCCTCGATCTGGTTCGCCATGGGCCGATGCTATGTCGGATTACAGCAGATGGACAAGGCCGTCGCGGCCTATCAGAAGGCCATCGAATTGAATCCGCGCAAGCCCGAATATCATCAGGCGCTCGCTCTGCTCTATCTGAACCAGGGGAATTTGAACGAAGCCATCCGCGTCTACATGGACCTCTATAAGCAACTGGGTGAGCCCGTGGACGAACGGCTCTTCGAGTTGGGCCAGCGGCTCATTCAGGAGAACAAGATGGAGATGGCCGCTCAGGTTTTCGAGCGAGTCATCGAGGTGAATCCCAACCACGCGGAGAGCTACTACGAGCTGGGCGTCTACAACTTCTACAGTGCGGACAAGGGGCGAGCGCGGACGCTCTTGCAGAAATATCTGGAGCTGGGGAAGGATCCCAAGCACCTGGAGGATGCTCGGAACATCCTCGCCGTGATGAATCGGCAGGCTCGCCCTCGGCGGCGCTGAAGGAGACGTCCACGGCGGGCCGGTGAGATCCTTGTGCCCGCCGGCGCCAGTCAGATCATCGGAAGCGGACGATCTCGCGTCGGAGGGGGGAAGACTTCATCGAGCCGAGCGAGATCTTCCGGGGCGAGCGTCCATCCGACGGCTTCGGCGTTCTCCCGAACGTGTTCGGGGCGGCTGGCTTTCGGGATGGTGAACAGGCTCGGTCGTCGCGTGAGGAAATTCAAGGCCACCTGGTGCGGCGTCTTCCCGTACTTAGCCCCGATCTCGGCGAGCACGCGTCCCCCCCGACTGCGCGGGGAGGGGAAGTCCCCGCTTCCAAAGGGAGAATATCCGACGACGGCGATGCCCTGCTGTTCGCAGTAGGGGAGGAGCCGGTATTCGATCTGACGCGCTTTGAGATGGTAGCAGACCTGATTGCACACGATCCGCTCGCGCGTGAGCGCGCGTTGCGCCCGCTGCAGTTGCTCGATGGTGAAATTGCTCACGCCGATGAAGCGGATCTTCCCGGCGGCGACCAGATCCTCCATCGCGCGCATGGTCTCTTCGATGGGGTATCGGTCGCTCCACCAGTGAATGAGATAGAGATCCAGGTAATCGGTGCGCAGCCGGCGAAGACTCTGCTCGCAGGCGCGAATCGTCCCTCTGTAAGAGGCGTGGTCCGGAGAGACCTTGCTCACGAGAAAGACTTCATGGCGGCGTCCGGCGATCGCCTTTCCGACCAGCTCCTCCGTGCGTCCGTGGCCGTAGATCTCCGCCGTATCAATATGCGTGAGACCCAGATCCAAACCCAGGCGCAGGGCTTCGATCTCCTCCCGTTCGCGGCGGGCACGTTCGCCCATGCGCCAGGTCCCTTGACCGATGACCGGGATTCGGACGCCCGTTCGATCCAGTTCGCGCGTGAGCATCAGGGGCTCACCACCATCCCAGTTGCAAGCGCGCCGTCTCGCTCATCCGATCGGGCGTCCAGGGGGGGTCCCATACCAGCTCGACGCGCGCATCGGCCACGCCATCCAGGCTCCGAATCTTAGCCTCCACCTCGGCCGGGAGCGAGAAAGCGACCGGACACCCCGGAGCCGTCAGCGTCATGCGCACGATCACTTCGCTGGCGGGAGTGATCTCGATGTCGTAGATGAGGCCCAGATCGTAGATGTTGACCGGGATCTCCGGATCGTAGCAGGTCCGGAGCACCTCGATGATGCGCTCCCGAAGCTCTGGCGCAGCCTGGGGCGCGGATTCGCCGGACGCAGGCGCCTCCGGCATCGGTTCCGAAGATCTCGTGACGTCCTCCGTCATCGCGTCCTCCTCACTCGGTCGAGACAGTTTCTGCTTTCTGCTGCAGCGCGGCGCGCAGAGTATGCCAGGCGAGCGTCGCGCATTTGACGCGCACGGGATATTTCCGCACGCCGGCGAAAATGGCGAGCTTCCCCAATTCGGGAGCCGCCGCCGGCTCCGGTCCGGTGAGAAGCTCGTGGAACCGTTCGAACAGAGCCTCCACCTCGGCGCGCGTCTTCCCCTTAACAGTCTCGGTCATCATCGAGGCCGAAGCTTGCGAGATGGCGCACCCTTGTCCCTGGAAGCGGATGTCGGCGATCGTGTCGTTCTCCATCCGGAGGTACACGACGACTTTGTCTCCGCAGAGCGGGTTATGCCCCACGGCGTGATGATCCGCCTGGTCCAGAGAGCCGAAATTTCGCGGTCGCTTGCTGTGATCAAGCAGTATCTCCTGATAGAGATCGCGCAGTTCGTTCATAGGCCGAACACCTCGCGCGCCTTCTGCAAGGCCAGTACCAGAGCGTCCACCTCCTCCCGCGTGTTATAGAGGGCGAAGGAGGCACGCGCTGTCGCCGGGACGCCGAAGCGCTCCATGACCGGCTGGGCGCAATGATGTCCCGCGCGAATGGCGATCCCCTCATGATCCAGGATCGTCCCGAGATCGTGCGGATGAATACCTTCGAGCGTGAACGAGAGAATGCTCGCCTTCTCGCGGGCCGTCCCGATCAGGCGCAAGCCCGGGATCCCCGAGATGGCCTCCGTCGCATAGGCGAGCAGATCGCGCTCGTGAGCGGCGATCCGTTCCAGCCCCAGCGTCGTCACGTATTCGATCGCCGCGCCCAGACCAATGGCTCCCGCAATATGCGGCGTTCCCGCTTCGAACTTGTAAGGCAGCCGATTGTAGGTCGTCTTCTCGAACGTCACCGAGCTGATCATGTCACCTCCGCCCTGGTACGGAGGCATCTCCTCGAGCCATTCCGCCTTCCCGTAGAGGACGCCGATTCCCGTCGGCCCGTAGAGCTTATGCCCGGAGAAGGCATAGAAGTCGCAATCCAGCTCCTGGACATCCACCTTCAGGTGCGCGACGGCTTGAGCGCCATCCAGAAGGACGGGAACGCCCCGCGCGTGGGCCAGTCGGATGATCTCGCGCACGGGATTAATCGTCCCCAGGGCATTCGAGAGATGCGTGATGGCCACCAGGCGCGTGCGCGGGCTCAGCAGCTTCTCGAACTCATCCAGCAGCAGCTCGCCCTCATCGTTGATCGGAGCGACGCGCAGTCGCGCCCCCGTCGCTTCGCAGAGGATCTGCCAGGGCACGATGTTGGAGTGGTGCTCCATGGCGGAGATGAGGATTTCATCTCCGGGACGAAGGCGCGGGCGGCCGAAGCTGTGAGCGACGAGATTGATCGCCTCCGTCGTCCCGCGCACGAAGATGATCTCCTGCTCCGAACGCGCGTTGAGGAAGCGCCGGACGATCGCGCGCGCGCGCTCGTAGGCTTCCGTCGCGCGCTGGCTCAACGTGTGCACACCCCGATGCACGTTCGCGCATTCGGATTCATAGAAGCGCCTGAGCGCTTCCAGAACCGGGCGCGGCTTCTGCGTCGTCGCGGCATTGTCCAAATACACGAGCGGCTTGCCGTGAACCTGCTGATGCAACGCGGGGAAATCCTCCCGAATGCGTCCCACATCAAAGGAACGCGATCTCGCCGTCCCAGGCGAAGACGAACACGCCGGATCTTCTCTCACGCTCATAGGATTTCCTTCAGCGCTTCCCCAAGCGGCCACTCCATGAGGAGCCATTCTCCAACACGCCGCCGCAAGGCGTCAAGCCGGATCTCCCTGAGGATGTCCGAGGCGAAAGCATACGTGAGCATCTGGCGCGCGCTCTCCATGTCCAGGCCGCGCGAACGAAGATAGAAGAGGGCGTCCTCATCGAGATGCCCGATGGTCGCTCCGTGGCTGCACTTGACATCATCGGCGAGAATCTGCAAGCGCGGATTCGTGTTGACGAGCGCCTCGGTCGAAAGCAGCAGGTTCTTGTTCACCTGCCGCGCGTCGGTCTTCTGCGCTCCCGGATGCACGCGGATCGTCCCATCGAAGACTCCCCGCGCGTGGTCATCGAGGATGCCCTTGTAGAACTCGCGGCTCGTCCCGTGCGGCGCCGCATGCTCGATCACCGTGTGATGATCCACCAGTTGCCGGTCGCGCGCCAGATAGAACCCGTTCAGGGTGCATTCGGCCCCTTCGCCCTCCAGGAGCGCCGCAATGTCCGTTCGGGACAAAGCCGCCCCGAACACCACTGAGAAGTTCGAGACATTCGCCATCCGCCGGTGCCGGATCCGCACGGTCGCCATGTGAAAGGCCGCGCGGCTCTCCCGCTGGACCCTGTAATGGTCTACAACGGCATTCTCCTCGGCGTAGATCTCCGTGACGGCGTTGGTGAAGGAGAGACCGTCATGGAGACCCACGTAGCTCTCAATAAGCGTCACCTGGCTGTTCTCCTCCACAAAGACGATGTTTCGCGGATGCGTGACGAAAGGCTCTCCGTCGCCCACGGCGAGGAAGAGAAGATGAATCGGCTTCTCAAGGATGGCGCCTCGCCGGATGTGCACGAAGGCTCCATCGGTGAGAAACGCCGCGTTCAAAGCCTCAAAGGCGTGAGACACCTGCTCGACAGATCGGGCCAGATAGGGCTCCAGGCGCGCAGGATCTTCTCGAACAAGAGCGCGAATCCCTGCGGCGAAGAAACCGTCTGGCTGTCTCTCCGCCGGGAGGAAACTTCCCACAAAATGCCCGTTCAGGAAGACCAGATGCTGCGCCGCCCCTTCTCCATAGGGAGCGAGCCACTCGCGTGAGAACGAGATGCGAGGGCGCTCGACCGCAAGCCGAAAGGGAATGCCGAGCAAGGGGGCGATGGGGGTGAACCGCCACGGCTCTTCGCGAGACGTCGGGAAGCCGAGGGCCGCAAATCGGGAGAAAGCATCCTCTCGCCGAGCCCGCAACCATGCCGGCTCGTGCGCGCTCATGATCTGGTTCCACTCGGCGAAGTGCGCCCGGTAAAGGGCCTGATTCTCTCTCTCGGCGGGTTTCATTCCTTCCCTCCCGACGAGCTGAGCGCCTCTTCGGCGATCCACCCGTAACCCTTCTCCTCCAGCTCCTGGGCCAGCTCCTTCCCTCCCGATCTCACGATGCGCCCGTCGTAGAGGACGTGGACGACGTCCGGGACAACGTAGTTGAGCAGTCTCTGATAATGCGTGATGAGGACGATCGCCCGATCCGGATGGCGCAGGGCGTTGATCCCCTGAGCGACCACCCGAAGGGCATCAATATCCAGGCCGGAATCCGTCTCATCCAGAATGGCCAGCTTCGGCTCAAGCAGGGCCATCTGGAAGATCTCATTGCGCTTCTTCTCGCCTCCGGAGAATCCGTCGTTCACGGCGCGCTGGAGCAGACTCTCGTCCAGCTCGACGAGCTTCGCCTTCTCGCGCGCCAGAGCGAGGAATTCCATGGCATCCATCTCCGACAGTCCCCGCTGCTTGCGCAGGGCGTTCACGGCGGCTTTGAGGAAGTAGAGATTACTCACGCCCGGGATCTCGACCGGATACTGGAAGGCCAGGAAGATGCCGCGACGGGCGCGCTCTTCCGGCGGCCACACGAGTAGGTTCTCCCCCTCGTAGAGGACTTCCCCCTCGACGATTTCGTAGATCTCGCGTCCGGCCAGGACTTGAGCGAGCGTGCTTTTGCCCGAGCCATTCGGCCCCATGATGGAATGCACTTCTCCCGCGTGAACCCTCAGAGTGATCCCCTTGAGGATCTCTTGCCCTTCGACGCGAACGCGCAGGTTTCGAATGTCCAAAAGAGGCGATCTCATCATCCGATGCTCCCTTCCAGGCTGATGCCCAGCAGTTTCTGCGCCTCGACGGCGAATTCCATGGGCAGCTCGCGAATCACCTCTTTGCAGAAACCGTTGACGATCATCGAGACGGCATCTTCGGCCGAGAGGCCGCGCTGCCGGCAGTAGAAGAGCTGCTCCTCGCTGATCTTGGACGTCGTCGCTTCATGCTCCAGTTGGGCCGTCGGTTCGTGCACCTCGATGTAGGGGAACGTGTGGGCTCCGCACTTGTCGCCCAGAAGCAGGGAATCGCACTGCGAGTAGTTCCGCGCTCCGACAGCTCCCTTCAGGATCTTGACCATCCCGCGATAGGTGTTCTGCCCGTGACCGGCCGAGATGCCTTTGGAGATGATCGTGCTGCGGGTGTTCTTCCCGATGTGGATCATCTTCGTCCCCGTATCCGCCTGCTGATAGTGATTCGTCACGGCCACCGAGTAGAATTCGCCCACCGAATTGTCCCCGATGAGAATGCAACTGGGATACTTCCACGTGATGGCCGATCCGACCTCGACCTGCGTCCAGGAGATCTTCGAGTTGCGCCCCAGACACTTGCCGCGCTTGGTGACGAAGTTGTAGATCCCTCCTCGGCCTTCGCGATCGCCCGGATACCAGTTCTGAACCGTCGAGTACTTGATCGTCGCATTGTCCAGGGCGATGAGCTCCACGACGGCCGCATGCAACTGGTTCTCATCCCGCATGGGAGCCGTACAATTATGCGTGCAGAAGCCGCGCACAAGGTAGCTGTGACTCTCCTCCACATCAATGTTGAATACCGGACCTTCGTAGGTTTCCCTGACGACCTCCCGGATCGGGACGAGGAAATGAGTCTCCGTCTCCCGCACCATGTTCCACCGCTTCTCCATCGTGTACCCGACCTGATAGAGCGGGTGGCGGTAGATGGTGCGTTCCGAGGCGTGGGAGAATTTATCTTCTCCCCCCTTGCGGACTTGAATCCAGGCGTAAATGCCCAGTCGGTTGAGCAGCATTTGAATCTGCTGCGCCACAGCTTCCGAGGCGGTCGAGAATCGGACCATGCGCGAGCCGTTCCGAACGCAGACGTTTCCATCTCCCGCCCGATATGCTTCCAGAAGGATTTTGGCCTGCCGAGTCGGCAGGCTCATGAGTTCGGGGCTCAAGGTCTTTGTGCAAGCCCCCTTGCCGCAATGTGCGAGGAACCAGGCAGCCGCCGCTTCCGAATAGAAGGTGATCCCCAGTCCGTTGCGCGCGGACTGTTCCGTAAGATAGGACTTCCGACCGGTCACCCGCTCGACCAATGCCTGCACGCGTTCAGCCAAAGCTCTCTCATGTCCCCCAAAGGAGAACTGATTCGTATGCTGTCCGTTCGCCTTATTATGATATGAGCTTCCCTCTGCGAGGTAATAGCCAAGCAGCTCCACTTCCTCATCGCTTAAGCCAAGGGTCTCCTGAGGATGCAGCTTGGGGACGAGGATGAAATCGCCCCTCTCCAGTTCTCCCGCCGGAATCCAGCGGGGTTCTGCGCGGCGCAGCTTTTGGGAATCTACTTCTGGAAGCCATCCGTTCCGGCTCCGACGCTTGGCGAGTACATCCGAGCGTTTGATCGCCAGAACGGGGTGTTCCGGCGTCAGACGGAATTCGTTATAGCGGGAGACGGGACGAATCCGGATGAGCGGACCGCTATAGTGGCGCACCATTGCTGCCCGAATCCTCCGGGGCACTCCCAGGTGATCGTAGACCATGTCGCCCGGCTTCAGGCGTTCAATGTTAACCCACCCGGCGGGAGTAACGACCTGTTCACCAGGCGGTAGGCACCCCTCCAAATACGAGACATACGCTCCCTCATCGGCGATGATGAGCGTGCGCTCGAACTGGCCCGTCTGCGAGGCGTTGATGCGGAAATAAGTGGACAGCTCCATCGGGCAGCGCACGCCCGGAGGGACATAGACGAACGAGCCGTCGCTGAAGACGGCCGAGTTGAGGGCGGCGAAGAAATTATCCGTGTAGGGCACGACCGAGCCGAGCCACTTCCGGACCAACTCGGGATGCTCCTGCACGGCCTCCGAGAAGGAGCAGAAGATGATGCCCAACTGGGCCAGCTTCTCGCGAAAGGTCGTCGCGACCGAGACGCTGTCAAAGACCGCATCCACGGCCACGCCGGCGAGCCGCTCCTGCTCCTGCAAGGGGATACCCAGCTTCTCATACGTTCGCCGGATCTCCGGATCAATCTCCTCCAGGCTCTTCGGTCGAGGGCCCCTCCGCTTGGGCGCCGCATAGTAGCGAATCGCCTGATAGTCAATGGGCGGATAGGTCACGTTCGCCCATCGGGGTTCGGCCCCCTCCTGGACGAGCTTCGCCCAGTAGCGATAGGCCCTCAGACGCCACTCCAAAAGCCACTCCGGCTCGTTCTTTTTGGCCGAGATCATCCGGATGATGTCCTCGTTCAGTCCCGGTGGAAAAAGCTCCTCCTCCACCGGCGTGACAAACCCGTACCGGTACTCCCGATTGACCAGCTCCTCCAAAATGTTCGTCGGTGTCGCCATATCTTCAATCCTCACCAAAGAGTCATGATTGCCTCGAAAAAAACATCACACGGCAATCAAGCCCGACCGCCCCATCTCTCGGAGATGACGTTCGACCTTCTGTTCATCGTGAAGAAGAGCCGAGAGGGGGATTCGATCGAGCAAACCCTGGATATAAAAGGCCACGCGCCAGAGCGGTCGAATCCCACAGTTGGACAGATGCGCGCAGCACTCGAGATTCCCCGTGAAGTGGTTGCAAATCTCCGCGTCGGAAGCGAATCCTCCCAGGGCGCGGATCACTTCTCCAAGGGAGATCTCTTCAGGCGAACGACTCAGGCAATAGCCTCCGCTTTGTCCGCGCACGCTGCGCGTCAGGCCGGCGCGATTGAGCAGGTGCAGAAGCTTCTCGACATAGGCGGCCGAGAGGCCCTCGCGCCGGGCGATCTCGCGCACCGTCAGAGGTGCTCCTTCCGGCTGCATCGCTAACTGCAACACGCATCGAAGCCCATATTCCTCTTGCGCCGTGATCCTCACGATTCCCTCCAGAAAGTCACACCCAAGTGTGGCAAAATATGACTGATCTGTCAAGTTTCCCGGACCGTCCGTCCGCTCTTTTCAGAAGATGCCCTGGCGAGAACCCGACGGGGAGCAGCCTGGGATGAGAATAACTCCGCTTCCGCATAGAGCCCCGGAGGGGGCGACACGAGCTCATTTTGAGAGCAACTCATTTTCCTCAGAGAGCCCGCTTCTGGCGGGCGGCAGAAAATAGCCTGGGGTATAAGCCCATTCGTGAAAACGACACATTTCCACACGGAGCCCACGGAGTGGGCGGCAGAGATTAGCCTGGGGCGTGAGCCCATTTTGTGGAACGACTCCTTTCCGCAAAAAGCTCCCGAAGGGAGCGACAGAAAATAGCCTGGGGCGCGAGCCCATTTGGAGAACGAGGCATTCCGCATAGAGCCCACGAAGTGGGCGACAGAGAATAGCCTAGGGCGTAAGGAAACGTGAGGCCCCAAAATTTCTCCACGAGCCCCCGAAGGGGGCGACACATCGGACGGCCACCCAGCGGGTCTGGTTCATGAACGCCAGGTCGCGACATCGGAGGATACACGAATGGCGTCCTTCGATTCGTTCGGCTTTTGACCCAATGTGTCGCCCGCTGGCGCGGGCTCGGGGATAATTGGGGACTCCGTTTCCTGGGGTTCCGCTACCGCTTCACCCCAGGCTATTTTCTGTCGCCCTCTTCGAGGGTTCTCTGTGGAATGGGGTTTGGTCTGCGAATGGGTTCCGCTCGTGCTCCATCCCAGGCTATTCTCTGTCGCCTGCTGCCGCAGGCTCTCCATGGAATGAGGTTTGATCCCAAACAGGGTTTCGCTTCGCTTCACCCCAGGTTATTTTCTTCCACCTTCTTCGAGGGCTCTTTGTGGAATGGGGTTCGGTCTCAAACAGGGGTTCCGCTCACGCTCCACTCCGGGCTATTTTCTGTCTTCTGCTCCCACCTGAGCTATTTTCTCTCACCCTCTTCGAGGGCTCTTCGCGGAATGAAGGGAAGCAGGATCTCGGTCTTGGGTTTTTCGCCTGGGCGAAACTTATTTCGTGACTTCGCTTCCGATGGGCCTCCAGCGGGCTTTGGTCGAAGCTGCGAGGGGGGCAAAGAGGGCCAATATGAGTAGAGACCCAAATCGTTGGCGCGCTTGTATCCCGGACAACTGGTCGGTAACATTAATTCTTTCGTGCGGTCTCCTGCGGGAGGGAAGCGTTCATTCCGGGGCCGCGACAGAGGCGATGATTTACGAACAGGTCACAGAAGAGCTGCGGGAGCGATTCCGCGAAGCCTGGGCCGTGGTCGTACTGACGGGGGCCGGGATCTCGGCGGAAAGTGGAGTGCCGACGTTTCGCGGCGGAGGAGGAGCGGCCGTATGGAAAGGGCTGCCCGTGGAGAAGATCGCGACGCCGGAGATGCTCGCTTCGGATCCTGTCACGTTCTGGCAATGGTACGCTTATCGCCGGGAGGTCATTCACCGTGCCGAGCCCAATGCCGCTCATCGGGCCATCGCTCAATGGGAGCGGCATTTCGAGCATTTCACCGTGGTCACGCAGAACGTAGATGGTCTGCATCAGCGAGCGGGCAGCCGTCATGTGCTGGAATTGCACGGGAGCCTCTGGCGCGTTCGCTGCACGCAATGTGGGGCTCGGTCTGAGGAGCACCGGGTGCCGCTTCCGGAGATCCCTCCGCGATGTGCCTCCTGCGGAGGAATCTTGCGCCCGGATGTCGTGCTGTTTGGAGAAGCTGTGTCCGAGGAGATCTTCTCGGCAGCGGTCGCCGCAGTGGCCACGTGTGATCTCCTGCTGGTCGTCGGGACTTCGGCGGTCGTCTACCCGGCGGCGTCGCTTCCGATTCTGGCCAAGCAGGGGCATGCTTTTGTCATCGAGGTGAATCCGGAGGCGACGCCGGTGACGGAGATGGCTGACGTGACGATCCTCGGGCGGGCCGGAGAGATTCTGCCGCGGCTCTCTCCCGAAGGGAATGGAGACGCCTGATGGTGCGCACGCTCTATTTCGACTGCTTCGCCGGAGCCAGTGGCGATATGATCCTGGGCGCGCTGCTGGATCTCGGTCTGGATTTTGAGGCTCTCCGAGCGGAGCTTCGGAAGCTTCCGCTTCGCGGCTACGAACTGGCGCGAAGCGAAGTGCGGCGGGCGCATCTGCGCGGGACGAAGTTCGATGTGCGGATTGAAGGGGAGGATCACGTCACGCACTCGGCGTCAGGGCATGCGCATCGCCGACTCGAAGAGATCCTGCGGCTCATTCGGGAATCGGCGCTCTCGGAGGGGGTGAAAGGGCGAGCCGAGGAGGTTTTCCGGCGGTTGGCTCAGGCGGAGGCGCGAGCGCATGGATGCGCGGTCGAAGAGGTCGTGTTCCATGAGGTGGGGGCTGTGGATTCGATCGTGGACATCGTAGGTGCCTGCGTGGGGTTCGAGCTTTTGAGGATCGAGCGGTTCCTCGCCTCGCCCGTTCATGTGGGGCGGGGGCTGATGGGATGCGCCCACGGGCGGTATCCGGTCCCGGTCCCGGCGACGGCCGAATTGCTCAAAGGGGCGCGCGTGTATACGAGCGATATCGAGGCGGAGCTGGTGACGCCCACAGGGGCGGCCCTTCTTTCGACAGTGTGCGAGAGCTTCGGCCCGCTTCCGGAGATGCATCTGGAGGGCATCGGCTACGGAGCGGGCACGCGCGACTTCCCCGATTTCCCGAACCTCCTGCGCGTGATGCTCGGAGAGACGCGCTCTGTGGGCTCCGGTCCCCGGTGGGAACGCCTTCTGGTTCTGGAAGCCAACGTGGATGACGCGAATCCGCAAGTCCTCGGCCACTTCCTGGAGATGGCGTTACGGGCGGGGGCCCTGGATGTTTTTTACGTCCCCGTCGTGATGAAAAAGAGTCGGCCTGGAGTGCTTCTTGTTGTCCTCTGCCGTCCGGAGGATCGGGAAGCGCTTCTTGAGCTCATCTTTCGCGAGACGACGACGCTCGGGGTGCGCATGGCGGAGGTCGAGCGGTGCGCGTTGCGGCGCGAGATCGTCTCGGTGCAGACACGGTATGGGACGGTCCCGGTGAAGGTCGCGTCCCTGGGGGAGGAGATCGTCAATGCCGCTCCGGAGTTCGAGGCCTGTCGGCAATTGGCCGAACAGCATCGCGTCCCGGTGCGCGAGCTGATGTGGGCCGCCCTGGCGGAATTCCGAAGACAATGGGACCAAAGGGAAGGCCGATGAAGACGTTCTACGTCACCACGCCCATCTACTACGTCAATAGCTTCCCCCATCTGGGACACCTCTATTCGACGCTCGTGGCGGATACGATCGCTCGATTCAAGAGGCAGTGTGGATACGACACGTTCTTTCTGACGGGCACCGATGAACACGGGCAGAATATCGAGCGCATCGCGCGCGAGCGCGGGGTGACGCCGCAAGCGCATTGCGATGAGATGGCCCGGGAGTTCCAGCGCATGATTCACGAGTTCGGTCTGCAGCCGAGCTATTTCATTCGCACCTCGGAGGCGTATCATCATCGAGGAGCGCAGGCGCTCTGGCGGCGCGTGCGCGAGGCCGGATACATCTACAAGGGGCAATACGAAGGATGGTTCTGCCCGGCCTGTGCGGAGTTCAAAGAGGAGCAGGAGCCGGGGCGCCCCCCTATATGCGAGCTGCACAATCGTCCCGCCGAACGCGTGGCCGAGGAGAGTTACTTCTTCCGCCTCTCCGCCTTTCAGGATCGGCTGCTCGCCTTCTATCGGGAGAATCCTCACTGTGTGCGTCCGGCCACGCGCTATAACGAAGTGGTGAGCTTCGTCAGCCGGGGATTGAAGGATCTTTCGATCAGTCGCGTCTCGGTCCGATGGGGAGTGCCGGTGCCCGAAGATCCGCAGCATACGATGTACGTGTGGTTCGACGCTCTCTCCAACTACATCACGGCGCTCGGATGGGGTAATGAGGGGGAGCATCTGCGCGCGGCGGGCCTCAGTGAGGGTCCGATTTTTGAGCGCTATTGGCCGGCCGATGTGCACATTGTGGGCAAGGACATTCTGCGCTTTCATGCCGTCTACTGGCCGGCGTTTCTCATGGCGGCTGGGCTTCCGCTGCCGCGCACCGTCTATGCGCATGGAATGTGGCTTTCGGGCGGGCGCAAGATGTCTAAGACGCTCGGCAATGTCATTGACCTGGCTGTGCTCCGTCGCTTCTTCCCGCGCGATGCCGTGCGCTACTTCTGCTTGCGCGAGATGGTCTTTGGCGAGGATGCCGATTTCACCTACGGCGCGCTCGTGGATCGGATCAATGCGGATCTGGCCGATGGACTGGGAAATCTCGCCAGCCGCACGCTCACGATGCTGCATCGGTTCTGCGGGGGGATCATCCCGGATGTTTCGACGGAAGCGTGGGGAGGGGAAGAGGAAGAGGTGCGCACTGTGGCCGAGGCGACGATTCGGACGTTCGTCGCCGAATTCGAGGCGTATAACTTCAGCCGGGCTCTGGAAGCGGCCTGGGGATTGATCGCGCGCACGGACAAATATCTCTCGGACAGAAAGCCCTGGGAGCTGGCGCGGCACCCGCAGGAGCGCGCGCGCCTGGAGACGGTGCTGGCGCTGGCCGTGCGCGTGCTGCGCGTTCTGGCCGTCTTGCTCGCGCCGGTGCTGCCGGAGACCACGCGCGCGCTCGGGCAGCAACTGGGGCTATCGGAGGAGCCTTCTTCTGTGGATCCACAGACGCTTCACTTCGAAGCGCCGATCTCAGGAGTACGTATCGGTCAGGTGAAGCCCCTGTTTCCCAAGATGGACAAGGAGAAGATTATGGCGGAGATCGAAAGCCATCGTTCCCTGGAGGAAGCTGGATCTTCCTGGATCACGCTGGAGGAATTCGCTCGCGTGGACCTGCGGGCCGGGACCATTCGGGCGGCCGAGAGAGTCGCCGGAACCGATAAGCTCCTGCGATTACTTGTGGACATCGGGGAGGCGGAACCGCGGCAGGTCGTCGCGGGGATCGCTCCCTACTACCGGCCCGAAGATCTCGTGGGGCGGAAGGTGATTCTCGTGGCGAATCTGCAGCCCAAGAAGGTGCGAGGGGTTGAGTCTCGGGGCATGGTGCTGGCGGCTGTCGTCGGGTCGGAGGAGCGTCCGGTTCTGGCCGGATTCCTGGAGGACGTCCCCAACGGAGCGCGACTCCGATGAGCCTGTTCGTGGATGCTCATGCGCATCTGAGCGCGCCGGAATTCGATGGGGATCGGGACGAGGTGATCGCGCGAGCGCGCGCCGCGGGGGTCAGGGTGATCCTGGATGTCGCGCTGAGCGGACCCGAGCCGACCTTCGAGAAGACCCTCGCTTGGGCGGAGGCGCACCAGGGGATCTACGTCGCGCTCGGCGTCCATCCTCATGATGCGAAGACGTACGATGCGGCTCTCGAGCGGCGATTGCTCGAGTTGTCCGCTCACCCCCGGGTCATCGCCTGGGGAGAGATCGGGCTGGATTATCACTACGATCACTCCCCGCGCCCGGTGCAGCGCGAGGTCTTCCGTCGCCAACTTCAGGTGGCCCTGCGGTGCGGTCTTCCCGTCGTCATTCATTCGCGCGAGGCCGAAGAAGACACGCTCGCTCTGCTGCGCGCGCAGGGGCATCGCGTGCGCGGGCTCATGCATTGCTTCACGGGCAGCGCAGAGATGGCGCGCCAGTGCGTGGACCTGGGGCTGTACATCTCGTTCTCGGGGATTCTCACCTTCCGGAACGCCTCACGGCTTGCGGAAGTCGCCCGCTCTGTGCCGCGGGAGCGCGTGCTGATTGAGACCGATTGTCCCTATCTGGCGCCGGTCCCCTATCGGGGGCGTCGGAATGAACCGCTCCATGTGCGGGAGGTCGCGCGTCGGCTCGCCGAACTCTGGGGCACATCGCCGGAGGAGGTCGGGCGGGTGACGGCGGAGAATTTCCTGACGCTGTTCGCCGAGCGGATGGCTCCAGCGGATGTGTGCCGTATCGGGCGTGGCGATGCGCTCTGCGCGCCTCCGTCCTGAAGCCAGGAGATCAAGTCCAGAGGAGGGGTCGAGGGACTGGTCTATGCTCGTCGAGCGGGATATCGCGCACGGTGATCTCATTCAGGGATTGAAGTCCTTCGCGAGCTTAAAGGCGCTCTATCGGTCGGAGTTCTATCGGCGGAATGCCGAGCGCTTGCGCGCTCTGCTGGAGACGGTCCACTGGTATGTGAACCGGAGCGTACATCCCCGCGTGCGCGCGTTCGTGCGGGCCGTTCAGTGGAACATCGAGAAAGGGAAGAACTTCGAGGGTCTGGTTCACGTGCTCTCGACGCATCCGGTATTGCGGGAGGCCGATTTGCTCTTTCTCAACGAAGTGGATCACGGGATGAACCGTTCAGGGAATCGCGATGTCGCGGGGGAACTCAGTCGTCGGCTCGGCTTGCATGGGGTATTCGCTCCGGCCTATGTGGAGCTGACCAAGGGCGTGGGGGCCGAGCGCGAGCTTCCGGGAGAGAATACGACGGCCTTGCAGGGCAATGCCATTTTGTCGCGACATCCCGTGCGCGCGGCGCGCGTGCTGGCTTTGCCGCAGTGTTTCGAGTATTTCGAATTCAGCGAGAAGCGCTTCGGTCGGCGGATCGCTCTGATGGCGGATGTGGAGCTGCCCGGCGGGCGATGGCTGCGCGCCGTCTGCACGCATCTGGAGACGCGGACGACGCCTCGGGGACGCGCGCGCCAGATGGCCGCGATCCTGCGAGCGCTCGCCTCCTGGGAAGGGCCTGTGCTGATCGCCGGAGACTGGAATACGAGCACCTTCGCGCGCGGTACGCGCTGGCGCGCCCTGTGCGGGCTCATGCGCATACTTTTGCTTTCGCCCGAGCGGCTGCAGCATGACGTGCAGCATCCCGATCGGAGGGGCGAACCGCTTTTCGAACTCCTCCGGAAGTGGGGGTATAGCTATCGCGAGTGGAATGATGAAGAGCCCACGCACATTCTGCCGGTCGAAGTGACCGAAGATGCGCACTATGTGCCGGGATTTTCGCACGCCTGGGTGATTCGCAAGTATCAACCCTATGGCTGCCGAATCGGATTGCGGCTGGACTGGTTCGCCGCGCGCCAGTTGCGCGTGCTGGCGGCCGGCGAGGTCCTGGATGGAGAGTCCGGAGTGGCGAGCGTGCGCCCGCAGACGATCTCGGGGCTCACGTATCAGGGGCGCCCTCTCTCGGATCATGCGCCCATTGTCGTAGACGTTGCGCTTCCGTCCCACGCCGGGTCGTGCTACACTTCGCGCATCACGGGAGGATGAAACGGCTGCGGGACATCGGACGGGACCTCTTCGTTGCGCTCGCCGTGCTCGCGGTAGGAGCCGGGAGCATGTGGGGGACCATGTATGTGATGATGCGGCAACCGGTCGTGCGCATGCCGACCCTTGTGGGTCTGCCTCTGCCGCAAGCCGAGCGCGTGGCCCAGCGCGCGGGGGTGAAGGTGCGCGTGAAGGACACTGTCTATGACGCGCGCTATCCGGCACAGGTGGTCATCGAGCAGTGGCCCCCTCCGGGGATGACCATCAAGCGGGGGCAGTCGTCGCGCGTCATCGTGAGCCGAGGACCGCGGCCAGCACTCCATTCGCCGGTCGCTACAATGGGGACCGGAGCTTCGGCGTCCTCTTCCCGCGGCGCGGTCACCGGAGAAAGAGGTACCTCCCTGGAAGAGTCTCCACCGGGTGAGAAGGAGCCCGCGGGAGATCCGTCCGCGCCGGAGCGCCCTCTGCGGAGGAATCCCGAGCGATGATTCACATCGCTCCATCTATCCTCTCGGCGGACTTCGCTCGCCTGGGCGAGCAAATCGCCCTTGTGGAGCGAGGCGGAGCGTCGCTCATCCATATTGACGTGATGGACGGACGGTTTGTCCCCAACATCACCGTTGGGCCCCTGGTGGTTGAAGCCGTTCGTCGCGCGACGGCGCTCCCTCTGGATGTGCATCTGATGATCGTCGAGCCGGATCGTTATGTGGAGGACTTCGCGCGAGCCGGGGCCAATTACATCTCCATTCATGTGGAGGCCAGCCCCCATCTGCATCGCACGCTCACGCGGATTCGCGAGTTGGGCTGTCGGGCGGGAGTCGCCCTCAACCCGGCCACGCCTCTTTGGGCTGTCGAAGAGGCTCTGGGGTATGCGGACTTCGTCTTGCTTATGTCGGTGAATCCGGGATGGGGGGGGCAATCCTTCATCCCGGCATCGCTGGAGCGCGCGCGGCGCCTTCGGGCGATGATTCGAGAGCGCAATCTGCCGACGCTGATCGAGATGGATGGGGGGATCGGTCCGGAGAATCTTCGGGACGTCCTGGAAGGAGGCGTGCAGATCGTCGTCGCGGGATCGGCGATCTTCGGCGCGCCGGACCCTGCCCAAGTCGTGGCGAAGATGGTAGAATTAGCTCGATGTTTCGAGGGGCGAACCAGAGGCCAAGGAGAATGAAGATGGGCAAGCGAATCGTTCCGATCGCCGTGCTCCTGTCCGTCGCCTTGTTTCTCGGAGGGTGTGGTCGCGGCAAGAAGGTCGTGCTCGAGGAGGCGCGGCCCGGTCGCGATAAGGAGCTTTTCGAGCAGGGGCTGACGGAGCTGAGTAAAAACAAATTCATCGTCGGGCGTCTGCTCCTGCAAACGCTGATCACAACCTATCCGGACAGCCCGTATCTTCCGATCGCCAAACTCGCCATTGCCGATTCCTTCTATCTGGAGGGGACATCGGAAGCGCTGGCGCAAGCGGAGGTCGAGTACACGGATTTCGCCAACTTCTTCCCCACGCATCCTCTGGCCGATGATGCGCTGTTGCAGGTCGCACTGACGAAGATGCGGCGCATTCAGCCCCCGGATCGAGATCAGAAGCCGACGCGCGAGGCCGAGCGGCGCCTGCTGGCTGTGCTGCAACGCTACCCCAACACGGACCGCAAGGAGGAGATCCAGCAGTGGCTGAAGACTGTGCGGGATATTCTCGCCGAGCATGAGATGTACGTCGCGCGCCATTACATGATCCGCGAGCGTCCGCGAGGGGCCAAGCGTCGGCTCATGACGATCATCGAGAGATATCCCACATACTCGAAGTTCGATGAAGCTCTGTATCGGCTCGGCATGGTCCTCTACAAAGAGGAAGAGCCCGAGGAAGCGGCCAAGTACTTCGCATGGCTCGTGCGGGAGTTCCCCACCAGTCCCTATCGGCGCGAAGCAGCGGAGATGCTCGAGCGCATCGGCAAGCCGGTGCCACCCGCTGACCCTACCGAGGTCGCTCGCACCGATGCCGGCAATGGGCGGGGACTCTTCGGCGCGATGTGGGGGAAGATGAAGACCGTGCTCGGCATCGTGGATCTGGATGTGCCCAAAGAGGGCGTTCTTCTCAAGCGGGGGGAGACGGCCGAGGAGCTGATCGCTTCGGCGACAGCTTTGCTCCCGACCCCGACGGTCGTCACGCCCCAGGCCACAACGGTCGTCGTGGGACCGGCAGCCTCGCCGGGAGCCGGTGGGACAGCTCAGGGCCGACAGGAGCTGCGCATTGGCGCCTCTTCGGAGGCAGCGGAGAAATCCGCCGAGGCGAAAGCCAAGGAAAAGGAGAAGAAGGATCAAAAGAAACCGGAGAAGAAGTGACCGAAGAGCGGATCTGGATCGCTCGTGAACGCATGAGCTGTTGCAAGCAGACGAAACGATCGGTAGTATAGACCGAACATTCCGGCCGGAGAGCGCCGGATCAGGGGATCAGGAGGGATGCGCTTGATCCCCGATTTTTTTGGACCGGTGGTGAAGATGAGGGAGCTACCCAAAGCCTATGATCCGCATGAGGTCGAGAAGCGATGGTCCCGCGTGTGGGAGGAGCGGGGATATTTCCGTCCGGAAGCGCGGCCCACAGGGCCTCCGTTCGCCCTCGTCCTTCCCCCGCCCAACGTGACGGGATCGTTGCACATCGGGCATGCGCTCAATCATACGCTTCAGGACATTGTCGTGCGGTGGCGGCGCATGCAAGGGTATCGGGTCCTCTGGGTGCCGGGGACGGATCATGCGGGGATCGCCACGCAGGTCGTCGTCGAGCGCGAGCTGGCCAAAGAAGGGCTGACGCGCCAGCAGCTCGGGCGCGAGGCCTTCGAGCAGCGCGTCTGGCAATGGCGCGAGCACAGCGGGGGGATAATCCTCGAGCAGATGCGGCGCGAAGGCATCTCCGTAGATTGGTCGCGCGAGGCCTTCACCCTGGATGGCCCGCGCTCGCGCGCCGTCCGTGAAGCGTTCGTCCGTCTGTATGAAGAAGGCCTCATCTACCGGGGCGAGTACATCATCAATTGGTGCCCTCGGTGTCAGACGGCCCTCTCGGATCTGGAAGCACCGAAGCGAGAGGTCACCGGGCACCTCTACTACATCGCCTACGAGCTGAAGCCGTCCGACCGGGCGACCCCCGAGCCGAAGACGCTGATCATCGCGACGACGCGTCCGGAGACGATGTTCGGGGATACGGCCGTCGCCGTGCATCCGGAGGACGAGCGGTATCGCCATCTGATCGGCCGCACGGCGATCGTGCCCCTGGTGCATCGGGAAGTGCCCATTATCGCCGATGGGCGCGTGGAGCGGGAGTTCGGAACCGGGGCGGTCAAAATCACGCCCGCGCATGATCCGGCGGATTTCGAGATCGGGCGAGCGCACGGGCTGCCTCGCCTGATCGCCCTGGATACGCGCGGGCGCATGACGGAAGCAGCCGGCCCCTTTGCCGGACTGGATCGGTTCGAGGCCCGACAGCACGTGGTGGAGGAGTTGCAGAGAACGGGTCAGCTTGTGCGCATTGAAGAGCATCGGCATGCGGTCGGGCACTGTCAGCGATGCGATGCCGTCATTGAGCCTCTGGTTTCGACGCAATGGTTCTTGCGCACGGCGCCCCTGGCGCAGGAGGCTCTGCGCGCTGTGCGCGAGGGGCGTACGCGCATCCTCCCGGAGAATTGGACGAAGGTCTACTTCGAATGGCTCGAAAATATTCGGGATTGGTGCCTCAGTCGGCAGCTCTGGTGGGGACACCGGATTCCGGCCTGGTACTGTGCGCAGGGGCATATCACCGTCGCACGCCAGACCCCTGCGACATGTCACACCTGCGGAGATCCGGCGCTCCGGCAGGATGAGGATGTGCTGGACACATGGTTCAGCTCGGCCCTCTGGCCTTTCTCGACGCTCGGCTGGCCCGAGGATACCGAGGACTTGCGCACGTTTTATCCCACATCGCTTCTGGTCACCGGATTCGACATCCTCTTTTTCTGGGTCGCGCGGATGATGATGATGGGGCTCTGGCTCATGCGCGATCACCCCTCGCGCGCGCGCGCCCTGGATCCGGATGCCGTCCCCTTCCGCGTCGTCCTCATTCATGGGCTTGTGCGCGATCCCTACGGGCAGAAGATGTCCAAGACGCGCGGCAACGTCATTGATCCTCTGGAGGTCTTCCAGCAGTACGGGACCGACGCCGTGCGGTTCACGCTCGTCGCCTCGGCAGCTCCGGGCAACGACATCTCGCTCCAGTATTCGAAGATGGAGACGTATCGGAACTTCTGCAACAAGATCTGGAACGCCGCACGCTTCGTCTTGATGAACACCGGAGAAGAGGACATCAGGCCAGGAGCGGAAGAAGCGGATCTCCCCCTCTCGCTCGCCGATCGGTGGATCCGGAGCGTCTTGCACCGGACGATCGCCGAGGTCACGCGCGATCTCGAAGAATTTCGCTTCCATGAAGCGGCGCAGAGGCTCTACGACTTCTTCTGGCACGACTTCTGCGATTGGTACCTCGAATTCTGCAAGGGCGTCGTGACCGCCCCTGCGGATTCCCCCCTGCGGCGCGTCGCGCGCCGACGCGTGCGCGAGGTGCTGGAGGTCTCGTTGCGGCTTCTGCACCCCTTCATGCCGTTCATCACCGAGGAGATCTGGCAGCAACTGCCGCACGAGGGGGAGACGATCTGCCTGGCCCCCTATCCGACCTCCGATCCCGAGCAGATTGATCCCGCGGCCGAAGAGCAGATGGGAACGGTCATCGAAGTGATCACGCGCGTCCGGAATATTCGTGCCGTGATGAACGTGGACCCGGCGCGCCGGCTGCCTCTGCTCGTGCATCCGCGCCGCGAGGGGGCGGAGGCGGTGATTCGGGAGAACGAAGACTCCATCTGTCGGCTGGCGCGCCTGGAGCGCATCGAGATCGTCCCTTCGCTTGAGGAGTACCGGCAGGTCGCGCGCGATGTCGTGGGGGAGATCGAGCTGGCCGTGCCCTTGGCCGGACTCATTGATGTGGAGAAGGAGAGAGAAAGAGTGAAGCGCACCCTGGAGAAGCTGGAGCGGGAGCTTGAGCAGTTGGAACGTCGCCTGGCCAATGCCGATTTCCTGGAGCGCGCTCCCGAAGAGGTTGTGCGCGAGACGCGCCAGCGCCATCGCGAGGTGAGCGAGCGGAGGCAACGCCTTCTGGCTATCCTCCAGGGACTCCGATGAGAAGCGAACCCTTGAGGGCATGAAGAGAGTGGAGCGCGAGGATGGGGATGATGGGACTTCGTTCATCCGACCTCTTCCGGCTGGCCGAAGATTTCCTCGCCGAGGATCTCGGTCGGGGAGACGTGACCACAGAAGCCGTCGTTCTGCCGGGAGTGCGAGCGCGCGGGCGGTTCCTGGCCAAGCAGGATCTGGTCGTCGCCGGCCTGGAAATCGCCGATGCCGTCTTCGCCGTACTGGATTCCTCGGTGGAGATCGAGGCCTTTGTGACCGATGGGGATCGCGTGCGCGCCGGCGAGGTCTTCGCGCGCGTGGAAGGTCCGGCCGACGTGCTGCTGGCAGCCGAGCGCACGGCGCTCAATCTCTTGCAGCACCTCTCGGGCATTGCGACTTTGACGCGCGCCTTCGTGGAGGCCGTCGCCGGGACCCGCGCGCAGATCGTGGATACGCGCAAAACGCTCCCCGGGCTCCGCATGCTGCAAAAATATGCCGTCGCGGTTGGCGGAGGACGCAATCACCGATTCGGACTCGATGATGGCGTTCTGATCAAGGACAATCACATCGCGCTAGCGGGCGGAGTGCGAACGGCTGTGGAGCGCGCGCGCCGGCAGCTCGGGCACAAGTATAAGATCGAGGTCGAGGTCTCCACGCTGGAGGACCTGCAGGAAGCGCTCCAGGCGCATGCCGACGTCATCCTGCTCGATAATATGCCCCCGGAGATGGTGCGGGAGGCCGTGCGCCGGGCTCGGGAATACGCCCCCGATGTCCTTCTGGAAGCCTCCGGAGGGATCACGCTGGAGAACGTGCGCGCCTATGCCGAAGCGGGCGTGGATCTCATCTCTATCGGGGCGCTCACACATTCGGCTCCGGCCGCTGACATCAGCCTCAAGGTGACGACGCTCTGAGCGAAGCTTCCCCGGACAGAAGGGAGAAGGTCACCCGGTCAGGGAGGTGAAACCTTCGCGCCAGAAGGCGGCCCCACCGTGCCCATCCCTTCGGAGACTCACCGGCTCAGTTCCGCATCGGCACGGGGAGTGGCCACCGTTTCTTCGTCAAAGTAGAGTTCAGATTCCGGAAGAGGGCACTCTCCCAGAATCGTCGGCTGAGGAGTCCCGATCGCCTCGATGCGAATGAACGAGGACCGGTACCAGTCGCAATCGGGCAGGTATCCTTCGATCCGAAAGAGTGAGGTCATGGCGTAGCTCGCGTAGAAGTGCTCCCATCGGTTCTCGCGCTCCGGATAGAGGCTGAAGTCGCGCAGAATGTCGGTGATGGCGAAGTTCATGCGGAGCAGAAGCTGCTGGATACGCTGCCACTTGGGCAGCGACGCCTCCAGCGTCGTCAGGCCGAAATACCCGGCCGCGTAGCGTCCGCGCAAACTCGCGGCGGCGCGCGAGAGGAACAGTTCGAATCCGGGCAGGGTTTCGACCGGATCGGTGAGGAACGTGTCGAAGCACGCCGTGAGATCCGGCGGGAGAGGATGGCGAATATCCAGCATGCGAAATTCGATAGAAAACCCCTGCTCGCGATTCACCTTTTGCAGGAAAGCGCCCAGGCGCTCATCCACATCAATGACCGTGATGCGCCGGGGCAATCCCGTCAGAGCCAGCGCGATGCTGACCAGATCATCATCGCCGATGAGCAGGATATCACGACTCGCCACATCGCCCATCCGGTGCATGAAGGCCACGCGAGCGATGGCATCTTGCGGGCGCATGAACCCTTGATCGTATTCGGCAACCGGCAAGGGACGATCGCGCACCAGCTCCGCAAAACGCTGCACCCAGGACGGAGGGAGGCGCAGCCCTTTCCCCCGACAGCCAGGACACAGAAGCTTCTCCCCCTGCGGCCGCGCGGCGCTCCACGCGCGTCCGGCCCGACGCCCCCTCGCGGTCGGGCCGATTTCTGCCCATCGGTCTCCCGACCGCTCGATCCACCCCTCGGCATGAAGGCGCTGCAGCGTCTCCAGAAGCTCACGAATCGAATACGGCCAGCGGCTCAAGACGTCCCACAGGCTCCGCCGACCGTTTCGTAGGATGGTGAGGAGAAGACTCCCAGGTTTTTCCATGATACGCCTCGATCGAGGATCTTTCGATCTACCTCCATCGGAGCCAGCTCCTTGCAGATCGCTTCGAAGGCGCGCAACGCTTGCTCTTCAGAGCTGCAACTGAAAATGTCCAGCGCAATATACCCCTCCTCCGGCCACGTGTGCACGCTCACGTGCGATTCGGAGAGAAGAACGAACCCCGTGACGCCAAAGGGATGAAATTGATGGAAGGAGCTAGTCAGGATCTTGAAGTCGTGATCGCGGAGGATTTTTAAAAGGAGCGGCTCCAAATTCTCAACGCGGCTGAGGGTTTGCGGGGCTACACCATACAATTCTCCGAGGATGTGAATGCCGATCGCCATGTCCCTTCACCCTCCTCGAATCGGATTCTCTATCACCTCCTTCGTTCAACCAACAAGAAGCGAACCTGAACAATACAGGCTCTCATCCTTGCCGGTCACATGATTCGGCAAGATTGTTCAATATAGCCGCCTGATGCATGAAAATCAAGGGCTTTTTGGTCCCTGCACCGAGGGATCGGTAACACGGCTCGGGAAAGCACACCTCCTCGTCCGCGGCAGCCCCAGCCGACTGGAACAGGAAACTGCGCCCGGCGCGGAATGCCCGTCCCGCGAGCCTTTGCCGTGCGCCCCCCCCATCCCGGGCAGGATCGCCTCTCGAGCGCCTGGTCCCCGGGCCCGGGGAACGCTCTCTTGACCTACCACAAAAGGCCAGAGATTTCCTCTTGATTTTTCCCAAACTCTGTAAGAGAATGACTCTTCACTAAACACCGCCCGCGAAATCACAGTTCCGCCTGGTCCAGGCGGCGTGCTTCCAGAGAATATGCCGGAAACCAAGATTCACTTTGAAGAGGATTGAAACAAAGAAAGGAGGGAAAAGCCATGACGCTGACGAAGTGGTTTATTCTGATCCTGCTGAGCCTTCTGATGAGCGGTTCGACGTGGTTCACGCGTGAACCCGATCTGCGGACGCCCGATCAAGTTACAATAGCGAGCGATGGCTTGTGTTGTGCGATAGGTCTCTCCTGCTGCTCGACATCGCCCAAATAAATCCCCTGCCAGTGATCTCAATCTAAGACGGTCCGATCAGGACAAACGGCGCCCAGTAAAACGGCGCGAGCCCGCGACCGATGAGCGTGAGCTTCGCCAGGCGCAGAGCGTGTGAGGTCGTGAGGCCGCGCACAAGGAGGCCTTCATAAAAATTCGTCATGAGCATCCGCGTCGCCGCATCTTCGACCTTCCAGAGGGAACCGCAAACGCGGCGCGCTCCGGCTAGAAGAAACGCGCGGCCAAGACCGATGACAGATTCGGCTTCGGTCTTCTGCCCTATTCCGGTTTCGCATCCGCTCAGGACGACGAGATCGGCATTCAAGCGCAAGCGCGCGATCTCGGCGGCGGTGAGGACGCCATCTTCGCGAGAATCTCTATCCGCGAGCGAGAGGATGACGGCCGAGAAGTTTCCATCCTCGGCATCGGCCACGGCGTGTGTCGCCAGGTGGACGAGGCGATAGGCTGTGAGATCGCCCTGCTTCAGGTTCCGTTCGCTGGCGTCGAATCCGAGCCAGACGGTCGGTTGCCATCGGCGTCGTGCGCTGAGCGCAGCGATCTCGCGCACTTCCTGCTCCGTCAAGGGGAGGCGGTGCAACCCCCCGCGAAGGCGTCCGCTCGCGTTCATCGCGACGAGCGAAGAGGGTGCTCCTTCCGCCAGCTTCCTGGCGCGCGGATCGTCCGTGTTGAAGACAGGGTCGCCGACAAGAAGCACTTCGCCTCTTGGATCGAATCGCCCGGGCCGCTGGGCGATCTCGACGAGCACAGAAACCGACGGAGCGTATGTGATCGCATGATCCTGGACGAGATAGCGCGCGTTCCCATCACCTGGCGCGCTTGCGACAAGAGCTTCAAAAGCCAGGTTGTAGAGCGCTGCATCGGGGATGATGACAAGCTCGCGATCGCGAATCACGTGTGCGGCCGGACGAACGAGCATCTCGTAGAGCCGATGAGCCGCCTGCGCGTAGGCATGTAGGGCTTCGGGAGTGCGCCCCGCTGCTGTGGCCTGCCGCCGAATGTGGGCGCGCCACTCAGCCACAGCATCACGAATCGTCGTCCAATCGGGCAGCTTGAAGAGGTGAATCTGCTCGCGCGTGAGGACAAGGAGGAAGCTTTCCTGGATGCCGAGCTGATAGAAGAGAATGGCCACGTTGGGATGCGCCGCGAGATATTCGCGCTGCACGCGCTCGGCTATAAGCGGCGCGGTCCATGCCTTCTCCACCCCTCCGGCTACGGCGCGGCGGATGCGCGCCTGCAGTCGAATCCGCTCGTTGAGGAGTCGCGCCCGCTCTTCCTCCAGGCGGTCGAGCGTCGAAGCGTCCAGTGTTCCACTCTCGCGCGCCAGAACGATCTGGCGCCCGAGCGCCGAGAGGCGGTCCAGGAGTGCTCGCTCTTCTTCGAAGAGGTCTGCGGCCTCCGGCGCGCCCCCCCCGGATCCGTTCCGAACGGGTATTCTCAGAGCGGCGAGCTGCTCAAGCAGCGTGCGGCTGCGACTCCGCTCAGCGATGTCGAAGGCCTGGCGCGCGTACTCTTCATTGGGGTGGCGGACGTAGAGCGCATAGAGATTTCGGATGATTTGCGTGGAGATCGTCTTGGAGTATGAGAGGAACCGCTGGCGCAACTCCTCGATTGTCGCCTGCGCCCAGGCGCGCTCCATCAGGCGCAGGGCTTCCATGCCGAGCTGCAGAGCCGCTTCGTGATTCCCGCGTAGCATCTCTCCATCGGCCTGCATCTGCAAAGCTATGCGCCGGGGATTTGGATCCTCATCATTTGGATCGGTTAGTTCAACAGCCTCCCGGGCCGAGCGAATCATCTCTTCGACGTCTTTCGACAAGTAATATCCCCCGCTCATCACGACGAGGGCGGCACTCTCCTGATCGGGACACTGGAGGCGGCGGGCCAGATCGCGCGCTTCGGAAGCGAGGCGCAACCCTTCCGAGATATTTCCTCGCATGAGAGAGGCTTCGGCCAGTCGCGAAGCGGCCAGGATTCGAAGCGTGGGCTCGACGCCCTGACTCAACTCGTACGCGCGCTCGGCGTAGGTGAGCGCGCGTTCTCTCTCCGAGAGGCGGAGGAGGTCGAACAGAGACGAATAGAGGCGAACCAGCAGCGTGGGATGTTTCAACCGTTCGGCGTGCCGAAGTGCCGTGCGGTAGTACGATGTCGCCGCATCGTTTCGGTCCAGAGTGCGGTAGAGATCGCCAAGCTGAGTGAGTGTGAGAGCGGTCGCATATGGGGCGGAGCGCAACTTCTCGGCCAGAGCGAGCGTCTGTTCCAGCTTGGCGATCGCTTGCTCGTAGCGTGCGCGGCGGGCGAGCAGCGCAGCCTGCTCCAGGCCCACGGCCCATTGACCGTAGAGGAAATCGGCTTCTTTGGCCGCCGCGAGACTTTTCGCATAATGGGCTTCGGCTTCAGCCCAACGCCGATGCGCGCGCAGATACCGCCCGAGCGCCAGATGCAGCCAGCTCAGAGCGCGCCGATTCCCCCGACTCTCGGCCCATTGGAGTCCACGGTGAAACTGCCTGAGCACATCGGCTTCGCGCCAGAGCGGCTCCTCATCGCCCGGCTGGAGCGAGAGCCAGTATGTCCCATATTGATCGGCATTCGTCCCGCAGACGATCACCGTGTAGCGTCCGCTCATGGGCAGCGTCGTGCGTACGCGCGCCGTGAAGAACCAGTCCTCGTCCTCGCTCCAGGCGATCGGGCGTCCCCAGGGACCGAGAAGCTGTAGCGAGGGATCGAATTCGTATGAAGTAGCGGTAAGCGTGATCCGCTGACCGGCCTCGGCCTGAAAAGTCCAGAAGTGCTTGGGTCCGCATACGTTCTCCGGGAGGAATGAATCATGAGGACCGAGGAATGCTTCTCGATGCTCGCCCAGGCCGATCATTTGCGCCGCCGGAGCGCGTCCGAGCACAAGCGCGAGCACAAGGGCGAAGCCGACCAAAAGGCTCACGACGATGAGGGCGCGTCTCATCGTATGACTCCTCAAGGTCTCACGGTCTCCGATCGCAGGATCTTTCGTTTCATCTGGGCGGCCTGGGCGCGATAGCGGCTATTGCCGGCCAGGATCGCCTCCAGCTCGCGCAGCGCTTCCTCCCGTTGGCCGGCTTGAGCATAGGCGAGCGCGAGATAATAGCGGCTGCGGTCGGCTTCTTCCCCCACACTGTGGAGGACGGCCTGCCGAAGCGGAGCGATCGCTTCCTGCGGACGCTGGAGTCGAAGCCAGGAGACGCCCAGATAGAAATGCGCTTCGGCGTTCTCGGGCTCCAGGCGCGTGATGGGTTCCAGGATTTCAATCGTGCGAATGAAATCACCTTTCTCGTAGGCCGAGATCGCACGGGCGAGCGCCGCCTCGGTCTCCGGGCTTCGCAGACGCGCCAGGTCGCGAGTCGATGGGACGGCCGGTTTCGGCGCGGGACTCGCTTCCGGCGAGGCGACGCGCGGCGCCTGCGGCAGCTCTTCGGGCGGATGCAGCCAGCGGATGAGGGCCCATCCCGCGCCCACGATCAGAAGGATCGAAGCCGCCCAGGCGATCGCTCGCCACCTTTCACGAAGCACGAGAGGCATCCTTTGCATAAAGACCTCCGCCTTTGAGGGACTCGCCTTTGAGGCTAAAGCGGCTTCGCGTCGAGCGCGCAAGAGGTCCATGATCGGCTCCATCGCATACAGCTCGGCATGGCAGAAGTCGCACTGCAGAAGATGATTCGCGAAGGCCTCCCGTTCCTCAGGCTCCAGCATGCCCAGCTCGTATCGCGCGAGCAGCCGTCCGATTTTGCGATTCGTGCACTTTTCAGACATGATGCGCTCTCCTCACAGCTCGATCCCCCATTTCTCTCGGAGGAGGCGTCGCAGGGCGTGACGACAGCGATGGAGCTGAACGTCAAACAGGCCCGGCGAGATGCCCAAGCGCTCGCACAACTCCTTTTTGCTCATCCCTTCGCAAATGCCCCGAAAGATCGCCCCGCAGCGAGGCTTCGTGCGCTCCAGTTCCTCTAGCGCCTGCTCCAGAATACGTTGCAATTCGGCCGCCTCCAGCTCGGCTTCCATTCGGTAGGACACCCGCGCTTCTTCCAGAGGGACCTCCCGAGGTCGCCGATAGGCGCGCAGTTGATGGAGATTACCCAGCTTATTCCGCAGGACCGTCCGCGCGAACCGCATCACGTTCTCCCACGCTCTGAACTCCGACAGGTGCTCGCGAACCAGAATCAGGGTCTCTTGGGTTGCATCCTCCGCATCGGCGAAGGGCAAACCAATACTCCAAGTTTTGAGTTTAGCTATGGCGAAAATTCTTGCGCGCAGGAATGAAAACAATTCTTCGAGCGCTCTTGGGTCCCCTTGCTGAGCCTGCCACAGCAATGCCGTCAGCTCGGCCTCTGTGTAGGTGCGCGTTTCTTTCTCTGTAGCTTCCATGACTCCTCCCGCCGAGCGACTTGCGCAGCAAGCATATCACATGTTCGAGAGCTTGACAACAACATGCGGGCCTCCGAAGCAGAGTCTCCCCGGAAAGTCCATGCGTTCGGGCGATCGCCCATGATTTGCAGCCGGGCTCCGTCCCTTGCCGTGTGTGACCTCGCCGCCGTATTCTCCTGGGTCGGGGGGCGAGAAGAATGGGGAAGGAAGAGCCTCGGATTCTGGTCATTCACGCAGGGGCTCTGGGAGATTGCGTGCTCGCTGTACCTGCTCTTACGGCGCTGCGCCGGCACTTCCCCGAAGCATACGTGGAGCTTGCCGGTTATCCTTCCCCTCACGGCCTTCTGCAACGGCGCGGCCCTGTGGACCGGGTCGTCTCCATAGAAACTCTTGGCCTCTACCGGGCCTTCACCGGAGAGCTTCCCGAGGACCTGGCCGCCTACTTGAGAAGCTTCGACCTGATCATCTCCTGGTTCGGACATGGGGATGAGGGTTATCGTCGAGCGCTCGAAAGCCTCCGGGGCGGAGAGAGTACCCCCCGCGTGCTCATCGCGCGTTCGACTCCTCCGGAAGGGAGCAGCGAGCATGCGGCCGATTACGTGCTGGGCACGCTCTCACCACTTGGAGTTCGCGCACAAGATGTGGGGGATCGAACGCCTCGCCTGCAGCTTCTGGCTGAGGACCACGGAGCGGCGGAGCGAATCTTGCGAGATCTCGGTGTGAGAGGAGAGACTGGCTCGCCCCTTGTCGCCGTACATCCGGGAAGCGGGAGCCCTCGGAAGTGTTGGCCGGCCGAGCGCTTCGCCCAGCTCATCCGGCAGTTCGAGCGCCGGGGCCTGACAGTCCTTCTCCTTGAGGGGCCAGCCGACGCGAGCGTGATCGAACGCGTCCTTGCTGCCCGCCTCGCTGCCGGAGTGGCGCGCGAAGGCTCCGGGCCAGATGAGAGCCCCTCGAAGGGGGATCCATCTTTCGCGCGCGCGCACCTGCCGGTTCGCGTGAGCAATCTCCCTTTGCCGCACCTGGCGGCAGTTCTGGCGCGCTGTCATCTCTTTGTCGGCAACGATTCGGGCGTCACTCACCTGGCCGCTTCTGTGGGGATTCCCGTGATCGCCTTCTTCACGGTGACGGATCCGCAACGGTGGGGCCCTCGGGGACGTGTGACGATTTTGCGCGGCATGCCCGATGTCGCGGATGTCTTGAGAGAAAGCCTTCGGTTGCTGAAAGCGGGTCCGTCCGCGCCTCCGGACCGGCGAATTCTGGATTGACACGGCTTCACAAACTGTCTATTTTTCACAGCCGAAAAAAAGTCTCTGGAGGGCGAGATGAAAGCGCAACCCCAACAGGTTTTCTTCCTGATTGTGCTGGCGTCTTTCCCCCGAGTCGTGGAGGAGGCCTCTCAGATGCCCCTCCCTGCATTTCGGACGATCGAGGTCTACACTGTCCTGGATGCGGGCAACGACAACACGGGGAGCATCACGCGAAATAACGCGACGACGGGAGACCTGGGAGGGACGACGGGCCTGGAGCGCGGCATCGCCGTGCGGCCTGGCGATCCGACGATCGTCTACATCGCGCGAGGAGCGACTTCGACTGGAGATGGTCGTCCGGGAGGAGTCATCGGCCTGGCGGCCATCAAGCTCGTGGCCAAAAATGATGGCGATTTCAATCCGAAGACCGATCCCGATCTTCCGCTCGTGTACGTGGATACGGGATTGATCGTCTCCGGAGGGCAGCCAGCGAACTTCTCTTTCGTTCAGGGGATCACCTGCGATCCTGTGCTCGACAAGGTATGGGTCCTCGATGGAACGGGAGCGACTCCGCGCGTCTGGTATTTCGATGGAGGATCGGTGGGGGGAGCCGAGAACGGAGGGGATGTCGCTCGGGCTGCTGTCGCGCGGGGGATCACGCTGGCTTTTCAGGCGGATAATGCTTCGGGTCTGGGAGGTCGCGGTCACGCTCTGGCCGTGCGCTCGGATCCTCATAATCGGGATCGCCTCACCGTCGCCCTGGCTATGGGGAACCACATCGAAGTCTGGGAGAGCGCGGGCGGACCCTCCGGCCCCTGGAGCTTGCGGTTTGAAAGCAGCGCGGATCCGGATGGGGAGGGGCCGATGCCGGCTTTCGAGTCCGATTCGATTCGAGATGTCGCCTTCGATGAGAAAGGCGACATCTGGGTCAGTTCGGTTCGCGCGGAAGGGGGAAATTGGCTGCATCGCTACGACGGGCAGAGCGCAGGACGCCAGATTCTGGCGAGCGAGCACGTCGAGCTTCCTACAGCTTCCTTCATCCTCCAGCCGGAGGTCTTCGCGCGAGGGCTCAATGCCGTGAAGTTCTATCGTCAAGGGGGGACGGTGTTCCTTCTGGCTGTGAATCGGAGCCGCGATCCGGCCCGCATTGCTCTTGTGCGCTATCGTCGTTTGGGAGATCGAGGGGGGTACACGTTCGAGCCCGTGGATGGATTCGGGAGTAACGTCATCGAAGCGCTTCAGGATGAGATCCTGAGCACGCTTCGGTTGAAAGGTTCCGCGCGAGAGACGCAGCCGGGAGGGGGAACGGTGAATGGACTCATGTATCTGGCGCTCCCTTACTCTTCGGCGGGGGATCTGACGCTTCGGGAGAACGCGCTTTATCTGAATGGATTTGTGACCGATCGGCGGAAAGGACAAACTCTCCCGACGTCCGGAATCCTTCGCGTGGAGTTCGCCCCGGATCGGACGGGTTCGGAGGCGGCGACCGCACCGTCGCGTCACTTTCTCACAAATGGCCGGTAGCGTTGCGTCGCGTGGAGAGTGACCTCGGGGCGAGAGACGCGCACCTCGATCGCGTGCGCCCGCTTCGGATCGGGGGGGAGGGAAGAGGTATAGCCCAGAACGTAGTGAAAGCGGAGTTGTTTGGCCAGTTCGGTCAGGTTGCGGTCCAGTGTGGCCTCGGTCCGATAGACTTCGCCTCCGGTGGTCGCGGCCAGCCATTCGAGGTAGTCGTTTCGGGACGAGGGACGAGGCGTGACATAGATGGGATAGATGGTGACGAAGCTCCGCCGGGCCAGAGCCAGCGTCTCATCCCGTCGGGCTTCGGTGCTGCCTCGGTCCTGTCCATCGCTCACCAGCAGAAGCGCCGTGCGCATGTCTTGCTGTCGCTGCAGGCGTTCGAGGGCGATGGCGACGGCATCGTAGAGCTTGGTCACATCGGCGGGATCGCGCGCCGGTTCCAGGCCTTGCAGGGCCTGTCGCAGCCGATCCGCATTGAACGTGAAATCGGATTCGAGCCGGATGCTCGGACCGAAGGAGATCACCGAGACTTCATCGTGTGGCCCTAAGGTGAGAACGAATTCCACAAGAGCGTCCAGGACCGGCCGCAGTCCCGGCGCGACGCTCGGGCTCACATCCACGAGGATGAGAATGCGCAAAGGGGCGCGCGGCGAGAGGAAACTCTCGATCCGTTGCGCGCGCCCCAGCTCGTAGATCGCGAAATCTTCCTCTCGCAAATCCAGCAGGGGTTGTCCTGTGCGATCGAAGACTGTGACATTCACCCGGACTCTGGATGCGCGCGTCGTGTCCTCTTGATGAGAAAGAGGGGGGCTGCTGGGAGGGTCCACTCCTGTAGCGAGTCCCCAAAAGAGCGCCGCGCCCAGGAGAAGTCCCCGCATAGCGTTCAGTTCGAGGGGAGGCGGAGGTTCACGACAAGCCGCTCGCGGTTGCGTACAAGGCGAACAGGGATGACGTCGGCCGTCAGCTCGCGCAGGGCGCGAAGCATATCGGCTCGGTTCCGAATGGAGATAGATCCTATTCCGATGAGCACGTCTCCCGCCTGGAGTCCCGCTGCAGCAGCCGGTCCGCCGGGGATGACCTCGAGGATGAGAACGCCCCTTTCCAGGCGCACGCCGAAAAAGTCCGCGAGCTGCTCGGTGAGATCCATCAGGCGGAGCCCCAATCGGGTCGGAGTCCATCGCGGGACCGGCGCGGCGGGCGCGCTTGGTCGTGATACCGAGGTGGGATTCTCGGCGCTCACGGAGCGAGGACGTTCCTCAATAGGGATGAGAAGATGCTGCAGGTCTCCTTTTCGCCAGATCGTGACGGGGACCGAAATCCCCACGGGGGTTTGGGCGATCAACTGGGCGAGCATTTCGACGGAAGTGATTTGCTGGCCGCGATACTGCACAAGGGCGTCACCGGGCTGCACTCCCGCGCGCTCGGCCGGACTGCCGGGGATCACCTCCATGACGACGACAGCGGATGGAGGGAACGCGGCGCGTTCGCTCTCTTTGAGCTCCTGGAGATTCGCCACGCGGACTCCGATCCATCCGGAGGGGCGAGGCTGGGGGGCATCCTGCGGGACGGCAGATCGGCTGCTCCGAGCCCGTGCGACCAACTGCCCCACAAGCGCACGCAGATTCTCCATCGAACGCATGACATATTGCTGGGCCCCTTGCTCCTCAGCTACTCCGAGAACTTCGCCTCTCTCGTTGAGGACGACCCCTCCATCGGCCGACCAGCTCTCGTCCGGAAGCTCCACAAGCCATGTGGATCGAGAGGAGGAGGGGGCGCGATCGCTCGGGACATCCGCGGAAGCCTCCACGGGCGTTTGAGCCTTCAGGCGTGCGGCCTCCAGTTTGATCTTCACTGGGAGAAGCTCGCGCCAGGAGGGGAAGGTGCCTTTCCCCACGGGGCGAGGAGCCGAAGCCGAATCGCGGGTGTCTGTCGAATCCACACGCAGCGCTTCGTGGAGACGTTCTATCTCGGGGACCGGAGCCAGAATCCTCACCGGTGTATCTGCCTCTTGCCGCAATCCCTCTCGAACAAAGGCGGGAGGAGCAATGCCCAGAGAGGGGACTTCCAGTACGGCATATCCCGTAGCCTCATCGCATCCAAGAAGAGTCGGGCGGAAGATGCGTCCGTCGGAGGTCACGACTCTCACATCCGCTTCCCGCTGTTCGGGGCTCAGATTCATGAGGCGGACCAGAATGCGACCGCGCTCGTCCACGACCAGTCCTGTGGTGACGTTGGTGACATATTGGGAGTGTATCAGGCCATCCAGGACGGAAGCTTGCATCCCCTGTCGCCGCACATTCTCCAGAAGATCGCGCACGCTGATGCGATGGATGACCGTGACCAGCCACGGGGGCGAAGATTCCGAGCGCGAGGCCGCCGGGGTGCCCTGGGCCTGAAAAGGCGAGAAAGTTTTCCAGGAGGATTCGACATCGGCCATTTGTGCGTGCGCGGAGCGGCAGAGAAGGACCAAGACGACCGCGAGCTTCGCACCCGGCCATGCGACCGCCTCACCGTGTCGCCAGCGTACAAGAGCCCGCGCGCCCCATCGCGCGCGAAGCTTCAAGGCGATCTCTCTCAGCTCTCTCAGGCTCATAGAATTCTTCGACGTCCCTCCGGAAGGGATCCTCCCGATCGCGGCACAAGAGGTCGTGAGCCGAAGACGACCGGGGGAATGGCCAGAACGCTCTCCTCCTGCGTCTCTTCATTTCGCAGCAGCAAGATAACGCCGTCTTGAGGGAGGACTTCGCTCGGCACATTCTGTTCAGGAAGCGATAACCTCTGGCTCATATGGGAGACCCTGGCCGGGCTTGGTCCTTCAAAGGGACGAAGAGACGCGGAAGGGACGCGCGTCCTCCCCGCAAGCGCCAGGGACTTCGTCGCAAAGCTCTCTGGGGAGCGCGCCACGGGCGCTCTCGGAGACGAAGGAGCCGGGGATTGGCTCTCGGAGCTGGGCTCAGAATCTTGAGGGTTCGGAGAACGGGGCGCGGGAATGGGTGGGAGAACCGCCTGGTGAGGGGCTTGCCCTTCTCGCTTGGGAAAGAGCACGAAAAGAAGAGCGAGCGCGATCCCTCCCAGAGCAGTCCAGGCGAGTGCGCGCGGCCACGGCACCAGAGGACGCGCCGGACGCAGGGGCTGAGCGTGCATTCGCGCGCGGAGCCGATGTCCGAAGTCGTCAGGGACAGGGACATCAGCCAGCTCAGCCAGCACCGATCGGAGGCGCCGCACCTCCTCAAAGTAGGCGTGACAGGCGGCGCATTCAGAAAGGTGCGCGCGCGCCCTCTCCGAGACGGGGCGGTCCGGCTCCAGCTCTTGTCGAACGTGCGCGCAGATCATCATCTTCCTCCTTCATGCGGAATCCGAGAGATACACGCGGAGTTTCTCTCGGAGAAAATTCCGCGCCCGGTTAATACGAGACTTCACCGTGCCCAAAGGCAGGCGCAGGATCTCGGCGATCTGTTCGTAGTCCAGGCCCTGAATATCCCGGAGAATCAGGGCCGTTCGATACTTCTCCGGAAGCGAGGCCACCGCGCGCGCGACGATCTGCCGCTTCTCCTCGCGCAGGAGCCAGGCCTCCGGCAGAGGGCGCGCATCGGGCAGATCGAAGGTTCTCTTGTCTTCCCCATCGGAGGTCCCCAGAAGGGAAGCCAGCGAGATCACGTTCCAGCGTTTCCTCCGGCGCAATTCGCTGATGGCCAGATTGGTCGCGATCTTGTAGAGATAGGTCGAGAAGTTGTGGTCGGCTCGGTACCGATGCGCGTTTCGATAGAGCCGGACGAAGGTCTCCTGCGCCAAATCCAGTGCGACCTCGTAGTCGTTGAGCATGCGATAGAGGTAACCGGTCATGGGCGATTGATACCGCCGGACCAGCTCATCGAAGGCCCGTTCATCCCCCTCCCGCACGGCCTCCATGAGATCGTGATCGCTCCACTGCGCATATTCCCTCGGCAGCGCCAGGGGCGTCACATCGGCTCCCACCTGGTCCTCGGGCGCTGTCACTCCCATGTGCGCGATGGCCTGCTCCATGTCGCCGCTCGCCTCTGCTGTCACGATGCGTCCGGTCTCCTGGTTCCAAAAAGTCGCCAAGGGTCCCCTTCAGTGGACGTGGTCCATCGAGGGGGGAGAGGGCATCCTCTCCGGCTTCGCGAGAAGACCGACAGGCAGAGGATGCTCGTGAAAGAGCGTCGAGTTGACCAGCGTCTGCACAATGTAGGTGCCCGCCCAGGGAAAGGTCACATTGGCGAAGATCGTCACGTTATCCGCGTGTCCTCCCGGCGGGATCGTGAAGCTCGCCGGATGCGAAGCCGCGATCGCCTGCTTGCGATCCGGGGAGAGGATGCGGACTTCCGAGAGGTACTCTCCTTCGCCCCGCCAGTGGTGAACGACGGCGAATTTCAAAAGGGTGGCCGGGAGATGAGGCAGCCATATGGCCGAGAAGACCCCGACGAGCGTCAGCTTATTCCCCACCTCCAGGCGCACATCGTCGCAGAGGATCGAGTAGACCAGTTCCAGCGATGAAGGGGCCTGCGCGTGTGTCATCGTCGCCGGCTCCTCAGGTCGCGCCCAGGAAGTTACCGCCAGAGCCTTCGGGCTTTGAATTCGCGCTCCTCGCGCGTTCCATCCGGGCGCGTGAGGGTCATCTTTCCCACCAGCTCCTCCTCCGTCATGCGCCCGGAGAAGCGAAGGGTCATCCCGGAGGCTCGAACAGTGAATTGAATATGCTCGCCGCGAGCCGTTCCTGTGAGGCGATAGGACGTCCCCTGGTCGCTTCCGTCAAAAAGGACATAGGTGCCGCTCACCCGATCTCCCTGGCGCGTCACGATGATGTTCGCTCCGACCAGCGTGTTCCGTTCGGCGCTCCATTTGACGTTCGAGTAGCGCCGCGTGACGGACGTCGCTTGCTGTTGCGCTTCTTCTTGTGAGGTCCCTATCCACGGAGAACCCCAGCTCGGGCTCCCCGCCCAGATCATGAGAGCGTGCGCAAGGATCGTCCCTCCGATCAGGATCGAAAGCGTCGTCTGTCTTCTCATTCCTCATTCCTCCTTTCCTCAAAGTGTCACTCCTCCCCGAAGTTCACCCATGCGCCCCTTTATCATAGCATACCCCAATTGAAGCCTGTAGCGGGACCAAGGGCGAATTTCTCGCAAAAGGCCCAAGGACGACTTGCGCAAGCCGAGATTTTTGCTATTATTTAGGTTTTGTCTGGGACGAAATGGGGAGTCCGTTGTGCGCGAGCCGGTGTAGCTCAGATGGCAGAGCGGCTGACTTGTAATCAGCAGGTCGTGGGTTCGAATCCCGCCACCGGCTCCAGGGTCTTTGGGTCTTTGAGAGAGGCGATGAGTTGAGGTCCCCGGGAGATCGCGGGGGGGCCCATGCGGTGCAGGGGTGGCAGAGCGGCCAAATGCACCGGGCTGTAAACCCGGCGGGCTTCGGGCCCTTCGGAGGTTCGAATCCTTCCCCCTGCACCAGGTCTTCTGTCGAGGAGCGTCGAGCGGGCGTGGCGCAAACGGTAGCGCACGAGCCTTCCAAGCTCGGTGTTGCGGGTTCGAGTCCCGTCGCCCGCTCCAGATGACTTTTTCTTTTTGGTCAGACCGAGTATGATTATCGGGGCCCACGTGGCGCAGTTGGCAGCGCACGTCCTTGGTAAGGACGGGGTCACCGGTTCAAGTCCGGTCGTGGGCTCCAGAAAGAGATCACTCATGTGAGGAGATTTTTATGGCCAAGGAGCGGTTTGAGCGGACGAAGCCGCATGTGAATGTGGGGACGATA
>CAZTMT010000005.1:0-191828 GCA_964615335.1 uncultured Clostridia bacterium
CAGGACCCCGAACAGAAAATCGCCCGACCCCGACAAATCTACATCGGACCTCCACCCAGGGACTATGTCCCTCTGGACCAGCGGGACTAGGCGCCCGGCCTGGAGCGCGGGCTGGCCGGTGTGCGAGAGGCTCCCGATCGGAGGATTTCATGTTCGCTCATACTCTTCGTTTGGGGCGTATCTTCGGTATTCCCATCGGGCTGCATTATTCGTGGTTCATCGTCTTTGTGCTAGTGACGCTCTCTTTGGTGGCGCAGTTCGCCCGGGAGTATCCGGACTGGACAAGAGGGGTTTCGTATGGCCTGGGCCTGCTGACCAGCCTTTTGCTCTTTCTCTCGGTCCTGCTTCATGAGCTTGGGCACAGTGTCGTCGCGCTTCGGAAAGGGATACGGGTACGAGCGATCACGCTCTTTGTCTTTGGCGGTGTGGCGCAGATCGAACGCGAGCCGAGCCGTCCCCGGGATGAGTTCGAGATCGCTGTGGCGGGGCCTGTGGTGAGCCTGCTTCTGGCCGGGATCTTCTACGGGTTCTCTCAAGGGATGAGATCGGCCAGCGAGCCGTTTTATGCCCTGGGGCGCTGGTTGGGGCAGATCAATTTCCTGCTGGCCGTGTTCAATCTGATTCCCGGATTCCCTCTGGATGGGGGGCGTATCCTTCGGGCGTTTTTGTGGAAGCTCACAGGGAGCTACGAGCAAGGGACGCGGTGGGCTTCGGCGGCCGGGCAGGGGATCGCCTATCTCTTCATCCTGGGGGGCGTGTGGATCGCGTTCTCAAGGGATTTCGTGAGCGGGTTGTGGATGGGATTCATCGGGTGGTTCCTCCTGAGCGCGGCGCAGGCGGCCGTCGCTCATCTGGATGTGCGGCGCCTGTTGCGGGGAGTCCGAGCGGTGGATGCGATGACGACCGAATGCCTGCTCTTGCCGCGAAGTATGAGCGTGGCCGAGCTGGTGGAGGACCATCTTCTCCGAACGGGAAGGCGGTGTGCGGTCGTCACCGATGGGGATCGCGTGGTCGGATTGGTCACGCTGCATCAGGTTCGGCAAGTCCCGCGCTCGGAGTGGGAAGTGACCCCCCTTGAGGCGATCGCCATTCCCGAGGCGGCCTTGCACGCCGTCCCGCCCGAGATGGAGCTGGTCGAGGTTCTGGCCTTGATGGATGATTATCAGGTCAATCAGGTCCCCGTTGTTCACAACGGACGGATTCTCGGTCTGTTGGGGAGGGAACAATTGATGCGGGTCATTCGGACCCGCCTGGAATTAGGAGCGTGAAGGAGGAGATCATGGCTTTCTTGGATGAACGCACGCGTCAGGAACTGCACCGGAGATGGGCTGATCTGGTCCATCCTGTGCGGCTCGTCTTCTTCACTCAGGAATTAGAATGCCCCACGTGCTGGGAGACCGAACAGCTCCTGCGCGAGACGGCGGAGTTGTCGGAGAAGATTCGGCTGGACGTCTATAACTTCCAACTGGATCGCGAGCAGGTCGCGGCGTTCGGCGTGGACAAGGTTCCGGCGACGGTGGTCCTGGGGGAACAGGATTATGGGATTCGGTTTTACGGGGTTCCTTCGGGTTACGAGTTCGCCAGTCTGGTGGATGCGATCCTCGCGGTCTCGCAGGGGGATTCGGGACTTTCACCCGAGACGCGGGAGAGGTTGCGTCAGGTGACCGCTCCGCTGCACATTCAGGTTCTGGTCACGCCGACCTGACCCTATTGTCCGGCCGCGGTGCGGCTGGCTCATCGGATGGCGATCGAGAGTCCGTGGATTCGCGCGGATATGGTTGAGGTCTCTGAGTTCCCCGATCTCATCGCGAAATATCAGGTCATGGGGGTCCCGCTCACCGTCGTCAATGAGACAGTGCGAATCGAGGGGGCACGTCCGGAGCCGATTTTCGTGGAAGAGGTCTTATCCGCTCTCTCTTCGAACGGAGAGAATTCGGAGATGTCAGGATAAGGGGAGGAAACGATGAGCCGCAATAACGTCAACACGGAAGCCGTTCTGGCCTTCGCTTCGGACGTACAACGTGATCCCGCCGTGGCCAAAAAGAGGAAGCGCGTCGAGGGGGAGTGGGTGCTCGAAGAGGGGCAGCCCCAATTTCGCGCGCGCTTGGAATATCCGGAAGGCGCTGATCTGGTCGAGGCCGATGGCGCGCCGTTTATGGGCGGTGGAGGACGGAAGCCCGATCCCATTCAATATTGCCTCTACGGCATGGCGTCCTGTTTCGCCGGGACGTTTGCCACGCTGGCCGCCATGGAGGGCATCGTCCTCAAGAAGCTCGTCGTCGCCGCCGAGAACCGCCTGGACCTCAGCCGAGCGCTCGGGCTCTCGGAGAATCCGATCGTCGAGGGGGTGGAGATCACGGTCACCGTCTCGGCCGATGCGCCCCCTGAGAAGCTGGAACAGATCGAACGTCTGGCGCGCGAGCGCTGCCCGGGAGTTTATTGCATCGTCAATCCCATTCCCTTGACGACGCGGCTGGTTGTGGAGTGAGGTCCTCCTCGGGGTGATATGGCGGAGGGTGTGGGACTCGAACCCACACGGGCTTTTGATTCCCGCCGGTTTTCAAGACCGGTGCCTTGCCTGTTCGGCCAACCCTCCGACACGGAGTATACGATGTCGCCGGCGGCTTTTTCAAGCTGAAGGAGCAGCGCCCTTCTGCAAGAGAACCAGAGGAGAAGCCGCGTCGGCCGCCGGGGCGCCGATCCGGGCGGCATACCCCCCGGTGAACTCGGGAAGAACGTGTCGCTGAGATTGACGGCGAGGGAATGAGCCTCTATTATTTCGCCTCTCTCGCCAGGGGAGAGAAGAGTATGTCTTCGAGGGAAGAAGGCGTTTTTTCGGAGTTTCACAGTCCGGATCTCGAAATCCTCATTGATGCCGAGACGCTGAAGCGTCGGATCGCCGAGCTGGGCGCCGAGATCACGCGCGATTATGCGGGGAAAGTGCCGCATCTGGTCTGCGTGCTCAAGGGGGCGGTCGTGTTCCTGGCTGAACTCATGCGCCATATTGATCTGCCCGTGACCCTGGATTTCATCGCCGTCTCCAGTTACGGGGATGCGACGAGGACTTCGGGCGAAGTGCGCATCATCAAGGACCTGGATGAGAGCCTGGCCGGGCGCGATGTGCTGCTTGTCGAGGACATCCTGGATACGGGATTGACGCTGAGCTACCTCATGAACAATTTCCTCTCCCGGGGGGTGAAGTCGTTGCGTATCGTCACGCTTCTGAACAAACCGTCGCGGCGCCTTGTCGAGGTCCCCATTGCGTATAAGGGCTTCGATATTCCGGATGCTTTTGTCGTCGGATTCGGCCTGGACTACGCGCAGCGCTATCGTAACCTGCCCTTCATCGCGGTGCTGAAGAATGTATCGGCTCCCGATCCTCCTTCTGCGCACGATGTGGAGGGTTGAAGCGGATCGCGCGAGGGGGATCAGTGTATCCTCGGGCCTTCCCTCAGGTGAGAATCTCCCCGAGAAAGCTCTCGCCCACCGGCAGGTGCACTCCGAAGTTCTCGGCGATCGTCTGTCCAATATCGGCGAGCGAGCGGCGCACGCCGAGGTTCACCCCAGGGCGCACACGAGGGCCATAGACGAGAATGGGGACGTACTCTCGCGAATGGTCCGTCGAGGGAGTCGTCGGATCGCATCCGTGATCCGCTGTGAGGATGAGCGCATCGTCCGGGCGGAGGCGCGCTTCGATTTCCGGTAATCGGGCGTCGAACTCTTCGAGCGCTCGGGCGTAGCCCTCGACGTCATTGCGATGGCCGTAGAGCATATCGAAGTCCACGAGGTTCACGAAGATCAGGCCCTGTTCGGTCTCTTCCAGAGCCGCGAGCGTCTGCTCGATCGAAGCTCGGTTGTTGCCCGCGGGACGTTCGCGCGTGAATCCACGATGCGCGAAGATGGAGCCGGTCTTCCCGACGGCGACGGTCTCCCAGCCGGAATCCTTGAGCCGATCCAGCAGTGTGGGTGCCGGAGGGGCGACCGCGTAGTCCCGCCGCCCTTCGGTGCGTCGGAAATTCCCGGGCGTGCCGACGAAGGGACGCGCGATGACGCGCCCGACGCGATGGGGGCCCTGCAGCAATCGGCGCGCGATCTCGCACATCCGGTAAAGCTCCTGGGGGGGGATGACCTCTTCATGAGCGGCGATTTGAAAGACGCTGTCGGCCGACGTGTACACGATGGGGTATCCCGTGCGCATGTGCTCGGGTCCCAGTTCTTTGATGATCTCCGTTCCGGAGGCGGGACGATTGCCCAGCACTTTCCGTCCGATCTCCCGTTCGAAGGCTTCGATGATCTCCGGAGGAAAGCCTTTCGGATATGTGGGGAAGGGGACGTCGGTGATGATCCCGGCGATCTCCCAGTGGCCGGTCGTCGTGTCCTTGCCCGCCGAGGCGATGGCCGCGCGACCGAAAGCTCCTTCCGGAGTTTCGACCGGAGGAAGAGCCATGGGTTTGATGTTGGCGATCCCGTAGCGACGCAGGTTCGGGACGCGCAGCGGGCGATAGGCGAACAGGTGCCCGAGCGTGTCGCTCCCCTGATCGCCATACCGATCTGCATCGGGCATCTCCCCGATCCCGACGCTATCGAGGACCATGAGGAGGATCCGGCGAAAAGGGACTTGTCTTCTCATGGGCAGAAACCTCCGGCCGAGACCTTCAGACGACGTTCTTCAGCCCCACCCTATCGCGCAGAGACCCGAGCCTCGACGGATGCGCACTCACGCGGCCGATTCGGAGACTTCCGCCGAAGTCGCTCGATAGAAAAGGATTCGGCTACAGTTGTCGCAGGTGAGAATCTCCTGGCCTTTGCGGACATCGGCGTAAACCTGCGGCCGAATCGTCATATGGCAGGCCGTGCATGAGCCATCGCGCACTTCCGCCAGCGCGATCCCATCGCGCAGTTCCATCAGGCGCGTGTAGCGAGCGAGCAGGTCCGGACGAATCGTCTGCGCCAGCTCTTCGCGCTGCTGTCGAACGCGGTTCAATTCTTCCGTCAGGCGTTCGACGGCTGTCGCGCATTCGGCCAGCAGAACATCGAAGTGTTGACGCCGCGCTTCGATCTCCGGGGTCCGCTCCCGAATCTCTCGCTCCAGTCCTTCGATCGTCTCCAGCAGCTCCAGGATCTGCGTCTCCAGAGCGCCGATGAGTTTCTTGGCCATATCAATCTCCCGCAGCGCCGCGGCGTATTCCGTCTGATTCCGAACGCGCATGAGGTCGCTCTTATACTTCTCCAGTCGCAGTTGAGCGTCCTGCAAATCCATCTCCAATTGTCGGTGCTGGCGTCGAGAGGCCTCCAAACGCTCCTGCTTCTCCAAATATTCCGCCGCGAATTCGCGGAACTGCCGTTCCAGTTCCGCCCTCTTCTGTGGGGCTGTCGCGATCTCCTCTTCCAGGTCTCGGATCTTCATGTCGAGTTCTTGCAAGGCGATCAGTTTCTCTAATTCCGGGTTCACAACAGCACCCTCCCATGAAGATCTCGCTGTGATAAACCAAAAGGGGAACGGTGAGGAAGGACGTCCAACCCTGTTCCTATTTTCGACTCGCCTTGAGCGATGGTCTCTCCTTCCATAAGGTTACGACTCATTATAGCACAGGGGCATCTTGACACAAAGCGGCGGGCGAAACTATTCTAAGGCTTTGCACAAGCGTTTCGCGCCAGTTTCAAGCGCTGTGGGGACGCGTCCGGATGAAAAAGCAGACCACGCGGGTGAAAGCAGAGATTTCCCCGGAGAGGCACCGGCTGTCATCTGAGGAGCGCGCGCGCATTCGGGAGATCCTCGTGCGGCTTCGGCGGAAATATCCGGTGGTCGGCACGGCCTTGAATTTCAGCAATCCGCTGGAGCTTTTGATCGCGACGATTCTCTCGGCCCAATGCACCGATGAGCGCGTGAATCAGGTCACGGCTGAGCTGTTTCGGAAGTATCGTACGGCGCAGGACTATGCCCGGGCTCCTCTGCGAGAGTTGGAGAAGGCGATCCGGCCGACGGGATATTATCGGAATAAGGCGCGGGCGATCAAGGCCGCATGTCGGAAGATCATCGAAGACTTCGACGGGGAGGTTCCCCGAACCATGGACGAGTTGCTCACGCTTCCGGGCGTGGCGCGGAAGACGGCCAACGTCGTCTTGCAGAACGCCTTCGGTATCCCCTCGGGCATTGTCGTGGACACGCACGTTCTGCGCGTCGCCGGGCGGCTGGGATTGACCCGAGAGACGAATCGGGACAAGGTCGAGCGGGATCTGATGGCCCTCATTCCTCCCCGGGAGTGGATCGCCTTCAGCCATCGGTTGATCGCTCATGGTCGGGAGACGTGCCGAGCCCGCCGCCCGCTCTGCGACACATGCATTCTGGCGACGCTCTGCCCTTATCCTCAGAAGACCGCTTCCCGCAGCGCGGCGTGAGGCCGCGCGAGAGACTTCCGTCGGATCACCTCGGGCGTTTCCGGCCCAGTCCAAGGCCCAGAAGAAGCAGCAGGAAACCGACGCCCAGGCCGCCAAAGCTCCCATAGTGCAGAAGACGGTACATGTGTGCGGCATGGGTGAGCTGTTCGGTCAGAGCGCGAGACGAAGCCTTCGCCATCACTTCTGCGTAGTGATGGCTTGCGGCCAGGCCAACCAGCGAGAGGACGAGCAAGGAGGTTCCCAGACCGGCGATCTGAAGAAGGCGTCGGGGGATATCCTGACGGATCCAGCGGCTGTGCGTGACCCCGTAGAAGACGTAGATGAGCAATCCTGCGGCCAGCCATACCCCGAACCGAATCCAGGTGAGGCGCGGCAGGCTGAGCATCAGATAGAGGCAACTGGCGATGCCCAGAATCGGGACCCAAGGGACCAAAGGAGTGCGGAAGGGGCGGGGCCGCTCGGGATCCGTATAGCGGAGCACGAGCACGCCCGCGCAGACCAGAATGAAAGCAAAAAGCGTCCCGATGTTCGTCAGTTCCGCAGCCTCGCCGATGTCCAGGAAGGCGGCCGACAGGGCGACCACCACGCCCGTCAGAATCGTCGTCACATACGGAGTCTTGAAGCGCGGATGAACGCGAGCGAATCTCTCGGGCAGAAGCCCATCGCGGGACATGGAGAAGAAGATGCGCGGCTGCCCCATCTGAAAGACGAGCAGAACCGACGTGGTCGCGACGACGGCCCCGAAGGCGACAATACCGGCCGCCCAGTCCAGATTCAGAATGCGCAGCGCCAGAGCCAGCGGCTCCGGAACATTCAGCTCCGAGTACGGAACCAGCCCTGTGAGAACGGCTGCTGTGATCACGTAGAGGATCGTGCACACAAGCAGCGAGCCGATCATTCCCAGAGGGAGATCGCGTTGGGGATTCCGCGTCTCCTCGGCCGTCGTGGAGATGGCATCAAACCCGATGTAGGCGAAAAAGACCAGTGCCGCTCCCGTCATGATCCCCTTCCAGCCGTTGGGGGCGAAGGGATGCCAATTCTCCGGCTTCACATAGAAGAAGCCGACTCCGATGAAGAAGAGCAGCACGAGCAGCTTCACGGCGACCATGAACGCGTTGAAGCGCGCGCTCTCTTTGACGCCGATGACCAGAAGGACGGTGAGCACAGCGACGATCCCGAAGGCCGGCAGGTTGAAGATCACCGGGATGCCGAAAAGGCGCGGCGCATGCGCGACGATCTCCGGCGTGTGGACGCCCACATTGTAGCTCACCGTGAGCCAGCGCCACTCGGGAGAGATCTCCAGGCCGAGCCCGCGAAGAAGCTCCAGGAAATATCCCGACCAGCTCACAGCGACGGCGATATTGCCGACGGCGTATTCCAGAATCAAATCCCAGCCGATGATCCAGGCCAGAAGCTCGCCGAGCGTCGCATAGGCATAGGTGTAAGCGCTCCCCGAAATCGGGATGAGCGAGGCGAATTCGGCATAACAGAGAGCGCAGAATCCGCACGCCAGAGCCGTCAGCACGAACGAGAGGATCAATCCGGGACCGGCTCCCGGACGGAGGACCTCTCCCGTCACGGGATCCACCGTTCCGGCGGCGGCCGTGCCCGTCAGCGCGAAGATGCCCGCGCCGATGATCGCCCCAATGCCGAGCGCCACCAGATCCACCGCCGTGAGAGCCCTTTTGAGCCGGTATTCGGGCCTCTCGCTCTCGCGGAGAATGGAATCCACCGTCTTTCGCCGAAAGAGTTCTCCGAACATCAGCTCCCCCCTGTGGGCTCGTCGCAGAAAGCACACAACCATACCCGATCGCCGGGGGGAAGTCAAAGGGGACACTCCTCGAGCGCAGAGAGGGGGAACGAAAACTTGACGTCCGCTTCAGAAACGTAAGATTCCGCATTGACTCCATGTGAGGCTTCTGTTAGGCTTTACCGCGCCTTTTGAGGAAAGGGGGAATGGGGGATGAGCACGCGGTTTCCGCCTCCACTGGAGCGGACACTTTTGGTGAGCGCATCCCATCTGGAGGAAGTGTACGCGCAGGTGCGTCGGGCGGCTGTGCGGGAGGCTCTTTTGCGTCGCCTCATCGCGCGGATGTATGAATCGCTGGATGCTCGCAGGATCGCCGAGTATGCTTTGGAGGAACTGGCGACGTTTCTGGATGTGGATCGCGCTCTTTTCGCGCGCATTTGGGAGGAGAAGGATCTAGTCGAGCCCATTCATGAATTCCGTAAGCCGGACGTCGGTTCGGCCTATCGCCCCTATCGGCTCTCGGACTATGCTCATCTTATTGAAGTCGTGTGGCAGATGGGTGTTCTGCCGATCGCCGATGTGGAGACGCATCCTCTGGCTCAGCCGGTGCTCGCTCACTATCGCTCTATGGGGGTGCGTTCTATCCTCTACGCTCCGATCTTTCACGGGGAGCGCTTGCACGCTGTCCTCTGGTTCACGATGACCCGTCGCGCGCGCGCCTGGAGCGTGGAGGAGATCGAGCTGGTTCGTGCGGTGAGCCATCAGGTGGGGCTGGCGCTGCGACATGCCGAGTTATACCAACAGGTCCAGCAGTTGGAGGAGCGCTATCGCAGCATCTTCGAGAACGCTGTCGTGGGGATTTACCAGAGTACTCCCGAGGGGCGGATTCTCACGGCAAATCCGGCGCTGGCGCGCATGCTCGGATACGATTCTGTGGAAGAGCTGCTTGCGGTGGACATCGAACGCGATCTCTATGTGGATGTTTCCGAACGCCGTCGGAATATGGAGATCTTGCATCGCACTGGGCAACTGAGCGGGGCGGAATTCGAATTGCGCCGCAAGGATGGGGGGCGCGTCTTCGTCCAGGAATATGCCCGCGCGGTGACCGATGCCGAAGGGAAGGTGCTCTACTACGAAGGGCTGCTCATTGACATCACGGAGCGATATCATCTGCAGCAGCAGCTTCTGCGGGCGCAGCGCCTGGAGAGCATCGGCACGCTGGCCGGGGGAATCGCGCACAATTTCAACAATCTCCTCACGGTGATCCTCGGCTACACGTCGCTTCTTCTGGCTCAGAGCAGGCCGGATGATCCGGCGCGTCCGCCGCTGGAGGTCATTGAGGAGGCGGCGCGCCGCGCGGCTGAGCTGACATCGCAGCTTCTGCTCTTCAGTCGTCCTCCGGCAACGCCTCCGGTTCCCGTCAATGCGAACACGGTGGTGGAAAAACTCGTCCAATTTCTTCGAGGCTCCTTCGATGCCAGTATTCGCATTCGGTTGGAGCAAGCCCCCGATCTCACTCCGGTTCGCGCCGATCCGGCGCGGCTGGAGCACGCGCTCATGAACCTCTGCGTCAATGCCCGCGACGCGATGCCGGAAGGGGGCGAGCTGACGATTCGCACGGGGAAAGTGACGCTGGCTTCTGATCATCCGTATGTGCGGGCGGGAGAGATCCCTGCCGGAGAGTATGTGGTCGTGGAAGTCTCCGATACGGGCGTGGGGATTCCGCCGGATCACCTGGCCCGGATCTTCGATCCCTTCTTCACGACCAAAGAGGTGGGGAGAGGGACGGGATTGGGCCTGGCCGTGGTCTATGGGATCGTGAGGAATCTCGGAGGGACGGTGGACGTCCGGAGCCAACAGGGTCGGGGAACGACCTTCACCCTTTATCTTCCTGCCTCTTCGGAGGAGCCAGCAGTGCGCGCTTCAGAGAACTCTGCCCGGGCGACGATTCTGCTTGTGGATGATGAGCCGGCGGTGCAACGGATCGCGACTCTGATTCTCAAGCGTGAAGGATACGATGTCCTGGTCGCTTCAGATGGGGTCGAAGCCCTGCAGCGGTATCGCGAGCGGTCGGGAGAGATCGCGTTGGTCATCCTCGATGTGACCATGCCGCGGATGAGCGGCCTCACCTGCTACGAGGAACTGGTCCGGATGAATCCGGAGATCAAGGTCATCCTGTGCAGCGGCTACCATCTGCAGGATTTGGGGTCGCGCCTTCGGCTTCATCCGGGCGTGCGATTCCTGCAGAAGCCTTATCGGGTTGAGGAGTTGCTTCAGACTGTTCGTTCGCTTCTGGGGGATCTCCAGTAGCTTCGTGGGATAACCCTTCGGAGAAAAGGTGAAGCGGCTTCCCGGACTGTTCACGCCGGAGGGAGTTCCCGGTCCCCTGGCCAGCAGGCGGGGATGACTTCGGTCAACTCCCAGGCTTCGGGATCGCGCAGCAGAGCCGCGACGGCCGCGTTGTTCAGAGCGTGACCGGGCCGCCACGCCTCCACGCGAGCCAGCAGGGGATGTCCGAGCAAGGCGAGGTCTCCCAGCAGATCCACGATCTTGTGGCGGACGAATTCGTCGGGGAACCGAAGGCCTTCCGGGTTGAGAATTCTCGTGTGATCCAAAACGATGGCGTTCTGGAGCGAGCCCCCGCGAATCAATCCCCGGCGGCGTAACATCTCCACATCTTCCAGAAATCCAAACGTGCGCGCCGGAGCCAGCTCCTGAGCGAACACCTCTTCGGTGAGGATCACCTCCTGATGCTGTCGCCCGACGAAGGGATGAGCGAATTCGATCGTGCAGCTCACGCGCAGAGTCCAGTCCGGCGAGAGAGTGATGTGTTTCTCCGCATCGCCCACGCGCAGACATTTTCGAACGCGCACGTAGTGTCGCGGGGCATCCAGAAGCGCGCGTCCGGCGCGGGCGATCATCTGGACAAAGGGCGCCGCGCTCCCGTCGAGGATCGGAACTTCCGGAGCGTCCAGTTCGATCAGGGCGTTATCTACGTCGCAGGCATAAAGGGCAGCCAGCAGATGCTCAACCGTCATGATCATGACGCCCGCGCGCACAAGGGCCGTCGCGTAGCTGACATGGGCCACATATTCGGGAGAGGCGGGGATTTCAAAGCCTTCCAGATCGGTGCGGCGGAAAAGGAATCCCGTATAGGCCGGAGCCGGGCGGAGACGCACGCGTGCGTGCACTCCCGTGTGAAGTCCGATCCCCTCGATTTCCACCGGGCGCGCGAGCGTCGTTTGCCGCGAGCGCATAGATTTAGGGGGAGAGCAAATCCTGTGCCACGCGCGCGAGGCCTTCGGCGCCTTCCAAGTCTTTGATCCTCCGAGCGTCCGGGCGCCGGGAGAAGAGCGGTCATCTTCGATTGTGGCGCGTGTGCCACAGCTTCTGTGGTCGTACGACCACACTCTGTCGCGGGGGGCGCGAGCTGTCGGTCCGTTCAGGAACGCTCCTCGAGTAGTTCGATTCTGTCCACGACGCCGATGATCGTCGCGTCAATGGCGGCTCCCGGCTCTCCCGTGGCCGCCGTCGAGGCAGCCCATCCCTCCTGAACGAGGAGCACGGTGTCTCCGACGCCGGCATCCACGGCATCCAGAGCGAGGAGGGGGAGGCCGTGATCGCTCCCATCCGGCTGAATCGGCTGGACCAGCAGGATGCGCGCGCCGCGGTATCGCTCGTTCTTCTGCGTGGCGACGACCGTGCCGATGACGCGTCCCAGAAGCATACGGGCTTGAGCGTAGCGGACATCCGAAGGGGCGTCAATCCCGGCCCCGCTCTTGTGGCCAGCGATTGACAAACCGATCCGGATCGGCCTAAGCTGCTGCAAGAACACACCAGGGCGAGGTGGAGGCAGATGGGACGCGTGGACATATCGTTTTTCACCGCGCGCATCTTGAGCGAGTGGGTTCGGGATGCCCGCGAGCGGACGCTGGAGCTTGTCGCAGATCTGACGGACGAGCAGCTTATCGGCCCCGTGCTGCCCATTGTCAATCCGCTACTATGGGAGATCGGGCACGTGGCCTGGTTTCAGGAGAAGTGGGTGCTGCGGCATGCCCTTGGGCAGAAGCCGATTCGCGCCGATGCCGATGCGCTCTGGGACTCGATCGCCATCCCGCACGACGAGCGATGGCGATTGCCGCTGCCCTCGCGCCAGGAGACGCTCGCCTACATGGGCCAGGTGCGCGATCGCGTGCTCGACGTGCTGGAGCGCTCGGAGCTGACGCCGGAGCTGGCGTATTTCGTGTGTCTCTCGGTCTTTCACGAGGACATGCATACGGAGGCGTTCACCTACACGCGGCAGACGCTCGGCTATCCTCCGCCGAAGCTCTCTTTGGCTCGGGAAGAAGACTCTTCCGAGGGAGGGCCGCTTCCGGGAGATGTCGAGATTCCCGGAGGAACATTCTGGCTCGGAGCGACGCCCGATGAGCCCTTCGTCTTCGACAACGAGAAGTGGGCGCATCCGGTCGAAGTGCGTCCGTTCGCTATCGCGCGCGCGCCGGTCACGCAGGCGGAGTTCGCCGCCTTCGTGGACGATGGGGGATATCGTCGGCGCGAGTTCTGGAGCGAGCAGGGATGGCAGTGGCGCGAACGCGTCGGCGCGGAGCATCCCGTCTACTGGCATCGTGAGGCTCCGGGGCGATGGTGGCGGCGCCATTTCGATCGGTGGGTGCCCCTGGAGCCACATCGGCCGGTGATTCATGTGAATTGGTACGAAGCGGAGGCCTATTGCCGATGGGCGGGACGTCGCCTGCCGACGGAGATCGAATGGGAAGTGGCCGCCGCCGGAGAGCCGGACGCTTCCGGAGAACGCCTCTCGGAGCGGAAGCGGCGTTTCCCCTGGGGGGATGATCCCCCCACGCCGGAACGGGCGAATCTGGATTGGCGCGCCATGGGATGCGTGGATGTCGGCGCGTGCGCGGCCGGAGACAGCGCCTTCGGATGCCGTCAGATGATCGGCAACGTGTGGGAGTGGACCAGTAGCGATTTCCTCCCCTATCCGGGATTCGTCCCCGACCCGTACAAGGAATATTCCCAGCCCTGGTTCGGGGATCACAAGGTGCTGCGCGGAGGCTGTTGGGTGACGCGCGGTCGGCTGTTGCGCAATACGTGGCGGAACTTCTATCGTCCGGATCGGCGGGATGTCTGGGCGGGCTTCCGCACCTGCGCGCTCTCGCCATGATGAGGATTGGCATTCTGACGCCCTCTTCTCCTGTCCGGCAGACGGGAAATCGCACGACGGCACAGCGCTGGGCGCGCTTCTTGCGCGAGCTGGGGCATCGCGTCTGCGTTCGGGAGGAGTATGGGGGAGAGCCGTATGATCTGCTCATCGCGTTGCATGCGCGTCGGAACGCCGCGGCCGTGGAGCGGTTTCGACAGCTTCATCCCGAGCGTCCGGTGATCGTCGCGCTCACGGGTACGGATCTCTACAACGACATGCGCGGATCGGCCGAGGCGCAGCGCGCGCTCGATCTGGCGACGCGTCTCATTCTGCTGCAGGCGGAGGGGATGGCCGAGCTTCCGGAGTCCGCGCGGGCGAAAGCGCGCGTCATTTACCAATCGGCCGAGCCTCCGCGAGGGCGTCCCGCTCCGCTGGCGCGCGTCTTCGAAGTCTGCGTCATCGCCAATCTCCGCACCGTGAAAGATCCGCTTCGAGCCGCGTGGGCTGCGCGACATCTTCCCCCCACGTCGCGCCTTCGGATCACGCATATCGGGGCGGCTCTGGAAGAGGAGTGGGCTGAAGCCGCGCGCACCGAGATGGCCTGCAATCCCCGCTATCGGTGGTTAGGTGAGCTGCCCCGGTGGCGGACACAGCGTCTGCTGGCGCGCAGTCGCCTTCTGGTGCTCTCGTCGCGCGCGGAGGGAGGAGCCAATGTCCTCTCGGAGGCGATCGCCGCATCGGTGCCGATCCTGACGACGCGCATCCCCGGCTCGGTCGGGATCTTGGGACCGGATTATCCCGGATACTTCCCCGTCGGAGATACGGAGGCTCTGGCCGCGCTCCTGTGGCGCGCGGAGACGGATCGCGCTTTCCTTCAGGCCCTGCGCGCGTCCGTCCGGCGCATGAGGCCGCTCTGCTCTCCGGCGCGGGAGCGGCGGGCCTGGCGCGCGCTCCTGCAGGAGCTGTGCCCGGGAGAATAGACCTATGGATGAAGCGAACCGGCTCGAAGTGATTCGCGTCTCCTCGGACGATCACCTTCAGGAACTGGCGCGCGATGTGCGTCGGGGGCTCACGGCCTCTCCCAAGCGCCTCCCCTGCCGGTACTTCTACGATCACGAGGGCTCGCTTCTTTTCGAAGCTATCTGCGCGCTGCCCGAATACTATCTCTGGCGAGCCGAACGCACGATCCTGCAGATGTACGTTGAGGACATTCTTGCGCGCAGTTTCGGAGAGAGCGCGTCCGAAGCGATCGCGCTTGTGGAGCTGGGAAGCGGCAGCGCGACGAAGACGCGAATTCTCGTGGAAGCGCTCTTACGGCGTCATGGGCGGCTGCTCTACATGCCCGTGGACATCTCGCGCGCGATCCTGGAGCAGAGCGCGCGCCATCTGGTGCGCGACTACGCGGGACTTCGCGTGCGCGCCATCGCCGGAGACTACGAGGATGGGCTCGCGCATATGGCTTCGCTTCCGGAGCGCAAACTCATCCTCTGGTTGGGATCGAACATCGGCAATCTGGAACGGGAGGAAGCGGCCGCTTTCCTTCGTCGCGTGCGCGCGCGGATGGCTCCGGATGATGCTCTTCTGGTCGGCATAGATCTGCGCAAGGATCGCGCGCTTCTGGAAAGAGCGTACAACGATGCGCAGGGCGTGACGGCGCGCTTCAACAAAAATCTGCTGGCGCGCATCAATCGAGAGCTGGGAGGACGCTTCGATCTGGCCGCCTTCGAGCATCAGGCCCTCTACAACGAAGCGGAGGGGCGGATCGAGATGTATCTGGTGAGCCTCCGCGCGCAGCGCGTGCTCATCGAGGGCTTGGCTCTGGAAGTCTCTTTCCTGCCGGGCGAGCGCATCCATACGGAGAATTCGTACAAATACGCTCCGGAGGAGATCGAGACGCTGGCGGCGAGAGCCCAGCTCCGCCTCCTGGGGCGATGGAGCGATCCCGAGGGACTCTTCAGCGTGAATCTCCTGGGGCCCGCTTCGTGAGGAGGATCATCGGGTTCGGGCATAGCGCTCCTGAAATTCGAGCATGAAGTCGCGCAGGGCGCGCACGCCCTCAAGCGGCATCGCATTATAGAGCGAGGCGCGCACTCCACCGACCGAGCGGTGCCCCTTCAGCTCGTACAGACCCCGCGCTTCGGCCTCTCGGAGGAACGCCTGCTCCAGCTCGTCGCTCGGCAGACGCCAGGTCACGTTCATGAGAGAGCGGCTCTGCGGGTGGGCATGGCCGCGATAGAATCCCTCGCTGCGATCAATGACCTCGTAGAGAAGCCGGGCTTTCTCTCGATTGAGCGCGGCCATCTTCTCCAGGCCGCCGATCTCTCGAAGGAGCCATCGAGTGACCAGCAGGAAGATGTAGATCGCAAACACGGGGGGAGTGTTGTAGACCGAGCAATGGCGCACGTGCACGCGATAGTCGAGCATCGTGGGGAGGCCATCGGGGATGCGCTCCAGCAGATCCTCGCGCAGGATGACCAGAGTCAGGCCGGCCGGGCCGGCATTCTTCTGCGCTCCGGCATAAAGCAGGGCATATCGCTCGATGGGGATCGGACGCGAGAGGAAATCCGAGGAGGCATCGCAGATCAGAGGAACGCCGCCCGTCTCCGGCTCGGTCGCCCATTGCACGCCCTGAATCGTCTCGTTCGAGGTGAAATGGACGTAGGCGGCGCGGGGATCCACGGACACTTCTTCCGGACGCGGGACGCGTCGGTAGTTCTCGGCCTGACCGCTCCAGAGGATGTGCACGCGCCCTTCGCGCTGCGCTTCGCGAGCGGCCCTTTCGCTCCAGGAGCCGGTGAGGATGTACTGCGCCCCCTCGGCGCGGCCGCGCAGCAGGTTCATCGGAACCATCGAGAACTGCAAGCTCGCGCCGCCCTGCAGAAAGAGCACATGATAGTGATCAGGCACCCCGAGGAGCTCCCGGAGATTGGCCTCGGCTTCCTCGCGTATGGCGTCGAACCAGCGGGAGCGGTGGCTGATCTCCAGCACGGACATCCCGACGCCCGGCAGAGCCAGAAGGTGGCGCTGCGCTTCCTCCAGGACCGGCTGCGGAAGCATGGCCGGTCCGGCCGAGAAGTTGTAGACCCGCTGTTCCGACATCGGCTTCGATTATAGAGGAAAGCGCCGTCTCGAACCAGTTTCTCGCGCCGTTGAAAAGCCCGGGCCATTTGGGATAAGATTCTTCCCTCGCTATGGCGGTTGAGACCAAGCAGATCACGCTCCCGACGCGGGGACGGGACGAGATTCAAGACATCACGCCGGAGGTCGCGCGCGCCGTTCGATCCAGCTCGATCTCTTCGGGGACGGTGACGGTTTTCGTGCCGGGTTCGACGGCCGGTGTGACGACGATCGAGTATGAGCCCCATGTGGTCGCCGATCTCGCCGAGGCCCTCCGCCGGCTCATCCCCGAGAATATCCCGTACCGTCATAATGCCATTGACGACAACGGGCACAGTCACGTGCGCGCTGCGCTGGTTGGGCCTTCGCTGACCGTCCCTTTTGTGAACAAGGAGCTGCTTCTGGGAACGTGGCAGCACATCGTCCTCATTGATTTCGATACGCACCCACGACAGCGCCGCTTGATCTTTCAAATCGTGGGGGAATGAGAGAAGGCATCCTACATTTTGGGATGAGATCACGGCAGGGAGAGTGAACCGTGGCGATACAGCTCGTCCTTTGGGATATGTTCCTTCTTTTGATCGGGTGGGGGACGCTCGTGGACTATTTCCGACGGGGCGGCCCTGTTATGTATCCGCTGCTGCTGTGTTCGCTTGCCGGGCTCATTGTGATCATCGAGCGCGGCTGGGCGTTGCATCGGGTCAAGGACGATGCGGCGGAGGTCCTCAGTCGCGTGCGTCGCGCCCTGCATGCGCACGATCTGGAAGCGGCCGTGCGCGTCTGCGATGTCATCCAGGGGCCGATCGCTAACACGGTGAAAGCGGGGCTGCTTCAGGTCGGGAAGCCCACCGAGGAGATCGAGCGGATCATGGAGGCCGTGGCGACGCAAGAGATCGCGCGTCTGGAGCGCTTCCTCTGGGTCCTGGCGACGGTCGCCAATATCGCGCCGCTTTTCGGCTTCCTGGGGACGGTGACGGGGATGATCAATGCGTTCGATCGCGTCGCTGAGGTTGGTCTGGGGAATCCGCGCGCCGTGGCCGGAGGCATCTCGGAAGCCCTCATCACGACGGCGGCGGGGTTGATCATCGCCTTGCCCACGCAGGCGGCCTACAACTACCTGACCACGCGGGTGAACAAGATCTCGCTCAATATGGAGATGGCTGGAGCGATGCTCCTGGAGACGCTCAAGGAGATAGAGCCCTATCTCCCGCGGCCGGAGGTCGAAACGCCCATGGCCTGACCCGGGGGGGACGCCTATGTTGCAGCTACGACGACGCGTTCATCGCATCGCGCCGACGATCCCCACGGCCTCGATGGCTGACATCGCTTTTTTGCTCATCATTTTCTTCCTGGTGACGACGGTGTTCACAACGGATCAGACGGTCGTGGACCTGCCGACCTCGGTGAATCGCGAGGACGTCTATCGCCAGAGCGCGCTGATCACGATCACGGTGGATCGCATCATCAAAGTCACCGATGGGGAGCGTTCGGAGAGAGTGGAGACGGTCGAGCACCTGGATCGTTTCATTGCCGATGTCCTGCGGCGCAATCCGGATCGCCCCTTCATCGTGAAGGCGGATCGGGCTGTGCCCTATCAGCTTGTCGAATTCGCTCTGGAGCGGCTGCGCCTGAGTCGGGCGCGAACGGTCTATTTCTTAACCGAAGGGCGTCCGCCGCGGCGCCCAAGTTGAGAGAGAGCTATGCGTGTCCCGCGCCGCCGCATTCCTTCAGAGATCCCCACGGCCTCGATGGCCGACATCGCCTTTCTGCTCATCATCTTCTTCATGCTCACAGCCGCCTTTGCGGCCATCAAGGGCTTGCATTTCGGCCTGCCGCCGGAGGATCCGAACCTCATGGTTCATATCCGGCCCGAGCAAGCGCTCTATGTTCGGGTTCTGGCCAATGGGGAGTACCGGTTGAATGATCAGCCCATTCACATCGAGGATCTCGGTCCGGCGATCAAGGGGAGGATCGAGCAGAACGCCAATACGCCGGTGATCATTGATACGGATCCGGAGGCTCCCTTTGAGGCGATGATCGCGGCCTTCGATGAGGCGAAACTGGCCGGCGCCAAGCGCATCTCGTTACCCACGCCGGCGGATCGCTTGCGCTGGCAGATGCTGGGCGGAGGTCGGCGCTGAGATCCCCCTATGAGGCGAAACTCCGGAGGGCCTCCTCTTCCGAATCGAAGGACTCGAAGACGGAGATGAGTTTGGTGATCGTCAGCAAATCCTGAATGCGCGCCGTGAGGTTCAGGAGCTTCAGTTCCCCTCCCTCCCGACGGACGGTCGTATAGGCTCGCACCAGTTCGCCCAGACCGGCGCTATCCATATATGGGACGTTGGCTAGGTTGAGGAGGATCTTTCGGACTCCCGATTGAAGAAGGCGTCGGATGGCCTCCCGCAGTTGGACATCACCTTCGCCCAGTAGAATCTTGCCATCAATATCGAGGATCACGACATCATCGCGCTGTCGCTCTGTAATGGTCATCGTCTTTCAGCCCCTCCTTCCTGTCTCATTCTGAGAAACCGCCCGCATTATAGGTGACCGCCGGGCGGGAAGTCAATGAGATCGGCCTGTGCCGAATCCCGCCCCTTGAAGCCGGGGAGGCCGATCCCGTACACTACGTCGGGCGCGAAGTCAGGGGGTGAACGATCTTCTCATCGGAGGGGGAGAGCGATGAAGCACGCGGAGACACCTCGCATCCCATCGGAGCGCACGATGCCGGAGTTGACGTTTCGATCTCTTCTGGTCGGCGTCGTTCTGGCGATCGTTCTCGGAGCGGCCAATGCCTATGTGGGGATGAAGGCCGGGCTCACCGTGGCGGCGACCTTTCCGGCCACGGTGATGGCGCTGGCGCTCTTGCGACCTCTGGGAGGAGGGGTTCTGGAACAGAACATCGCGCGCACGACGGCTTCGGTCGGCGAGGCGCTGGTCGCGGGAGCGATCTTCACGATCCCCGCTTTCCTGCTGACGGGGGTCTGGTCGGAATTCAACTACGGGGAGAGCACGCTGATCATGCTCGTGGGGGGGACGCTCGGGGTCCTCTTCATCACGTTCTTGCGTCGCGTTCTCGTTCACGATCCCGAGCTGCCGTTTCCGGAGAGCGTCGCCTGTGCGGAGCTGACCAAGGCGGGTCAGGCCGGGCAGACGGGCGCCGGATACGTCTTCGGGGCCATGGGCCTCAGCGCGTTCATCGAGATCTTCAAAAACGATATCGGCGTGAAGATCATCCAGGAGTACGCGCGGGGATTCCTCCCGTTTCGAAGGTTCGCCTCCCCGATCCTCCCCGATGTGCAGCATGGAGGGGGGATCGTGTGGATGACGCCCTCGGCTTCACCGATGCTCATGGGGGTGGGATTCATCATCGGGTGGCGACTGGCGGCTCTGGTCTTCACCGGAGGGCTTCTGGCCTGGGGACTTCTGGTCCCTCTACTTCTATTTGGAGGACCCCATCTGGAGGCGGCCTCAAGCAATCGGGGATGGATGGAGATCGCCACGACGATCTGGCGGCAGCAGGTGCGCCCGCTGGCCGTCGGAGCGATGATCATCGCCGCCTTCTACACCCTCTCGCGATTGCGGCGATCCCTTCAGTCGGCGTTCACGCATGCTGTTCACGATCTGCTGGGCATTCTCCGAGGCCGAAGCACATCTTCGCGCGAGACGCCGCGCACCGAGAGAGACCTGCCGATGGGATGGGTCCTTCTGGGGATCATCGGCTTGGCCCTTCCTGTCGGCATCCTCTATGACTACTTCACGCGGAGCCTCGGCGTGGCGATCCTCACGACGGTGATCATGCTCGTGGCGGGGCTTCTCTTTGCGGCCGTCGCCGGGTATCTGGTCGGGGTGATCGGAAGTTCGAATAACCCGATCTCCGGGCTGACGCTCTCGACGCTGATTTTGGCGGGGCTGATCCTGTTGGGGATTGGCGTGACGGGAGAACGCGGCGTGCTCGCTGTGCTCGGCGTCGCGGCCGTGATCTGCTGCGCCATGGGCATTGCGGGCGATATGACGCAGGACCTGAAGATAGGGCAGTTGCTCGGAGGAACGCCCTGGAAGATGCAGCTTGGAGAGATGATCGGCGTCTGGATTTCGGCGCTGGTTCTGACCGTTCCCATGATCGTCCTGCACAGGACGTACACGATTGGATCAGAGGCACTGCCCGCCCCGCAAGCCGGTCTCATGGCGATGATGTCGCAGGGGATCATGGCCGGGCAGATGGCGTGGCCGCTTGTGATCCTGGGGGCTCTTCTGGCGCTCGTTCTGATCTTGCTTCGCGTGCCCTCGGTGATGCTGGTGGCCGTCGGCATGTACCTGCCCTTTTACTCGACGGCCGCGATTTTCGTGGGCGGCCTCTTTCGCGCGGTGATGGAGGGATGGCTGCGCCGGCGGCAACTCTCCGAGGGAGAGCGCGAGCGCATCGAGAATGTCGGGATGCTTCTGGCTTCCGGGCTGATCGCCGGGGAATCCATCGCTTCTATTGTGCTCGCCTTCCTCTTCATCGGAGGCCTCAGTCTGCCCAAGCCTGTCGTCGCTCCGGGCCTCATGGGAGGGCTGGCGCTTGTGATCTTCGGGATCACGGCTCTGGTGTTGATCGCGATCCCGTTGCGCGCGGCGCGCGCGAGCGCTTGACGCCAAAAGCGGCTTCCTCTAAAGTGCAACGCTGGAGAGGATGAGGTGACATGGCTCGACGCATGCACTATTGCTTCTTGTGCGGTCGCGCGGAGACGATGTTTGTGAGCATCGGTCCGGACGCGGCCGTCTGCATCCGCTGCGTTCGGGCGTTGAACGCTGCGGCGGATTCGGTCATCGCGCGGCAGCAGCGCGCGCGGGGAGAGCCGGATTCCTGGACTCTGCCGCGCCCGGCCGAGATCAAGGCTTTCCTCGATCAGTATGTCATCGGGCAGGAGCACGCCAAGCGTCGGGTCGCCCTTTCGGTCTATCAGCATTATCGCCGACTGCAACTGCTCGATCAGGGACAGACCGATGTGGAGCTGGAGAAGAGCAACATCCTCATGATCGGCCCGACGGGGACGGGCAAGACGCTCATCGCGCGCACGCTCGCGAAGTTCCTCAGGGTTCCTTTCGCCATCGCGGATGCGACGACGCTCACAGAAGCCGGATACGTCGGCGAAGATGTCGAGAACGTGCTCACGCGGCTGGTCGTGGCCGCCGATGGGGACATCAAGGCGGCCGAGCGCGGCATCGTCTACATTGACGAGATCGATAAGATCGCGCGCAAGAGCGAGAGCCCTTCGATCACGCGCGATGTCTCGGGCGAGGGCGTGCAGCAGGCGCTCTTGAAGATCATCGAGGGGACGTTGGCAACGCTCCCTCCGCTTGGGGGGCGCAAGCATCCGCAGGCGAATCAGGAGCAGATTGATACGACGCACATCCTCTTCATCTGCGGGGGAGCCTTCGAGGGTCTGGAGAAGATCATTCAGGATCGCCTCTCCAAAAAGGGCGGGATCGGATTCACGGGGCGTCCTCCCGGACAGAATCAGCGTCCGGAGGTCCTCACGGAAGATCTCCTCAAATACGGGCTCATCCCGGAGCTGATCGGACGGCTCCCGATCATCGTGACGCTGGATCCTCTGGATGAGGATGCGCTGGTGGACATTCTGGTGAAGCCGCGCAATTCGCTCATCAAACAGTTCAGCCGCTACTTCGAGATGGAAGGAGCGCGTCTGACGGTCTCCGAGGAAGCCCTGCGGCGCATCGCCCGCGAGGCCCTGGCCAAGAAGATCGGCGCGCGCGGGTTGCGCGCGATCCTGGAGCGCCTCTTCGAGGATGTCCTCTTCGAGCTGCCCGGGCAGGGAGCCGGGAGCACGTATCATCTGGGCGAGGACCTGGTCGTGCGCCGCATCGAGCGCGCGGCGTGATCGGACGCGCATCTTGACAGAGAGGCTTCGGTCGGGCTAGATTTCCTTCTCGGATCTTTGAAAGCGGTGGGCCGTTAGCTCAACTGGTAGAGCAGCGGACTCTTAATCCGCGGGTTGGAGGTTCAAGTCCTCCACGGCTCACCATTGTCTTGCCTTCTGCGAAAGTGGCGGAACGGGAAGACGCGCCAGACTTAGGATCTGGTGGCCTTGTGCCGTGGGGGTTCGAATCCCCCCTTTCGCACCACGCGAGTTCTCGTCTTCCCCTGTCGGTGAGCGACCCGGCATGACGTCTTCGGGAATCCACAAGAAGGTCCGGTGATGAAGGAGAGGAGTTTCCGCTATGGCCCCGCGGGTTGAGGTTCGGGACCTCTCCGAGTGCCGCAAGGAGCTGCTCATTGAGCTGCCGGTGGAGGAGGTCCATCAGGAGCTGGAGAAAGTCTACGGCGATTTGGCGAGCCGACTCATGGTCCCGGGATTTCGGCCGGGGCGGGTTCCTCTCTCGGTCGTTCGGCAGCGTTTCCGGCGGGAGGCCCATCAGGAGTTGCGGCGCCGCTTGATCCCGGTGCTCCTGGCGCAGGCGCTCGCGGCGCATCGGTTGCGCTTGGCCGCCGAGCCGGAGGTCTCGGAATTCCTCATCTCCGACGTCGAGCCGCTTCGCATGCGGGCTCAGGTCGAGGTCTTCCCCCACGTGGAAGTGCGAGCGTATCGCGGCCTGCGCGCGGTCAAACGCGTACGTCCGGTGACGGATCGGGACGTCGAGCAATTCCTCGCGCGGCTTCAAGAGGCGCATGCTGTTCTCGTACCCGTTGAAGGCCGACCGGCGCAGGTCGGAGACATTGTCACGGTTCAGGTCACGGCTGACGAGGTGAATGAGGGGGGAAAGGTCCTTCGGCGTCTCTCCGAGCACGAGGAGAGGACGCTCGAGTTGAGCCCCGAGCGGGTCGCCGAAGACCCTCTGGCTCGGGAGATCGTGGGATGCTCGCCCGGGGAGGCAAAGAGCGTCCTCGTCGCGGAGGGTTCGGGCCGAAGGATCCGCTATACGCTCCTTCTGAGCGAGGTGCGTCGCAAGGAGATCCCTGAGCTGGACGACGAATTCGCTCACACGGTGAGCACGCGGGCGGAGACTCTGGACGAACTGCGCCAGCACATCCGGCAGGAACTCGAACGGCGCCGCGCCGAGGAGGCAGAGGCCGAACTGCGAGAACAACTCCTCGATCAGTTGGTGAAAGAACATCCGTTCGAGGTCCCTCCGACCGTTGTGGAGCGCATGGCGCGCGAACGCGTCCACCGATTCGCGCGCGCTCTCGCTCAGTCCGGGAACGCCTTCGCATCGGCGACGCTCGATTGGGAGGAGATCGTCCGGCGTCGTCGCGAAGAAGCGGCCCGCGATGTGCGCGCGATGCTGCTCCTGGATCGGATCGCCGAGAAGGAAGGGATCCAGGTGAGCGAGGCCGAACTGGATGCGGAGATCGCGCGGTGGGCTTCCCGTCAGCAGATCACTCCCGCGGAGCTGAAGGGCCGCTTGACAAAGGAAGGGGGGCTGGATACCATCAGATCCGAGATCCGGAGACGGAAAGCGCTTGAGCTGGTGGTCGCCAGCGCCGAGGTGGAGACCGAAGAGGTTCCACCCGAAGGAGAGCACACTGGGTGAGTTGGAGCGATGAGATACGAAGATTACAACGCACTCATTCCCATGGTCGTTGAGCAGACCAGTCGGGGCGAGCGCGCCTACGACATCTTCTCCCGTCTGCTCAAGGACAACATCATCTTCATTGGGACGCCCATTGACGATACGGTGGCGAACCTGGTGATCGCGCAACTGCTCTTTCTGGAGGCGGAGGATCCGGATCGGGATATTTCGCTCTACATCAACAGTCCGGGGGGGTCGATCACGGCCGGGTTGGCCATCTATGACACGATGCAGTTCATTCGCCCCGATGTGCAGACGATCTGCGTGGGACAGGCGGCATCCATGGCAGCTGTGCTTCTGGCCGGAGGGGCGAAAGGGAAGCGCTTCGCTTTGCCGAACTCTCGCATTCTCATCCATCAGCCCCATGCCGGGGGAATCTCCGGACAGGCGACCGACATTAAGATCGCTGCTGAGGAGATCTTGCGCATGAGGCGGCTGATCTCCTCGATCCTGGCGCGGCATACGGGCCAGCCTCTGGAAGTCATTGAGCGCGATGTGGAGCGCGATCTCATCATGACGGCGGAGCAGGCCGTCAGTTATGGCCTCATTGATCATGTGATCACTCATCGGGGGGAATCCTGACGCGCGGGGCCTCACGTCCCCGATGTCCTGCGGGAGAAGGGGAATGGCGGAGCCGACGCGAGCCCACGCGAATTCCTGATCGGCGGGGAGGAGCCCATGGTGCGAAAGAGCGAGGAGGTGGTGCGATGTTCCTTCTGCAGACGAGCGCAAAACGAGGTGCGCAAGCTGATCGCCGGACCGGGCGTCTTCATCTGTAATGAGTGCGTCGAAATCTGCACGGAAATCATAGCCGAGGATCCCGTCTCGGAAGCTCCGGCGCGGCCCCGATTGCCCAAGCCTCCGGAGATCAAGGAGTTCCTCGATCAATATGTCATCGGCCAGGAGGAAGCCAAGAAGAAGCTCGCCGTCGCCGTCTACCAGCACTACAAGCGCGTCCTGATGAATCGTGCGCCGAGCGACGTCGAGATTCAAAAGAGCAACATCTTGCTCATCGGCCCCACGGGGACGGGCAAGACCTTGCTCGCGCAGACGCTGGCCAAGATGCTCGATGTCCCCTTCGCCATTGTGGATGCCACGACGCTGACCGAAGCGGGCTACGTGGGAGAGGATGTGGAGAACATCCTCTTGCGGTTGATTCAGGCGGCCAATGGGGATCTCGAGCGCGCGCAGTGCGGCATCATCTACATTGACGAGGTGGACAAGATCGCCAAGAAGGACGAAAGCCCTTCGATCACGCGCGATGTCTCGGGCGAGGGCGTGCAGCAGGCGCTCTTGAAGATCCTGGAGGGCACGATCGCCAACGTCCCCCCTTATGGAGGGCGCAAGCATCCCCATCAGGAGTTCATTCAGATGGACACGACCAATATCCTCTTCATCTGCGGGGGGACGTTCGTGGGACTGGAGAAGATCATCGAAAGGCGTTTGGGCAGTCGCTCGGTCGGATTCCGGGCCGAGATTCGGACAGCAGCCGAACGGCGGCGCGAGAACATCCTCTCCGCCGTTCAACCGGAGGACTTGATCAAGTTCGGACTCATCCCGGAGTTCGTCGGGCGACTCCCGGTCATCGCGACGCTCCATGAGCTGAACGAAGCCGCCCTGGTGAGGATTCTCACCGAGCCCAAGAATGCCCTCATCAAGCAGTATCAGAAGCAGTTCGAGTTCGATAACGTGAAGCTGCGTTTCACCGAGGATGCTCTGCGCGCCATCGCGCGCGAGGCTTTCCGGCGCAAGGTCGGAGCCCGCGGCTTACGCATGATCCTGGAGGAGTTGATGCTGGATGCCATGTACACCCTCCCGGCGCAGAAGAAGATCAAAGAGTTTGTCGTCACGCGCGAGATGGTCGAGAAACGATGCGTCATGTTCCCGCTTCTGGAGAAGAAGGCGGGCTGAGGGCTCCGGGATCTTCGAGATCGCGCTGATCCTCCGATGCGCGAGTTCGGCGATGTGAGCTTCCGGGTGATCATCGGTCGTCCCTTCCCGGAGAGGGATCTTGCTGCGATACGTCCTGTCTCATGCCTGTATTGGGTCACAGCGCAGGTCCCGGTCTCCGAAGGCCCGGTGCGGTTCTCTTCGATCCTCCGGTCTTCGGGGGCCGATCTCATGATGCTGGTGGAGTCCGGGGAGTAAAATCCTTCTGATTCATCCTCTGGCGCACGCGCGCACGATGAAGATCACGTCCGCGCGATTTCATGCGAGCGTTTATCAGCTCGATGCTCTCCCGCGCGATGGGAAGCCGGAGATCGTCTTTCTGGGGCGCTCGAACGTGGGGAAATCGAGTGCGATCAACAGTCTGCTGCGGGTGCGGAACCTCGCGCGGACCAGCTCCACGCCGGGGCGGACGCGGGGCATACACTTTTACGCGATCAACGAGAGGTTCTATTTCGTGGATCTGCCCGGATACGGGTACGCCGAAGTTCCTGAGTCCGTGCGTCGGACGTGGAAGACTTTGATCGAGGGATATCTGGCGGATCGTCCGCAGATCTGTCTGTCGCTTCTTATTGTTGATGCCCGTCATGAACCCATGCCCGGGGATCTTCAGATGCGCGATTGGTTGACCTTCTACGAGCGTCCGTATCTGGTTCTGCTGACCAAGGCGGATAAGCTCTCCCGCAGCGAGGTGCTGCGCTCGGCGGAACGAGCGGCGCGCTTTTTCCCCGAGGTACGGATCATCCCCTACTCGGCGCGGACGGGCCTGGGTCGCGAGGACGTCTGGCGCGAGATCGAGAACGCTCTCCGCCGCGCTCGGTCGGCCTGATTCTCTGGGGCGCGCCGGGGCGGACTCGGAATCCCGAGGAGAAGGACCATGGTTTTGGAGATGAGCGAATTGAGACATCTGAGCTTATCGCGCCTGGTGCAGATCGCCCGTGACTTCGGCATCGCCGATGCCATGAACTTGCGCAAGTCGGAGCTGATCTTCCGGATCCTGCGCGCGCAGGCCGAGCGCAACGGACTGGTCTTCGCCGAAGGAGTTCTGGAATGCCTCCCGGAGGGATTCGGATTCTTGCGCTCGCCCGAGTACAGCTACATGCCCAGTCCCGAGGACATCTACGTTTCCCCCTCTCAGATTCGGCGGTTTCATTTGCGCACGGGAGACACGGTTTCGGGATGCGTGCGCCCTCCGAAAAACGGGGAGCGCTATTTTGCTCTCGTCAAGGTCGAGGCCATCAATCATGAGCCCCCGGAGAGGCATCGGGAGCGCGTCCCCTTTGATCATCTCACTCCGCTTTATCCCTGCGAGCGCATTCGCATGGAGGTCGGACCGGAGAACCTCTCGGCGCGCGTCCTGGACCTGCTGGTGCCTATCGGCAAGGGACAGCGCGGACTGATCGTCTCGCCGCCCCGCACGGGCAAGACAATGCTCTTGCAGAACATCGCCAATTCCATCACGCGCAACCATCCGGAGATCATCCTCATCGTCCTCTTGATTGACGAGAGGCCGGAGGAGGTGACCGATATGATGCGGTCGGTGCACGGGGAGGTCATCAGCTCGACATTCGATGAACCGGCCACGCGCCATGTCCAGGTGGCCGAGATGGTCCTGGAGAAGGCGAAGCGGCTCGTCGAACACGGGCGGGATGTTGTCATCCTGCTGGATTCGATCACGCGGCTCGCGCGCGCCTATAACGCCACGGTGCCCTCCTCGGGCCGAGTCCTCTCCGGAGGGATCGAAGCCACGGCCTTGCAACGACCGAAGCGCTTCTTCGGAGCCGCGCGCAAGATCGAGGAAGGGGGATCGCTCACGATCCTCGCCACAGCGCTCATTGATACGGGATCGCGCGCCGACGATGTCATCTTCGAGGAGTTCAAAGGGACGGGCAATATGGAAATCCACCTCGATCGCCGCCTCGTGGATAAGCGCATCTTCCCCGCCATTGACATCCTGCGCTCGGGCACGCGCAAGGAGGAGCTGCTTCTGCCCCCCGAGGACTTGAATCGCATCTTCATCCTGCGGCGCGTTCTCAGTCAGCTCTCGCCCGTTGAGGCGATGGAGCTGCTTCTGGAAAAGCTGAGCAAAACGCGCTCGAACGCCGAATTTCTCGCTTCCATGCAGAACCTCGCCTGAGCCCTCTTGGCGTCCCGCAGGCGCTCTCGTTGACAGAGCGGAGGAGGGGGAGTATGATCTCGCCGGGTTCAGAGCCTTGCTCTCTGGGAGGGGGGTATGAAGAGAGGGGTGAGAAGGATCCTCATCGGCTCGGCCGTGATCGTGGGGATGCATCTGGCGCTTGGAGTTCTCGTCTCACTCTACGCGCAGAGCCTCGCCGCCTCGGAATCGGAGCCGCTCATCGCCACCTTGCGCTTCGGAAATCCCCTGTTTCTGGCCATCACGCTGGGGAGCTTCTTCATCGGAGGCTTGATTCTCGGACTCATGCAAGAGCGCGTCCTTTTGGGGGAGCCGGTCATCGCGTCTCTGGGGGCGATGGCGGTGACGTCCCTGGCCGTTTGGGCGGGAGCGCCGGAGACGATCTTTCTGGTCTCCTTCGCGCGCGAAGGGGCCTGGATGTCTTTCCTCGTCACGATCGCTGTGGGCGTCGTGGCTACGGTCGCCGGGGCTCTCATCGGTGAGCGTTTGCGGACGCCCTCGGATGAGACGCCCATTGTGCGGGCCTCCGTCGCGATCGGGTTAGGCCTGGTGATCATCGGGCCGTTCCTTCTGCTGATGCCCTACGGCCTGCCGTGGTATATCGTCGTGATCGCCATTTTGGTCATCTTCGTGCTAGTCGGTGTCGCCTATTACCTGTTCGTCCAGGGCCCGACATTCGAGCAGGAAGTGAGCGAGATCTCCATCAGCCCGGAGCGAAAGCAGTGACCCCGGTCACGCGCGCTCTGAGCCTGTCGCCAGAAAGGACCGCGATTTAATCTCTGCGTCCCAGGCGACGCACGAGGTGGCGGTGCTGCTCCCAGAGTTCTTCGGGGAGGCGGTCGCCGAAGCGACGGAAGAATTCGGCCACGGCTTCCGCCTCCTGATGCCAGTCGCTCGGCTGGACGCGCAAAAGCTCTCGCACAGCCTCCTTGGAGATGTCCAACCCCTCCAGATCAAGCGCCGCGGGTGTGGGGACATATCCGATGGGAGTCTCCTGAGCGTCGCCACGACCCTGCACACGTTCGATGATCCATTTGAGGACGCGGAGATTCTCCCCGAATCCGGGCCAGAGGAACTTGCCGCTGGCGTCGGTGCGGAACCAGTTCACATGAAAGATCCGGGGCATCATCGGGCGGTGCGCCCCCATCCGCAGCCAGTGGCGGAAGTAGTCGGCCATGTTATAGCCGCAAAAGGGGAGCATCGCCATGGGATCGCGCCGCACGACGCCGACTTCCCCTATGGCGGCGGCGGTCGTCTCCGAAGCCATACTGGCACCGACGAACACACCATGCACCCAGTCGAAGGCCTCGTAAACGAGCGGGGCCACGCGCGCCCGTCGTCCTCCGAAGAGGATCGCCGAAATGGGCACCCCTTGAGGGTCTTCCCAGTGCGGGGAGATCGAAGGGCACTGTCGAGCCGGCGCCGTATAGCGTGCGTTCGGATGAGCGGCCGGGCAACCGCTGGAAGGCGTCCAGAGCTGCCCCTGCCAATCGTAGGCCTGGTCTGGAGGATCGCTCATCCCTTCCCACCAGGGCGTTCCCTCCGGAGTCAGCGCGACGTTCGTGAAGATGGAGTTCCGCGAGAGGGCGATCATCGCATGGGGATTCGTCTTCATGCTCGTGCCCGGAGCGACTCCGAAAAACCCCGTCTCCGGATTCACGGCCCACAGGCGCCCATCCGGACCAAAGCGCAGCCACGCGATGTCGTCTCCGACCGTCCACACCTTGTATTGGCTCAGCGAGGGAGGGGGAACGAGCATGGCGAGGTTCGTCTTCCCGCACGCGCTCGGGAAGGCTCCGGCCAGATACGTCACATTCCCCTGCGGGTCTTCCACACCGATGATCAGCATGTGTTCGGCTAACCATCCTTCGTCTCGCGCTTCGACGCTCGCGATGCGAAGGGAATGGCACTTCTTCCCGAGCAGGGCATTGCCACCGTATCCGGATCCGATGCTCCAGATCAGGCGCTCTTCGGGGAAGTGGCAGATGTACCGCCTCTCCGGACTCAGGTCGCCCAGCGAGTGCACGCCGCGCACGAAACGCTCGGAATCTCCCAGATGCTCGAGCGCAATCGTCCCCATGCGCGTCATGATGCGCATGTTGAGAACGACATAGGGACTGTCGGTCACCTCGACGCCGACCTCACTGAACGGAGAACCGGGAGGTCCCATGAGATAGGGGACGACATACATCGTCCGCCCTCGCATGCAGCCGCGCAACAGAGCGCCCACGCGCTCGCGCGCCTCTTCAGGGGACATCCAGTTGTTCGTCGGACCCGCCTCCTCCGGATCTGGAGTGCAGATGAACGTGAGGTGTTCGGTTCGGGCGACGTCCAGTGGATGACTGCGATGCAGATAGCAATTGGGATATTTGCGCTCGTTGAGGCGGATGAGCGTTCCCTCCCGCACCATCTGCTCGGCGAGCGTGTGATACTCTTCTTCCGAGCCGTCGCACCACACGATGCGATCCGGCTGCGTCAGACGCGCGACTTCTTCGACCCATTCGATGAGAGCTCGTGAGGTCATAGGCTTCTCTCCATGAGGACGTGGCGGACATATCCGCACGCGGAAGCGAGAGAGTCCGCCGTGAGGACAGGGAAGTCTTTCTCTGGTGCTCACCCGTTGGCGCTCGCAGACACATCAACTTCCCTCGTTCTCTCTCCCTTTCATCAGTTGCGGATAACCCGCTGCGATTCAGGTTCCATTATATCCTGCGGGGGAGATGTTTTCTACCTTTCCGCTTCACTCTGTCGCAGGCGTTCGCGGAATTCAAGGGCTTTGCGGGTGATGGCGCGCGGACGGGGACCATCGGCGGGTTCCACGTAGCCTTCGCGCTCCATCATATCAATGATCGAGGCCGCGCGTCCGTATCCGATGCGCAAGCGGCGTTGGAGCACGGAGGTGGAAGCGCGTCCCATCTCCACGACGATCTTGAGGGCCTCTTCGTACAGCTCATCGCGCTTCTCCCCCCCGCCCTGAGCCGCCGCATATTCTTTGTCCGACATCAGAACGGTCTCGTCATATTGGGGCGCGCCTTGGGCTTTGAGGAACTCCACCAGGCGTTTGATCTCCGCTTCTTCGAGGAAGGCGCCGTGCACGCGCACCAGTCGCGAGGAGCCCGGCGGCAGGAAGAGCATATCGCCCCGGCCCAGAAGCGCTTCGGCTCCGTTTTGATCCAGGATCGTGCGGGAATCCACCTTCGAGGAGACGCGGAAGGCAATACGGCAGGGGAAGTTCGCTTTGATGAGTCCCGTGATGACATCAACCGAAGGGCGCTGCGTCGTCAGGACCAGATGCAGGCCGACGGCGCGCGCCATCTGCGCCAGGCGCGTGATCGCCGTCTCGACTTCGCTTGAGGCGACCATCATGAGATCGGCCAGCTCATCGATGATGATGACAATATAGGGGAGCGGACGAGCGGGCTCTTCTGCGAGCGCGCGTCGGTCGCCCAGATCCCGAATCTCGCGATTGAACTGCTCGATATTGCGCACGCCCCGGCTCGCCAGCAGCTTGTACCGGTTCTCCATCTCCGCGACGGCCCACTTCAGGGCGTAGGACGCGCGCTTGGGATCGGTGACAATGGGCGTGAGCAGATGCGGGATGCCTTCGTAAAGCCCCAGTTCCAGGTGTTTCGGATCAATGAGGATGAAGCGCACCTCTTCCGGCGTCGCTTTGAAAAGAATAGACGCCAGAATGCAATTGACCGTCATGGACTTGCCCGAACCCGTCGCTCCGGCGATCAGCAGATGCGGCATCTTCGCCAGATCGGTGACATAGACGCCTCCGTCAATCGTCTTGCCCAGGGCGATCGTGAGGCGGGAGCGCGAGTCCTGGAACTTCTTCGATTCCAGAAGCTCGCGCAAGCGGATCAATTCGCGATGCCGGTTGGGGACCTCGATGCCGATGGTGGACTTGCCGGGGATGCGGTCGATCCGGATGGACTCGGCTTCCAGAGCCAGGCAGAGGTCCTCGACCAGACTCACGATGCGACTGTATTTGATCCCCGGATCGGGCTTGAACTCAAACGTCGTCACGATCGGACCCGGGCTGATCTGGTGAACGTGGCCTGTGATCCCGAACTCTTTGAATTTCTCAGCCAGCAAGACCGCTCGCTGCATCAGCTCTTCGTGAGCCTGTTGCTGAGGAGGCGAGGGTTCCGAGAGAATCTCCACCGAGGGAGGGAGGAACATCCCCCTGGAATCCCGAGATCCTGAGCGTTCTGCGGGGCCGGCCTTCTCAACGTGCTTGATGCTCCGAATGGAGGCTGTCGAGAGCATCTCCGCGACCGGATCCGAGAGGGGGCTGCGCGCCGGCTCCGACAGACGACGCGACTCCCTCGGTGAGGGAGCCCCGCGCTCGATGATCTCCTCGACATCTATGGGGAGAGGGGGGACTGAGCCGTAGCCTTTGGGTTTTGCCTCCAGCTCGGTCTCTGAGATCGAGAAGGCTGGCTCGGCCGAGAATTCCTTCGCCGAAGGGAGACGCTCGGAGGGAGCCGGTCTCTCTGCCGGCTTTGCCGCCGCAGACGCCGGAGCTGACTCAGCCAGACCCTCTCGGGTCAGGATCTTCGGCTTCTCGGGCTGTTCGGCCGTGGGCTCCTCCCGCCCTTTCCGTGCGCGCAGGCGGGAAGCCAATCCGCGCGCGCTGCGGACCACAGCTTCCCCAAGTCCGATCAGGGAGAAGTTCCCCACAGCCATCAGGGCGAGAATCACTGTGACCACGAGCACCAGAGTCGCTCCCGCCGGATTCAGCAGGGCCGTCAACTGCGCAGCCAGAATCGTCCCGAGCATTCCTCCGGGACGCACGGTGGGCCACAGGATGTAATCCCGAGGCAGAACCACACTCACCAGCCCCGCTCCCGCCCAGAGAAGGCCGATGCCGGCCACGCCCTTCAGGAGCACAGTCCGAAGCGGACGTGAGCGCAACTTCGCCCACGCCCAGGCGAAGAGGATGACTGGCAGGCCGAAGGCGAGAAGCCCGAAGGTCTGCAGGCAAAAATCCGCCACATAAGCCCCCACGCGCCCGGCCTTATTGTGGACGATCGAACGGGACGTGAGCACATTCCAGGAGGGATCCTCCGGATGATAGGAGAGGACGCTCAGAAGCAGAAACAAACCAAAGGCCAGGAGGATTATCCCCACGGCCTCATCGGCGCGCGAGCGTGACGGTCGGTTCAGGGAGGAGGACGAGGCGACCATGACTTATTCCGCTCTCGTAGGCGTGGGTTCGAGCGCGCCTTTTCGTCTGGCGATCAGATACTGGCGGATGAACGGGTCAATCTCTCCATCCAGGACAGCCTCCACATCGCTGGTCTCATAACGGGTGCGCAGGTCTTTGACGAGTTTATACGGATGCAGAACATAGCTCCGGATCTGAGAGCCGAAGCTGATCTCGCGCTTGTTCTGCTCCAGTTGCTGTCGTTCGGCCAGCCGCTTCTGCCTCTCGTGCTCGTAGAGCTTGGCCCGAAGGATACGCAGGGCCATTTCGCGGTTCTGATGCTGCGAGCGCTGGTTCTGGCAGGAGACGACGATCCCTGTCGGAAGGTGCGTGATGCGCACGGCCGATTCCGTCTTGTTGACGTGCTGTCCCCCGGCTCCCGAGGAGCGAAACGTCTCGATGCGCAAATCCTTCTCATCAATTTCGACGACGATGTCGTCGTCCAGATCCGGATAGACGGAGACCGACGCGAAGCTCGTCTCGCGGCTGTGGGCGATGTTGAAGGGCGACAGGCGCACGAGCCGATGCACGCCCGCCTCGGCGCTCAAGTACCCATAGGCGTATTCGCCCTGCACGCGAAAGGTCGCCGATTTGATCCCCGCCTCCTGGCCCGGCTGCAGATCCAGGAGTTCGGTCTTATATCCATGCTTCTCCGCCCATCGGAGATAGAGGCGCAGAAGCATCTCCGCCCAATCCTGAGCGTCCGTCCCTCCGGCTCCTGCGGTGATCGTGACGATGGCATCGCCGGCGTCGTGCTCTCCCGACAGCAGGGTCTTCAACTCCATCTCTTCGATCTGAGTCGTCAGGCGGGACACGCGCTCGCGCAGCTCGGGCAAGAAGGTTTCATCTTCCCGGGCCAGATCGAGCAGGATTTCGATCTCCTCCAGCTCGCGCTCGATGCCTTCGACGGCCTGGATCTCAAATTCCAGGCGATGCCGGGCGCGCAGCGTCTGCCCGGCGCGAGCCGGATCGTTCCAGAATTCCGGCCGGGCCATGGTCTCCTCGAGCCGGGCCAGCTCCGCCCGCTTCGACTCGATGTCAAAGAAACCTCCTGAGTTCCCGCGCGCGCTCTTTTAAGTCCTCGTACTTTTGGCGAAACTCTTCGATCATCGGCTCTCCAACACCGCATCGGTGGTTTGAATCCGACAATAGCGTAGCGTAAAATTGCCCCTTCCGCAACGACTTTGTTTGCGAGGAGAGAGGTCATGGAGGGCCGGATCGCACAAGGGGCTCCTGCGGGGAGACTCCAGCCGGTCTCTTCCATGCGGGACCAGTCCGAGGGGGGACCATGCGACGAGCCATTTATCCCGGATCGTTCGATCCGCTCACCCATGGGCATCTGGATCTCATCGAGCGGGCGGCGCGCATCTTCGATGAGCTGATTGTCGCCGTGCTCATCAATCCGGCGAAGACCCCGCTCTTTACCGCCCAGGAGCGTGTGGAGATGATCCGCGAGGTCGTGCGCTCCCCCGAGGTTCGCGTGGATACGTTCGAGGGACTGCTCGTCGAATATGCGCGGCGCGTGGGGGCGCAGGTCATCATCCGAGGCATTCGCGCGATCTCCGACTACGAGTACGAGTTCCAGATGGCTCTTATGAATCGGCGGCTCGATCCGACGATCGAGACGATCTTCATGATGCCCGCCGAACCCTATACGTATCTCAGCTCCCGCCTGGTCAAAGAGGTCTGTGCCCTGGGAGGGGACATCAGCGGTCTCGTTCCACCTCTGGTGGAGCAGAAGATGAAGGAGAAACTTCGGGCGAGAAGGGGGGAAGAAGGATGACGCGAGAGCACACGTTCACGGAACGATCATTTCCGGCGGCCGAGCGGGTCCGCCTCATGGAGGCTTCCTCCACGATGGCCGTCGTACAAGCCGCCGAGCGGTTGCGCGCAGCCGGGCATCGCGTGCTCGATCTCGGAGCGGGGGAGCCGGACTTCCCCACACCCGAGCCGATCAAGGAGGCGGCGCGTCGCGCTCTGGCGGAGAATTTCACGCGTTACACTCCGGCGGCCGGAATCACTGAGCTGCGCGCTGCGATCGCGCGGTTCCTGAACGAGCGTTTCGGTTCGAGCTACACCCCGAAACAGGTTATGGCGACAGCCGGGGGGAAGCAGGCGATCTTCAACGCGATCGTGACACTCATTGGGCCGGGAGATGAGGTCCTGATTCCCGCTCCGTACTGGGTGACCTTCCCGCAAGTCGTCACCTTCGCCGGAGGGCGAAGCCTTTTCCTCTCCACTGAGGAGAACGCCTTTCGGCTCACCGCCGAGATGGTCCGCTCGGCTGTGACGCCGAGGACGAAGCTCCTCATTCTCAATTCGCCTTGCAATCCCACAGGGCGCGTGATTCCTCCGGGAGAATTTCGGCGCATCATCGAGACGGCTCTCGAACGCGGACTCTACGTCATCTCCGACGAATGCTATCGGGAATTCGTCTACCCTCCGCATGTGCCCTTCTCGGCCGCCGCGCTTCCGGAGGAGATGCGGGAGCGTGTGCTCATTGTGGGGTCGCTCTCCAAAACCTACGCCATGACGGGATGGCGCATCGGTTATGCCGTCGGTCCGGAAGAGTGGATTCAGGAGATGATCAAGGTCCAGAGCCATTCCACATCGAATCCCACTTCGATTGCGCAGCGCGCCGCTCTAGAAGCTCTGACCGGACCGCAGGAGGCCGTCGCCGAGATGCTGCGGGAGTACCACGAGCGGCGCGATTTCCTGCTCTCGGCGCTTCGTCAGATCCCGGGCATTCGCTGCGTGGAGCCCGAAGGAGCCTTCTATGTGTTCCCCGATGTGCGCGACCTGATGCGCGCGCGCGGCATCGAGACATCGAAGGAGCTGGAGCAGCGCCTCCTGGAAGAATGCCACATCGCCATCACCGCCGGAGCCGCCTTCGGCGCGGAAGGATACATCCGCATCTCCTACGCGAATTCTCGGGAGGTGCTTCAAGAGGCCGTCGCACGATTGGATCGGTTCGCCCGCCCGGAGAGAGCCTGACGCGACAAGAGGGACCAGAAGGCGAAAAAGGCGACGTCTCCCCCACTCCAGCCTGCCAGGCGACACACCGGGTCAGAAGCCCGACGACGGGGATGACGCCGTTTGCGCATCCCCCGATGAGGCGACCTGGCGTTCATGAACCAGACCGGTTGGGTGATGATCCGATGTGTCGCCCCCTTCGGGGGCTCGTGGGGAAATTTTGGCCTCACGTCCCCTAGGGCTGACGCCCTAGGCTATTCTCTATCGCCCCCTCCGGGGGCTCTATGCGGAAGTGAGTCGTTCCCACAATTGGGCTGACGCCCCAGGCTATTTTCTGCCGCCCGCCAGAGGCGGGCTCTTCAAGGAAAATGGGTCGTCCCGCAATGGGGCTTGCGCCCCAGGCTCTGTTCTGCCGTCCACGCGGGCGCGGGATTTCTGCAAAAGAGGAACGAGACCGAGCCGTCAGTGACCTATTGATTTTTCGTGAGGAGTCAGGCATCTTAGTCCCCTGCAGGTGAAGGTGAGCTCTGACGAGGAGGGAGACTATGAGGCGTCGCACCGCAGCTTTTCTCGTTGTACTGCTTGTCGTCCCCTGGCTTGTTCGAGCCGAGGAGCCTGTGGATTTGCAGGCGATCGCGCGGATCAAGCAAGAGGGGTTTGGGAATTCCAAGGTCATGGAGATCGCCAGTTTCCTGACAGACGTCTACGGTCCGCGTCTGACGGGATCGCCGAATCTGAAAGCGGCCAGTCAGTGGGCGCGCGACAAGTTCGCTGAATGGGAGCTGGTGAATGCGCGGCTGGAGCCGTGGGGGACGTTCGGGCGGGGATGGTCAGTCGAACGATTCTCCATCGAGATGCTCGAGCCGCAATACATGCCGATCATCGCCTATCCGAAGGCCTGGACGCCCGGGACGAATGGCCCGGTGACCGGGCAGCCGATGCTTCTCACCCTTCGTTCGGAGGAGGACTTCGCCAAGTACACGGGGAAACTCCGCGGAGCTATTGTCATGCTCCAGCCGCCGCGTCCAGCGGCCACGCGTTTCGAGCCGGATGCTCGGCGCCATAACGAGGAGGATTTGCGGCGTCTGGCGCAGGCCCCGGAGCCGGGCGTGCGTTCCCCAATGGAAGCGCAGCGCGAGGAGCTGCGCGCCCAACGGGCCTTTCAGGAGAAAGTCACGCGGTTTCTTCGAGAAGAGGGCGTGGCTGTCGTGCTGGAGCCAAGCCGAGGCGAGCACGGCACGATCTTCGTCACCGGGGGCGGATCGTATCGCGCGAATGCCGAGCCGACGGTTCCCTCTCTGGTCGTCGCCATCGAGCATTATGCGCGCATCGCCCGATTGCTGGAGAAAAACATCCCGGTGAAGCTGGAAATCAATATCCGAACGCGATTTCATGAAGAGGACCTGCAAGGCTACAATGTGCTCGCCGAGATTCCCGGCACCGATCCGAAACTCAAAGAGGAAATCGTGATGCTCGGAGCGCATCTGGACTCCTGGCATGCCGGCACGGGAGCGACCGATAATGCTGCGGGATCGGCCGTCGTCATGGAGGCCGTGCGCATCCTCAAGGCCATTGGCGTCCAGCCGCGACGGACGATTCGCGTCGCTCTCTGGACGGGAGAAGAGCAGGGATTACTCGGCTCGCGGGCCTATGTCGAGAAATATTTCGGCAACCCGCGCACGATGGAGTTGAAGCCGGATCATGAAAAGATCTCCGTCTATTTCAACCTGGACAATGGGACGGGACGCATTCGCGGCATTTATTTGCAGGGCAACGATGCCGTCAGACCGATCTTCGAAGCGTGGCTCCGTCCGTTTCATGATCTGGGGGCGACGACGGTGACCATCCGCGGCACCGGGGGGACGGACCACCTCTCCTTCGACGCCGTCGGAATCCCGGCTTTTCAGTTCATTCAGGATCCGATTGATTACAGCACGCGCACGCATCATACGAACATGGACGTCTACGATCGGCTCCTGCCGGGCGATCTCATGCAGGCGGCGGTGATCATGGCCTCGTTCGTCTATCACGCGGCCATGCGCCCGGAGAAGCTGCCGCGCAAACCGCTGCCCAAGCCTCAGCCGGGACCGCCTGTCCCGCAAGAAGAGTAAGCGGGGACATCTCCTTCACGCGCGGTCGGCCTCTGCTCGGAATTCCTCAGAGGAGCAGGGCCGACTGCCCAACGCCTGACGGACGGCGCGAGCCAGCTCCTTCCGCTCATAAGGCTTCTGCACGATGCCCAGAGCCCCTTGGGCGAGCAGTTCGGCGGCGACCTGTTCGGGACTGTAGCCGGTGATCAGCAGGATCTTCGCCTGCGGGTTGATGCGCCGCAACTGCTGAAACGTCTCGGGCCCGTTCAGGCGCGGCATGACGACATCGAGCAGAATCAGATCAATCTCCGAATGTCGAGCGGCATACAGAGCGATACCCTGCTGACCATCGCCGGCTGTGAGCACGCGATAGCCGAGCGAGCTGAGCATCTGCCGCCCGACTTCCCGGATCGTCTCTTCATCCTCGATGAGAAGAATCGTCTCCTGTCCGCCCTGAACTTCTTCCTCAATGGGTTCTGTGTGCGGTGTCCGGGGGAGCGTCGCCATCGGGAGGTAGAGGTGGAATTGGGTTCCGCGTCCTACTTCGCTCTGGACATCAATCCAGCCTCCGTGCGCTTTGATGATCCCGTAAGCGACGGTGAGGCCGAGGCCCGTTCCCTGGCCCACCTCTTTCGTCGTGAAGAAAGGATCGAAGATTCGAGGGAGGACATGCGGGGGGATCCCCCGACCCGTATCGCTGAGCGTCACGCGCGCGAAGCGCCCAGCCCGAGCGCCCGGCGTCCCCGGCGCCTCGACGCTCACCGCTCGCGCGTGGATGCGCAGGTGTCCTCCCGCCGGCATGGCATCGCGCGCATTGATGGCGATATTGAGCAGCACCTGTTGCAGTTGAGAGGGATTGGCCTCGATGACAAGCTCCTCCGAGGGAAGGTTCAGCTCAATCTCGATGTTCTCCGGAAGCGTACGCTGGAGCAAAGCGACCAAATCGTTCAAGAGATCCCGGAGGTCGCACACTCTTTTCTCACCCGTTGAGGGTTGGCTGAACAGCAGAAGCTGTCGCACGAGATCGCGCGCTCGGGCCCCGAGCGAGAGGATGTGGCGCAGATATTCAGCGACCTCATGCTGCGCTCCCAGTTCCATGAGCGCCAGCTCGGCGAACCCAACTACTCCCGTGAGGATGTTGTTGAAGTCGTGGGCGATACCCCCGGCGAGCGTCCCGACGGACTCCATCTTCTGCGCTTGATAGAGCTGCTGCTGCAGCTTCAGCCGGGCCTCTTCCTCGCGGAGGCGTTCGATCTCAGCGCCCGCGCGTTGGCCGATGATCTGAAGCAGATGGGCATCGGCCTCGCGGAACTCCCGCGGCAGTCGCCCGAAGGCTGCGATGACCCCGAGAACTTCTCCATTCCGGCTGAGAATCGGTGCGCCGATGTAGGACTCGATCCGAAGGGTCACCAGGATCTCGTCCTCCGGGAATAGCTCCCACGCGCGAGGCGAATATGCGCACCACTGGGCCCTTTGCATGACGTTCTCGCAAGGGGTCCCCCGCAGAGCGTACGAGAACTCATCCTGGAGCTTCCCTTCGCTGTAAAACGCGAGGACCCGCGCGCGCGTGCCTCCTTCCTCCAGCACGCCAATGAGCGCGCATTCGACATTCAGAAGCTCGGCGAGCATGCGCACGGCCTGATCGAACAGCAGCTGTCCGTGAAACCGCACGGCGAGGTCGTAAACGCGCGCCAGGCGCTCCTCGGCGCGCTTCCGCTCGATGATGAGCGCGACATGATTCCCCACGGCGGTGAGGAAGTCCAGGTCCCGATCCGTATAGGCGTGTTCGTCCTCGTAATGCTGGACGACGAGCACGCCGATCGTTTCCTTCGGCGTACGCAAGGGCACGCCGAGCCAGCAGGCCGATGGCGTCCCCACAAGCTCCAGTTCCCCCCGCTCGACCAGATGACGGCAGTCCTCTCGTGTGAGCCGTTGGGGCTTCCCCGTGCGAAGGACGTACGCCGTAGCCGTCTTTTCCGAGCGCAGCGGAGGAGGGGGGGAGTCGTACTGATCAGCGAAATAAGGGAAGTGAAAAAACCCGCTCGACGCGTCATAGAGGGAGATGAAGAAGTTCTCCGCCGGCAGAACCTTCATCACGGCGCGATGAATCAGCCGAAACAGCTCCTCCAGGTTCGCGATCGTCGTGGCCCCTTGCGTGATCTCCAGCATCGCCTCCCGTTCGGCTTCAGCACGCTTCTGCTCGGTGATGTCCAAAAGGGCCCCTTCGTAATAGAGCGTCCGTCCTTCGGCATCGCGCACGACGCGTGCGACATCATAGACCCAGAGCGTTCGCCCATCGCGCGTTCGGATGCGATGTTCGTTCTCGAAGACTCCCTCTCGTTCGATCTGCTGGCACCAAAGTTCCCGCTCGGAAGGGTCAGCCCAGATCTCCTGGGCCGGGGTGGAGAGCACCTCCTCCACGTTCCGAAATCCGAGCAGGCGCGCCAGCGTCGGATTCGCCATCAGGACACGCCCTTCGCGCGTGCTTTGGTAAATGCCGACGATGGCGTGCGCGAAGAGACTCCGGTACTTCTCCTCGGAGCGGACGATCTCCTCATGAAGGCGCGCATTCCGCAGAGCGACGGACACTTGATCGGCGATCGCACGAGCAAGGGTGATGTCTTCCGGAGTGAACAAGCGAGGTCGCGTCATGTTCAGGAAAAGGATCGCGACCGGCTTTCCCTTATCGCGAAGAGGGACGCCCAGAAGCGTGTGAAGGCCCAGCGCCTGAACCAGCTCACCAGGGATGAGATCGCTTTGAGTCGCATCGGAGATGAGGATGGGATCGGAGGCCTTCTGCAGGAGACGCGACAAGGGGAATTCGGCGATCCGCCTCCCCACGAGGGAGCGAAGGACAGCCATGCGCTCCGGATCCGTCTCCGAGGTCACCATGTCCGCGATCCTCTTCATGTTTCTGTCCGGCAGCAAGACGGTGGCGCGGTCCACAGAGAGGGCTTCCACGCAGGTCCGAACCAGAATCTGCAGAAGCTCCGTCACATCGAGCGTGCGGGTTATCGCCTGCGCGAGCTTCTGCAGGACTGCCGTTCGACGATGGGCCTCTTCGAGCTGACGCTTCGTCCGAGCCATTCGGATCGCCCGCTCGACGGTCGAGGGAAGAATCTCCCAATATCTCGCTTCCTTGATGACATAGTCAGCGGCTCCCTGTTTGAGCGCTTCGACGGCCACGCGCTCGTTGCCCAGTCCCGTGACCAGGATCACCGGCACGTCCAGCCCTCGCGCATTCAGTGCGCGCAGGAACTCAAGGCCATCCATTCCCGGCATGCGATAATCGGCGAGCACGGCGTCGAAGCCCTCACGTTCCAGCAGGCTCAAGCCTTCGGTCGCCGTCGCCGTAGCCACGACGACTGTCGCCGGCCCCAATTGTTCTTTCAGCGCGCGGGCTTCGAGCATCCGGTGATCGGGATTATCCTCGATCAGGAGGATTCGGTATCCCGACGGCGTCCACGGGGTTCCGGACTCCTCCCCTTCACGCTCCGAAGGATAGAGGATCACCTGTTCGTGCATCTTCGGCACCTCCTCGGGCTTTCCGCGCGATTCGAAGGGCGCGTGAAGTCCCGTCCGAGTTCTCAAGGTCCTCGTGTCAGGCGCGCCGCTCCCCGAGCCCCGTGGGATCGGGTGATGCCCGATCACGGTGTCGGTCCGGGGAAGGCCGATTCCGGAGGCAGCGTGTTGACGAGGATCCAGTAGAGCTTCAGCTCGCGCACCTTCTGCATGAACTCATCGAACTGAACAGGCTTCACGATGTAGGAGTTAGCGCCGTTCAGGTAGCTCCTCACGATGTCGGCTTCCTGCTCAGAGCTGGTGAGCATGATGACGGGAATCGCCTTGAGCGAGGGATCGCTCTTGATCCTGCGCAGGACTTCGAGCCCATCCACTTTCGGCAGCTTGATATCGAGCAGGATGAGGCCCGGACGAGGAGCCGATTCCGGATCGGTGTATTTTCCCCTGCGGTAGAGATAATCGAGCGCCTCCTGACCATCCTCGACAACGCGAACTTCGTTGAGGATGTTGTTCAACTCCAGAGCGCGCTTGATGATCAGGACGTGATCGGGATTGTCTTCGACGAGCAGGATGAGGATCGGTTTCATCAGGTCCTCCTTTGGAGCGAAGATGAGCCTGCGACATCCATCCCGGCAGAGCGCCCCGCTTGCGCCGTGGGCGATTCCGATCCAGCGGGGAGCGTGAACCAGAATGTGCTTCCCTTGCCAGGACCTTCGGATTCGACCCACACGCGTCCTCCGTGCGCCTGCACGATACGTTTAACGATCGCTAGTCCAACACCTGTACCTTCGTCGCTCTGATACTTGCCTTCGACGCGGTAGAAGATCTCGAAGATCTTCTCCCGGTGTTCCGGCGCGATGCCGATTCCGTTGTCGCGGACGAAGAAGGTGATGAAGCCTTCTTGTTCCTGGCGCGCGCCGATTTCGATCTCGGGGGGGGCCTGCGGGCGGCTGAAGCGCAGTGCGTTGGAGATGAGGTTCATCCACACCTGCCGCAGCCGCGTGCGCTCGCCCCAGACCGTGGGCAGGGTGTCGGCCACGCGCACGCGCGCCCGCTGGAGTTCGATGTGTCCGTGCAATTCGGCGAGGACTTCCTCGACCAGCTCGCGCATGGGAACCGGTTGCAGGGGCTCACGCGTCCGGCCGATGCGCGACAGTTCCAGAAGCTCCGCGATGAGCCGCTGCATCTGTCGCGTGTTGGCATGAATGCGCTCCAGGTAAAAGGCCGCGTTCGGCGAGAGGCTCTCCCCCAGCTCCGCCTGCAACAGGGTGGCGAGCCCCTGCAGGGAGATCACCGGAGCTTTCAGATCATGCGAGAGCGTGTAGATGAATGCTTCCAGCTCCTCCGTCTTCTCCACAAGTTGCTGCGTGCGCTCGGCGACGCGGCGCTCCAGCTCTTCCGCCCGGCGCCGAATATAGGCTGTGCGCCAGCGATATCCTCCGTACAGGAGCCCCGCCATTCCCATCCCCATCAGCCCCCAGAACCACCATGTCCTCCAAAAGGGCACTTGAATTCTGAAGGCGAGGGAGGTCGGCGGCGACCATTCTCCCCGGTACTTTCGAGCCCGAACCTCAAGAAAATACGAGCCGGGAGGGAGATTGGGGATCTTCAGCTCGTGACCTTCCAAGGGGACCCATTCTTCCTGGAACCCCCTCAACCGGTATTCGACGTGCACCTGGCGCTCGTTGAGGAAAGAGAGTGCGGCCACGCGCGCGACCAGCGTGTTGTCCTTATAGCTGACGACAAGGCCTTCGGGCGCGCTCCACAGGTTCCCCTGAAAGGTGTACGGAGCCTTCTCCCGCTCGGGCTCTGTTGCTCTTGCGCGTGAGAGCTCAGCCAGGGAGAGATGAAGACGGCCAAACCGGACGTCCTGAAGGAGAACGACCGGGGGGCTTCCGCGCGTGAGATCGAATCGCGAATCATAGCGGCTCAGCCCTCCCATCGTTCCGAACCAGAGGACGCCGTCAGCATCCGCCCAGAAGCCTCCGGCATTGGACTCCGGATCGGCGTAGCCTTCTTCCACCCCGTAATTGACGAACCGGGTACCATCGAAACGATCCACACCGCGCGCCGTGCCGATCCAGAGATTCCCCTCCCGATCCACGCCGAGCGAATAAACAGCGTCATGGCTCAGTCCGTCGCGCGTCGTGTAGTGCCGAAACGTCTTCCCATCAAAGCGCGTCACTCCGTATGAGGAGTGATACCCGAACCAGATGTTCCCCTCTTGGTCTTCGCAAAGGAAGTACGGCTGATCGCTCGCCAGCCCATCGCGCACCGTATACGTGCGCCAGCTTCGTCCGTCCCATCGGGAGAGCCCACGATCTCCGGAGATCCACACCCATCCGCGCCGGTCCACGAGGATGCGCGCGTTGGAGAAAGTCTGGCCCTGGACGTGAATCGGCTCCAGGCGCGTTCCCACGCGCCGGAAGACGCCTCCCGAAAGGGTCGCGATCCAGATCGCGCCCGCGCGATCTTCGGCCAAAGAGACGACGGAACCGAGCTGCCTCAAGGACCGATCCGTCCAAAAGCGCATGCCATCCGAGAGCGTAACTCCCGCGCGCGTTCCGATCCAGAGTTGTCCCTGGCGGTCTTCCAGCAGGGCCAGGACGTAATCATCCGTCAGTCCGTCTCTTTTGGTGAACGTCCGCCAGGTGCGTCCTTGCAGGCGGCTCAACCCTCCGCTTGTTCCCACCCAGAGCCATCCCCGGCGATCTCGTACGATCGGGCGCACGACGTTCGAACCCAGACCGTCGCTGGTGCGATAGATCGTGAACGCGCGGCTGTGGTACTTGTACAGCCCCCCGAGGACACCGATCCAGAGAATTCCTTCGCGATCTTCCCAGAGCGCGCGCACATCGTTGTAGGGAAGTCCGTGCGCGGCGCCGAGCACCGTGAAGGTTCCGTTTTCGATCTTGATCAAACCGCGCGGCGTGCCTGCCCACACAATGCCGAAGCGGTCCGCGCAGAGGGCGACGACCGGCTGGGCCGGGAATCCCTCCGTATACCGCCTGAGGAGCCGTCCCCGTTCATAGACGCGCACGCCGTCGTTGGTTCCCACCCAGAGGCGGTGCTCGCGATCTTCGGTGAGAGCGCGCACGCTTCGGCCGCCGAGCTGTTCCGGATCGAAGACGGCGAAACGTGCGCCCGTCCAGCGGGCGAGTCCGGACTCCGTCCCCACCCAGAGTTGACCGCGCGCGTCCACAAAGAGGGCGTTGACCCGCCGATCGGGAAGTCCGGTCGTGTACGTCCGCCACCGCTGACCGTCATATTGGCTGACGCCTTGTGGCGTCCCGCACCAGATATTTCCCTCTTGATCCCGGGCGAGCGACGTGACGCGATTATCGGCTAATCCATCGGCCACTGTGTAGGCCTGAAAACGCTGCCCATCCCAAACGAAGACTCCACCTAGGGTTGCGATCCAGAGGCGTCCGTGGACATCCTCCACAAGGGCATTGATCCAATCCTGTGCGAGCCCCTGAGCCGGGCCATAGACGGTGAAGGAAACTCCATCATACCGATTCAATCCCGCTTGCGTCCCGATCCAGAGATACCCCGCCCGGTCCTGATAGAGCGCCTGGACCACGGCTTGAGAAAGTCCCTCGGTCGCCGTATAGCGGCGGAAGTAATATTGCTCAGCCCTCACGGGCAACACCCCACTCAGCAGGCCGATGATCCCCACGATGAGGCGCCTTCTGCCCTCTGGACGCGTGCCGCAGAGGAAGGTCTTTCGAAGAAACTCCCTGACAGTCGCCCGCATCTGGCGATGGCTTCCGTTCCTCATGACTTTCCATCCCGAGGGCGCGCCTTCTTCTGTGCGCGTGACGTCTCAGTCCGAAGCGCGCGGCGGTAGCGCGCTTCCTGAGCTTTCCGCCACTGATCAATGGATTCCTTGTTGAATCGCCAATCGGTGCCGATCTTGAAGGCCGGCAGTTCTCCGCGCTTCACATAGCGACGGACCGTATCCGGATGCACGTTGAGGTACTCAGCCACTTCTTTGAGCGTGAAGACAACCTTCGGTATGCCCATCCCGTGACTTCTCCCACTCATCTATGCCTACCTCGGCTATACCCGACTTCACTCCGCGCGAGAGATTAGGACAAAGGCCTAATCGGGGTCAATACGGAGAAGGGCGGAAATTTCGTCCGCGGTCTACCGGAGATCCGGCCGGCTTGGGGGGGAAAGGGGGAGCGTAGTAAAATGGCGCCCCGGGTCAAAGGGAGGAAAGAGAGCCATGAATCTCCACGGAGGTCAGCTTGTCGCCCGGACCTTGAAGGCCGCGGGCGTGGAGGTCGTCTTCACGCTCTGCGGAGGACACATCCTGCCCATCTATGACGGCTGCGTGGATGAGGGGATTCGCCTCGTTGACCTGCGGCATGAGCAAGCGGCCGTGCATGCCGCCGATGCGTGGGCGCGCTGTACGGGAAGACCGGGCGTCGCCGTTGTGACAGCCGGACCCGGCGTGACCGATAGCGTCACCGGCGTAGCGAATGCTTTTCGAGCGGGAAGTCCCTTGCTGGTCATCGGGGGGCAAGCCCCTTCGTTTCAGCTCGGTCAGGGATCGCTTCAGGAGATGGATCATGTCCGCTTGATGCGCTCGATCACGAAATGGGCCGGGCAGGTGCTTCATACGGAACGCATCCCGGAGATGCTCGAGGTCGCCTGGCGTCATGCTGTCTCAGGGATTCCGGGTCCTGTCTTTCTGGAGATCCCCGTGGATGTTCTCATGAACCAGGTCTCGGAGAAGTCGGTTCGGTTCCCCTCGATGCTATGGCCGCGGCAGGAGCTGCGCCCGGGACCGGATCGAATCCGGCACGCGCTGGCTCTTTTGGCTCAGGCCGAGCGCCCCGTCATGATCGTCGGAAGCCACGCGCACTGGTCCGGGGCGCATCAAGTCGTGGCCCGTTTCGCCGAGCAGCTTCATCTGCCGACCTTCACCAACGGCTTGGGGCGCGGCGCTCTGCCTCCGGATTCGCCGCAGCTCTTCGTTCACGCGCGGCGGCAGGCGCTCAGGCAGACCGACCTGCTTCTGCTCGTGGGGACTCCACTGGATTTCCGCCTCAACTTCGGGCGCGAGCTACCTCCGGAGGCGAAGCTCATCCAGGTGGATCTCGATCAGACGGTCATCGGACAGAATCGCACGGCCGAGGCGGGATTGGTCGGAGATCTGCGCGCGATCTTCGAGCTGTTGCTGGAAGCCGTCCGCGCGGAGCATCCCACGCTGCGCTTCACGGCCTGGCGCGATCGCCTGCGCGAGACGGAGCTGGAGATCTGGCGGCAGTGGGAACCTCGTCTGCGCTCCAATGCCGTTCCCATCGAGCCGCTCCGGCTCTGTCAGGAGCTAGCGGAGTTCGTGGACCCGGAGACGATCGTCATCGGCGACGGGGGAGACATCGTCTCGCTGGCGGCCAAGGTGATTCCGGTCTACGGACCGGGACAGTGGTTGGATCCCGGACCCTTCGGATGCCTGGGCATCGGGATGCCCTTCGCGATCGCTGCGCAACTGGCGCATCCGGAGAAGAAGGTTCTGGTCCTTTTCGGAGATGGCTCCTTCGGGTTCAACGGCTTTGAGTTCGATACGGCTGTGCGGTTCCGACTTCCTATCATGTCGGTCGTCGGAAACGATGCCGCCTGGGGGCAGATTCGCCGCCCGCAGCGCGCTCTCTATGGAGAAGAACGCGCCGTGGCCACGCAATTGGCGCTCACGCGTTATGAGCGCGTGGTTGAAGCCTTGGGCGGATATGGGGAATTCGTCGAGCGGCCCGAGGAGATCGCTCCCGCACTTCGCCGGATGCAGGCCTGTGGCAAACCGGCCTGCCTGAACGTGCGCATCGCCGAGCAGCCGCCAAGCTTCGGGGAGAAATATTTCTGAGCGGAAGCCGAGGCGTCCTTTTCAGCCGAGGCTCTCCGGGCCGAAGCTGTGCGCACGGGTCTCTGGCAAAGCGAGAGCGCGTGTGTCCTCGGAGGCTTCAGGAGGAGAGGCATACACTCCTTCCAGGCACTCTTCCGGATCCGGATACGGGCTCCGCTCGGCCCAGGCGATCGCCTCATCCACTTCTTGCTGAACGCGGGCCTCCACGTCCTGTAGTTCCGTTTCGGTCGCGATCGCGTGCGTGAGCAGATAGGTCTTCAGGCGCTCGATCGGATCCTTCCGGGCCCACTGCTCGAAAAGCTCCTTGGGGACGTAGAAGGCGTCATCGTGAGCCGCATGCCCCGTCATGCGAAACGTCTTGCATTCCAGGAGCGTCGGGCCCTCACCACGCCGCGCGCGTGCCAGGGCGCGCGCGGTGGCTTCGTAGACGGCCAGCACATCGTTGCCGTCCACGATTTCTCCCGGCATCCCATAGTTGACGGCGCGATCGGCGACATGGGGCACGGCCATCTGTCGCCACAGCGGCGTCGAATAGGCGTACTGGTTGTTGTTGCAAATGTAGATGATCGGGAGCCGCTGCACAGCGGCGAAGTTCAATCCTTCATGCCAGTCGGCGCGGCTGGTCGCCCCGTCTCCGAAGTAACAGACGGCCACACGATCTTCTCCCTTCAGCTTGAAGGCCAGGGCGCACCCGGCCGCCACAGGGACCGTATCAGCCATGTGGCTTGGAAAGGCGATGACATGACGCCGCATATCTCCCATGTGCATGTTTCCGTCTTTGCCGCCGGTCACCCCGGTCTTCCGCCCCATGTACTGGGCCATAATCTGCTTGAGCGGGATCTCGCGGATGAGAAAGACGCTCATATCGCGATGACTGGGCGCGACGACATCATCGGGGCGAAGCTGAATGGCGCTGCCGACGCCGATAGCCTCCTGCCCGCGACCCACGTAGACACCCCCCAGGATCTTCCCCTGTCGGTACAGGACGCGTTCGATTCGGTACTCGGCTTCCCGCGTCAGGCGGAGATAGTAAAACATCTTCAGGAGCACTTCTTTGGGCAGCATCTGTTCCTCCTTCTGCGACTCTCTGGGTGCGGAGGGCCTCATCGCGATCTCCCCTCGAATCAAACCCCCCATCCGTATTGGTGCTCATAGTCGGGAGCCCTCTCCGTGTGCGAGGAAGGAGCCGAGGGCTTTCCGTACTCCTTGAGGAGCTTGTAGCGGATAGCGTCCACCAGGGCCTGGTAGCTGGCCTCCAGGATGTTCTCGGAGACGCCGACAGTGCTCCAGCTCTCCTGGCCATCGCTCGTTTGGACGAGCACGCGGACTTTGGCCGCCGTTCCTTGCTCAGCGTTCAGAACGCGGACCTTGTAATCGGTGAGCCGCAGATCGCTCACGCCGCGGAAGACCGACGAGAGCGCTTTGCGCAGCGCGCGGTCCAGAGCGAGCACCGGCCCCTTCCCTTGGGCCATCGCTTCTTGCACCTTCTCCCCGACGCGGAGCCGTACCGTGGCGACCGAACGGAGCCGCCCATCGCCGGTGCGCTCGCTCACCACGCGAAATGTCTCCAGGCAGAAGAATTCGCAATCGCCTCGCACGGCTTCTTCAAGGAGCAGGCGGAGCGATCCCTCGGCGCCTTCGAACTGATATCCCTCATGCTCGAGCGCCTTCACCCGCTCCAGAAGCGCACGCAGGCGTTCGGGATCCGCGGGGAGGTCAATTCCCAGCTCGGCTGCTTTGTAAAGGAGATTGCTTCGACCCGAGAGGTCGGAGACCAGAACGCGGCGCGCGTTGCCGACAGTCTCCGGAGGGATGTGTTCGTAGGTGGATGGGTCTTTGAGGACGGCGTTCACATGCACGCCCGCCTTGTGCGCGAAAGCGCTCCGGCCTACAAACGGCTGGTTGGGGCGCGGGGGCAGATTCGCCAGCTCGCTCACAAAATGCGCCACCGACGTGAGCTGCCGCAGAGCTTCCGGCCCGATCGTCCGATACCCCATCTTCAACTCCAGGATGGGGAGGATCGAGCAGAGGTTCGCATTCCCGCAGCGTTCGCCGTAGCCATTGATCGTCCCCTGAACGTGCGTGACCCCATGTTCGACGGCCGCTATGGCGTTGGCCACAGCCAGATCGGAATCATTGTGCGTGTGAATGCCCAGCCGCGTCCGGAGGCGAGGGCGCACGGCCTCGATCATCTCGATCAGGTGAGAAGTGAGCGTGCCGCCGTTGGTATCGCAGAGGACGATCACGTCGGCTCCCGCTCGCTCGGCCACCTGCAGCGTCGCCAGAGCATATTCGGGATTGGCCCGAAATCCATCGAAGAAATGCTCGGCATCGAAGATGACCTCGCGTCCGGCCGCCTTCACGTAGGCGATGGAGGCGCCGATGAGTTCCAGGTTGCGCTCGAGCGTCGTCCCCAGCGCCCGGGTGACATGCCGATCCCAGCTCTTCCCAAAAAGGGTAACCGTGGGCGTCTCCGCCTCCAGAAGGGCCCGTAAGTTGGGGTCCTCCTCAGCGCGAGAGCGCGGATGGCACGTGCTGCCAAACGCCACAAGCCGCGCATGACGAAGATGCAAGTGGCGCGCCCGTTTGAAGAAGGCGGCATCGCGGGGGTTGGAGCCAGGCCATCCCCCCTCGATGTAATCAATCCCCAGCTCATCCAGCTTGCGCGCGATCATCATTTTGTCCTCGACGGAGAAACACACCTCTTCTCCCTGCGTTCCATCGCGCAGCGTCGTGTCGTAAATCTCAATCTTCCTCATGTCCCCTCAACCTCCTTGATGATGAATGCCGGCTCGGAAAATCAAAAGGGCCATTATCCGTTGGCAGCGGATAATGGCCCTGGCCCGTTTCGCGATGGCTGAGCCATCACCCGCTGCCCGGCGCGGGCAGGATAATGAGGCGAATAATCAGGGTGAGGGCAGAAGTGAAATCCCAGCCGGTCGCGCCGAACTCTTCCGTCCGGCTCATTCGCTCTCTTGTTTCGACCAGCCTTCGCATAAGGCACCCACCGAATCCGGTTTCCAAGTGTACACAAAATGCGCGAAAGCGCAAATTGAAAGTTTTTAGGCCGATCTAAATTTCCTTTATCGAGGCTCGGGACAATTCGCAGCCCGATGAGCGCACACGGAGCGGAATTCACCGGAGGGAGCGCCTGAGCTGCCCGAAAAAACCTCGAAGCAGGCGAGTAGCCCGGGGCGAAGCGGCAGCGGAAGCCCCGGGTGAGACCGAATCGTGTTCTTCGAAAGAGCCTGCCGCAGCAGGCGACAGAAAATGGCCCGGGGTGAAGCGCAAGCGGAACCCCATTTGGAGACTGAACCTCATTCCGCAAAGAGCCCTCGAAGAGGGCGACAGAAAATAGCCTGGGGTGAAGCGGTAGCGGAACCCCAGGAAACGGAGTCCCCAATTATCCCCGAGCCCGCACGAGCGGGCGGCACATCGGGTCAGAAACCGAACGAACCGAAGGACGCCATTCGTGTATCCTCCGATGTCGCGACCTGGCGTTCATGAACCAGACCCGCTGGGTGGCCGTCCGATGTGTCGCCCCCTTCGGGGGCTCTTGAGAAAATTTTGGGCTCGCGGTTTCCTAGGGCTTACGCCCTAGGCTATTCTCTGTCGCCCCCTTCGGGGGCTTTCTGTGGAAAGATGTCGTTCCGTAAAAGGGCTAACGCCCCAGGCTATTCTCTGTCGCCCGCTCGCGCGGGCTCTCTAAGGAAGAGCATCATGGAATTCACGTCTTAAGCTGCTCTTTGTCGCCCGCTCTGTGGGACTTTTACGAAAGGGCCATTAGGTCTGGGAGATGTTGAACAAGAGGCTTGCAGACTCTCTCGCCTTGAAAGCCGGAGGATCGGATTGCATAATGCGAGGAGAGACGCTCTGAGGGGGAAGAGAAGTGAGGGTGCTGGTGACGCAGGTCGAAAAGGGCGCATCTCGCGGGAGTCAACTCGATCGGTGGGCCGTGGGCTTTGGGCTCGTTCTGCTTTTGGCGATCGGGTTGCGGGGGAGTCATCTGGGTGCGCGAAATCTCTGGTTCGATGAGGCCTGGTCCTGGTATATCTCGCAGCAGCCGCTCCGATTTATCCTCCAGGAGGGACAGAGCAATATTCATCCCCCTTTTCTGCATGTTGTGTTGAAGCTCTGGACGGCTCTTTTCGGAGACAGCCTCGTGGCCTTGCGCTTGCCTTCGCTTCTGGCGAGCGTGGGGATGGTCGCGCTGACGTACATTTTGGGGAAGCGTCTTCTGTCCCGTTCGGCAGCGCTTCTGGCGGCATTCTTTCTGGCGCTCTCTCCGCATCAGGTCTTCTATGCTCAGGAAGCGCGGATGTACGCGCTCGTGAGTGTTCTCACGCTGGGAGTTGTCCTGGCGCACGTTCGGCTCCTTCAGGAGATGGGATGGCTCGCTCAGCCGCGTGAGCGCAGCGCCGGCGCATCCCGGCCAGCAGGCGTCGGCTCGGCCCTGAGCTACATGCTCTTAGGAGCCCTGGCGCTCTACACGCATGTCTTTGGGGCGCTCGTCCTGATGGTGCTCGGCATGCATTTCCTCGGCCTGCTGGCCTGGCTCTCTCATCGAGGTGAGCAGCCCGCATCGGTGGGATCTCTTCTGCGCCGATGGGCTGTGTGGCAACTGGGCCTGGGACTTCTGTATGCCCCGTGGGTGCCGACGTTCTTCTATCAGGTCTTCTCGCGCCCGCGACAGGGATGGCGTCCGCTGCTGGATGAGACCACGCTGGTCGGAGAGTTCTTCCTCTTTCTGGGAGAGGCGCTCGTCGGAGCGTTCGTCTATCCTCAAGGAGTCTACTACGCTTTGAAGAACCTGCTCGAATACCGATGGACGGGCGAGATGCTCTGGCGGGCTGTGGAGAATCTTTCGCTGTATCCCCTCGCTATAGGGATTGGCCTTTTCCTTCTGTGGCGGGGGACGCGGGCGGCTGATCGAGTGGGTCTTCTGCCGACGCTCTTCTTCCTTCCGGTGCTCTTGATTTGCGGCGTTCTGCTTGTCATCCGGCAGCACATGGACTTCGGGAGGTATCTGCTGCTCATCACGCCGTATTATTTTCTCCTGCTGGCGGCCGGTATCATGGCTCTCGGTGCACGGTGGAAGCGAGGCCTGGCGATTGGGCTCGTGAGCCTCCCGATGCTTCTCGGATTGAAGGCGCACTATCGCGCGCCGTCGTTTGATAGCGACTACCGTCCCGTCGCACGCCTTCTCACGCAAGAGTGGCAGCCGGAGGATCGGATTCTCGTTGACCCGCAATACCTGGATCGGTGCTTGCGCTACGAACTGAGGGGGACACCTCTTTCTCAGGCCCTGCCTCCGGCCGATCCCCCTGCTGCGCCTTTGCGCGATCAGCTCGACGGGATTCAGAGCACGCGCGTTTGGGTTGTTCTGGATTATCGCTCCCCGGAATTTCGGCGTCCCGTCGTATCCGAGACCGAGCGCGGTTGGGAAGTGCTCGAGGATCGCTTCTTTCCGGACTCTGATTCTCGCGTCCGGGTGCTGCTTCTGCAGCGTCGAGCGCCCTGAGAGGTCTTCGGCGAGGAGGAGACGATGATCTGGGATACGCTGCGAGCGTATGATTATGAGCAGGTCGTCATCCTCAACAACAATGCTTCAGGCCTGCGAGGATTCATCGTCCTGCACGACACGACGCGAGGTCCGGCTCTTGGGGGGATTCGCGTCCGTCCCTATCGGGACGAAGAGGAAGCGCTGGAGGATGGTCTGCGGCTCGCGCGCGCGATGACGTACAAAGCAGCGGTCGCCGACTTGCCGTGCGGCGGAGGGAAGGCCGTCGTGATCGAGCATCCAGGATGGGATCGCGAGCTGGCCATGCGCACGCTCGGCCGATTCATCGAGAGCCTGCAGGGACGGTTTCAGACAGGGCGCGATCTCGGTCTCACGGAAGAGGACGTGCGGATCCTTCGAGAAGAGACGCCGTATATCGGGTGCGAGGGGGAGGAGTCCGACGCGTGCACGGCGCTTGGGGTGATCGAAGGGATGCGGGCGTGCGTGGATCATCTGGCCGGTGTGGAGGGTCCTTCGGCGAATCCTTTTGCTGGGCTCACGGTCGCTCTGCAAGGAGTGGGACGCATCGGATGGGCTCTCGCGCGGCATCTGCACGAAGCCGGAGCGCGCGTGATCGTCGCCGATATAGATGAACGACGGGCGCGTGCAGCCCAAGCGGCGTTCGGCGCGGCGGTGGTTTCGCCCGAAGAGATCTACACGGTCGCTGCCGACATCTTCTCCCCCTGCGCCGTGGGCGGGATTCTGACGGAGCGAACGGCTCAGCTTCTCCGCGCGCGCATCGTGGCCGGATCGGCCAACAACGTGCTCGCCAGCGATGCGGTCGGATGGATGCTCATGGAGCGAGGGATCCTCTACGCTCCCGATTACGTGATCAATGCCGGCGCTCTCATTCATGGGGCCAACCTGTATTTGCGCGGCAGGAGGGATAACGTCGCTGAGGTGCGGCGGATCTACGAGCGCGTGCGGGAGATTCTGGCCTGCGCCGAGCGCGAACGCGTACCGCCTCATCGGGTGGCCGATCGCCTGGCCGAGAGCCGATTGAAATCGCCCAAGACCTATCGCGATCTCTTCTGGAGCCAGGCGCAGGGCGCATCGGGATGCTGCATCTGAACCTGGCGGTCGGAGTTCTTCCGGAGCCGTTGTCCGCGTGCCGGGAGTCTGGTAATGTCTTCCTCTCCAGCAAGGGGAGCCGCCGTCATCCGGAGTCCTGAGAGTGCCGGAGCGGCTCCTGACATTCAAATGCGGAGGAAGGGGAGATGAAGAGCACACAGCGCGCTGTGATTCTGGGGCTCGCCCTGTGGAGCGCGTGGGGAGGGAGCGTTCCGCTGCGGGCCCAGGAGAAGGCGGATCTCGTTTTGCGCGGGGGGAAGATCGTGACGATGAATCCGCAACAGCCGCACGCCGAGGCCATCGCGATCATCGGTCGGCGCATCGCCCGCGTGGGGAGCGATCAGGAGATCGAGCCGATGATCGGTCCCGGCACGCGCGTCATCGAACTGAAAGGGCGGCTTGTCGTCCCGGGCTTCATCGAGTCGCATGGGCATTTGCTTGGGCTCGGGCAGAGCCGGCTCATTCTCGACCTTCGAGGGGCCAGAAGCGCCGAGGAGGTCGCCCAGCGCGTCGCGCGTCGGGCGCGGGAGGTCAAACCGGGAGAGTGGATTCTGGGTCGAGGGTGGGATCAGAACGAGTGGGAGAAGAAGGATTTTCCGACGCACGAGGTCCTGGATCGCGCCGCGCCGGAGAATCCCGTGTATCTGACGCGCGTGGATGGACATGCCGCGTGGGTGAATCGGCGCGCTCTGGAGCAGGCGGGTCTCACGCGCGCGACGGCGGATCCGCCGGGCGGGCGAATCCTTCGGGATGCCCAGGGGAATCCCACGGGTGTACTCGTGGATCGCGCGATGAATCTGGTCGCCCGGCATATCCCGCCACGGAGCCGCGAGGAGAATCGGCGCGCGCTCCTTCTGGCCATCGAGGAATGTCTGCGTTGGGGGATCACGAGCTTTCACGATGCGGGCTCCAGCCGCGAAGCGATCGAGTTGTATAAGGAGCTTCTGCAGGAGGGGCGGCTGACGCTGCGTCTCTACGTCATGATCAGCGGACGGGATGAAGCCCTCCTGCGCGAATACCTGCGGCGCGGACCCGAAATCGGGCTCGGCGAAAATCACCTGACGATTCGCGCGATCAAGCTCGTCGCCGACGGAGCGCTCGGATCGCGCGGAGCGGCGCTTCTGGAGCCCTATGCGGATGAGCCGGGGAACTCGGGGCTTCTCATCCTCTCCGAGGACGAAATCTATCGGATCGCGCGCGAGGCACTGGCCGCCGGATTTCAGGTCAACACGCACGCCATCGGGGATCGGGCCAATCGCGTTGTACTCAATGCCTACGAGCGTGCTCTTCGTGAGTTCCCTTCGCGGCCGGACCATCGCTTTCGGATCGAGCACGCGCAGATTCTGGATGAGGCCGATATTCCGCGCTTCGCCCGTTTGGGCGTGATCGCGTCCATGCAGGCGATCCACGCGACGTCGGATATGCCCTGGGTGCCAGCGCGTCTGGGCGAGGCGCGGACTCGCGAAGGAGCTTACGTGTGGCGGAAGCTTCTTCGGAGCGGAGCCCGCATCGCCAACGGATCGGACGCACCGGTCGAGCCGGTGAATCCCCTGCTCGGCTTCTACGCCGCGATCACGCGGCAGGACGAGCGCGGGAATCCTCCGGGCGGATGGTATCCGGACGAGCGCATGACGCGAGAGGAGGCTTTGCGCTCGTTCACCCTCGATGCCGCCTACGCGGCGTTCGAGGAGCATCTGAAGGGATCGCTGCAGCCGGGGAAGCTCGCGGACCTCGTCGTCCTCTCCCAGGACATCATGACCATTCCGCCCCCGGAGATCCTCCGCACCGAAGTGGATCTCACGATCCTCGATGGGCGCATCGTCTATGAGAGGACGAGCGCGCGGCCGTAGAGCCCATGTGGTAGAATCTCGGATCGGAAGGAGGGGTGCGCGATGAACATCGTCCGAGGGGATGTCGGATGGATCGAAGTGATCTGCGGGGGGATGTTCAGCGGCAAGAGCGAGGAGTTGATCCGCCGGTTGCGGAGGGCGCAGATCGCGCGCCAGAAGGTGCAGGTCTTCAAGCCGCGTCTGGATGCCCGGTATAGCGAGAACGAGATCGTCTCGCACAGCCAGTGGCGATTCGAAGCCGAGGTCGTCAGCTCCGCGCGCGAGATCCTGGCACGCGTGCATGAGGATACGGAGGTCGTCGGAATTGATGAGGGACAATTCTTCGATCTCGACCTCGTGGATGTCTGCAATGAGCTGGCTAATCGAGGGAAGCGCGTGATCGTCGCCGGATTGGATCAGGATTATCGGGGACAGCCTTTCGAACCGATGCCTCAGTTGATGGCCATCGCCGAGTACGTCACCAAGACGCTCGCCATCTGCGTGCGGTGCGGCAATCCGGCGAACTACTCGCAGCGGCTGGTCCCCAGTCGCGAACGCGTGCTCGTTGGGGCAGCCGGGGTCTACGAACCGCGCTGCCGAAAATGTTTCGTTCCGGGCGTCGCTCCGGCTGAAGCGACACAGGCGCTATGATCGAATCGGCCTGGCCGTGGATCTCCTCTCCCGAGTGGTGGATTCGACTCCTCGGGAAGATCCTGGAAATCGCCCTCATTGTGCTGCTGGCGCGGATCGCCCTGGTGCTCGCGCGCCAGATTCTGGAGCGGGCGATGAACCGCATGCGAATCTCCCGCGTCGCCGGACCTTCGGCCGAAGCTCTCGAACGCCGCGCCCGCACTCTTCTGACGATGGTGCAGAGTCTCATCACGTATGTCGTGCTGATCGCCACGGTCCTCGTCATCCTGGGGCGGTTGGGTGTCCCGACCGGATCGCTTCTGACCGGAGGGGCGATCGCGGGCCTGGCCGTGACCTTCGGCGCGCAGAATCTCATCCGCGATTTCTTCACCGGAATCGCCCTTCTTGTCGAGAACGCCTTCACCCTTGGAGAGCGCATCACGGTGGGGGGCATTACGGGAGAGGTGATCGAGATGGGCATGCGCATGGTGAAGTTGCGCGGCGATGACGGGACGCTCCATTTCATCCCCTATGGGGCGATTCAGGCGGTGAGCAACCTGAGCCGCGCTTCTCCCTCAGGTGTCGCGCCCGAGCGTCCCACGACGCCGATGGAAGCGCCGCCTTCGGTCCCCGAGGAACCCTCTTTCGAGGAGGCTGAGCCGAGGTGAGGTGGAAACGACTGCTGGCCGCGCTTGCCATCGCATCGGCTTTCGGACTGGTGGTGTCTCTTCTTCTGGCCCTCCGGCATTCGCTCGAGCGAGAGCGCGCGCTCGAACGCGGTCGTGTCTTCCCTCGGCTGAGAGTGCGAATCTTAAACGACGGAGCTGAAGAGATGTCTGTGCCTTCGGGGCGGAAGATGCTCCTGGTCCTCTTCCGACCCGACTGCTGGCATTGCGAGAGCGAGCTGGCGCGCCTGGATCGCGTGTGTGAGCGCATTCCTGCCGAGAGGCTGCACTGCATAGCCCTTTCCTTCGCTCCTGAGCCTCAGACCTATGCCTGGGGGCGAGCGCAGGGATTTCGCCGTCTGAAGATCGCCGTGAGTTCGGATCTGGATTTCGCCGCGCGACATCAGGACTGGCTCATGGCCGTCCCCCTGGTCTTCCTCATCGCCGAGGATGGACGGATCCATGAACGGCGCGCCGGCGAGCGAAGTGAGGCGTATACGCTCGAGCGCGTCCGCGAGTTTGTGAGATGAGATCCCAGGAAGAGCCCGTGACGAATCCGTCATTGCGCGTTCTCGCTCAGGCGCTGTGGGCGCCGCGCACTCTGGCCTCGGCCCTGGAGGCCGAACGCGCTCGTTGGTCCCTGCCGGCGCTTGTGATCATCGGCGGGCTCATGGTGATGGATCTTCTCGCGCTTCCGCTCTTTTTCCGTGCCCTTCCGCAGATGGCGCCGGTCGGATTGAGCCCCGATATGCTCGCGCAACTGGAGCGCACGGCGCGCCTCATGCGCCCGATTCAGATCGCCCTCTCCCCGCTGGGTCTTCTTCTGAAGTGGGCCCTGACGGCGGCCTTGCTCTTCGGGATGCAACTCCTTTTGAGGCGCCCGGCCTCTGAGGCGGAGCGAGAGCCTCTGGTTCCGGTGAGAAAGCTCTTCGCCCTGGTCGTCTATGCGAATCTCCCCCTGCTGCTTGGAGAGATCCTCCGAAACCTGATCCTCTGGCTTCGCTATCTTCTTGCGGGGGAGATCGTGTGGAACCCGGCGATCGGTCTGGATGCTCTCGTGCGCCCATCCGATGTCGCCTTCCGAGTCCTGCTGCAGCAGGTGAATCCCTTCGACGTGTGGTTCCTCATTGTGCTCGTCGAAGGGGTGAGCGCGCTCTGTCGTTCTTCGCGCCGTCGGGCGATGGCTCTGGTGCTTCCGGTCTGGAGCTTGGGCGTGCTCTGGGCGATCGGGCTGGCTCTGGTGCGCGAGGTTCTGACCCGGCAGCTCGGAGGGTGAGAGGAGCGAAGTCTTCTCAGCTTCTCGCAGCGCGCCGACGCCCGGTGCGCTCCTCTCTCCACGGGGAGAGCGCGATCGCCGAGGACGGGCGCGCGTCTTCCGGCAAAACGGTCTCTTCCCAAAAGGGAGCGCGCGCGTCGGGGCGGAATTGGTCGAACCATTCCGGATTTTCAATCAGCCGCGCCATTCCGCAGATCACGGCCTCAAGGGGACGTTCAGTGCGCCTGACGGGAAGGCGAAGCTCCTCGCGCAAACGCTCATCCAGGTGCCGGATGAGCGAGCCTCCTCCGGTCAAAATGATCCCCGCCTGATGAATGTCGGCCGCGACATCCGGAGGCGCCTCTTCCAGCACAGCGCGAACGGCATTGGCGATGATCTGAAGGGGGCGCTCAATCGCGCGCGAGACCTCAGAGGATGTCACTTCGATCTCCACCACTTCGCGTGTGATCGCCGATTTCCCCAGAATGCGCTTTCGCTCCTCGGGGAGGAAGGGAAGGGCTGAGGCCAGCTCCCGCTTCACTTCTTCGGCCGCCTGGTAACCCAGGAGCACGTCGCGCTCCTGTCGGAAGTGCTCGAGGATTGCGTCGGTCATCTCGTTTCCGGCCACGCGCAGGGCCTGCGCGCGGATGAGCCCATGAGCCGAAACGATGCTGATGCCGGTTGTTCCCCCGCCGATATCCACGATCATGTGCGCTCGCCCGTCGTGCAGGGGGAGGCCGATACCCAGGGCCGCTGCCAGTCCCTCTTCGACGAGCCGCACGCGATCGGCCCCGACCTGCTGCGCGATCTCCCGCAGAGCCGTCCTCTCCACATCGGTGGCGGAGCTGGGAACGCCGATGAGCAGATGCATTCGAGATCCGAATCCTTGCGCGCACGCCCGCTCCAGGAACGCGCGCAGCATCTTCTCCGCCAGATCATCATCGGCGACCGTCCCGTCGCGCATCGGATACCGGACGACGACATCGCGCGGTTCGCGCCCGAGCATCGCCAGGGCTTCGCGTCCGACAGCCACAACAGCACCGGTATATCTGTGGACGGCGATGGTCGAAGGTTCGCTCACCACAAGACCGCACCCTCGCCGATAGATGAGCGTGTTGGCCGTGCCCAGATCTATGGCGAGTTCCCGAACGAATAATCGCCTCACCTGACGCCAGAGTCTGGCGCGCCTGTTCCCTTTGGCCTGGGCGGGCCAGAGCGTTTGAAGACTTTCTGGAAGCGTCCCCGCCGATCGAAGACTTGCGGGGAATTCCAGGGGCGGGGAAGATCGGAAGCCTCCCGTGAGGTCGGGGATCTCGCGGGGATCCGGAAAGGCCGCGTTCAATTTTTCTCTCCGGGATGCTCGGCTTTCGTCCTCAGGGTGAACGTCGGATCGTTCGCCACAAGGAGAAGGCGTCGCCGATTGAGTGGATTCACGCCTTGCGGTTTGTAAATCACCTGGTACCATCGCTGGCTCAACTCCTCCAAGATCTCTCGGGCGGCTCGATCGGCCTCCTTGAGAGGATACGCCTTGCCTCCGGTGCTCTGCACCAGTCGCGCGATAGCCTCCTCGGGTTTGAGGGCCTTTCGACGCGTCGCTCCCCGTGTGCGATCCTCGGCTTGCAGGACATAGACGAGGACGTTCTCGCGGGCCAGATGAGCGAGAACGGCTTCCGGGGACATCTGGCTCTCCCGATCGAAGCCATCGGAGACGAGCACGATGACGCGTTTCGAATAGCCGGTTTGAAGGCGCAGGGCATCATCCAGGGTCGCCTGCAATGCGTCCCAGAGCCGGACCTTCGTCGAACTTCCGCGTTTGAGTCGCATCGCGGCCTGTTCAAGCTTCCCTCGATCGGCGGTGAAATCCTCCAGCACCTCCGCCTCCTCCCCGTAGGTGATGAGCATCATCTGATCGCCTTCGTAGAGATTCCGGCTGAAGGCTTTCACGACCTGAAGAAGCTGCCCCATGTCCGCGCGCAGCGAGTCGCTCGTGTCCAGAAGCAAGGCGATGCGCGCCGCCGAATAATCCGGCTGTACGGCTTCGATCTGTTGCTCGATCCCGGCGTCATAAAGCTCGAGCTTCTCTCGCGTGAGGTGAATTTCACGTTGCCCCTCTTTCGGTTCCACGATCACGTTGAGGATGACGGAAGCGCCGCTGCGCTCCCCGATCGTGTGCCGTCCAGCCTGGATGACTCCCCATACCGGCTCGAACGCCAGAAGGAGCACACCTCCAGCGGCGAGGATCCGCCCTCTCGGATCCGGTCGGTATTCGCGTCTGCTTCGGGACCACGAACCCATCGCCTCACCTTCTGTCCCCGGCTGACATCTCATATCTTCCGGGATGTCTTGCTCCTCACTCCTCTTGCTCAGGGCGTGCTCGTCCGGCACGCGCCTGTGGGGGATCGCCCCTCCGCGGGGGAGGTGGATGCCCGGTGTTTCCCTTTACTCCTCGGATTTCGAAGATTTTCCCGCCTCGCCCGAAGATGCGCTCTCTTTCTTCGACTGCTCCTTCCGCGCGTAATCAGTGAGATACCACCCCGATCCCTTCAGGATGAAGCTGCTCTGCGAGATGATCTTCTCCAGACGCCCGCCGCACGTCTTGCAGCGGGTGAGAGGCTTGTCGTTCATCTTCTGCAAGACTTCCAGATGCGCTCCGCACTTCTCGCAGATGTACTCGTAGATTGGCATCCTCTCCTCCACCTCCTCGTTGGTGATCTCTTCATTCAAGCCAAAATTGTAGCAGGACCCAATGGGTCCTTCAAGGCACGCCCTCTATGGGGAGGGTCTCTCGGAAGTCGGAACCGGGATGTCTCTTCGGGTCAACGCCCATTTCAAAAACGGAGGGGTGATCAGCGTCGTCACCATGACCATGATGACGACAGCCGAGAAGACGGGCGGATTCACGACCGGCTCTCCCCGCAGGATGAGCGTCATGCCGATTCCGGCGACGATCAATCCCACCTCGCCTCGGGGGATCATCCCGAGTCCAATAGCCAGGCGGTTGAGGCGTCGGTCCAGCACGACCAGCCCGCACACCTGCTTGCCCAGGATCGCCGCCGCCGTCAGAGCGAGAGCGAAGCCGAGGATGCCTTTCTGTCCGAAACTGGAGAGGTCCACTCGAATCCCCATCAGGACGAAGAAGATCGGCACCAGAAGCGTTGTGACCGGCCGCAGCGCTTCCTCCAGGCGATGCTCGCCTCGGTCGAGGAAATCCTGATAATGCACGCGGTCCAGAAGCAGACCGGCGGCGAAAGCTCCGACGATCGTGGCCAGACCGACAACTCCGGCCAGATAGGCCAGCAGGAAACAAAACGAGATGCTCGTCACCAAAAGCATGCCATGCACGCGAAGCTTCGAGGCCAGGCGAAAGAGCTTCGGCGAGAGGCGCTGCCCGACCCAGATCGCCACGGCGAGAAATCCGACCGATTTCGCGATGATGCTGAGGATGCTCCCGATGGGCAGCGACGCGTCGCCCTGATTGGCCGCTCGAACCATTCCGCTGACGATGGCCAGAACCAGCAACCCCAGCACGTCGTCAATCACGGCGGCTCCGAGAATGATCCGCCCTTCGGGCGTCGTGGACTTCCCCAGATCGCGGAGCACGCGCGCGGTGATCCCCACGCTCGTCGCGCAGAGCACGGCTCCGACATATACGTGCGCCAGCTCCGGCTCCTGGGGCAGAAAAAGAGCCGCGACACCCCAGCCCAGAAGAAATGGGGCGACGACACCGACCGCAGCCACCAGAAACGAGGAGAGCCCAACGGCTCGCATCTCCGCGAGGTTCGACTCCAATCCCACCTCGAAGAGCAGAAGGATCACTCCGATCTCCGCCAGCAGAGCGATCAGCTCCTCATTCTTGAGGAAGTCCAGACCGTGAAAGCCGATCAGCGAGAGATTCCCCACGAGCATGCCCACGAGCAGCTCTCCGAGCACAGCGGGTTGGTGAAGCCGCTCGAACAACTCTCCCCCGAGCTTGGCCCCGATGAGGATGATGATCAGAGCGAGCAGGACGCGCCCGACCGCTTGGTGATGATCCACGGCCTCCGGCTCTTGGCCGAAGACCAGGCTGAGAGGGAAAAGAAGCGCGCTCACCCTCACGATCCTCCGCATAGGTGGAGAAAGATATTGCACGCGTCTGGTTTTCGCCAGGGCGCAGCTCCCTCGATGAGCGGAGCGTTCGTTCTGAGGTTCGCGATCGTTCGCCTGGCCGGAAGGGACTCTGCGCTTGCGTTCAACTCCCCTCGCCGTAGCGCTCCTCGTACATCTGCTTCAAGTGCTGGATGACCGTGGGATCAGCGAGCGTCGTCGTATCGCCCAGGACATGTCCATCGGCGATGTCACGCAGCAGTCGGCGCATGATCTTCCCCGAGCGCGTCTTCGGAAGCTCCGCCGTGAAGAAGATGTCGGCTGGGCGCGCCAGGGCTCCGATGCGCGTGGCCACATAGCTTCTCAGCTCCTCGCGCAGCTCGGCTGTTGTCGGATGCCCTTCGCGAACAGTGACGAAAGCGACGGGAACCTGTCCCTTGATCTCATCGGCCTTCCCGATGACGGCGGCTTCAGCCACAGCCGGATGCTCCACCAGCACGCTCTCCAGCTCCATGGTGCTCAACCGATGGCCGGCCACATTGATCACGTCATCCACGCGTCCGAGGAGCCAGAAATACCCATCCCGATCCCGGACGGCGGCATCTCCGGTGAAGTACATGCCCGGGAAGCGCGACCAGTAGACCTGCACGTATCGTTCCGGATCCCCCCAGATCGTGCGCGATATCGCCGGCCAGGGGCGCGTCAGGACGAGATAGCCGGGCACGCCTTCGGGGCACGGTCGTCCGTTCTCGTCCACGACCTCAGCCGAGATGCCCGGAAGCGGACGCGTCGCCGATCCCGGCTTGAGTCGGGTCACGCCGGGAAGGGGAGAGATCAGGATGCATCCGGTCTCCGTCTGCCACCACGTATCTACGACGGGACAGCGTCGGCCTCCGATATGCTCCCAGTACCAGAGCCACGCTTCCGGATTAATGGGCTCGCCCACAGTCCCCAACAGTCGCAGCGAGGAGAGATCATGTCGCCGCGGATACTCCTCTCCCCATTTCATGAAGGAGCGAATGGCTGTCGGCGCTGTGTAGAGGATGTTGACGCGGTATTTCTCGATGAGCGCCCACCATCGGTCGCGATCCGGATAATCGGGGGCGCCCTCGTACATGAGGGTCGTCGCGCCGTTGCAGAGCGGGCCGTAGACGATGTAGCTGTGCCCTGTCACCCACCCGATGTCCGCCGTGCACCAGTAGATATCCTCGTCGCGCAGATCGAAGACCCATCGCTGCGTCGCGGCCACGCTCACCAAATACCCCCCTTGGACGTGGAGTTGTCCCTTGGGCTTGCCTGTGGTGCCGCTCGTGTAGAGGATGTAGAGCGGATCTTCGCTCTCCATCTCCTCACAGGGACATTCCAGGGGTGCTCGCTCCATCAGACGATGCCACCAGTGATCGCGCCCTTCTCGCATCGGGACGTGCGTGGCCTCGACGACTCCGCGGTGCACGACGATGACGTGCTCGATGGTGGGGCACTGAACGAGAGCTTCGTCCGCATAGCGTTTGAGGGGAATGATGTTCCCTCGCCGCCATCCGCCGTCGGCCGTAATAAGGACGCGACTGCCCGAATCCTGAATCCGATCGCGCAGGGCTTCTGCGGAGAATCCCCCGAAGACGACGCTGTGAACAGCTCCGATGCGCGCGCAGGCGAGCATGGCGATGGGCAGCTCGGGGATCATCGGCAGATAGATCGTCACGCGGTCTCCCCGACGTACGCCCAGGGCCTTGAGCACATTAGCGAACTTCTGAACCTCGCGGTGCAGATCCTGATAAGTGAGCACGCGCTCCTCGCCCGGCTCCCCCTCCCAGATGATTGCGGCTTTCGTCCTCCGCCATGTCTGCACATGTCGGTCCACGCAGTTGTAGCAGACATTGAGCGTTCCCCCCACGTACCATCGGATCCAGGGAGGAGCCGTCCCGGGCTGAGGCGGAGTCCATTCGAGCACGCGATCCCAGCGACGGAACCAGTGGACGAACTCTTCGGCCACCTTCCCCCAGAACGCTTCGGGATCGCGCGCGGCCTCCTCGTAGAGACGCTCGTCTCGGATCTGCGCCTGTTCGCGAAAGGTCGCCGGGGGATCAATGATCCGTTCCTGCGATAACAACGCCTCTGCGCTTCGCATTGTCTCAGCCATTGTGTGCCCTCCCTCGGTGAGGTGGTCGAAGGGTCTTCTCTCAAGGTGACCCTGCTTCTGCTGTGGAGAGAGATTGTGTGCTCTGGCCGGCCAAAAGTCAATCGTTCCAGAAGCGGGTGCGCGGGCGGTACTCGACGATCTTGCCCGCGATGGCGGAGGCTGCGACCGTCAGAGGGCTGGCCAGGTAGAGCTGACCCGGACCGCTGCGTCCGGGGAAGTTTCGGTTCTGCGCGCTGATGGCCACCTGCTCGCGGCTCGTCGTCGCTCCCGGACCCGCGTTGATGCAGGCGCCGCAACTGGGTTCGATGACGATCGCCCCCGCCTTCTGGAAGATCTCCAGATACCCCCGCTCGGCGCAATACTGGCGCACCTCTTGCGAGCCGAACTGGATGTAGAAGCGAACGTCCGGGTGGACGCGTCGGCCTTCGGCCAGAGCCTCGGCCAGAACGCGCGCATACATGTCCATATCGGTTTTTTTGCCCGCCGTGCAGGATCCGCCGTAGGCGATCTGAATCCTCACCTCGCGGTCCAGGCGGGCGATCTCCAGGCCTCGGCCCGGATCGCCGGGCAGCGCGATCATCGGTCGAATCTCCTGAGCATCCAGTTCGATGACGTGCGCGTACTCGGCCCCTGGATCGCTCTGCCATCCTTCGCACAGAGCTTCCGCCTCGGCGCGCGAGAGGCCGCGCCGCTCGACCAAAAAGGCGACGGTCTTCTCATCCGGGGCGATGATCCCCGTGAAGCCGCCGATCTCAGCGGCCATGTTCGTCAGCGTCGCCCTCTCGTCTATGTCGAGGGCTTCGACAGCCTCGCCCGCGTACTCGATCACCTTGCCGATCGCCTTCCCGCTTCGGACATAGTCCAGACGCAGGATCGCCAGGACGAAATCCTTCGCCGTGACGTTCTCCGGCTTCCGCCCGCGAATCAGGATTTTGACCGATTCCGGCACGCGCACGCGCACGTCGCGCGTGATCCAGGAGTTGAAGAGATCGGTCGTCCCGATCCCGAAAGCGAGAGCCCCGATCGCCCCCGAATGAGGCGTGTGCGAGTCCGAGCCGACGATGACCTGACCCGGAAGAGCGTAGCGTTCCAGAACGAGGCTGTGACAAATCCCTTCGGAGCCTTTGCGATCGCTCAGTTCCCCGTGATAGCGAATGCCCTGCTTGCGCGCGAATTCCTCCTGTTTGAGCTTCAGCCGAAGGGCCAGATCCAGAAGCCCCTGGGCTCGCCGTTCCGGCGGCATGACTTCGTCCAGAAACGTCAAATGGTCGCGGAAGAGCAGAATCGAGTCGGGATCGGCGACGCGCTCCTCGGCGCCGACGTAGCGCTCGAAGAAGATGGCGGCCATCGGCGTCACATATTCGTGGCTGAAGCGCAGATCGGCGCGAACGAATCCGGCATCGCCCGGACGCACGGCGGGCACGCCCACGCGATCGCCCTGCAGGTCAACGACCATGTGCCGCGCCAAAATTTTCTCGGCCAGCGTCATCGGGCGCGGCTCGGTCGTGATCGGAGGCAGCAGGACGCGCCCCTGGAGACGCGCCACGTTGAAGGGAAAGAGCCCTCCGAATTCCACGATCTGCCGCGTGATCTCATCCTCGCCCTCGGTGAAAGCCGAGAGCGGAATCTCCTCCCCCCGCTGAATCTTCTCGATGAGGTCGAAGTTGGTCGTCGTGAGCAGTCCCAGATTCTGACAATTCTGCTTGTAGATGCGCTCGATGTTCTCGGCGATCACAACGCGAATGCCCGCCGAGAGTTCGGCGAACGGAGCTTGCTCGCGGCTGCTCCCCTTACCGCGCCGCTTGCCGGAGACCGAAGCGACGAACCCTCCGCGTTTGACATCCCCGCGTCCGATCGGAAACTGATCGCCCGCTTTCAGCCCGATGTAGGGGAATTCCCCGAGCGTCTCATCGAAGTAGAAGCAGACGTGGGCCGGCGTGATCTCGTCCGTCGAGATGTCATCTCGCAGCTTCATCTCCGGCGTCCATCGGAGATCTTCGCCGGCGAGCTGGCGGCGGATGAGATCGGGATCTTCCGTGAGGAAGAGAACACGCCCGTGGAAGCGAATCCTGTCCGGGCGTTTGACGATCGGACGTTCGAGAAGACGACGAATCATCCGTTTTTCACCCTCGCCCGCGTCTTCGCTGGCAAATTATACAAGCCCGCGAACCCTTTCGCCAGACGATGAGAACGAAAAAATTTCGTCGTCAAGGACCAGAGATCTCAAAGGGGAAAGGGAAGGCCTGGGGGTTGAAACTGCTCCCTAAGAAGTTGACGACACGGGACAGATCGGTTGGTTATTCTATCCACATGAAGCTGAGCGAATTGCGCTCGCTCTGGCCGGGCAGGGGGCCGGCCAGCTACCGCCAGTTCGGCGGGAAGTGACGCCTGTGGAGATGGGAGGTTGCAGGCCGTAAGGCCAGTGCCCGTCGATGAAGCAGGAAGCAACCAAGACAAGTGTCATGGGACATTTGTCTATGAGTTGCAGAACGGTATACGCCTTTTTGGCAAAAAGCCTGGCCGTGGTAGGTGAGAGGAAATGGCCTGAGGCCCGAATCCCTTGGTGGAGAGGCATCTTTTCCGCAAAGAGCCCGCGCACGCGAGCGACAGACAGTAGCCTGGGGCGCGAGCCCATTTGGAGAATGAGACATTCCGCATAGAGCCCACGAAGTGGGCGACAGAGAATAGCCTAGGGCGTAAGCCCTAGGGAAACGTGAGGCCCCAAAATTTCTCCACGAGCCCCCGAAGGGGGCGACACACCAGGATGCCACCCAACCGGTCGGGTTCACACACGCCAGGTCACGACATCGGAGGATACACGAATGGCCTCCTTCGATTCGCCAGGCTTCTGACCCGGTGTGTCGCCCGCTGGCGCGGGCTCGAGGATAATTGGGGACTTCGTTTCCTGGGGTTCCGCTTGCGCTTCACCCCCGTCCTAGGGTTCCGCTTCGCTCCACCCCGGGCTAGTCTCTGTCGCCCACTCCGTGGGCTTTCTGCGGAATGAAATTTTGTCATGTTGGGATTCCTGGGGTTCCGCTCGTGCTTCACCCCAGGCTCTGTTGCCTGCCAGAGCAGGCTCTTTGCGGAACGTACCTTTTTCTCTCGCTTGTGGAGGCAGGCCCTTTCAGATCTTAGCTGGGGCCAGAGGTGGAGGCAGGGGCGAGGTGCTCCTCCTCCGAGGGATTCGATCTCACGTAGGGCTCCGCTGGGGGCTCCGTTGATTCATCCGCGTGCCCTTTTTCATCGGAGAGCGAAATAGCTGCGGCACGCATGCCCGAGCGCTTCCTCGGAGAGCGCGGCGGGGACGCCCAGAAAGCGCGCCCGGCCCAGAATGTGCTCGATGAGGTCCCGGGGATGGCATCCGCGCGGCTGGATTCCGTATTTCTGGTAGACTTCGCGGTAGAGGAACTCGACGGCCGCCGGATCGTAGGCGATCCCCCTCTGTTCGCACATGCGCCGGAAGATCTCTTCGTACATCGAACGCGTCGGATCCGGAATGTGCACCTTGAACCGGATGCGGCGGAAGAAGGCTTCCTCCACAAGCTCCTCCGGCTCGATATTGGTCGCGAAGATGACGAACGTGTCGAAGGGGACGGAGAATTTCTCCCCCGTGTGAAGCGTCAGATAATCCACGCGCTTTTCAAGGGGCACGATCCACCGATTGAGCAGATCGCGCGGGCGCACCAGTTGCCGACCGAGATCATCAATGATGAAGACGCCGCCGTTGGCCTTCATCTGCGGGGGAGCTTCGTAATATTTCGAGACGGGATTGAAGCGCAGATCGAGCATATCGAGCGTCAGTTCGCCTCCGACGAAGATGGTCGGACGGCGGCAGAGCACCCACCGGCGATCGAAGGGATCGGCCGGCTCTTCCTCCGAGGGGATGTGATCTACGGGATTGAAGACGCGGATGATGTGATTGCTGACTTCCAGAGCATGAGGGATGAAGATGTCACCGGTCTTCGCCAGAATTGCTCCCAGGACTTCGGCGATGAGCGTCTTCCCATTTCCCGAAGGGCCATAGAGAAAAAGGGAATGCCCCGAATTGATCGCCGGGCCGAGGGCATTCACGACCTCCTCGCTCAGGACCAGGACCGAGAGAGCGGCAGCGAGCGTCTCGCGATCCACCTGAAGGCCTCGAACGGACTGCTGATGCACCCGCTCCACATACTGCGAGAGGGGGACCGGAGCGGGTCCGACATAGAGGCTCACTTCGAGAAATTCGCGCGCGCGCTCGCGTCCGAGGCTGGTCAAGCCGTACCGATACGATCCCTTTTCGATCCCTTCGACGCCTCTGACCTCGATGAGCTTCTCCGTGCGCAGAAGCTGAAAGAGCGGATCCAGGAGAAAGTACGAAAGCCGCAGGCTCTCGGCGATCTCCGAGCCCGTCGCTTCGCCCGCCCAGTAGAGCGTCTTCACGATGAGCTGCAGAAGTAGCGTGGGGTCAAGCCCCGTCTCTTCGATCGTTTGGGGAGCAGGAGGGATCGCCCCGGGAGATTTCCGCGCCGATGGGGGGCGTGAGATCTCACGGTCGGGCATTGGAAGAGCCTCCTCTGTGAGGCGCAGGGGGGCGCCTGAGCACCTTCTGCGCCGTGACATGCCGGAGAAGCTCCTGCCGGCGAAGGAAATAGGTCGGAGCCGCTCGACCTCGGCTGAAGAGCTTCTCCGCTTGATCGTCCCAATGAGGGCTCTGGGGATCATCGCTGTGACCGAGGGGGACGACCGAATACGAGCGCGGGGGCGTTGTCAGCAGGACGATGTGCGTCGCCGATTGTCCGGCGCGCCCGAGCATCACCCCTCCGGCGGGAGCGAAGGTGATCGCGCGTGGCGTAGCCATTCCGACATCGGTGAGCGTCCCTCCGCCGACGGGCCAGGTTCGCCTTCCCCCTTGGCGCCCGACGCGAAAGTATCGCCCATAGGGGACGCGAAGCGTTCCGAAGGTCGCCTTGAGCCATTGCGCCGCGCGCGCGAGCGCGTTCAGCAGCTCCTGGTCGGTCACCGTCGCCGGGGGATCTACAAGAGGAGAGAGCTTCGCGCCCAGACTCTTCTTGAACGCGTAGAAGGCCAACGCGCCTTCGGAATCGGGATCGCTCCGCCGATTCCATTTTCGGATCATATCGTAGAGGACTCTCACGTCGGGCGACATGCGGCGATCGGACGCGCGCTCCCAGGCCTGCTTCAGGCGCGCCTGCCACAGCTCGGCATGCCAGACGCCGGTGTCGAAGGCCAGAGCAAGAGCCTGTTCTTCCGTCATGTGCCGGGCCACATCCAGCAGTTCGGTCACGCGCTCGCCGCGCTGATGGCGCGGCGCTGTGCGACTGGCATTGTAGATGTAGGGGTGGGCCGCGTACTTCTCCGGCACAAGCGGACTCTCGCGCATCATCGCGAAAGGCGTCACATTGCAGTTGTGCATGTATCCGGAAGGAGGATTCATCAACTGCACCAGGTCCGAAAAAGGATGAATCCCGCGCCATTCGGTCGCCGAAGTGTGCCCGGGGATAGGGCGGCTGGGATCCACTCCCGGAGGTCGGATCGGCACGCGCCCGACGCGCGCATAGTAGATGTCGCCCGATGTGCAGCCGATCAGGACGTTCTGCGCCATGAGTTGAAGGCGGGACAGGGCGCGCTTCATCTCTTCGACGTTGCGCGCGGTCATCATCTCGTAGATTTGATCCAGCAACCCAACTTCTTCGGCATAGGGGATGGCCAGAGCATAGGCTTTGTTCCCTCGGCGCGCGACGACTGGACCATGGTGCGTGTATTCGAGTTCCACGGTCACCCACTGGAGGCGGTCGCCCTTTCGGACGCCGATTCGCTCCGTGCGCACGCGCATCGCGCGCCAGGCGCCCTCGTAGCGATACTGGCGGGGATTCTCCGGATTGATCTCCTCTTCGTAGACATCGGACGTATCCGGTCCGCCGGTTGTCATGGCGATCGAGCAATGGGCGTTATGTCCGAGCACGGGAAGCGGGGCGCCGACCATCGCGACGCCAGCCACGGCGAAATCTCCGGCATAGATCCGGAGTTGATAGAAGCGAAATTCTCCGTACCAGCTCAAGTGCGGGTCGATGATGGCGATCGGCGCGCGCAGGGCCGTGCGCTCCGCCGCGATGAGCATCGCGTTGGAGCCTCGATCCTCGAATCCCGAAGCTGCCGGCACGTTCGGCTCGATCCCGGCGCGGCGCAAATCCCCTAGCGCTTCACCGATCGGCCAGCCGAAAAGAAGAAAGCGTCCCAGAGCAACGACATGCCAGGGATGAAGCTCCGGCGCCCACGCGGGGACTTTCTCCGGATGCTCCTTCATGTAGGCTTTGACTCCGTCGAGGAAGGCTTCGATCAGGGCTCGAACCTTCGGACTGAGGCGGTGATAATTCTGCTGACTCACCTCGGCATGTCGCCAGAGGCGCTGGACGTAATCGTGGGGGAAGAACTCGGGTCCGAAGACTTCGGCCATCGTTCCCGTCGCGCGGCGATAGTTTTTGAGCAGCTCTTCGAGCCGATCCTCCGCTTGCACATAGCCGACGGCATAGGCCGCCGTCTCCAGATCCGGAGCGAAGATGTGCGGGACGCCGAACTCATCTCGGTAGATGAGGACCGTTCCAGGGGCTTCGCGCTCCGCTTCGGAGGAAGCGCGCCCCACGGGCAGGACCAGCAGGAGCGCGAAGAGAGCCCATCCCTTCCACCGGAAGCTCGCCATGCGTTCAGTACCCGACCGGTCGGCCATCCATGCGAGGATCTGAACTGCCCAGCCGCATGCCCGTCTCCGGCTCGATCATCACGCCCTGTACGTCGCCCAGAGAGCGCGGTCTTTCAGTGAAAGCATGTCCCCGCGCTTTCAACGCCTCCATCGTGTCCCGGGAGAGGCCGAAGGGTTCATAGACGATCTGATCCGGCATCCATTGATGATGCACCCGAGGCATGGCGATCGCCTGCTGGAGATTCATGCCGAAATCCAGGACGTTGAGGAGAACCTGCAAGACAGTGTTGATGATCGTGGGACCGCCCGGGCTCCCGAGAGCGAGGTAAGGCTTTCCCTCCTTGAGCACGATCGTCGGCGTCATGGCCGAGAGCGGGCGCTTGTGCGGGCCGATCGCGTTGGCCTCGCTTTGCAGCAGGCCGAACATATTCGGCGCGCCCGGCTTGCTGGTGAAATCATCCATCTCGTTGTTGAGGAGGAAACCGGCGCCGCGCACCGTCACGCCGCTGCCGTAGCTCCCGTTGAGCGTGTACGTATTGGAGACGACGTTGCCGGCTGCATCCACGATCGTGAAATGCGTCGTGTGCTCGGACTCGTAGGCGAAGGCGTCCGGCGAAGCCAGGGACGCGCTCGGCGTCGCGCGCTGCCGATCAATGGTTCGTCGCAACGCTTCGGCGTAGGAGCGCGATGTGAGCCCCTTCACCGGAATGCGCGCGAAATCGGGATCGCCGAGAAAGCGCGCTCGATCGGCAAACGCCCGACGCATCGTTTCGACCAGAAGGTGAATGTAATCGGCTGAATTATGGCCCAGGGCGCGCAGGTCGAAGCCCTCCAGAATATGGAGCATCTCGATCAGAGCGACACCGCCTGAACTCGGGGGAGAGACCGTGAGGATCTCATAGCCGCGATACGTCGTGCGCAGCGGCTCGCGCTCCAGGGCGCGATAGTTTTTGAGATCGTCCGCCGTAATCAACCCTCCTCCGGCCTCCATCTCGGCGACGATCATCCGGGCCGTCTCGCCTTCGTAGAATTCTCGCGGACCGTGCTCGATGAGCCGACGGAACGTCTGGGCCAATTCGGGCTGGCGGAAGACCTCGCCCTCTTCGTAGTAGCGTCCATTGCGCAAGAAGATGCGGCGGCTTTCGGGAAAACGGGACAGAAGCCGTGCCGCCCGCTTCATGCTCTCCGCCTCAAAGTGGGTGAGCACGACGCCCTCGCGCGCGAGGCGTTCGGCAGGTCGGCAGACATCGGCCCAGGACATCGTCCCGTATTTTTGCAGAGCGAGCGCCATGCCGGCGACTGTTCCCGGAACGGCGACGGCGCGGTGCCCGACGGTCGAAGCCTCCGGGATGACCTCCCCTTTCTCATCCAGGTACATTCGGGGGTGGGCGCGCGCCGGGGCCATCTCCCGGTAATCAATGACTGTGGCGCGGCCGTCGGCCATGCGGATGAGCATGAAGCCACCGCCCCCCAAATTCCCCGCTGCCGGATGAACGACAGCCAGAGCGAAAGCGACCGCCACGGCAGCGTCCACGGCATTCCCTCCGCGTTGCAGGATTTCCACCCCCACGCGCGAAGCGACCTCGTGCGTGGAAGCGACCATTCCATGACGCGCGCGGACGGGACGTCCCACGAAGCCACTCACTACAGGCCGCTCAGGCCATGCCGTCCAGAGAATCGCGGCTGCGAGGATCAGAGAGATGCCCTTGCGTCTCATCTCGACCCCTCCCCTTCCTTGTGCGGGCGAACCTCGCCTCGTGCGAGGCTCCGCCGTTCGGGGCCATTATAGCCGAAAGCTCGACCCGACCTTAAGAGGCGCTTCGGAAGAACACCATCCCCAGCTCACATGCGGTCGCGCGATCACATCCTGTGAGCCGATCGGCATCGGGCAGGGAGCCGCTCACGTCTGGCGACTCCCTGCCTCTCCTTCAGGGCTGGATGTCTTCGTCGTTCTGGGCCGCCTCCACGCGCTCCCGTTGCCGCCCGACATGGAGATGATCGTAGTGGAGCAGGGCGTTGAAGAGGAGGAAGAAGCTCCCCTGCGTCTGCTGCCGCCACATCGGATTGTTCGCAAGCAGAAGGACGTGGCCTTTTCCGACGGGCACGTCAATGACGGCCGGGCGATTGGCCAGCTCGTGACCTCCGGCGAGCATCCCGGAGATGAGGAGATCGCGCTCGCTGGCAAAGCGCAGGACGACGCGCGGTCGCGCTTCCGGCGGAGGCAGCAAGGCGCGCGCCAGTTCGCTCATCTCCTCCAGAGAGGGTTCTCCTGCCGGACGCGAAGGAGCCGGAGGGGGGACATAGGGACGCCCCTGCGGAATGTCGGGATCGGTGAGCGAGCCGCGTCCGCTCGGGCGAGATGAAGGCTGTGGCTGCTGGGCTCCGAAGCCCCCTGCTCCCAGACCGCCCGTCAGGCTCACCTGAAACACAGGGGCTTGATTGAAATAGACGGCCAGTTGGTCCCCGTATCCGTAGGCGATCGGGCTTCTCCTGTCGGCGAAGACGGCGCGATAGACCCCTCCGCGCGCCTGCAGCTCGCGCGTCGTCACGATGGAGACGCCCTGGATCAGGCCGTAATCAATCGGGATCGCCGCATTGCTGCCGATCGTGATGAACACTCCTCCCTGCTCCAGGAAGCGTTTGAGGTGGACCATACCCTCCAGCTCGATCCCCCCGCGAATGTCCTCGGTCTGATCGGGCGATGTCCCGATATTCGGCGTCAGCTCGCTCTTCTTCCACGGGATGGGATCGCCGCGCTTGGGAATGCCGTTGACGATCGCTTGAGCGCTGCCCGGCGTCGGACCGAGGATGATCACGTCGTACTTCTCGCGCAAGTTGGGGGTATCGCGCAGCGCGTGCACCGAGATGTAATCGTAGGGGATCTGGAGGCGATCGAAGGCCAGGCGGAACCAGCCTTCGTTCTGCGTGTTCGTCCAGGTGTGGGCCAGCGCGATGCGCGGCACGGCGATCTCATGCGTCGGGACCTTGGGGAGTTCATCAACGGCATAGAAGGTGAGCCCCAGATCCGCTGCCACCTGTTCCAGTCGAGCGCGCAGATCCGGGGGATTTCCCGATGCCGGGATGATGAATGATCCGGCATTGAAGGATTGCCCGAGGGCCTGGAAGGGCTCTTCGGCAGCGAGCATCTTCACGTCCTTCAGGCGAAAGCGAAACGTCGCCAGCGTGTTGTCCGTGTTGTGATTGATGAGATACGCGGCCGTCGCCGATCCCACGATGCGGCCGCGCACCTTCACGTCCTCGGTGAGCAGCGCCATCGGAGCCTTCAGGATCGCCGGATCGGTCACGCGCACGGTCCGCACGTTCTTCAACGCGCCGAGCGACCACCCCGTGTCATCGTAGGGACGCGGATCGTTCGGGTTGTAGTACTGCGTATCCAGCAGCATATCGGCCATGCGGCTGTAGGGTTGATCCATGCGGATGATATAGCTGCCCGCCGGGAAGGTGACCTTCTTCTCCTGCTGCCCCTCTCTCACGGTCACCTCGATCTCGCGATCGGCCCGATGCACCTCGACGCCCTGAAGCCGGAGGAGATTGACCAGCTCGGCGCACTCGACCGGGCGCGGATCGTCGGCCGGGATGACCCAGGCGGCCGGACCTTCGTTTGTCGCCTTGAGCACCGAGCGCTTGCTCTTCAGATAGAAGTTGTGCAGGAATCGCTCCTTGTTTTTGGCGACAAAATTCATCGCCAGCAAAAGAGCGCTCTGTTGCAAATTGATGTTGTTGCGTATGGACCAGCGAACGCGCGGCAGCGGAGGATTGGGACGATACCACGTGCGCGTCGTTTGCGCCGCCGGCACCGTGCGCTCGCTCGTGTCGGCGCCGCGCCCGCCGAACGTCTCGTAGAACCGCCCGATGGCGTTGTGCCCGTTGGCCACGTAGAACATGTAGTTGGGGGCCCACCCATCGTAGAATCCATGCGTCCACACGCCCGGCACGCCTCGCTTGGTCATCTCCTCGATCTCGTGATAGGCCAGAAGATGCCATTCGTTGACGAGGATCGGATCAATCCAGGCATTGTAGGGACCCGTCCCCGTCGAGGTGTAGAGGAAGGGGACCGATTCATGCAGATCGTGCAGCACTTGCGGATGCCACTCCAGAAATGTCTTCATCATGTGACGGCTGAGAGCCAGCGCCAGCGACATCATGTCGCGATTGTTATCGTGAGCCACGTACTTGCCCCAGTAGATCAGATTCGGCGCGGGCCGATTGGGATAGGCCTTGCGGTAGTTGTACAAGTCCACCTGACGATCGCGACCATCCACCTCGACGACCGGCGTGATGAGCACGATGAGGTTCTTTCGGATCTCCTGAATGAAAGGCGTCTCTTCGACGGCAAGCCGATAGGCCAGCTCCATGAGCATCTCGGGCGAGCCCGTCTCCGGCGAATGGATCGCTCCGGTAGCCCAGTACATGGGGAGCCCTTCGGCGATGAGGCGCTTGGCCTCTTCCTCGGTGAGCGTCCGCGGGTCGGCCAACCGCGCCGTGATCTCTTTGTACCGATCGAGCTTCCGCATGTTCTCCTCATCGGAGATGACCACCAGGATCATCTCGCGCCCTTCTTCGGAATATCCCATCGTGAAGACCTTCACGCGGGGCGTCGCCTTCTCCAGCTCGCGCATGTAGCGGTAGATGTCCTTGGTGTAGGTGAGCTTGTTCGGCGTCCCGATGACGTAGCCCAGAACCTTCTCCGGAGTCGGAACCGTATCCGAAGCCGGCAGATGATCCACAAGCTCGGTCAGGAAGAAGGGCTCGGTCGTGTATTCGCGAATTTTGGCCGTGTAGCCTTCATCGAGCTTCTGAACGGATGGAGCGGTTTGGGGTTTCCGCTTCGTCTGAGGGAACGTTCGGGGAGCGGAGATCCCAAGAAGCAAAAGAAGACAAAGAATCGCTGTCCCGATCCGTGGGCTTATGTCCTTCATGGCGTTTTTCCCTCCTTAGTTTGTTGGTGCGGTCCCTGTTGTGGTTCTACGGAACCCAAGCGCGCCGTCGCGTGCGCGCGGAGTTCTCTCCGGCCGGTCGAAGCTCTCGGACACAGGGTCTAATCTCCGCTTCGGGCGCCGATCTCGACCTCGCGTTCCGGGGCCTGTGAGGATTCCTCGGCGAGGCGCGATCGGCCCGAGGCTGAAGCCCGACCCCCGAGGGCGCGGACCGGCTCTGTCCATGTGCGCACGCGCGCGGCCCAAGCGCGCCACCACGCTGCGGCTGCCAGATCATCCAGAAGCGAATACGCCACCGGGGTGACCAGCAGCGTCAGCAGCAAGCACAGCGATTGCCCTCCGATGACGACGACAGCGACGGCACGTCGTTCCTCCGCTCCGGGACCCGTCCCGATGGCCATCGGGATCATGCCGGCGACCAGCGTGAGCGTCGTCATCAGAATGGGGCGGAGACGATCGCGGTTGGCTTGCAAGATCGCTGAGAGCCGGTCCATCCCTTGAGCGCGGAGCTGGTTGGTGTGGTCAATTTGCAGAATAGCGTTCTTTTTGACCACGCCAAACAGGACGAGAAATCCCAACGCCGAATAGAGGTTGAGCGTGTTCCCGGTCGCCCAGAGCGAGAGCAAAGCGAACGGAGCCGAGAGAGGGAGCGACAGAAGGATCGTGAACGGATGCACCCAGCTCTCGAACTGCGAAGCCAGGATCATGTACATGAAGATGACCGACAGAGCAAAAGCCCAGATGAACTCCCGGAACGTGCGTTCCAGTTCCCGCCCGCGACCGGCGACGCTCACCGTATATGCGGGCGGCATGTTCAACTGCGCGGCTGCGGCGCGTAACGCTTGCAGGCGATCGGCCAGCCCGTATCCGGGCGCCACCTGCGCGCGCAGGCTGGCCTGACGCTGTCGGTCCAGCCGATCAATGCGGGAGGCGATCTGCGCCGGGACCAAACGCACGACGTTATCCAGTCGGACCAGACCTCCATTCTGACTGGGCACGTAGAGCCGAGAGATCGTCTCCGGATCGTTGCGGTCCCCCTCCGTCAGCCGGAGTTGAACGTAGTAATCCTCGTTGAGCGCGGGATCGAGGAATCGCGAGACCTTCTCATCCCCTCCCACCATGATGCGCAGAGCCGTCGCAATATCTTCGGTCGAGACGCCGAGCGCCGCCGCGCGATCCCGGTCGATCAGGACGCGCAGCTCGGGTTTATCGAGTTTGAGCGTCGTATCGGCATCCACGATGCCCAGCTCATCGGCCCGCTGGCGCAGGCGTTCGGCATACTCCGCGAGCTGCTGCAGATCGGGGCCGCGAATGACGAAGTCAATGTCGAAATTCCCGCCGCCGATATTGAACGAGGGGATGTTGCGGACCGACGTCCGGAGGTCACGATATTTGCGGAGGCGGCGGCGCACCTCCTGCATGACGTCGCGCTGTGTGTAATTGCCTCGGAAGGCATTCCGCGGATCCCCCCGGAGCGTCTCGCGCCAGAGGCGGGTCAGGGAGAAACGGCGCTCTTCGTGCGGCGCCAGACGGACGTAGGCGTTCCCTTGATTGACGTTGCCAAGGAACCCTCCTCCCGCCGAGGTCAAAACCAGGCGAACGCCGGGAGTCGACAGCAGCTCGGCCTCGATCCGGCGCATGATCTCATCCATGGCGGCGATGCTCGTGCCCTCAGGGGCTGTGACCGAGACCTCGAATTCCCCCTCGTCCACGTCGCTGGGGATGTATTCTTGCCGGAGCACCTGATAGAGCGGGATAGAGGAGAGCATCACCAGGGCGGCCGCTCCGGCGATCACCAAACGGTGACGCATGGCGAAGGCGAGCGTCCTCAGATACCCTCGCTCCAGCCAAGCATAGAAGCCCGTGCGCGAGCGTACGACCCCGGGGCTTCCCGCCGCATCTTCAGCCCGCAGCAGGCGCGCGCTCAGCATCGGCGTCAACGTGAACGAGACCAGCAGGCTGACCATCACGGCCACCGCCGCCGTGATCCCGAACTGGTAGAGGAAGCGTCCCGAGATCGAAGACATGAAGGAGACGGGGATGAAGATGACGGCCAAGCTCAAAGTCGTCGCCGTGACGGCCAGTCCGATCTCCGCCGTCGCCGCGCGCGCCGCCTCCCGGGGGCGCATCTTCTTCTCCTCGACGAAGCGGAAGATGTTCTCCAGCACGACGATGGCATCGTCAATGACGATCCCGACCATGAGCACAAGCGCCAGCATCGTCACGCTGTTGAGCGTGAAATCCAGAGCCCGCATCATGCCGAAAGTGGAAATAACCGAGGCCGGGATGGCGACGCCTGCGATGAGTGTCGAACGCCAGCTCCGCATGAACAGGAGGACGACCAGACAGGCCAGGAGGCTGCCGGCCAAAAGGTGCATGTTGATCTCATGCAGCGCCGCGTAGATGTAGCGGGATTGGTCTCGGATCACCTCCATGCGCACATCGGGAGGAAGTTGAGCCTGAAGACGCGGAAGCCGCGCTTTGATCCCTTCGATGACCTCGACCGTATTGGCACCGGACTGGCGTCGGATCTCCAGCGTCACCGTGGGCGTCCCGTTGAGCCGCGCGACTGACCGTTGCTCCTTTGTCCCATCCTCGGCCCAGCCGACGTCTCGCACGCGAATGGGCGCTCCATTCACCGTAGCGATGACCAGATCGTTGAATTCTCTCGGATCGGTGATCCGGCCCATCGTGCGCAGCGTCTGTTCGCGGGGGCCGGATGTCACGTTGCCTCCCGGCACATCAGCGTTCTGACGCACCAGGGCCTGGCGCACGGCGGTGATCGGAATCTGATAGGCCGCCAGACGATGGGCATCAATCCAGACATTGATCGCCCGCTCCAGGCCGCCCACCAGGCGGACTTCCCCCACTCCGGGAGAGCGTTCCAGTTGCCGCTTGACCACCTTGTCGGCCAGCTCCGTCAGCTCGCGGAGAGGCCGATCGGCCGAAAGGGCGATCGTCATCACGGGAGAGAGGTCGTTGTTGAACTTGGAGATGATCGGGGGCTCGGCCTCGCGCGGCAGGTCGCGCAGCACTGTCGCGACGCGGTCGCGCACATCCTGCGCCGCCGCATCAATATCCCGATCCAAAGTGAAGGTCACAATGACGAGCGAAGTCCCCGGCCCGGAGATGGAGCGCAGCTCATAGATGCCCTCGATCGTATTGACGGCCTCCTCGATGCGCTGCGAGACCTGCGTCTCGACTTCTTCCGGAGACGCGCCGGGCAGGACCGTCCGCACGCTCACTGTCGGCAGATCCACCGAAGGGAAACGATCCACTCCCAGACGAAAATAACTGGCCGCGCCAATGACAATCAGGGCGAGGATAAGATTGGTCGCGAAGACGGGACGCCGAATGCAGATCTCTGCCAGCTTTTGCATAGGTCTTTATCCCTATGAGGAACGCGAACGGGGCGTCGGGAGAACCGATTGTCCCGGCTGCAGATTGCCCGGATCCAGAACCACCTCTTCTCCGGCCACCAGTCCGGAGAGAATCTCCACCTCTTCTCCGACGCGACGGCCGGTCGTCACGCGCTTCTCCACAGCCCGTCCGTTTTGCACGACGAAGACCTTCTCCAATCCGGCGAAGGTCACCAGGGCACGCGCGGGGATAACGAGAGCCGGAGTCTGAGGCTGGACGATGATCTCCACGCGCGCGAACGATCCCGGGCGAAGACGCCCATTGTTGCGCACTTCGGCCTCGACCACCAGCATACGGTTTTGCGTGAGGATGGTGGGACTCAAGCGCACGATCCGACCCGTATACGTGTCGGGATCTCCTTCGACCTGAACGCGCACAAGCTGCCCGATGCGCACCTGCTGCGCTTCGCGCTCGGGGACTTCAGCGCGCAATCGGAGCGGATCCATGCGCACGATCGTCACCACGGGAGACCCGACAGCCAGGAACTCCCCAATGCTTGTATGCCGCTCCTGCACGATTCCATCAAAGGGAGCGTACAGGGCTGTATCAGCCAGTTGCTGTCGAGCCAGGGCCAGCTCCGAGCGCCGTTGGGCCAGCAAGGCCTGACGGTTGCGCACCTCCTCCAGAGCATCTTGATACCGGCTGAGGGCGACCTTATACGCCGCTTCATCGGCATCGAAGCGCGAGCGCGGGATGACGCCCTCCTCCAGAAGCCGAGCCGAGCGCTCATACGCGACGCGCGCTTCTTCCAGGACCGCTCGCGCCTGGCGAACAGGAGCCGTCTGTTCCGGATCCACACGATCGTCCGAGCCTTCCGGCGGCAGGCCCAGCCGGGCTCGCGCTTGCGCCAGCGCGGCCTCCGCCTGCTGAACGCGCAGCTCGTAATCGCGCGTCTCGATCTGAGCGACCAACTGCCCCTGACGCACGACGCTTCCGAAATCCACGGTGATCGTCTGCACGCGTCCGGGGACTTTCACCCTCAGCGTCGCCTGATCGTAAGCCGCCAACGTGCCCACAGCCGTCACCACGCGCTCCAGAGGCCGCGTGCTCGCGCGAACTGTCTCCACGCGCTTGGGCGCCGGATCCCCGCCGGACTGGGCCGGCCCTCCCGAAGCCGGCGACTGGCTCCGGCACGCCCCGCCCATCAGCGCCAGTCCGATCAGGAGGCCCCAGATGCTCGGGTGTACTTTGGGTCTCTTGTTCATTCCCACCCGCCTTGTCCTCTCTTCAGCCCGCATCGTCATACCTTTCAGGATAAAGCTACGCCTCCGTTTGATCAAATGGTTACGTTCGGTGCGGACGCCCGCAAAGCCAGAGGGTTGACACGCTCTCGAAGCCTGTGATACATAAGAAGCCGCTCTCGGATTCCAAACTAAGGAGGTGAGGTGATGAGAAAGCGATTCTTCGCGACGCTTTTGTCACTTCTCTGTGGAACCCTCTCCCTTTCGCCCGTGCGGGCTCAGAGCTTCACGGCGACGCTTCGCGGGACCGTGCGGGATCAGTCCGGAGCGGTCATCCCGGGAGCCACGATCACGGTGCGGAATGTGAGCAAGGGATGGACGCGAACGACCGTGACCAATGAGTCCGGCGATTACGTGGTCACGCAACTGCCGGCCGATTCGTATGCCGTCACCGCTCAGGCAACGGGGTTCAAGACCGAAGTGCGCGAGGGGATCGTGTTGCAGGTCGGGCAGGAGGCGCGCCTGGATTTCACGCTCGTCGTGGGCGAGCTGGAAGAGCGCGTCGTCGTGACCGCGGGAGCCCCTCTGGTTCAATCCGAGAATGCCATGGTCGGCAATGTCATTGACGAGCAGAAGGTGAAGGAGTTGCCGCTCAACGGACGCGAGTTCTGGCAGCTCGCTCAACTGGCGCCCAACGTCTTCAATCCGCCGCAAGGTTCGACGCTCGGATTCCGGGGAGGCTTCAACGTCGCGGGCAATCCCGAGGTCAATAACTATTTCCTTCTGGATGGCATTGACAATAACGACGAGACGACGATGCAGCCGACGCACCGGCCCTCGGTGGATGGGATCCGCGAGTTCAAAGTCCTCACGGGGATCTACAGCGCTGAGTATGGACGGCATTCGGGCGGGCAGATCATCATCACGACGAAATCCGGAACCAACGAGTTTCATGGAACGGTCTTCGAGTTCCTCCGCAACGATAATCTCGATGCGCGGAACTTCTTCTTGCGCGGGCCCAAGCCGGAGTTGAAGCGCAATCAGTTCGGCTTCTCCAGCGGAGGCCCGATCCTGCGCGATCACACTTTCTTCTTTGTGACCTATGAGGGACTGCGGTTGACCGAAGGAGTCGCGCGGCTGGCGACTGTCCCTACGGAGAAGATGCGCCGTGGAGATCTTTCCGAGATCGCGACGCCCATTCGCGATCCGCAGACCGGTCAGCCTTTCCCGGGCAATCGGATTCCCGAAGATCGCATCCATCCTATCGCGCGCGCTCTGCTGGAGTTCTGGCCGCTGCCGAATCAACCGGGCTTGGCCAACAATTATGCGTTCAACTCCGTTCGCACGCAGGATCAGGATCAGTTCTCCATCCGGGTGGATCACAAGCTCTCGCAGGCCAACAGCTTCTTCGCCAGTTACCAGTTCATGCAGCGGGAGAACTTCGAACCTTCCAACCCCTTGTGCGGCAATCGCGTGATCCCGGGCTTCGGATGCACGGAGCCGGAGCGAACGCAGCATATCGCCATTGTGGACACGCACGTCTTCTCGCCTCGACTCTTGAACGAATTCCGCATCGGATACAACCGGATGCGCACGAATCGGTTTCACGAGGACATGCGGCTGGGCAATATGGTGCAGAAGCTGGGCTTGCCGCAGGGAGGACCCGACGGACTCGCCGGTCCGGAGTTCTTCAACACGGGACTGCCTCAGGTGCGCGTCTCGGGATTGGCGACAATCGGAGGACCGACCAATCTCCCGCAGGGGCGGCGGACCAATACCTATCACATCGCCAACAGCATCACCTACACGGGCGGGGACCACACGCTCAAAGCGGGAGCCGATGTGAAGCGGTTCATCTTCAATTCCTTCTTCACGCAGTTCGGGCGCGGGGATTTCTTCTTCAATGGGCAGTTCACCGGAAACGCCTTCGCCGATTTCCTGCTCGGACTGTTGCGTTCGACTTCGCGCGCGCCCGGAGAGCCCTTCTCCAACACGTACACGACACAGGCGGGCTTCTACGTGCAGGATGACTGGAAGGTCTCGCCCAAGCTCACCTTGAACATCGGCCTGCGATACGAGCTGAACTTCCCCGAACTGGAGCGCGTCAACAAGATGTCGAGCTTCGATCCGGCGACGGGACTTGTGCCCGTGGCCGATGGACGGTTGATCGGCGTGGATGCGTCGGGGAATCTCGTCACCGTGGGACGTTCTCCTCTGGGCCGTCGTCTCTGGCGGCTGGATAAGAATAACTTCGCGCCGCGCTTCGGATTCGCCTATCGGCTGTTCGGCGACAATCGCACGGTGATTCGAGGGGGCTACGGGATCTTCTACAATCAGATCGTGGCCGGCAACGGGCTCTCGCAGATGTACCGGGGGATTCCCTTCCGGATCCGCCAGACCTTCACCAATACGACGACGCGCGTCGTGGCGACCTGGGAGAGACCCTTCCCTTCGGGAGTCGCTGCGGGAGGCTTCACGCCGCATGGCATCAATCCCGATTTCCCCTCGGCCTATATGCAGCAGTGGAGCCTGGGGATTCAACGGGAGGTGACGCCGGATCTGGTTGTCGAAGCCACGTATCTGGGCTCTAAGGGGACGCATCTGCCGCTACTGTTCGACATCAACCAGCCGGAGCCGGGACCCGGTCCCATTCAGCCGCGCCGTCCGTGGCCGCAGTGGAGCAATATCTTCTGGCGGGATGCCGTCGGGACGTCTAACTATCACGGGTTTTCGCTGCGCATCGAACGCCGCTTCGCTCAGGGACTCTCGTTTTTGACTTCCTGGACAATCTCCAAATCCATTGACCTCGGATCCCCTCCCTCCACATCCGGTGTGGGAGAGGCCGATGTGCAAAACCCGAGAAACCTGCGAGCCGAACGCGGCCTTTCGGAGTTCGATGCGCGGCATCGGTTTGTCACCAGCTTCGTCTACGAGCTGCCGTTTGGGCGAGGACGCCGATGGCTCTCGGCGGCGCATCCGGTTCTGGAGCACGTGCTTGGGGGATGGCAGGTGACGGGGATCCTCACGCTCCAATCCGGGCGGCCCTTCACCGTGATCACAACCCGGGACATCTCCAATACGGGAGGGACCAATCGCCCCTTCGTCGTCGGCGATCCTCGGGTGAAGAAGCCCACGCCGGATCGGTGGTTCAATACAGACGCCTTCTCCGATGTGCTCCCGCCTGGAGTTTTCGCCTACGGGAATGCGGGGCGCAACATCCTTATCGCCGATGGGATCAATAATCTCGATCTCGGGCTGTTCAAGAATTTCCATCTGGGCGAAGAGCGCCGGCTGCAATTCCGCGCCGAGTTCTTCAACGTGGCCAATCATGCGAACTTCGGCATTCCAGACCGGAATCGGGCGTCGCCGGCCTTCGGTCGGGTGAATGCGACGACGACGCTGAATCGGCAGATTCAGTTCGGGCTGAAGTTCATCTTCTGATCGAACAGAGGAGGGAGCGCGCTCTCTCGCCGCTCCCTCCTCGCGGAAAGCTCGTGGGGACTGCGGGAGGCGGGCCCGCCGCTCGGGTGTGAGTTCTCCAAAGGATGGGAAGTTTTTTCTCGCTTATCCGCCGATCTCCGCTTATCATGTACTGTTGCCGCGTGGGTATCACAAGGAGCGAGGTCTCGGCGATGCGCTTCTTCGGCGGGCGGAAAGGGACGTGGAGAACGTGGATTGTGGGAATAAGCGGGATAGGGCTTCTTCTGGGAAGTCCTGCGGTCGCTTCCCGGGGAAAAGCGGTGCGCCTGGAGATTTCATCGAAAGCCGAGGTGGTGTCTGTGGAGGATCGGCAAGAGCTGGCCGCGCGTGTGGATTCGGTGTTCGCGCCATGGGATCGGTCGGATTCGCCCGGCTGCGCCCTGGGGATCGTCAAGGATGGACAGCTCGTCTACGCGCGCGGCTACGGCATGGCGAATCTCGAGCATTCCATCCCCATCGCGCCGCGCACGGTCTTCGATATCGGTTCGACGGCCAAGCAGTTCACGGCGGCAAGCATTCTCCTTCTGGAGCAGCAGGGGAAGCTCTCGCGCGACGATGACATCCGGCGCTTCCTGCCGGAGATCCCGGATTACGGGCGCCCGATCACCATTCGCCATCTGCTCCATCACACGAGCGGCCTTCGTGATTACCTCACGCTCATGGCCCTGGCGGGCATCCACTTCGATGGCGTCACGACGGAAGAGGATGCCCTCCGGATAATCGCGCGGCAGAAAGGGCTCAATTTCGCCCCGGGCGAGGATTATCTCTACAGCAATTCCGGCTACTTTCTGCTCTCCCTCATCGTGAAGCGCGTCAGCGGACGGTCGCTTCGTGAATTCGCCGAAGAGAACATCTTCCGCCCGCTCGGGATGAAGAGCACACAATTTCAGGACGATCACACGCGGATCATCCCGCATCGGGCGACCGGCTACGCTCCGGCTCCGAGCGGGGGATTTCGCCTCAACATGTCGCAGTTCGAGCAGACGGGAGATGGAGCGCTCTGGACGACGGTGGAGGATCTGGTGCTCTGGGACCGAAATTTTTATGAGCCGAAGGTCGGCGGACCCGATCTCATCCGACAGCTTCTGGAACCGGGTCGGCTCCTGAGCGGAGAGACGGTCGCCTATGCGGCTGGCCTGATCAAGGGGACATATCGGGGTCTCACGGTGATCCGTCATGGGGGCTCGTGGGCCGGCTATCGCGCCGAGCTTTTGCGGTTTCCGGAGCAACGCTTCTCGGTGATCTGCCTGTGCAATCTGAGCACGATCAATCCGACGCGACTCGCCTATCAGGTGGCCGATCTCTACCTGGCTTCCGCCTTCCCGGATCGCGAGCGCGATCGGTCGCCTGAACGCGCTTTTCTCTCGGGGGACGAGATTCGGGCCCGAATTGGGATCTATCAGAATCCGAAAGCGCGCACCGTCCTCCGCCTGTCGCTTTCTCCTGCTCCTGGTGCCGGCATATCTTTGGAAGGCTTCGGATCGCGATTCGACTTGGAGCTGGTCGCGAAGGGCCGTGCGCGACTGACCGACAGTCCCTTCTCGGCCGAGATCGTCTTCGAGGAGGACACGACAGGAGGAACCGGAGGCCGTCCCTCAATGCGCCTTCGCATACGGCGGCCCGGGCGGCCCGATGAGATCTACGAGAAGATCGAGCCGGTGACCCTCTCGCCCGAGCGCCTTCGCGCGTACGAAGGGACGTATGAGAGCGAGGAGCTTGACGTCTCCTACACGCTTGTGCGCGAAGGGAACCGATTGGTCGTGCGCGCGCGAGGGATCCCGGCATATCCGCTGACGTATCTTCGCGGAGATGATTTCCTGAGCCTGGCGGGACTGCATTACGCTTTCGAGCGGGATGCTCAGGGGCGCATCACGGGATTTCTCTTGAACGCTGGCCGTGCGCGAGGTCTGCGCTTTGTGCGTCGCTCGCCCGCTCCGTGACATTCTCCCCGGACTGAAGTCCAGAGGTTTGGGCAGCGACGCGCTTCTCTTTTGAGTTCCTCTTCGCTTCAAAGAGTGGTACGATCTCTCCGAATATTTTCGCGAGGAGGGGAGACTATGGGCCACCTGAGATCTCTTCAGGTCGGTATGTTCGTGATCGTGCTCGTCGGTGCGGGAGGGAAAATCGAGCGGCAAACGCCGGATGCGGCGGCCGTGGCGTTCGTCCATGTGAACGTCCTCCCGATGACATCCGAACGGGTCCTGCGGGATCACACGGTCATCGTTCGGGGGGATCGGATCGTCGAGATCGGTCCGAGCGCACAGGTGAAAGTTCCCGAAGGGGCCGTGCGGATCGAAGGGCGGGGGTATTATCTGATTCCGGGCTTGGGCGAGATGCACGGACACATTCCGTCGCCGCAAGCTCCGCGGGAGTATCTCGAATCGGTCCTCTTCCTCTATCTGGCCAACGGGGTGACGACCGTGCGCGGGATGCTCGGCGCGCCCGGTCAGTTGGAGCTTCGCGAGCAGGCCCGTCGCGGGGAGATCCTCTCGCCAACGCTCTATCTGGCCGGACCGAGTTTCAACGACGCTTCGATCAATTCTCCGGAGGAGGCCATCGCGCGCGTGCGCGAACAGAAGCAGCAGGGGTGGGATCTGTTGAAGATCCATCCGGGATTGACGCGCGAGGAGTACGATGCCATGGCGCGGACGGCCAAAGAGGTGGGGATGCGCTGGGTGGGACACGTTCCGGCGGCGGTCGGACTGGTTCATGCGCTGGAGATGGGGCAGGAGACGATTGATCATCTGGATGGATACATCGAGCACCTGCAGGGGGATCAGGGGCCGCTCGATCCGGCGAAGCTTCAGGACATCGTGCGGCGCACGCGGGAGGCCGGGGCCTGGGTCGTTCCGACGATGGCTTTGTGGGAAGTCCTCATCGGCGCGCGCGACCTGGAGACGCTGCTCGCCTATCCGGAACTGCGATATATGCCGCCTTCGGCGGTTGAGAACTGGACGCGCGCTTATCGTGCGCGCGTGGCGAGTCCGCAGTACGATCGCAAACGAGCTGAGCGCATCGCCGCTCATCGCAAGGAGATCCTGCGCGCCCTGCATCGCGGGGGCGTGCGCATTCTTTTCGGGACCGATGCGCCGCAACAGTTCAGCGTCCCCGGCTTCTCCATCCATCGGGAGATCCCCGTGCTCCTGGAATGCGGCCTGACGCCCTACGAGATCCTCCAGACGGCGACGCGTCATGTGGGGGAATATTTCCGGGACAAGGATCGCTTCGGAACGATTGAGGTCGGAGCGCGCGCCGATCTCGTCCTGCTTCGGGGGAATCCGCTGGACGACCTCGCTCATTTGAAGAATCCCGTGGGCGTCATGGTGCGCGGACGGTGGCTGCCGGAGAAAGAGATTCAGGAGAGGCTGGAGAAGATCGCCGCCGCCTATCGTTCCAGAGAAAGCGCGCGCTGAGGTCCGCACCTGCGGAGCAGTCCTGGGAGAGTGGCTCGCTTCGGTGAGAGAGCAGGAGTCGGTCGAGTGAGCGGCGTTGAGGTCGTGGTGGAGAAAGTCGTCTACGGGGGGGAGGGGTTGGCCCGTCACCAGGGACGCGCGCTTTTCATCCCCTATGTGGCGGCCGGGGAGCGCGTCCTGGTCGAGATCGTTCAGGAACGCGCCCAATGGGCGCGCGCGCGCGTTCAACAGGTGATCGAGGCGTCTGCCGATCGTCGCGTTCCTCCGTGCCCCTACTATGGGGTCTGCGGGGGATGCCAACTGCAGCATCTTCAGTATGCCGCTCAACGGCGCGTCAAGCTGGATTTCATTCGAGAATCACTCGCGCGGCTGGGGGGGATTTCCTGGGATCGGGAGATCCCGATCCTCTCGGCGGAGGAGTTCCACTATCGGCTTCGCGCGCAGTTGAAGGTTCGTGTCTCCGAAGAGAGCGTCCAGTTCGGCTATTATCGGCCCGCGTCGCACGAGATATGCGCCGTGGACGCCTGTCCGCTTCTCAGCCCGGAGCTGAATGCCGCTCTGGAGCGCCTCCGCCGTGAGCCTCCGGAGCGTTTTGCCTCTGTGCGCACGATGGCTCTCGCTCACGGAGAGGATGGGCGCATCTCCGTTCATCCTTCGGATCGGCCCTCTCAGGTCCTCTGGACGGTCGGGGCGTTCACCTACAGGTTCGACGCGCGGGTGTTTTTTCAAGCGAATCGGTTTCTGCTGAGCGAGCTCCAGCGGCTCGTCGTGGAGGGGGAGGAGGGCGAGCGCGCGCTGGACCTCTTTTGCGGCGTGGGGTTTTTCACTTTGCCTTTGGCCCGGCGCTTCGCCGAGGTCGTGGGCGTCGAGAGCGACGCGCGCGCTGTGGCCTGGGCGCGTCGGAATGCGCGGGAGAACGGGGTGACGAATTGTCGCTTCGTGTGCGATCGAGCTGAAGTCTGGCTCGCGCGGGAGGGTGCGCGGTGGAGTTCGGTGGATCTGGTCGTGCTGGACCCTCCGCGCGAGGGAGCGACGCGCGCTCTGCGTGACGCCCTGCTGCGCCTGGCGCCTCGGCGGATCATTTATGTCTCCTGTAATCCGACGACGCTGGCGCGAGATCTGAAGGTCCTGCGGGCGGGCGGATATGTGCTCGCATCGCTTGTGGCGCTGGATCTTTTCCCGCAGACGTTTCACATTGAAACGGTCGCCACGCTGCACCACACGTGACACGGGGAGCGGTTGACGCTTCCCCGGAGCCGTCGGCATAATGAAAGGAGTCTTCCAACTGTCGGAGAGCGGCAATGAGGATCTTAGTGGCCGAGACGATCGCTTCGGCAGGCATTGAGGCTTTGAGAGAAGCCGGATGGGATGTGGACGTGCGCGCGGCGCTCTCCCCCTCGGACCTGGTGGAGATCATTGGAGACTACGATGCCCTGATCGTGCGCAGCCAAACGCGCGTGACAGCCCGTGCGATTCACGCGGCGAAGCGTTTGAAGGTGATCGGTCGAGCGGGAGCTGGCGTGGACAATATTGACCTGGAAGCGGCGACAGCGCGAGGCATCCTCGTCATGAATACACCGGGCAGTAACAGCGTGAGCGTCGCCGAGCATACGCTGGGGCTGATTCTCAGTCTGATGCGCCACCTGGTCGAAGCCAACGCTTCGGTGAAGCGCGGGGAATGGGAGCGGAAACTCTTCCTCGGACGCGAGGTGAGGGGGAAGACACTGGGCCTCATCGGTTTGGGGAAAGTCGGTCAGGAAGTGGCCAAGCGAGCGAAGGCGTTCGGCATGATTGTGATCGCTCATGATCCCTTCATCTCGGAGAAGATCGCTCAGGATCTCGACGTGCGGCTCGTCTCATGGGAGGATCTGTTGGCGACCTCCGACATCATCTCGCTGCATGCGGCCCTGACGCGCGCGACACGAGGGATGATCAATCGGGAGGCGATCGCGCGGATGAAGCCGGGCGTGATCCTCATCAATACGGCGCGCGGCGAGCTGGTGGATGAGGAGGCGCTGCTCGAAGGCCTCGAGTCGGGGCGCATCGCCAGGGCAGGATTAGACGTCTTCGCCGAGGAGCCTCCGCGCCATCGTCGGCTCGTCGAACATCCTCGCGTTCTGGCGACGCCGCACGTCGGAGCCTCCACGGTCGAGGCGCAGGAGCAGGTGGGATTGGAGATCGCTCTGCAGGTGCGCGATTACCTGCAGTCGGGCGTCATTCGCAATGCCGTGAACTTCCCCGCACTGGCTCCCGAGGACATGCCGCGGCTCAGTCCCTTCCTCACATTGGGCGAGAAACTGGGGGCCTTCATCGCCCAGATCGCGCGCGTGCGCACAAGTGAGATTGGCATTCGCTACTATGGAGAGCTGAACCATGTGAACGTCTACCCCATCACGAACGCCGTCCTCTGCGGCATCCTCCGGCAAATGCTCGATGAGGAGGTGAACCTCATCAACGCGCGGGCGAAGGCCGAGGAGCGGAACATCGAGGTCATCGAAACGCGAAGCGGGCGCGCGCGCAGCTATGCCCACCTGATCAGCGTGCAGTTGCGCGACGGGCAAGGAAATGTTGATTGGGTCGAGGGAACGGCGCTGCACCAGGAGAACCTGCGCCTGGTCTCCATTGACGGAGTGAGCCTGGACATCCCCCTCTCGCCCTATATGCTCCTTGTGCGCAACGCGGATGTGCCCGGAGTGATCGGACGCATCGGGACGATCCTCGGAGAGGCGGGAGTGAATATCGGGAACTTCGCTCTGGCGCGCGATCCGACTCGGTCCCAGGCCATCGGAATCCTCACTCTGGATTCGCCGATCCCCGAAGACGTGGTGGCGGAGATTCGGAGAATTCCCGCCGTCTCCGATGCGCGGATCATCCTTTTGGCGTGAGAGAGAGGGGAACTTATGGAGATCGCTCTGGCTATCGGTTTCGTCGGGCTGCTCGTCTTTCTGGCGCACTTGTTCTCGGCCCTCTTTGAGCGCACGCGCGTTCCCGATGTGCTCCCTTTGGTCTTCCTCGGCCTTCTTCTGGGCCCGATATTGCGCGTGATCACTCCGGAAGCCTTCGGCAAGGTTGGTCCCATCTTCACGACGATCTCGCTGGTTGTCATTCTCTTCCAGAGCGGACTCGGGCTGAATCCCGCGGTCCTTCGCGAATCATTCCTGCCGGGGATTCGCATCACGAGCCTGAACTTTGTCGGGAGCGTCGTGGCCGTGGCCGTCATCGCTGTTTTTGGGCTGCGGATGTCCGCGCTCGAAGGGATCCTTTTAGGAGCGATCCTAGGGGGCACTTCGTCGGCCGTGGTTATTCCGCTCATCGGAAGGCTCTCTTTGCGGCCCGAGACGCGCGTCGCCCTTCTTCTGGAATCTACGTTCAGCGATGTGTTGTGTATCGTGACGACGCTGGCCCTCCTTCAAGCCATTCGCTATCACGAACTGAGGCCGACCGTGATGGTGGGTCAGCTCCTCTCGTCGTTCCTCATGGCGGCCATCATTGGAGCTCTCGCGGCGCTCTTCTGGTCCGCCGTTTTGCAGCGGGTCCGGCAACTGGAGAACAGCATCTTCCTCACCCCGGCTTTCGTCTTCATCATCTTCAGCCTGGCCGAGATGCTCGGCTACAGCGGGGCGATCGCCGCGCTGGTGTTCGGTATTGTCTTGGGAAACATTCAGAATTTGCCCTTTCCTGTGCTTCAGAACTTCCTGCGCGGACGCGCTGTCCAGCTCGACCAGGTCGAAAAGTCCTTTTTCTCCGAGGTCGTCTTCCTGCTGAAGACGTTCTTCTTCGTCTACATTGGGCTATCCATTCGCCTGACGGATCTCAGGCTCTTTGCGCTTGGGGTGGGGGTAACGATCGTTCTTTTCCTCGTTCGCATTCCTGTGGTGCGAGGGGCGCTGGGGAGAGCCAGCAGAGGATTTGATGGAGCGCTCGCGGCGGTGATGATCCCCAAAGGGTTGGCGGCGGCCGTGCTCGCGTCACTGCCCGCTCAGGCGGGCGTGGGGAAGGGGATGATCATTCAAGATGTCGTTTATGCGGTGATTCTGCTGAGCATCCTGGGGACGGCGTTTCTCACCCTTTTGCTCGAAAAGGGGATTCTCCGAGAGCCGTACGCTTCCCTGTTTCCCTCAGAAGAAGCTCAGCTTTCGGCGAACGCTTCCGGAGAAGGGGATTCGTGAGGGGCCGAGCTTTTGGCGTTCTGATCGTCCTGTTTCTCACGGCTCCCCGCGCGGGGGCCTGGGGGGAGAAAGGGCATCGTCTGGTCAATCGGCTGGCTGCGCAGTCGCTCCCGCGGGAGATGCCTGCATTCTTCCGACGGGCTGTGGGAGAGCTTGAATATCTCGGATACGATCCCGACCGCTGGCGCTCTCCGGAGGAGCCGACACTTGGCGCTGTGAACCCACCCGATCATTTCATCGACCTCGAATACGTGGAGGGGTGGACGCTGCCGCCGGATCGGTATCAGTTCATGCATGCGCTCCTGGAGCGCGGAGTCTTGCGAGGCGATGTGACGCTCGCCCGCATCGGGTATTTGCCTTATCGGATTGTCGAGCTGACGGAGCTGCTCCGCCGCCAGTTCCGACTCTGGAGGCAGGCGCCGCGAGGCACGGCGCGCCAGGGGATCGAGCGGCGCCAGATCGAGCAGAATATCCTCTTCATCGCCGGCATACTCGGACATTTTGTCGCCGATGGGGCTCAGCCCCAGCACACGACGGTCCATTACGATGGATGGAATACGGCATGGGCGCCGAATCCGCGCGGATATACGACCGAGCGGGGGATTCATCTTCGCTTCGAGAACGATTTCGTGAACGAAGCCCTTCGAGAATCCGACGTGCGACCGCTTGTGAAGCCGCCTCGCCGGCTCGGACCTCTCTTGGAAGAGACGATGTCCTATCTGCGCGCATCGCGGGCGCTTGTCGAGCAGCTTTATGAACTGGATCGCGAGGGCGGTTTCACTCCCGGATCAGCTCATCCCAGGGCGAAACGCTTCGTCGCCGAACGCTTGGCCGCAGCGGCCCATATGCTCGCGAGCCTGTGGTATACGGCGTGGGTGGAGAGTCGCAGCGAGTCGCTTCCCCCGACGACCAGTCGTGTGAGCGAAATCCGGCGCCCCTTGGGACGAACGCCGCAGTCGGCTGCTCGATGACGACGGGGAATAGTCCGCACGCCGACTTCTGCTCTATCCGAGGCGAATGCACCCTCAGAGGGGCTTCGACACCGCGTTCTCCTCAGGCGTCGGCGGGCCCCAGCCTCCCCCTCCGGGCGTGCGAATGGAGATCACGTCGCCCTTTTTCACGCGGAGGTTGACTTTTCCGGGCAGCCGATGCTCGACCCCATCGGAGATCAGGACGTTCTCTCCCGGTTGGCCGGGCTCCCCTCCTTGAAGCCCATAGGGGGCGAAGCGGCGACGCTCGGAGAGGATAGCCACATCGGCATCGGTGAGAAATTCGATCTCGCGGATGATCCCATCCCCCCCTCGATAGCGTCCTCTTCCTCCGGAGCCCGCGCGCAGGCTGTAGCGACGGACGCGCACGGGCAGGGCGTATTCGAGAGCCTCGATCGGCGTATTGAGCGAATTCGTCATGTGCGTATGCACGCCGCTGTCACCGTCCCCTTGGGGGCTCGCTCCCATCCCTCCGGCGATCGTCTCGTAGTACGCGAAGGGAGCACCGGTGCGGGGATCCAGGCCTCCGATCGTGAAGTTGTTCATCGTGCCGCTGCTGGCCGCGGGGATCACCTCGGGGAGCGCCGGCGCCAGAGCCTTCAGCAGGACATCCACGATGCGCTGTGAGGTCTCGACATTCCCGGCGGCGACCGGAGCCGGGAAGACGGCGTTCACCACAGTCCCTTCGGGCGCGATGACCGTGATCGGAGCGAGCACGCCCGCGTTTGCGGGAATGTCGCCTCCGGTGATCGCGCGGAAGACGTAGTACACCGCCGAGAGCGTGATCGCGTAGACGGCGTTGACGTTCCCCCGCGTCTGGGGATCCGAACCGGTGAAATCCACCAGGGCCGAATCCCCGCGAATCCGAATCGTGACGCGGATGCGAACGGGCTCACCGGTGATCCCATCATCATCCAGATAGTCTTCAGCCGTGTACTCTCCATCGGGGATCGTCTCGATCCGCTTGCGCACCATGCGCTCGGCATAGGCGTACAGCTCGCGCATGTAGAGGGCGATCTCTTCCACGCCGTATTTGGCGATCATCTCGCGCAGGCGTCTTTCGCCCGTGCGATTGGCCGCCAGTTGCGCCGTCAGATCGCCTTCGCGTTCGACCGGCGTGCGCACATTGGCCAGAATCAGGCGCAGGACGGAGCGATTGAGTTCTCCGCGTTCGTAGAGCTTGATCGGGGGGATGCGCAGACCTTCCTGAAAGATCTCGGTCGAAAGCGGCATCGAGCCGGCCGATATTCCGCCGATATCGGCGTGATGAGCGCGGTTGGCCACGTAGAAGAAAGGTCTCCCTTCGACGTAGACAGCCGAGACCAGAGTCACATCCGGCAGATGCGTCCCTCCCTCGTAGGGGTCGTTGAGCGCGACGACATCACCGGGTTCCAGGACGGCGGCTTCCAGAGCCTTCTTCACGGACATGGGCATCGAGCCCAGATGCACGGGCATGTGATCCCCTTGAGCGATCAAGCGTCCCTCTCCGTCGAAGAGGGCGCACGAGTAATCGCGCCGCTCTTTGATATTGGACGAGAAGGCCGTGCGCCGCAACGTCACGCCCATCTCCTCAGCGATCGAGATGAAAAGCGATTTGAAGATCTCCAGCTTGATGGGATCGCCCGGCATGCTCAATCCTCCCGCGTGAGGATCACGTTCTCGTATTCGTCCACTTCGGCCCGCCATCGGGGCGGAACGACAATCGTCGCGCTGTATTCGAGAAGAATGGCTGGCCCGGTGAGCGTCGTGCCGGGAACAAGCGCGTCGCGCCAGTAAAAGGGCGTTTGTCGCTCGGACGGAGAGTCCCCCTCGCGAAAAGAGACCAGACGGAGTGCGAGAGGCTCCGCGGAGGAAGAAGCGCGCCGCTCTCTCGGGCGAAAGGTCGGCTTTTCGGTGATCCCACAGGCTCTCACGCGCACGGTGACCAGTTCGATCTTTCGCGTCCTGTCGGCGTAGCCGTAGCGGCGTTCGTGCGCGCGATGGAACGCGGCGGCCAGATCGGAGGTGAAGGGGAGCGAGAGTTCGAACGCTTGCCCGACGTACCGGAGGTCCACCAGCCGTTCGAGAAGAATGCGATCGGCGGAAAACCCTTCGTCCTGAAGCTCTCTTCGGGCGCGCTCTTCCAGGCGGGAGAATTCCGCCTCCACGCGTTCGGACTGGATCTCTTCTTGCGCGAGCATCACCGTCTGCGAATAGTCCTTCACGACGTCGGAGAGCAGAACACCGAGCGCCGAGAGCAGTCCCGGATGTTTCGGCACGAGAACGCGCGGGATCGAGAGCATCTCCGCGAGATCGCACGCATGGAGTCCCCCGGCGCCTCCGAAAGCGACCAGGGTGAAGTCGCGCGGATCGTATCCGCGCTCGATGGAGATGACCTTGATCGCCCGCGCCATGTTGGCGTTGGCGACGTCGAGAATTCCCAGGGCGATCTCCCGTTCCGAGGCCGGGCGAGGGAAGCGGCGGCGAAACGCTCGAAAGTATTCGGCAGTGCGCTCCCGATCCAGAGGCATCGTCCCGCCCAGGAACCGATCGGGATCCAGCCTCCCCAGAAGCAGATGGGCATCGGTGACGGTGATCTCTTCGCCGCGCCCATAGCAGACGGGTCCCGGATCCGCTCCAGCGCTTTCCGGGCCGACGCGCAAAGCTCCCCCGTCGTCCACGCGCGCAATGGATCCTCCGCCCGCGCCCACGGTGTGAATATCAATGACGGGGATTCCGATGGGCATCTCGGCGACGCGGGCCTCCTGAGTCGTGCGAATCGCCCCGTCCACGAGACTGACATCGGTCGAAGTCCCCCCCATGTCGAAGGTGATGATCCGGGAGAGTCCGACGCACCGGGCAATGCCGAAAGCGCCGACCACACCTCCGGCCGGTCCCGAGAGCACTGTGCGCACCGGATGCTCGGCCGCCCCGCGGGCCGAGATGGACCCTCCGTTCGATTGCATGATGCGTAGCAGAACGCGCGCCTTTCCGGAGCGCGCCAGTCCTTCTTCCAGGCGCCCGATATACCGGCTCATCAGCGGCGCCAGGTAGGCATTGATGACCGTCGTCGACGTCCGTTCATATTCCCGAAATTCCGGCAGGATCTCGTGCGAGAGGGAGATCGGAAGGCCGAGATCGGCCAGAAGCTCGGCCGTCTCTCGCTCGTGCTTCGGTTCGAGAAAGGCGAACAGATAACACACGGCGATGGATTCCACCCCCTGCTGCCGAAGCTCCGCGCGCACCTGACGCACGCGTTCCCGGTCCAGCGGAATGAGAATCTCTCCGGAAGAGGTCACGCGTTCGCGCACGCCAAAGCGCAGCGATCGAGGGATGAGCGGCTTCGGACGCGAGGCCGTGAGCTGATAGAGTCCGGGCCGATTCTGTCGCCCGATCTCCAGGACGTCTTCGAACCCTTCGGTCGTCAAAAGCGCTGTACGCGCCCCTTTGCGTTCCAAAAGCGCATTGGTCCCGACGGTCGTTCCGTGAACCAGCTCAAAATCTCCGGCGCTCTCTCCGAGCAGTTCCCGCACGCCGGTGAGAACGGCCTCTTCAGGGCGCTTGGGCGTCGAAGGCACTTTCAGCGTCACCAGCTCTCCATCTCGCAGGAGAACGAAATCGGTGAACGTCCCTCCCGTGTCTACGCCAATTCGCCGCATCTTCTTCCTCTCATCCGGATCCTCGTCTGGTCTCTGTACTCCCTTCGCCGGCGCGGGTGTCATCGAGCCGCCGATTCGGACTGGTGTGCCTCCTTCTTAGGCGGGAGCACAGGACGCTTTCGGCTCACTGCGAGTCGGATTCCAGCCATCGTCTCCTCCTGACTCCATTTCACCTCGTACTGGGATTCGTAGAGGAACTGCACGTGGGCCAGGTCAAAGAGCAGGCCGGCGGTCGCGACCAGCTCGAGCCACTCTCCGCGCGCCGTCTCATCGGGAGCCTCCGTGCCGCTCTCGAAGACGGTCACGCCCGGATACCGTCCCATGAAGCTCGGAGCGTTCGGGCTCGGCTTGATCCCCTTGATCGCCGTGTAGATGCGCACGCCCCGATGCAGGTCCTCCTTGTAGGTCTCCGGATCCCACTGGACGCCGTATTTTCGATAGCGGGCGTACATGCGCTCGTTCAACGCGCGCAGTCGCGCATCGCTCTGGATCGCTTCGGCGATGCGGTCGCGAAGGGTGAAGGCCACCTCCTTGTGCTTCGGGTATCGGGGGTCCTGAACGTACGAGAATCCCGGGATGAACCAGCCGCGCGGGGCCCACCAGGCTCTGCCGCGTTCGGGAAGGCGCGAGCGCACCCATCCGGCGTACTCTCCGAAGAGTTGCACCCATTCGTGAGAGGGATACCCGTGCGGGTTCAAGAAGATATCCGGCAGCCAGGTTCGCCACAACTCGCGCCTCACGCGCGTCTCCGGATACATCGGATCGCGCTCCCATTGACCGACGGTCACATCCACGCCCAAGGCCCCCCAATATCCGGCATGGAGCATAAAGTGTGGCGTGATCTTTTGCAATTCGTACGCCAGGGCGGCTCCATCCGGATTCGTGATCGGATGCAGGACGAGATTCACCCGCTTGAGATAGCGCTTGTGCTCGGGGCTGGTCGCCATCAGTTCGGCGAGCCGAAGGATATGGCTCGTACTGGAGACCTCGTTGGCGTGCTGTCGGCCGGAGATCAGAAGCGTCGGCTTGAACGTCGTCGCCTTCGCATGAGACCAGAGCGTCGCCTCCAGAGGCAGCATGACATCCATCGCCCAGATGTCGCGCCCCAGATACGACGTGCCCACCCAGTAGGCTGTGATCTCCGGGAAGGTATCGAGCGTGGCGATGATCTCCTCGCACTCTTCGGGGCTGATCGGTTCCCTCCACTGAACGAGCGGTTCGCCCGCGTATTGGTATCCTCGAGCCCGCGCGGCGATCTCTTTCACGGGGAAGGTCGAACCCGGATTGGGGATCTCTTCGGACGTCGTCTTCTCCGGGGAGATGAGGCGGAACCGGATCCGATCCAGATGCGGATAGGCGAGCGTGGCCGTGAAGAGCTTCGCCTCGTGGAATCGCCTCAAGAAATCGAGCATGGCGCGCGCTTGCTCGGAGGAGAGAATCGTGCGATCCACCGTCTCTTCGGGAGCTCTGCGGATCAGCTCCTCGCGCTCGTCGCGTTCCGTATCCGTGCGCAGGGCGATATCCAGACGCCGCACCCCTTCGTATCCGGCTTCCACGATGGCCGCGACGATGCGCGGATCTTCGACAGCCACTTTCGGGATGTCGAGCGCACGCGTGTTCTTGCCCGGCTTCCCGCGCTCGGTCCATTCGAGGACGACGCGAGGATTCCCCGCCGCTTTCCCCGTGAGAACGACGCGCGCGTGTCCGTCTTCTGCCGGACGAGCGGGGAAGATGATCGGGATGATCCGCCCCGGATAAAGAAGGCGCTCGCCGACGAACTTCAATCCGATGAGGTCGAAGAAGGCCAGAGTGCCGAAATAGATGTCCTCATGAAGCGCTTCGAGCGAAGAGATCTGCTCCTGATCTATCCCCAGAGGATAATCCGGTTCGCTCATCCGGAGCTCCACCTTCAGCTCGCCGAAGTACGGAGCGTGCTCGGACTTGGGCTTCCCCTCGTAGAGATCCATGACATATTCGAAAAGGCGCGGCAAGAGCCTGGTCTGATACAGCTCCCAAAAGCGCTCCGGATCCGTCCGGATGCGCTCGTCCACGATGCGCTTGCCGTCCACATCGGCCGCGATCCACCCTGTTGTCACGCGGACGGATTCGTAGTCGGGGAACTGTCGGAACAGGGGAACGATCACGAATTTCGGATCGAAATCTCCCTGGTAGAGGACGCGCCCTCCTCGATCGAAGACCTCGACGTGGTAGATCGGGCTGCGCGGCGAAGAGGCTTTCTCGAAGACGATCGCCTCTGCGGGAAGGCCCAGCTCCCGAGCGAGAACTTCGTCAATGGGATACAGCTCCTGCAGCCATCGGATCGGAGAGAAGATGGTCTGCCAGCGCAACTGGGGCGTGTCCTTCTCTCGCTCCACAGGAGCGAAGCGGATGAGGATCTTCGAAATCTCACCCTGGTTTTCGCGGAGCGCCGGAAGAACGACGTCGGTGAGCCAGCTGAATCCCTGCTTGTACGCCGAGAGGACGCGGACGGAGATCTTCTCCTCGGCGACGCCTCTTTGGCGCAGTTCCGCGCGGATGGCGCGCTCGAGATCTCGTCGGACCTCAGGAGGTTCGCTCACGCGGATCTCGATCTCCACGCGCGAGCGTTTTGTGACCTTCGGGAAGACGCGCGTGCGAAGCGCCGTCCATACGTCTTTGACCTCCCATGGGATCTCCCAGGATTCGTCCAGAATCGGCCTGGCGTGGAAGATGTCAATATTGGCCACGGTGATCTGCACGCGGTCGGCCGTGATCTTCGGGCGGAGGTAATCCTCCACGAATCGGGCGAATCCCTCGTCGGCGTTCTCCACGAAGACCTTCACCGTGACCGAATTCACGTCTTTTCCCGCGAGGTTCGAGGCGATGAGGCGATCCAGCTTATAGAGTGCCGTCGCCGCCTGTCCGGCGCCCGAGCGCGCGGCGAAGAACCGACGCGCTTCGTCCTCGATCAGGCTGAGGCTCAGCCGCCCCTTTCGAGGCTCCCAGAGATAGGGGACGCGAAAGGCGAGATGCCGTGCCGCTTCCCGCATCCCCGCTTCATCGAAGCCCGCGACGACGACAGCGGGGGAGTCCTCGAAAGCCTCGTGAACGACTTCGACGACGCCCTGGTTCGGGCGAAGTTCATCCAAAGTGGTGAATTTCCCTCGCTCGCGAAGCGCGCGCACGAAGCGATTCTCCTTCCCGATGAGAAGGGGATTGATCTCGCTCTTCTCATCGGGGACTTCATCGGCGAGTTTGGCCAGAGGAAGTCTCACTCCTGTCGTCTCCAGGCCCAGACGCGCCGCGATCTCCGCCGCCCAGAGGGCTTCTTTCTCCGATCCCATGAGGAGCGTTGTCTCCACGCGGTTCGGGATGAGTTCTGTGGGCGATCCCTTCAAGAGCCCTTCGGTGGAGTAGATGTTCGCCAGGCTCAGATCGCGAACGGGCTCTCGGCTCTCGCGAACGTGGAGAAGGTCCGCTCTTGGAAGGGTTCCGCTTCGCTTCACCTCCACGCGCTGCGCGTGCGAGCCGGCACGTACCTGGAAGATGAGGAGGGCGACCGCCGGATAATTGAGCACATCGGAACTCTGGTTCCGCTCATGTGCGGCCGCGATGTCCTGAAGCCATCGGACGGCCTGCTGGAGAGCGCTCTGCTCTGGGAAGCTCACATCCAGCAGCAGGGAAGCGATCTCTCGGGCGCCCGCGCGCACGGTGATAGCGCGGAGTGCGACCGTCGGGCGTCCCAGGCCGTTCTTCTCGAAGGATGACACGACCTCTTCCTCGAGCTGAGCGAGCGTCTTCTTCCCCACGTCCCAGAGATAGGGCATTCGGGACGCCAACAGTTCCCCCGCAGCGCGCAGACCAGCTCCATCGCTTCCGACGACGACCACGGCATCTCTGCCCTCAAGGGCCGAGGGAACCAGCGCGATCATCCCTTCGCCTGGGCCGAGCACTGCCAGATCGAGCCGACCTTCGGAGGCGAGTTTCTGAACCCACCGATTTTGCGCTCCGATCAGCAGGACATAGGGGGTGTCCGGAAGCTTCTCCTCCGAGTCCTGCTGCACAAGCGGTGGAGTGAACCCCATCGTCTCAAAGCCCAGGCGCGCCCCGAGATTCGCCAGAACGACAGCATCGGCCGGAGTCGCCTCGCTCGGAGCGATGATCCGGAGCGCAAGAAAGTCCACAAAGCCATCGTCATTACGATCCTGAAGCCAGTATCCTTTCGAGAAGACATGAGCCAGGCTTGGAAGAATCCCTCCACCGGATCCGGCGGAGCGCGTCTGTTGCGCCGACAGCGAAAGCGGCCACAGGATCAGCAAAAATACGAGCGGAAATCCTCGCCAGGGGATGCACCCACTTTGAAGCATATTCTTCTCCCTCCTTCAAAACGACGCGTATGCCGGCCCTGTCGCTGTTTTCCCCAGACCTCGTTCAGGGGCAAGGATTTGGGGAGGGAGGCCTCGAGGCCTCCCCTCCCTGAGCCCGCCGATCGGAGAGATCTCCTCCGGCCCGATCAGAAGCTGAATCTCACGGCGAGCTCAAGCTGACGGGCATCCTGCGCGCTGGTCGGCTTGCCGAAGAGCCCGGAGCGCAGGTTCCCCGCCGGCTGATTGAAGTTGACCCGGTTGAAGAGATTGAAGGACTGCAGGACCACCTCCAGGCGCGTTGCTTCCCTGAGGGTGAAAGCCTTCGTCACCCGGAAATCCACGTTGGCGTACCCCGGGCAGAGAATGTCGCCTGCGGTCACCGGACGAAGCTGATTCGCTTGCCGATAGGCATTGAGAGCCTGCAGATCCAGAGCGCGACATCCGACGTTGCGAGTGATCCCCACGGGGCGATCTCCGGCGACTCCATCCCGGTTGAGATCTGTTCCCGCTGTCACATCGAACGGGAGGCTTGAGCGCAACTGCACGATCGCTCCCAGCGTGAACCCATAGGGGAGTTGCCAGAGGCCGCTGAAAACAAACGCATGACGGCGATCGGTCGGGCTGGGCCCCCACTCGTCACTCAACCGGAACTGATCCGGAGGCACGCCATCGTGCAGATTGTCCTTCGCCTCGGCCAGCGTGTAGTGAGTCAGCAGTGTGAATCCTCGACTGAAGCGCTTCTCCAGCTTGACGTAAAGAGCCTTGTAGTGAGATTTGGCTGCCGTCTCCCGACGCGTCACACGTCCGAAGTTGGGATTGGGGCGCGTGCGCACGGTTGGACTGGGGAAGTAATTGGCATCTATGGCGCGCCACTGCTTGAGCCCAAGGTGATAGACCCCATCGACCGTAAGAGCGAGATTCGACCCGAGCTGCATGCTCAGGCCCAGATTGTATTGCTCCGAGTAGGGGTTGACGCTGTCATTGGCCAACACGGTGATGTTCGGCGGAGCCGTGGAGATGAACTCCTCCGGGCGTCGCCCCTGGAAGGGGTCCGGATACGCCGGATTGGAGATGATGATCAGCTTCTGCTGAGGCCACCACCGTTCGGCGAAGTTCGTCAGCGTTCGAATGTTCTCGTAGTAGATCCCATACCCCCCTCGAATCACGGCCTTCCCCCGGCGCGTCGGATCCCAGGCGAAACCAAAGCGCGGGCCAAAATTATTGTGATCCCCACGCCCCTTGGACGTCACATACGGGACGGGAATGGGAAACGCGATCTTATCAATGTCCTCATTGAAAGAGCCCAGTTGCACGTCATATCTCAGCCCGAGATTGAACGTGAGATAAGGGATCGGAGACCAATCGTCTTGAACGTAGGCGGAGAAATGGGTCACCGGTTTGCGCGTGTAGGCCGGGAATTGCATGGTGAAGAGATAGGGATAGGTCGTCGGATCGTTCGGATCGTACGGCTTGTCGGTGGCGAAGGAGTATGTTCCCTTCACGTTGATGAAGATGTCGGCGGCGAAGTCGATCCAGTTGTAGTCGACTCCCGTCTTGATCTCGTGCTTACCGTAGCGATTCGGAATGTGGTAGGAGAAGTTGTTGACGAACTGCCAGCGTTTCTCCGGACCCATCTGCGAGTTGCAGTTTCCCGTCGTCAGGCTCGGGCGCATGATGATCTGAGCGCAGTCATCATATCGCTTTTGCGGGAAGTCGCCCGGATCAAAGGAATGGCCGCGCTTTCCCGTATCGGCCGGCGAGACGATGTACTTGGCGAAAGCGTATTGGAAGCGGAAATCGTTCAAAGCGCGGGGCGAGATCGTCCACGTCCATCCGATGACCGGCGCCCGGCGGGGCACGGCGAATCCAAACCCCGCGCTGCGCGCCACCGTCCCTCCGGCCGTGAGAAACGGGCGATATTCGTCTTCTTGAGCATAGCGAGCGAAGAGCTTGTGGCTCTCATTGAACTGATGATCCAGGCGCAGGACGAACATCGTCCGCCACTGATCGCTCAGGAACGTCCCTTCTTCTTGCGGATAGAGACCCCCGGTGAAGACCGTGAAGAACCGGTTCTCATCGGTTCGCTCAATGGAGCCGAAGAAGTGCGTCTTGTCCTTCACGATCGGTCCCCCGAGGCTCCCCCCGTACTGATAGCGGCGATAGTTGGGCCGCGCCTTCTCGAAGAAGTTGCGCGCGTTGAGGACCCGATCGCGGAAGAAGAGGAAAGCGCTTCCGTGCAGCTCATTGGTTCCGGACTTGGTGACTGCCGTCAAGAGCCCTCCGCTGGCCAGCCCGTACTCGGCTTTGAACTGCATCGTGTTGACCTTGAATTCGCGGATGGCATCCTGCGGGAAATTCTGGCGCGGTTCGCCCATCTCGGCCCAGGTGTTGGTGACTCCATCCACGACGAAGCCGTTGGCCCACCAGCGGGACCCTCCGCCGATGTTCAGGTTGTTGTAGTAAAACCCGCGGATGTTGTCCTGACTCACTCCGGGCGTCAGAAGCCCCAGATCGAGCCAGCGGCGCGTATTGACGGGAAGATCGCGGATCATCTGTTCGCTCACTCCCGTCGCCACTTCGGATTTCGACGTTTCGACAATGGGCGCTTCGGCCGTGACGACGACCGTCTCCTCGATCCCTGCGACCTTGAGCGCAAAATCAATCGTCGCCTCCTGCCGGATGGTCAGGACGATCCCTCGTCGGACCTGTCGCGCGAAGCCGCTGGCTTCGACGCTCACTTCATAGGTCCCCGGAGGAAGGGCCGGAAGCCAATAATCCCCCGTCTCCAATGTGCGAGCTGTCCGTCGCAAGCCCGTCTCCACATTGATCGCCGTGACGATGGCGTTGGGGATCACCGCTCCCGCCTCATCGGTCACTTTTCCTCTTAAGGTGGCCAGCTCGCCCTGAGCCCAGAGCGGGGAGAAGCTCAGGACGAGGACCCCCATGATCAGAGACGCGCGTCGGATCGTATGGTTCCTCATGGCCTGCCTCCTCCTTTCGCCTCGCCGTGTCTGTATCCATACTGTATACAACTCGGCTCCTGATTTTACGGAGATCGGTCGCCGTGTCAAGGAGGGATTTATTCGAGGGTCTTGCCCCGAGTCTCCGGAAGGGCCAAGGCGAAAGCGGCGGCGATGAGGAAGGCGACGGTGGTCACCGAAAAGGCTGCACCCAGGCCGTGCCCTTCCGCGTATTGCCCGACGGCCAGCGGAGCGAACGCGCTGATCCCGCGGCCGATGTTATAGGTGAAGCCCTGTGCTGTCGCGCGAATCCGTGTGGGGAAAAGCTCCGCCGTGATCGCGCCGAACCCGCTGAAATATCCTGTCCCGAAGAAAGCGACGATCGGACCCAGAACAAGAAGCAGCAGGGGATGCCGCGTGGTCCCATAGAGAGGGACCAAAGCGGCGGCCGTCAAGAAGTAAATGAGGTACGTCGGCCTCCGACCCACCCCGTCGCTGATGAATCCGAAGGTGACATAGCCCAGCCACATGCCCACCTGCATGAGGATCACCCAGGTAGAGGTCCGAACGATATCCAGTCCCGCTCCCCCTCGATCGGGAGGGAGCGCCAGATAGGCCGGGATCCACGTGAACAATCCCCACCAGGCGAACATCGAGCTGGTGTTCATGAGCGTCGTCGTCAGGGTGTGTCGGAGGAAACGGCCGCGAAAGATCTCCATGAGGCGAGGTGCCGAAGGGGAGCGCATCTGCTGCGCCTTCCGCCATAGCTCGGGCTCCGGGACCGAGCGGCGGATCCAGAGCGTCAGCAGTGCCGGAAGGACGCCAGCGAAGAACACCGCGCGCCATCCGTATCGTGGCAGGATGAGTGCGGTGATCGCGGCGGCCAGCGCGTAGCCCACAGCCCATGAGCTTTGCACAAGTCCCAGGGCTTTCCCTCGATGTTCGGCTGGCCAGCTCTCCGACACCAGGGTCGCTCCGGTCGCCCATTCGCCGCCCATTCCCAGGCCGAGCAGAACGCGGAAGACCGCCAGTTGGGTAATGGTTTGCGCCAGGCCACAGGCGGCCGTGAAGAACGAATAGATGAGGACGCTCAAAATGAGCGCGCGTGCGCGACCAATGCGATCCGCGAGCACACCGAAGAAAATCCCTCCGAAGGCCGACGAGAGCAACGTAAGCGATCCGAGGAGCCCGGCCGTGGATGTCGTCATCTGCAGATCCCGCATCAGGTGGGCCAGGACCATAGCGTAGAGCATGACATCCATGCTGTCGAGCATCCATCCCAGACACGCAGCGATCAGAGTCCGCCGCTGCTGGCTGGACGCCTCTTGAAGCCAGGCGAAGATCCCTGCCGAAGCGCCCGCGCGCTCTGAGGAGGCTGAAGGCGCAGACTGTGTCCTCGCCGGGACCTCGTGGTCCATCTCTTCTCCCTCCCGCTCACTGAGGAACGCGCGGGGCCAGAATGCGCGAGAGCACATCCGGCTTTTGTTCGTCTCTCACCAGATGGGGGAATCGTACTCCTTCGGTGTAGGAGAGCGTCTGTGTGGTGAAGAACTCGTTGTTCTCCACAAGCAGGTGGATCGCACTTCCCTGACGAGCCGCTTCGAGAGCGCGCCAGAAGACCTCACGGCTGAAGCGTCGCCCGTTGACGGCGACAATACGCATTCCGGGCCCGAGCCCACTGCGATAGGCCGGCGTCCCATAGCCGACATCCAGAACCAGACCGTCTTCTTTGAGGACCAGACCGAGCGAGGCCGGCAGAGGGAGAATCTCTCCCGAAGGGGGAGCGAGGAAGGGATTCGGCGTCTCTGCGTACGCCAGAGTCCATCCTCCTTCACGGAGGCCCCCAAGTGGTGCCTGCGGTCTCACGTCAGCCACTCGGGAGGTGAAAAAGCTCTTCCAGTCGTAGGGAGCGATCTTCTGGAGCGCGGCATAGAGGTCTTCGGCCGTGTAGGGTTTGACGAAGATCATGCCTCCGGGTCCGGCGCCCGCGCCGAAAAACGCGCGCGCGAAATCATCCAGCGAGCGCTGTCCTTCGGTCAGGCGAAGGATGAGAACGTCGGCCTCCAGCCAGAGCAACGCCCCTTCGGGATAGAAATCCACGCCGCGGCGCCAGTTCGCCCATTCCGCCGGAGCCGTGTAGAGAATGTGCGCTGCTGTCGCTGTGTCCTGCAGCGGTCGCCACAGGCGCCCTGTGCGATGGTTCAACTCATCGGCATAAGCGGCCAGCATCTGACGCCCTTCCTCCATCGAGAGCAAGCCGCTTCGTACAGCGAGCACAAGGCCGTAATACTGCGTCAGCCCTTCGTACACCCAGAGCAGATCGGTGAGCATCTCCTGTTGATAGTCCGCCGTGACCAGCCCGCGAGGGCGAAGCGTCTTGCCGCACCAGGAGTGAACGAACTCGTGAGGGAGCAAGTCGGCGAAGTGTCTGTGGACCTCGTCGTCCACGAAGAACTTCTCCGGGACCTGATTATTTGAGGTCTGGTGGTGCTCCAGGCCAAAAGCGCTGATGTGGTCGCTGAGCGACACCAGGAAGTGATAGCGCGGATAGTGCATCGCGCCGAAAAGCTCCCGGGCTTCTCGAACGAGCCGACGATAGGCCGCAAGGCGCGATTCCGGGATCTGCAGCGCCCATTCGCTATCGGCGACAATATCCAGAACGTGCGGAGGAAATCCTTCGGCTGCTCCGACAAGCTCGATCCGCCGATAATGCGCTCCGATGACGACAGGGGTGTCAATGAGCAGGGAGAGCGAGACGGGCTGGAACACGACCTCGTCCTGACGCTCGGTCTCTGCCTGAAGGGCTCCGCCCCATCGCCATCCGGCCGGAAGACGCAGCGTGGGACGAACGAGCGTCTGCTCAATTGAGATCCCTCGCGGATAGAGGAGGAACAGATGCCAGTCTATGACGGCGAGCTTGGCCGAAGGGTTCGTGCTGAAGCCTCCGGGCGCCGTCGGAGAGAGGTAATCGAAGGTCACGTTCAGGCGAGAGACGCCCTGAGGGATCTCGGTGTGGAAGGCGAAGAGGTCGCCGGAGTCGCGCCGCCAGGGGATCTCGCGGCCTTGCGCTTCCAGTTTCAACCCGGCGAGGTTCACGATCGGGCCTGTCGGCCCGTGCTCGCCCGGAATCCATTTCGGATAGACGAGCACAAGCGGACCCGGCGCGACCGGGATCACCATCCGCACATGGAAGATCTTGCGAGGAGCTTCGGAGGCGTCTACCCACAGCTCAATCGGAGGGGCTTCTCGCTGAAGCGAAGCTCCCGAGATCGGTCCGAACGCCAGAAGGATAACAAGGCCAACTCCCAGCGAGAACGTGCGTTGACTTCTGCTGCGCATGTGACTCCTCCTTGAGGGGGCACCTGGTCGGCCGGAGCGATCGCCGTCGGCAGAGGCGTCTGCGGCAGATCCTCACGCCAGGAACAGCTTCGAGGTCCGTTCCTTCGTGCTCTGAATATGTCGCTCCATCGCGCGGCGCGCCTTGTCGGGATCGCCCTCGCGCAGGGCGTGGACGATGGCCGTGTGCTCCTCGACCAGAAGCGGACCGTAAGCCCCCAGTCCGATCGTCTGATAGAAAAAGCGCTGAAGCTTGTTCTCCACTTCCGTCACAATCTCATGCAACAGACTGTTGCCCGTCGCTTCGGCGATCAGCGTGTGAAACCGGAAATTGGCTCGGATGAACTCGAAGTAGCTCTTTCGATCCTCGAAGGTGTAGGAGTGTTGGCAGAGTTGCTCCAGAACATGAAGCTGCTCGGGCGTGACGGCGCGAGCGGCCAGCTCGGCGCAGGCGCTCTCGACAATGAGCTGCACCTGGTAGAGCTTCTGCAGATCCTCGAAGGTGATCGGTGGGATGAGATATCCTCGGTAGGGGATGCTCTGCAGCAAGCCCTCCTTCTCCAGGAGCGTGCAGGCTTCCCGAATCGGCGTGCGACTGACCTTGAAGCGTCGCGCGAGTTCGGTCTCCGAGAAATAGTGTCCGGGTTTGAGAGCGCCGGTGATGATCTCGGCTTTGAGCCGGTCGTAGATGCCATCGGATAAAATGCGCCGTGGTGGCGCGCTCGTTGGCCGGCTTCGTCGCATACGAAGAGCCGTATTATTGCGATCGTCCCGGAGACTGTCAAGGCGCGTTCGAGAGAACGCCCGGTTGGCGTCTCAACGGGGCGAGGTTTCGATCAGGCGCAGGAAGCGTTCGTGGACGCGCCGGTCTTCGGTCAGCTCGGGATGGAAGGTGGCCGCCAGGCAGCGTCCCTGCTGCACGAGCACGGGGTGTCCTCCGTGTTCGGCGAGCACTTCGACGCCCGGACCGACGCGCGTGATGATGGGGGCGCGGATGTAGACCATCTCCAGGGGAGGGGGGCCCAGGGCGGGGCTGAGCGCGCGATCCACGAAGCTATTGATCTGACGGCCGTAGGCATTGCGCTGCACGGAGATGTCTATCAGGCCGAGCGACGGTTGACGGGGATTGGTGACTTCGCGCGCCAGCAGGATCGCGCCCGCGCAGGTCCCGAAGAACGCTCCTCCCTGACGGGCGAAATCCTGAAGCGGCTCCCAGAAGCCCTCCTCCCGAAGGAACTTCAACATCGTCGTGCTCTCGCCGCCAGGGAGAATCAAGCCCGATATCTCGCGCAATTGCTCGGGATGTCGCACCTCGCACCAGGGCACGCCGAGCTGCTGCAGGACGCGCCCGTGAGCGGCGAAATCTCCTTGAACGGCCAGCACCCCGATCCTGCGCATCGCTCACCATCCGCGCGTTTGCAAAAGCTCCTCTTTGGCCAGCCGGGAGACATCCAGCCCGCGCATGGGTTCGCCCAGCTCCTCGCTCGCCTCCAGAATCATCTTGGGATCGTTATAATAGGTCACGGCCTTGACGATCGCGCGGGCGCGTCGCGCGGGATCTTCGGATTTGAAGATCCCCGATCCGACGAAGACAGCCTCCGCCCCCAATTGCATGCAGAGCGCCGCGTCGGCCGGAGTGGCAATGCCTCCGGCGGCGAAGTTGGGAACGGGCAAGCGCCCGTGTTCGGCGACCCATTGGACCAATTCGTAGGGAGCGCCCAGGCGTTTGCTCTCAGCCATCAACTCCTCTTTGGGGAGGACCGTCAGGCGCCGGATGGCATCCATGACGTGGCGGAGATGGCGGACGGCTTCGACGATGTTCCCCGAGCCCGCTTCGCCCTTCGTGCGAATCATGGCCGCGCCCTCAGCGATGCGGCGCAAGGCCTCTCCGAGATCGCGCGCGCCGCAGACGAAGGGGACTTTGAACTGGTGTTTGTCAATATGATGCTCCTCGTCGGCGGGTGTGAGCACCTCGCTCTCGTCAATGAAATCCACGCCCAGCTCTTGCAAGATCTGCGCCTCGACGAAATGGCCGATGCGCACTTTCGCCATCACGGGAATGGAGACGGCTTCCATGATCTCCCGAATCCGCCGGATCGAGGCCATGCGGGCTACGCCCCCTTCGGCGCGAATGTCCGCCGGCACGCGCTCCAGAGCCATCACGGCGACAGCCCCTGCTTCCTCGGCAATGCGGGCTTGCTCGGCCGTGGTGACGTCCATGATGACGCCCCCTTTGAGCATTTCGGCCAATCCGACCTTCACGCGGAACAGATCATCCATCCTCATGCCGTTTCCTCCCTCCTGACCTCGGGGATTGGAGCGAGCCCCCTTCTGAGATCGTAAAGCGGGAATCTCTTCCCCCTCGAAGGGGTCCTGCCCGGAGCCGATCGTTCGCTCGTACGGCCCATCCTCTTCATCGCTTCCAAGCCAGAAGCGATTATACTCGAACTCTCAGGAGGAGGGCAAAATCCCTTTTTGCGGAAATCCCCGCCGCACGAAGCGACCTTTGGGCCGGCGGTCCGAGGACGCGGGACTCGTCAGAGAGGTCGCCGTTCCGGCGCCAGATCCGCCCCCTCGCCCAGGCGACGGTCGCCGGAACGATAGCTCCTGAGCACCTGGTCGAGCAATTCGCCCGCTTCTGCGCTGCGCTGCGCCAGTTGAGCGTCCAACTGCTCGTACCGCTGCTTCATCTGATGCAACTCGTCGGCGATCAGCAACGCCGCCAAAATGGCGACCTTCAGGGAGTCCACCGTGAGGGTCTTCGAGGCGATCTCGCGCATGTGGCGATCCACATACGCGGCCAGTTGCTGGATGTACTCGGCGTTGCCGTCGGCGCGCAAGTTGTAGGTTTGATTGTAGATCTCGACTTTCACTGTTTGTGTGCGCGTTGTCTCCATAGGCTCCTGCGTTCCTCGTCTCATCGCATGGAATCCACCATCTCCTGCTCCAGAACCGAGAGAGCTTCGAGCATGGCTTCGATCTTGAGCTTGATCGCATCGCGTTCGGTCAGCAGGCGCTCCACCTGAGCTTCCAGGCGATCTTTCTCGGCCAAAAGCGCGCTGATCTCTCGCCGCATCGTCAGGATCTCTTTCTCCAGCGCTTCCTTCTCTTGCCGCAGAGCCTTAAACTGCTCAATGGCGCGGTAGATCTTATCTTCCAGGTGCGCGAACTTTTCCAGCCCACTTAATCCCGCCACGATCATCCCTCCCCACGACGCACAACTGAACCGTATTGTACTCCGATAGGCCGGATCTGGCAACTCCTTTTTTCCCGCGCGGACCCGCGTCAGGCGCGCGGCTCGATCCGAAACCGCTCGCGCAGGTGCGCCAGAAGACGCGCCTGGATCTCGGTGATCTCCTCTTCGGTCAGCGTGCGGTCCTCCGCCTGCAGGCGGACGCTGATTGAGAGCGAGCGTTTCTCGGCCGGGATATTCGGGCCCACGTAGACGTCAAAGAGACGCACGTCGGCGATCTCCGGAATTCCCAGCTCCGCAATACTGCGCTCGATCTCGGCGTAGGAGACTCCGCGGGGGACCAGCAGCGAGAAGTCGCGGACGACGGCGGGGAATCGAGGCAGCGGCTGGTATCGGATCGCTTCCCCTTCGGCACGGAGGAGCTTCTCCAAATCGAGTTCGGCGACAAAGACCGGTTGCTTGAACTTGAAAAGAGCGGCCACGCGCGGATGGAGCTGCCCGAAATCCCCGATCACTTCTCCTTCAAGGAGCAGACGGGCCGATTGGCCCGGATGCAAATATTCCTGCGGGGAGGTGTCGAAGGTGATGCGCCGAAGGCGCAGCTTGTCGAGCAGGGCTTCGAGCGCCCCCTTCATCTCGTAGAATCCGAACGGGCGCTGATGCTCTCGCCACGCACGCTCGTTGAGCAGGCCCGTCGCCACAAGTCCCAGCCGCTCTCGCTCCTGGGGTCGTTCTCCCATCCCGCCGGCGAAGAAGCAACGCCCGATCTCATACAGGCGCACCGAGCGCACCCCATGATGCAGGTTTCGCAGCACCGATTCGAGCAGGCCCGGCAGCAGACTCGTCCGCAGTTGCGCGCGCGTCTCATCGAGCGGGTTCTTCAAACGGCAAACGCGCACCTCTTCTCCCCGGAAGAGGGCGTCCCATTGCTCGTTGACGAAGCTGAAGGTGATCGCTTCGCTGAAGCCCAGCGCCGAGAGGACCGCACGCACGGCGCGCCGCTTCTCTTCGCCGGGCAGCAATTCTCCGTAGCCGTTCCACGCCGGCAGCGTCATGGGAATCGCTTCGTATCCGACGTGTCGGGCGATCTCTTCGACCAGATCATCCTCCCCGTCAATATCCACGCGGAAGCTCGGCGGCGTCGCCCAGAGCTGCTCCGAGTCCGCGCGCTCGACATGGAACCCGAGGGCGCCGAGAATGCGTAGGGCTTCCTCCCAGGGGACATCAAACCCCAGAAGGCGGCGCACGCGCTGACGCCGCAAACGCACGGGCTCACGCCGGAGAGGATGGGGGTAGACATCCAGAGCCCCGCGCAGAACGCGCCCTCCGGCGACCTTCTGAATGAGCCCAGCCGCGCGATCGGCCGCGCGCCGAGGCGCGCCGTAATCGGCGCCGCGCTCGAAACGGTAGGAGGCTTCGGTGCTCATGGCGAGGGCTCGCGCCGTGCGCCGGATCGAGAGGGGATGAAAGTAAGCGCTCTCCAGAAGCACGTCGCGCGTCGTCTCAGAGATCCCCGTTTCCTCTCCCCCCATGATCCCGGCCAGAGCGACAGGGCGCGCAGCGTCAGCGATCACCAGCATATCCTCGCGCAGCGTTCGCTTCACCCCATCCAGCGTCACCAGCAGCTCGCCCGCGCGCGCCCGGCGCACGACGATGCGTCGCCCGATGAGCTTCTCCAGATCGAACGCATGAAGGGGATGGCCCAATTCCAGAAGGACGAGATTCGTGATGTCCGTGACATTGTTGATGCTGCGCTGGCCCAGCCGCTCCAATCGCTCCGCGATCCACGGCGGCGAAGGGCCGACGCGTACTCCGCGAATCACCCGCGCGACGTATCGGGGGCAGAGATCGGGGTCCTGAATCTCCACCGACGTCACGCGCGCCGTCTCTTCGTCATCTTCTTCGAGATGGGCCTCCGGGTATCGGACGGATGTGCCGCAGAGGACGGCGATCTCGCGCGCCACGCCCAGATGCGAGAGACAATCGGGCCGATTCGACGTCAGATCTAACTCCAGAAGGAAATCTCCATCCTTCTCCTCCACGCGATCCACAGCCAAACCCACCTGCGTGAGTCTTTCGGCCAGCTCGCGCGGCGAGAGATCGAAATCCACCAGCTCCTTCAACCAGCGGTAGCTGACTCTCATACGTCGGTATGTCCCCGCGCCAGAGAACGCATCTCAGAAGCCGAACTGTTCGAGGAACCGAAGATCGTTTTCATATAAGAGCCGGATATCGTCCAAACCGTAAAGCAGCGCCGCCATGCGATCCAGGCCCAGGCCGAAGGCGAATCCGGTGAACTCCTCCGGATCAATCGAGACGCCTCGCAGCACGCGCGGGTGCACCATGCCGCACCCTCCCAGCTCGATCCACCCCGCCCCTTTGCAGACGCGGCAGCCTCTTCCCTGACAAACGAAGCAACTGAAGTCCACTTCGGCGCTCGGCTCCGTGAAAGGGAAGTAGCTCGGACGGAAGCGCGTGCGCACCTGCGGCCCGAACATCCGCCGGACGAATTCTTGCAGCGTCCCTTTCAGATCGCCCATCGTGATCTCGCGATCCAGCGCCAATCCCTCGACCTGAAAGAACATGGGATTGTGCGTCGGATCGGGCGTATCGCGGCGGAAGACCTTCCCCGGCGCGATGATGCGCAGCGGAGGACGGCGCCGCTCGAGGGTTCGGATCTGCACGGTCGAGGTCTGCGTGCGCAGGGCCAGGTCCTCGCTCAGATAGAACGTGTCCTGGGCTTCGCGCGCGGGATGTCCGGGGGGGATGTTCAGGGCGTCGAAGTTATAGTAGCTCGTCTCGACCTCGGGACCGTCTTCGACGGAATAGCCCATGGAGACGAAGATGTCTTCGATCTGCTGGCGGATGAGGGTGATCGGATGTCGGGCGCCGAACGAGGGTCTCAATCCCGGCAGCGTGATGTCCAGGCGCTCTCGCTCGAAGCGCTCGGCTTCGGCCTGTTCTTCCAGTCGGAGGCGGAGCTGCTCGAGCGCCGTTTCGGCTTCTTCTTTCAGCTCGTTGAGCAGACGTCCGATCTCCCGACGCTGCTCCGGAGCCAGCGCGCCCAGCTCTTTGATGAGCTGCGTGATCAGGCCGCTTTTGCGCCCCAGATACCGATCGCGCACGCGGGCCAGGGCCGAGAGATCCGCGACCTGTTGCAGCTCCGCGCGCAATTGGGCGCGCACTTCTTCGATGCGCTCGCGCATCGCCGGGATCTCCTCGCCGATCGGAGCGCTTCCGGTCAGCTCGACGGCGCCGCGAGGGCTTCTTTGGCCGCCGCGGCCAATTCGGCGAAGGCCGCCGCGTCGCAAACCGCCAGATCAGCCAGGACCTTTCGATCCATCGCGATGCCGGCCCGCTTGAGCCCGTGCATGAATTGCGCGTAGTTCAATCCGTTCAGACGCGCGGCGGCATTGATGCGAATGATCCAGAGCCGGCGGAAGTCGCGCTTCTTGAGCCGCCGTCCGATGTAGGCGAATTTCCAGGCGCGTTGCACGGCCTCTTTGGCATACCGGTGGAGCCGGCTCTTAGCCCCCCAATACCCTTTGGCCAGGCGCAAGTACTTCTTGCGCCGCTGCACGCGCTTATGACCGCGTTTGACTCGTGGCATGGTCGTTCACTCCCGGATCCAGAGTGGTGCCTGAGAGCGCCTCTTCACTCCCGGCCATAGGGGAGCAGGCGCGTGACACGTCGGACATCGGTCGGGTCCACGTAGGTATCCCGATCGAGCTGCCTCTTGCGCTTCGGCGACTTCTTGGTCAGCAAGTGGCGGGCATGAGAATGTCCCCGCTTGATCTTCCCCGTCGCCGTCAGGCGAAATCGCTTGTACGCTCCCCGGTGTGTCTTCAGTTTCGGCATTCTCTCCTCCTTCCTTGCATGCGCTCAGCGTCACGACTTCCCGTGCTTCTTCGGGGCGAAGACGGCCACCAGATTGTTCCCCTCCAGACGCGGAGGAGACTCGACGATGGCCACCGGCGAGAGATCGGCGATCAACCGCTGGAGGATCTGCTCGCCCAGGTCCTTGTGCACGATCTCGCGCCCGCGGAAGTGGACGATCGCTTTCACCTTATCCCCCTCGTTCAAGATGCGCTGGGCATTGCGCATCTTGAACTCGTAGTCGTGGTCGTCAGTCGCCGGACGCAGCTTGATCTCTTTGACCGTGATGATCGTCTGTCGCTTCTTGGCCTCTTGCGCCTTCTTCTTTTGCTCGTAGAGATATTTCCCGTAGTCAATGATGCGACAGACGGGGGGATCGGCCTGCGGGGCGACTTCGACCAGATCCAGATCGCGTTCCCGTGCCAGCGCCAGCGCTTCCCGAAGGCTCATGATCCCAATCTGGCGGCCATTCTCATCCACGACCCGGACGCGTTCGGCCCGGATCCGCTCATTGACGCGATAGCGTAAGCCGTGTGCGTCTCTCATGAGACCTCGACCCCAATATGGGAGAGCCGCGCGATCTCCCTCCATCGCGCGGCGTCCTCTGGTGGGCGGACCAGGAGTTCACTCTCGCACGGGTATGGGGTGCGCATCGTGGGTCGGATCGCTCGTCGTCTCCTCCTGAAGGGCGCGCGTGCGCACCAGATGGAGCGCATGCTCCAGGAACGCGTCCACGGACATAACCCCTTTCTCCCCGCGGGTGCGCTCGCGAACCGATACGGTCCCGGTCGCGGCTTCGCGGGCGCCGACGACGAGCATGAAGGGGATCTTCTGCAGTTGGGCGTGACGAATTTTCGCGCCGATCTTCTCCCCCCGCAGATCGGCTTCGACACGCAGTCCGGCCTGACAAAGGCGCTCCTGAACCGCCCGCGCGTATTCGTTCTGCTTGTCGGTGATCGGCAGGACAATGGCCTGCACCGGGGCCAGCCAGAGGGGAAACGCTCCCGCGTAGTGCTCGATCAGAATGCCGAAGAACCGTTCGAGCGATCCCAGGATCGCCCGGTGGATCATGATCGGACGATGCGGCCGATTATCCTCGCCGATGTACTCCAGATCGAAACGCTCCGGGAGGTTGAAGTCCAACTGAATCGTCCCGAGCTGCCAATCGCGCCCGATCGCGTCCACGACTTTGATGTCAATCTTCGGCCCGTAGAAGGCGGCTTCGCCTTCGATCACCGCGTAGGAGAAGCCCACCTGTTCTAAAGCCTCAGCGAGCGTGTGCTCGGCCCACGCCCAGCGCTCCTCGCCGCCCATGTACTTGGAAGGATCGCGGGGATCGCGCACCGAGAGTTCGACCTTGTACTGAAAGCCGAACGTGCGATAGACCAGCTCGGCCAGATCCAGACACCCCACGATCTCCTGCCGGAGCGTCTCCGGAGTACAGAAGATGTGGGCGTCATCCTGAGTGAATCCGCGCACGCGCAAAAGCCCGTGCAGCACACCGCTTCGCTCGTAGCGATAGACGGTCCCGAATTCGGCCAGTCGAATGGGCAGCTCCCGATAGCTGCGGGGGCGCGAGGCATAAATGCCGATGTGAAACGGACAGTTCATCGGCTTGAGTTGATACGGGATCTCTTCGACCGACATCGGCGCGTACATGGATTCGCGGTAAAACTCCACGTGGCCGGATCGCTCCCAAAGCCGATACTGAGCGATGTGAGGCGTGTACACCAGCCCATATCCGCGCCGCAGTAGCTCGTGCTTGAGGAAGTCCTCGATCTCCTTGCGGATGATCCCCCCCTTGGGGTGCCAGAAGATCAATCCGGGTCCGTAGTCCTCGTGGATGCTGAACAGATCCAGCTCGCGCCCGAGCTTGCGATGGTCCCGCCGCTGGGCTTCCTCGCGGCGCCGGAGGAACTGCTGCAGCTCCTCCTCGGTGAAGAAAGACGTCCCGTAGATGCGTTGCATCTGCGGTCCGCGCTCATCGCCGCGCCAGTACGCCCCGGCCAGGCTCAGAAGCTTGAAGGCCTTGATGTAGCCGGTCGAGGGAATGTGCGGTCCCGTGCAGAAGTCAATCATGTGGTCGCCCAGCTTATAGCAACTGACGATGTCCCCTCCTTTATCGGTGATCAGCTCGCACTTCAGGTGATCCCCCATCTGCGCGAAGAAGCGCAGAGCTTCCTCCTTGGGAATCTCAATCCGTTCGTAGGGGATATCGCGCTCGATCAGCTCGCGCATCTTCGCCTCGATGCGCTCCAGATCCTCGGGCGTGAAGCGCTCCGGGCGAAGAAAATCATAGAAGAATCCCTCGTCAGTCGCCGGGCCGATCCCCAGAAGCGTGCCGGGGAAAAGTTCCAGCACGGCGGCCGCCAGCAGATGAGCCGTCGAATGGCGATAGACCTCCAGAGCCTCTGCCGTCCCGATGAGGACGGGCTCCACCAGGCTCCCTTCTTCGGGACGATGAGCCAGATCCACGAGCCGACCGTTAACGCGTGCGACAAGCGCCCGCTTGGCCAATTCTCCATCGGCGTGGGCAATAGCCTGGCCCGCCGTCAGTCCCGAAGGGACTTCCACCGCTTCCCGTCCAGGTAAACGAACCCAAATGCCCATCTTCGATCCGCATCGCGCTTCTTTACGTCTCGCCCCGTGGACGAGATCGGATCTGAAAGATACCAAATAAAAATGGTAGGCGCGAGCGGATTTGAACCGCTGACCCCTACCGCGTCAAGGTAGTGCTCTCCCCCTGAGCTACGCGCCTAACCCATTCACTCAACGCCGGAGAATTTAGCAGAGAACGCGCCTCTCTGTCAAGAGGAAGCAGTTTCCTGCGCCAAGAGGACCGCTATCCGGAGGTCTTGAACTTTCTGCACAGGGCCAGTGTTCCTGTCTGAGAGTATAAGCGTCTTGCCCGGGCGGGTTTTCTTCTGGAAGATGACCGCGTGGAACTCATCGAAGGGGAGATCCTGGAAATGCCTCCCATTGGGCCTTCGCACGCCGGAGGGGTAAATCGCTTCAGTCACTCCACCGCCTGGCTGCGGGGCAGGCTCTCGTTGCTGTTCAAAATCCGCTTCGCCTGCCGGAGTACAACGAGCCGCAGCCCGATCTGATGCTCCTTGTTCCTCGGGAGGCAGAGTCGTCATCCCACTCCTCAGGAAGTGCTTCTTCTGGTGGAAAGTGCCGAAACCTCCCTGGAGTATGACCGGAGGATCAAGCTCCCTCTCTATGCCCGGTATGGAGTGAGGTCTGGCTGGTGAACCTGTTGGAGCGGAAGGTGGAGGCGATCGAAGGCCTTCGGAGGAAGGCTATCGGGAGGTTGGGGGAGCGCAGCCTGGAGACGTTCTTTCCCCCTCTCTCCTTCCCGATCTGAAAATCCGTGTGGAGGAGATCCTCTAGGCGGGTGGGCAGCTCCTCCTTGTGATAAGCCTCTAGGCTCACGGGCAGGGCTGGTTCAGCACTTTGAGGAGGCGCGTGAAGCTGTGATTGCCATCGGCTCCTGGTCTCTTTCTCCCCAGGAAGCAGATGATCTCGGTCATCGTGGGGGCTCAAGGCCGTCTCCATCTCGATGCGGGAAGGGGCGCAGGGCCTTTGTCGCCGCGGCCGCGCGTCCAGGCAGGAGATGGCCTGCTCTGGTCTCGCTGTCAGAGGCGCGCTATCATTGAGATTCCCTGCGCCGAGGACATCTTCTGTGAAGGAGGCCGGGGGAGGAGATGTTGATCACGAAATCGGATGTGGAGAAGATCGCCGAGCTGGCCCATCTGGAGCTCACCGAAGAGGAGAAGGAGTTGTTCACGGTTCAGTTGGCGGCTATTGTCGCCTACGTTGAGAAGCTGAACGAGCTGGACACGACGGATGTGCCCCCGATGGCCCATGCCGGTCGCGACGAGCGCACCGACTATGCCCAGCGCGAGGACATCGTATGCAAAGGGCTTGGGCAAGAGCTGGCCCTTCAGAATGCTCCGGATGCCGCGCGCGGCTACTTCCGCGTGCCTCGGGTGATTGAGGAGGGGTGATGGAGATTGTCGGATTGACCGTGGATCGGCTGCATGAGGCGCTCAAGGCCGGAGAGACGAGCGTGACCGAGGTCTGCGCCCGGACGCTCGAACGCATTCGGGCACTGAATGAGCAACTGGGCGCGTTCCTGACCGTGGATGGTGAGGGAGCGCTCCGACGCGCCGAGGAGCTGGATCGGGAGTTAGCGCGCGGGGCTCCGCTGGGTCTGCTCACGGGGGTCCCTGTTGCCATCAAGGATAACATCTGCACGCGAGGACTGCGGACGACCTGCGCCTCGAAGATCCTCTCCAACTACATCCCCCCCTACAATGCGACGGCTGTTGAACGGCTGCTCGAAGCCGGGGCGATCATCCTCGGCAAGACCAATTGCGATGAGTTCGCCATGGGATCGTCCAATGAGAATTCGGCCTTCGGCATCGTGCGGAATCCCTGGGACAGAGAGCGCGTGCCGGGGGGATCGTCCGGGGGGTCGGGAGCGGCCGTCGCCGCTGACCTGTGCGTCGTCGCGCTCGGATCGGACACGGGAGGCTCGGTGCGTCTGCCGGCGGCCTTCTGCGGGGTCGTCGGCTTGAAGCCGACCTACGGTCGTGTCTCGCGCTATGGTCTGGTCGCGTACGGGTCATCGCTTGACCAGATCGGGCCCATCACCAAGAGTGTCGCCGATGCGGCGCGCGTCTTACAGGTCATCGCCGGGCGCGATCCTCGGGATTCGACCTCTTCGAACCATCCCGTGCCGGATTATCTGGCGGCTCTGCAGGGGGAGATCACGGGTGTGCGGCTGGGCGTGCCCAAAGAATATTTCGGTCCGGGGCTCGATGAGGAAGTCCGGGAGGCCGTCTGGCGAGCCATTCATCGTTTCGCCGATCTGGGAGCGGAGATCGTCGAGGTGGAGCTTCCCCATACGGAATACGCCATCGCCTGTTATTACATCATCGCCACGGCTGAGGCCTCTTCGAATCTCGCCCGGTACGACGGCGTGCGCTATGGGTATCGAGCCGAAGGGGTGAAGACATTGCGGGAGATGTATCGGCGCACGCGCCGCGAGGGCTTCGGAGCGGAGGTCAAGCGGCGCATCATGCTGGGCACCTATGTCCTCTCGGCCGGTTATTACGACGCCTATTACCTGAAGGCTCTGAAGGTGCGCACGCTGATCGAACGGGATTTCCGAGAGGCCTTCACGCGGTGCGATCTCATCGTCGGGCCGACCTCACCCACGGTCGCGTTTCGTCTGGGGGAGAAGACCGAAGATCCGCTGGCGATGTATCTTTCGGACATTTACACGATCATGGCGAATCTGGCGGCTGTTCCGGCCATCAGCATCCCCGTGGGGCTCTCGCGCGAAGGCTTGCCCATTGGGTTGCAGTTGCATGCGCGGCATTTCGAGGAAGCAACGCTTCTGCGCGTAGCGCACGCCTATGAGCGCGCGTTCCCCTTCTCTCAGAGACCTCCGCTGTGATCCGCCCCGAGAAGTCCGGAGCGCGAGTCGGTCAGAACACCTGGAGGAGAGAAGCCGATGCCGGTCATCATCAACTCAGATCTTCCGACAGAGCATCGGCCCACGTGGGTGGAGATTCGCCTGGATCATCTCATCCACAATTTTCGCGCCATTCGCGCGCGCGTGGGCCCGGACGTGAAGATCTGCGCTGTCGTGAAAGCCGACGCCTACGGACATGGGGCGGTGACCGTGGCGCGATGTCTTGAATCGGTCGGAGCCGATTGGTTCGGTGTCGCGCTGGTAGAAGAAGGTGTGGCCTTGCGGGAAGCGGGCGTCACACGCCCGATCTTGTGTTTTGGAGTCGCGCGGGGCCAGGAGGAACTTCTCTTCCGGTACCGACTGACGCCTGTGGTCTTTGACGTGGAGTTGCTTGAGCGGCTCAATGCGAGGGCGCGCGCGCAGGGCGAGATCCTGAGTTATCATCTGGAAGTGGACACGGGGATGGGGCGCGTCGGTATCCCCTGGCGCGAGCTGGTTCATGTCCTGCCGTGGGCGGAGCGATTTCAGAGCGTTCGACTGGAAGGCTTCATGAGCCATCTCGCGGCGGCCGATGATCCGGCGCACGAGGAGTTCACGCGGGAGCAGATCGCGCGTTTCCACAAAGCCGCGCGCGTGGTGGAGGCCTCGGGCTTTCGCCCCATCTATTGGCATCTGGCTAACAGTGCGGGCGTTCGCTGGTATCCGGAGGCGTGGGGGAACATGGTTCGCCCCGGCGGTCTGCTCTACGGGCTCTGGAGCGGCCCATCAGCCGAGGAGGACGCGCCCCTCTCGATCGAGACGCCGACGGGACTGTGCCCGGTGAAACCCGTTCTCTCCCTGCACACGCGCATCGTGTTTCTCAAGGACGTGGACGCCGGGACACCTCTGGGATATGGGGGGGCGTTTGTCACTTCTCGTCCGAGTCGCATTGCGACTCTGCCCATCGGGTATCACGATGGATATCGGCGCGCCCTCTCGCCGGGAGGGCGCGTCCTGGTGCGCGGGCATTTCGCGCCGGTCGTCGGGCGGGTGAGCATGGATTGGACGCTGGTGGATGTCACCGATGTCCCCGGCGTCCAGATAGGGGATGAGGTGCTTCTGATCGGACAGGCGCAGGGGCGGCACCTCACGGCGGAAGAGCTGGCCCGACTCTGTGGGACGATCTCCTACGAGATCACCTGCGGGATCGGCGCGCGCGTCCCTCGCGTGGTCATCTCCGGAGATGCCGCGTAATCCCTTGGCTCGATCGAGTGTCCAAGAGAATGAAGATGAAGACATCGAGCCCTCATCCTCTGGTCGAGATCCTTTTGGGATTGGCACCTGTGCTCACGATCATGTGGGTGACGCCGCTTGTTGTCGAGGATCGCGCGACATTTCTGCGGGTGAATTTCTCCCTTTCGCTCGTGACCTTCGCCGTTGCTCTCATGTCCAACATCGTTCACGGCGATACGCTCAAAGAGATCGGCCTGCGGGTGGACAATCTCGGGCGGGCGCTTCGATTGCTGGCTCTTCCGACAGCAGGAGCAGCCCTTCTGATCCTGGCCGCAGGCCTGGCCTTCGGGAGCGTGAATCTCGGAGATCGGTTTTTCTTCCACTTGAAGAGTCTTCCTCTGTGGACGCTCGCGCAGCAGTATGCGCTCCAAGGGTTCCTGCATCGGCGCGTGCAGGATCTCTGCGGGAAGGGGTGGAAGTCCATCCTCTGGGTCGCTGCGATCTTCTCCGCCCTGCATCTGCCGAATCCCATGTTGACGGTGGGAACGTTTCTGGGGGGCGCCCTGTGGGCGTGGACGTTTCAACGCGAGCCGAATCTGCTGGCGCTCATGGTTTCGCACACGCTTCTGAGCGCCGTGCTGGCGAATTCGCTGCCCCCCTGGATTTTACCGAACATGAAAGTCGGGTGGGGATATTGGGGGTGAGACGATGTGGCCTTTTCGTCGGTGGAGGAAGAAGAATCGTATCGCTCTGGTCACCATTGAAGGGATCATCACGGATATGAGCTGGGGCGCGTCGCGAGAGAGCGTCCTGGCCGCTCTGGAGCGCGTCCCGCAGATGAAGGCGCGCGCTCTGGTTGTGCGCATCAACAGTCCCGGGGGAACCGTCGGGGCCTGTCAGGAAATCCACGAGGCGATTCGCCGGCTGCGCGCGCAGCAGAAGATCCCGGTCGTCGCCTCGCTCGGGGATGTCGCCGCTTCTGGGGGGATCTACATCGCCGTCGCCTGTGAGAAGATCGTTGCCAATCCGGGGACGATCACCGGCTCGATCGGTGTCATCTTGAAGGCCAACAATCTGCGCGATCTCTATCAGAGGCTCGGCGTTCAGTCCGAAGTCATCAAATCGGGCCCCTACAAGGACACGCTCTCGACCTTTCGGCCTCTGACCGAATCCGAGCGCGCGCTGCTTCAGGGAGTCATTGATACGACCTACGGGCAGTTTGTGAACGCCGTCGCGCAAGGCCGTGGGCTGACGCCGGAATCCGTTCGGACCTTCGCCGATGGACGCATCTTCACCGGGCAGCAGGCCCGGGAATACGGCCTTGTGGATGAATTGGGGAACGTGCAGCGCGCCATCGAGCTGGCCGCCGAGATGGCCGGGATTGTCGGCAAGCCCGTCGTCATGGAAGCGACGCCCAAAAAGAAAGGGCTTTGGGCGCGACTCTTTCCCTGGTGGGGACGGGTGCCCGAGGACGCGTTCCTGTGGAGCGCCTTGCGCGGCCTTCCTCTGTGGCTCATGCCCCTGTGAGCGCTGCTTCACGGCAGCGCGCGCTGGATGCGAGTGAGGCTACTCTCGGCGGAGAAGAGAGCTGATTCCGCTCCAAGCAGATCGCGCCGTCCGAGAGCCAGGCGCACGCGCGAGAGATCCAGAGCGAGCTGCGCGCTCGCCTGTTGGATCTCCGCCAGGCGGAGGCGCAGATCGGTCAGCTCGCGCCCCATCTGCGATCGCGCCGGATCTTCCCCATCTCTCTCACCGGAGGAGCGAGTCAGGATCTCACCCGACGTTGTGGCGCTCAGCGTCAGCAGCAGGTGAAGCATCCAGCGGTCCAGCCGGTCGCGTTCTTCAGCCGAGAGCTTCGCCAGGCCGCAGGCTTCGAACTCCTCCGACTTCATGAGCCCCAGAACCAGATGGGAGGTCTCGTGAAGACGGCCCTGGGACGCCGTTTGGGCCTCCGGCTCGTTCGGGGACTCTGTCTTTGGCGCCTTCGCGCGGCCCGACTGCTCCGGAGCGCGCGCCCCGTGTGGGGAGTGAGGACGTGTCGCCGCGCCCCCGATCAGCAGAGCGGTCAGAAGCAGACTCGCTGGGACGATTCTCATGGTTCCTCCTCATCCCAATGCCAGGAGGTCGCGCCGGGGGGCCTGAAGGGAGCCTCGCTCGATTCCGGACTCGGGCGAGATGCAGCCTCCACCTGTTTTCGAATGGCATCCAGAAGTCCGTTGATGAACTGCGTCGCCTCGTAAGTCGAATACCGGCGGGCGATCTCGATGGCTTCGTTGATGATGACGACCTTGGGAGTTTCCGTCTCGTAGAGCAGCTCATACACGGCCAGTCGCAGGATATTCCGGTCCACGGTCGCCATGCGTTCGATGCGCCAGTGTTCGGCTCGGCTTGCGAGCAGGCGGTCAATCAGGTCCAGATGTTCGATCGTTCCCAAAACGAGCGAGGTCGCGAAGCGACGCACATCCTCATCCACATCGGGGCGAAGCTCGCTCCAGTACGTCTCCAGAAGCTCGTCAACGGGTGGACGGGCGACGTCATACTGGTAGAGCATCTGCATAGCCGATTCCCGCGCTTTGCGCCTCGAACCCATAAGCCATCGGGGATGTCAAACATCGCCTCGGCGAGCGCGCGCCCGCCCCGCATGGGGTCCCCCGAGGGATCCCGAGAGTCACATCTCGCGGTACAGGTTGGCCAGCTCGACGGCCACCATCGCCGCTTCGAAGCCCTTATTTCCCCCCTTGGCTCCGGCGCGGTCCAGGGCCTGTTCCAGCGTGTCGGCCGTGATCACTCCGAAGACAATGGGCACGCCGGTCTCCATCGCGGCCGTAGCGATGCCTCGGGCCGCCTCGGCCGCAACGTATTCGAAATGGGACGTCTCCCCGCGGATGATCGTCCCCAAGCAGATGACGGCATCCCAACGACCGCTCGCCGCGAGTCGTTTGGCCACCGGGGGGAGATCGAACGAACCCGGCACCTTGTAGACGGTGACGTTTTTCTCCTCAGCGCCCAATCGCTCGAGCGCGTCCAGCGCTCCGGCCAGCAACCGGTTCGTCACCAGATCGTTGAAACGACTCACGAGGATCGCCACGCGAAGGCCTTCAGCTCGCAATCTCCCCTGCACAATGCGCGGCTCCATACCTGGCTCCTTCGACATCCGAGTCGAATTGTAGTCTCCTGGGGGGAAAGGTGCAAGGAAGACGGGAGTTGGCGCCCTTCTGGTCAAAAGCGGGAGGCCGAGGGAGACGCCGAAGCTCTCTCCTCGGCCCGCATCCTTCAAGGAACTAAACGCGAGAAGACGTAGTCGTTGTCCTTCTGCGAGGCGTGGCAGTCGAAGCAGGCCGATTTCACATCAGCGCTCTTAATGAGCGGCTTACGCGTTTGCGGATCGAAGGCCTGAAAGCCCCATCCGCCGGTCTCCGGAAATCGCCGGCTATCTTTGATCATCAGGGCTTCGACCTTTTTCTTTCCGGCCACATACGCCCCTTGCTCGTTCACGTGCTCGTAGAGGACAAAGACGAGCTGGCTTCCTTCGGGGAAGGGACCTCCTCTCTCGCTCGCTCGCCGCCCCACAGCGTTCACATAGATGTGGTGAATGCCCCCGAAGGAGCCAAAGAGCGGATGCTTCTCATCGAAGATGACCATGCTCTTGACATGGGTCCACTGCCGATAATTCGGCAGGGTGAGGCTCTCGACATCCCCTCGGGCGGCCGCCCTCCGAATTTGAGAGGGGGAGAGCGTGCGCGAAGCCACCAGAACGAGGCTTCCCAAGACGACGATCAGAAAGATCGAAAAGCGTTCTCTTCGCAACATCCTCCGAACCTCCCGACAGAGATTTTCACGCCCGCGCGCGAGCGCGAGCTTTTCGTTAGCGCGCATGTTAAGATAGAGATGAACTGTGCGGTCGTCAATTAGGCACTTTTCGGTAGCTTGCTGACGGGAAGGTGAGAGATGAAACGAGAGCAGCAGGGACTCGATTGGGCATCTGCCCAAGCGATCTTGCGCTGCAAATGGACGGCTCTTGTTCTGGAGCGGCTGGCCGAAGGGATCACGCGTCCTGCCCACTTGCGACGCGCGATCGCCGGGCTCTCGGCGAAGGTGCTGTACGAGCGATTGCGTGAGTTGCAGAAGAGCGGGTTCGTCATGGTCCAGACCTTCGCCGGGTATCCGAGGCGCACGGAGTATCGTCTGACAAGCTCCGGGTGGCAACTGGCTCGTCTTGTCTCCGTATGTCACCGACAGGGAGTCTCCGTGCCCGTTCTCGCCGAGGTGTTGAAGTGTCGCTGGCTGCCGGAGATCCTGACGCTTTTGCGGACGGGACCGCATCGTCCGAGTCAGCTTCAGAGACAGCTTTCGGGAATCAGCACAAAGGTGCTCTCGGAGAAGTTGGAGAAATTGGAGCGCCTGCATCTGATCGTGCGCCAGGTCAGCGCGACCCGCCCCGTGGCCGTCTGGTATCGGGTGAGCGACGAAGGAGAGCGATTGTGCGCGGTTCTGGCCGGCATGGAGCGCGCACCTGAGCCCAGCGAGTCCCTGGTCGGAGTGATCTCCCACAGGCTGTGAATCCTCCATCGCCCTTCTTGAACCCGGCTGTGCCCTCGTCTTGTTGCTCGCACGGAGATTCTGAGCCATTTGCTCCGCCTATGTGTTGAGGGTTCGCCCATTGGAAATTGCCATTTGATGTGCTCGTCGAATCCGTGCTATATACCCGCCCTTGACATTTCCACAGGGGAGGCCATGTGAGGCGAGGAGCTGCTCTGATCGGGATGTTCTTTTTCGCTTTGCCCGCGATGGGGCGCGCTCAAGATCCTCCATCGGGGGAACACGCGAGAGCTGAGATCCAACAGCTCAAGCGTCGGATCGAGGAGCTGGAGGCGCAGAATCAGGCGATCTTGCGTCGGCTCGAAGAGCTGGAGCAGCACCTGCGGCGCGAGCGCGAAGTCACGACGGCCACATCGGGTTCGGCTTCGTCACCGGCACAGACATCCCCCTCGCTCACCCGTTCGAACCGACAGGAGCCCATCCGCTGGGGCGATCTGGTGAGCGGAGAGAGCCGCCTTCGATTCTATGGGTTCCTCCGCGTGGATCTTGTGGCTGACGATTCGCGGCCCGACAATAGCCAGAGCATCTTCTTCATCCTCTCGGAAGATCCGCGCGTAGGCCGTCCCAATGCGAGGAACTTCACGCTCTATCCCCGGCTGACGCGCTTGGGGATCGCCTACGACGGTCCAGTGGTCGAAGCGCTTGGGGAGGCGCGCATGAGCGGGCAGCTTGAGGTGGATTTTCAAAACGGAGGGCGCGAGTCGCGCCCGATCATTCGTATCCGGCATGCGAATCTGAAGCTCACGCGTGGAGATTTCTGGCTCCTGGGCGGGCAGACCTGGGACGTGATCTCTCCTCTCTTCCCGACAGTCAACGGAGACACGCTCATGTGGAATGCGGGCAATATAGGGGATCGGAGACCGCAGCTCATTGCGGCCTATGAGCCGCGGTTTGAGCACGGGCAGTTCTCCTTTGTGGGGGGGATTGGCCTGACCGGTGCTGTGGATGCGCTCGATTTGGATGGCAATGGGATCCGGGATGGAGAGGAGTCGGCGCGTCCCAACGTGCAGGCGCGTCTGGGATATGCGCGGGATTCCTGGGTGAGAGGGCAACGGGTGAGCTTCGGCGTGTGGGGACATCGGGGATGGATGCGGACGACGCGTCCTGTCGCCGGGCGCACGTTTTGGGGAAGCCAGTCTCTCGGATTCGATTATGCGGTGCCGTTGCATGAGCGCGTGCTTCTGCGCGGAGAAGCGTGGTGGGGGCGCAATCTGAGCGACATGCGCGGCGGGATCGGACAGGGAGTCAATGGGACGACCGGAGCCGCGATTCGAAGCCGCGGAGGATGGGTGGAAACAAGTTTCCGCATTCACCCGCGCTTCACGCTCCATCCCGGTTTCTCCACCGATGACCCGCGGGATGAGGACCTCTCTTCAGGAGGACGCACGCGCAATCGCGCCTGGTGGATCGCTTCGCGCTTCCCCTTGGGGGGAGGCTTTTTGCTCGGGGCCGAGTATCTGCGCTGGATCACCGATTACAAAGGATTGCACCGAGGCACGGACAATCGGTTCAACCTCTTTCTGCAATACAGCTTCTGAGTGGAGGAAAAGATCATGAGGAAGACTTTCGCAACGGCAGCCATTGGGCTTCTGCTCCTTGCGCTTGGAGGGCGAGCCAGCGAGCCGCGCACGCGCACCTTCGAATTCACCTATGTGGCCGAGGTGCGGGACATTCCTGCGGGGGCTCGCACGGTTTCGATCTGGATCCCGTACCCTCCCAGCGATGAGAATCAGCGCATTGGCGACGTGCAGATTCGCGCGCCGGCGCCGTGGCGTCTGACGCGCGATCCCGAATATGGGAATCAGATCCTCTACGTAGAGGTGCATTCTCCTCGGGAGCCTTCGCTTCGTGTGGAGATGCGATTTCGCGTCGAGCGTCGAGAGCTCGTCCGCCGTCCCACGAAGATGCCTGTCGCTCATCTGGCCGAAGATCCTGATCCGCAGCTTGTGCGCTGGTTGCAACCCGATCGCCTGGTTCCCATTGACGGCTGGGTGCGCGAGCGCGCGCTGGAGGTGACGCGAGGCGTCCAAACGGATCTGGAGAAAGCGCGGGCGATCTACGACTGGACGGTCTCCAATATCCGCTACGACAAGAGTGGGACCGGCTGGGGGCGTGGCGATATCTTCTACGCCTGTGATGTCAAAAGAGGGAATTGCACCGATTTCCATGCCGTCTTCATCGGCTTCGCGCGGGCCGTGGGAATTCCGGCGCGGTTCGAGATCGGCTTTCCGCTGCCTCCGACGCGCGGCGAGGGGGAAATCGGGGGCTATCACTGCTGGGCGCAGTTCTACCTGAAGGGATACGGATGGGTGCCCGTGGATGCCTCCGAAGCGAGCAAGAATCCGAGTCTGCGGGAGTACTTCTTCGGCGCTCACGACGAAAACCGCGTGCTCTTCACGATCGGACGCGATATTCGCCTGGAGCCTCCCCAAAAGGGCGAGCCGTTGAACTATTTCATCTATCCCTATGTCGAAGTGGACGGCCAACCCTTCTCGAAGGTGGAAAAGTCCTTTCGCTTCCGGGACCTTCCCTGAGGGAGGATCTCCCGCGCGCCTCGGAAGGCCGTCCCTCGTATTCGGCGGCCCGATGAGAGGCCGCCGCTTCTTGGCCGCCAGATGGATTCGGGTCACGATCGGCCCAGGGCGGCCAGTGCTTTCTCGATGTTGGACACAACCAGAATCACCGTCGCTTGCACTTGTCCGGGCATCGTCGTCGCGTAGGCGTATTTGATATTGACCTTGGCCTGAGCCAGCTTCTCGGTGATCTCAGCCAAAGCTCCCGGCCGGTGCTCCGCCGAGAGAGCCAGGGCTTCTTCTTCGGAGAAGCGGATCCGCGCCGCGCGCAGGGCATCGCGCGCGCGGCCGAGATCTTCGACGACGACGCGCACTTTCCCCTTCCCTTTGACCTCGGGGACGAAAAGGGCCGTGATGTTGACTCGGGCCTGAGCCAAAGCCGCGCAGACGCGATGAAGCGCCCCCGGCTTGTTCTCCAGCGTGATCGCAATTTGCGTGACCGTGGACATCGGGTGACCTCCTCCAAGGGATCGCACCGCTTTCATTATACGGGAAGCCGAGCTGTGAGCAAATAATTCTTGACATTCCCGAAGACTTTGGATAAAAATACGGCCGAGCGTTCGGCCTATGGAGATTTCGCCGAAAGAGCCAGCGAATTCGGGATCCGGTGAAAACGACAGTGACCATAGCCAGCAGGTGCACGGGTGAGCGAGAGACGATGTCGGGAGAACGTTCCCGCTTGGCGAGGAGGAAGACGTGGCGCGACGGTTCTGGCTGCTGGTGGGGCTCGCGATCGCTCTTGTGGTGCTGCTTCGATCGGATCGGCTTCTTCGCAGGGCTTCTGAAATCACGGCACAGGCCTCTGCGATCCCCCGTCTGATCCTTTCAGGAGCCCGCACGACGAGCGCTTTCATCGGGCGGATTGGCCGAAGGGAGCGTCCTCGCGCGTTCGATGCCCCAGAGGCTGCTTCTTCAGGGGCGTTTCGAACGCAGGTTCTGCCGATTCCGGGTGAGCTTGGCCTCCTTTTTCAACGGCGGGAGCTGGTCCCCCTTTCGTTCGCCTTCGCCGATTTCGATGAAGATGGGCGTCCGGATGTAGTGGCGGGATTTCGCGGGCCGTGGGGGGGAGTGCTCGCGCTCTCTTCGGCCGGGGCGCTCTCTCGGACGATCGCTGTTCCGATCGAGCCAGGTGCGCTGTGTGCCGGCGATTTCAACGGCGATGGGCATACCGATGTCGCTTTGGCCGATGGGCGTTCGGCGCAGGTGCTTCTTCTTCTGGGCGATGGTCGAGGGGGATTCGCTGGCTCGCAAACGCTCGCCGTGCCCTTTGTGCCGCATGCGCTCGATGCGGCCCCGCGCGTGGGTCCTCCGCTTCGCCCTTCGGCTCAAGGGATTCTCCGCGTGCCGATGGATCTCTTTGCGCTCGGGGAGCGGGAAGGCCGATGGGAGATCGCGCGCCTGCGCGATCGGACCGTGATGCTTCGCCGATCGCTCCCGGAGTATTCCTCTGGGGAGGAGATCTCGCTTCGGGTGACCGATTGGAACGCAGATGCGCGCGCCGATCTGTTGGTCGTCGGAGGCGATCGGGTGCTGATCTTCTCCGATCTCGCGCCCGAAGGACTTGGGATTCCACGGATCGTCCGGCTGGATGTCTGGGTTCGTGCGTTTGCCGAGGGGGATTTCGATGGCGATCGGCGCGCGGATCTCGCTCTGCTGGATACGAGCGGTTTTCGTGTGGATGTGCTCTGGGGGGCGTCCTCACAGGTCACGTCTTTTGCGCTTCCGTGGGAAGCGCAGGCGCTCGTTTCGGCCGATATGGATGGGGATGGAGCATCGGACCTGGTGCTTGTGGCTGCGGAAGCTGCCAGGCTCGATATCTGGCCCGGAGCTCAGCTTCTTCTGCAGCGAGAAGGCATTCTCTTGGCGGGGAGCCGACCGGGTGCGTCGGAGTCATCGGTCGCGCTGGCAGCGGGATGTCATCCCCTTGTGGCGCGCGCCGTATCCCTTCTGGGAGGCGGGCCGGATGTTCTTTTCCTTCTCAGTCGCGATCGGCCAGGCGTGGAGTGTCCGAGTCCGCTCCACATGGTGATGGCGCAGGCCAACGAACTTCAGGTCACCACGACGGCCGACAGCGGGCCCGGATCCCTGCGACAGGCGCTTCTGGACGCTAATGCAAGTCCCGGGCCCGATGTGATCCTGTTCCGCATTCCGACTTCGGATCCCGGGTTTGCCGGAGGGGTATTCACGATCCGCCTGCGCAGTCCGCTGCCGGAGATTCGCGGCGGAGGAGTCACTGTGGACGGCTCTACCCAGATCGCCTTCACGGGGGCGACCAACGGAGATCGCCCGGTCATCGTCCTGAGCGGAGAGGAGATCTCGGAAGCCTCGGGCCTCATCCTGGCCAGCGATCGGAATGTCATTCGCCAACTGATCCTCTCGCGGTTCACCGGAGCGGGGCATGCGGCCATTGTGATTCGCGGAGGAGCAGAGAATGTCGTCGAGGGGTGTTTGATCGGAACGACAGCGACGGGAACCGGTCTGTCCGGGAATACGGTGGGCGTGCTCGTGACCGAGGGAGCGCGGGATAATCGAATCGGAGGGACGCACGCCGGTGCTCGCAACGTCATTTCCGCCAACACGACGGGCATCCTCATTCGCGATACGACGACAACGGGCAATCTCATTGTGGGGAATCTCATCGGGGCGGCGACTGATGGCCGGACGCCTCTGTCCAACGTGGATGGCGTGCGCATCGAGAACGGAGCCTCCGGCAATCGCGTGGGGATGCCCGGTGCCGGCAACATCATCGTCGCCAGCGTGGGAAATGGCGTGTGGATTCGCGCTCCTGGAAGCGCGGATCGAAATCTCGTTCAGGCCAATCGCATTGGGATCACAGCGGGCGGAGAGCCTTTGGGGAATCGCGTGGATGGCGTTGCCCTCAGCAGTGGTCAGGAGAACCTCATCGGGGGAACCGAGCCCGGCGAGGGGAACGTGATCGCCTATCAGCGAGGAAATGGGATTCGCGTTCTCGCTCCTTCGCGGAGGAATCGGATTCTGGGTAATTCCATTTTCGGGAACGAGGGATTGGGGATTGACCTTCGTGGGGACGGACCGACTGAGAATGATCCCGGGGATGGAGACAGCGGTCCCAATGATCTGCAGAATTTTCCCGTGATCGAGTCGGCCGTGCAGCGCGGCAACCGGCTCGTCCTGAGCGGACGGCTCGATACGCAGGCGGGCGACGTCCGCGTGGAGTTCTTCGCCAGCGCCACCTGTCACGCTTCGGGGTTTGGAGAGGGGGAGAGATTTTTGGGCGCGATCACGGTGCGGGCGACAGGCCAGGCGCAGAGTCCGGCCTCTTTCGTCGCCGAGTTCTCGGTTCTCGCAGCGCGTCAGGTGATCACGGCCACAGCGACCGATGCTGCGGGCAATACGTCGGAGTTCTCGCAGTGCGTGCTCGTGAACACCGCGCCGATCGCCGAGGCGGGGCCCGATCAACTTGTGGATGAGGGCGCAGAGGTCGTTCTGGACGGTACGGCGAGCCGCGATCCCGATGGAGATCCGATCTCCTTCCGCTGGCGGCAGGTGGCTGGTCCCACTGTCGCTCTCTCGGATGCGACATCGCCGCAACCTCGGTTCACGGCTCCGATCGTGGATCCTGCTGTGCCGCCTCCGGTTCGCCTCATTTTCGAGCTTGTGGTGAGCGATGGTCGGGCCGAGAGCGATCCGGATCGCGTGACGATCACCGTCAATCGGCGGCCGATCGCCAATGCGGGACCGGATCAAACGGTTCCTGACGGCACGCTCGTCACGCTGGATGGAACGCGCAGTTTCGATCCCGATGGGGATGGGATCACCTTCCGCTGGACGCAGACGGCCGGGCCGGCGGTCGCGCTCACCGGAGCGACGACCCCGCGTCCGAGCTTCACGGCGCCGAATCTGGCTGTCACTGATGCCGCGTCGGTTCGCTTGACCTTCTCGCTCGTCGTTCACGATGGGCGCATCGAGAGCGCTCCGGACACGGTGGATGTCATCGTGCAGAACCTCGTTCGACTGGATGACACTCGTCGTAGCGGCAATCGGCTCGTCCTCAATCTGGCAACCCAGACCTTCGAGTTCCGCGCCGAGCGCGTCGCTCGGACCTTCACCGGAACGATCACGCGCCTGGTGCGCGGAGGCGGCGAGGGAAGCATGATCGAGGTGGTCGGATCCGGCGCGGAAGGGCTCGCGCTCACGGTGCGTATTGACGTGCGTCGGAATGTCGCCGTGGCCGTTCTTCTCACCTCGAGCGAGACGTTCACCTTGTTCACCGGTGATGTGCAATAGTCCAGTTCACCTGGGATCGCCTCTCTCATGCGATCTTCGGCATCGCGGGGAAGAGATCCGGTTCTTTCTCTCACGAGCCAGGGCGATCGGTCGTGCGGTTTCTTCGAGGAGGGGGAAATGAGGGCTCGATCTCCGGCCAGAGCGCTTGTTCAAGGGCTGCTCCTGATCGTGCTGGGGGGATGGGGAGGGCGCGGGATCGCGCAAGAGCGTCGCTCCGTTGAACCGGCCAACCAAACGGCGTCCACGACGACCGGGGGAACCAGCACCGGTCTCTTCCTGACCTGGAGCGGGCGCACGCTGCGCCGGGGGGAGTATACGCTGGGCCTCTTTTGGAATAATTTCGATCGGGATCCCGGCGATTTGGATATCAATCAAGCCTCGATCGCCTTCACGCTCGGCCTGACCAATCGGCTGGAGCTTTTTCTGGCGGCGAATGTTCTGCAGCAGGTGACTTCGCGTCAGCCTTTCGCCCTCTCCGGATATCAGTTTCATGGCCTGCGCAGCGCCTTCGGGGGCGATCCGTTTGTCGCCTTCGGATCGCCGGTGGGAGGGCGTGAGGGGGCAGCGGCGTTCTTCCCGTTGAGCGGAGCGCGCCTGGGGGGGATTTTGCCTCCGCCGGGCAGTTTCTTCGGACCCGCGATTTTGGCCGATCGGCCGAGTTTCTTCAACGAATGGCCCTTTTTCGGTCCGGCGGCCTTCCTCTCGCGCGAGCAGGGATTTGATCTGCAGCGCTCGGCCAACGGCATGGGGGATGTCACCCTGGGCCTGAAAGCGGCGCTGGCGGATCCGGCCGGCTCGTTCCCCCTGGCTCTGGCGGCTGTGCTGCGGTTGCCTTCGGCTCGGCACCTGGAAGCGTTAGCTCGCGGGAGGAGTTCGGGAGCTACAGATTTCGGCGTGATTGCGATCTCCGGCCAGAATGCCTGGGGCCACCGCCTGCGCCTGGTGCAAAACATCGGATATATTCGTTCGGGCGATCCGAAACTCAGCGGGGTGAAAATCCTCGATCGGCGCGATCAACTGCTGCTCAACGCGGGCGTTGAGATCGCGCCAGCCCAATGGCTTGTGCTTGTGGCCGAATGGGCGAATACGATCTATGTCTCTTCGGGGACGCCCAACCTGAACGCGGTGAATCCTTCCGACCTGCTTCTTGGGGCGCGCCTGTATGCTTACGAAGGGCGCGTGCAGGTCGGAGGAGGGTGGCGACGCTTCCTCACCCAATCGGATCGGCGTGCGATCCCCGTCTTTCAGCCCGGCCGGGGTGTGTCCTCTCTGGACATCAGCTCGCGTGAGGCCAACGGCTTCGTCTTCAACTTCGCTCTGGCGCGTCGAGCCTCTCTTCTTCCTCCTCCTGTGCCCAATCGCGCGCCGAGCGTCACGCTCTTTGCCGATCGCACAGAGGTGCGCGATGGGGAGCGCGTGATGCTCGAAGCGCGCGCCTTCGATCCGGATAACGATCTGTTGACCTACGCGTGGACGATTGAGCCTCCGGTCCCTCGCGAAGCTCTTCAGGCTGTCGGGGTGCCGCCGGGAGCGCCGCCGGGGAACCGTCTGCTGCTCGATACGACAGGATGGAATCCGACGCCGGGGGCTCCGGCTCGCACTTTCACCGTGACGGTTCAGGTCGAGGATGGGCGAGGGGGGATCGCTTCGGATCGGCGCGTGATCACGGTAGCCTCGCCGCCTCCTTCGCCCCCGCCGCCTCCTCCTCCGCCTCCCCCGCCGCCGGCGAATCGTCCTCCGGTGATTCGCGAGATCGAGATCGCGCCCGTCGGGGCTCCGCAAGTTCCCGGGCAGATCACCGATGGGGATCTGCTGCGTCTGCGAGCCATTGCGGAAGATCCCGATGGAGATGTGCTTGTGTATCGCTGGAGCGCGACAGCCGGGCGCTGGGTCGGCGTCGGAAGTGAGATCACCTTTGATACAGCGGGCATCACAGCCGGTCCCGGACAGCCGCCGGTCGCCGTGACGATCACGGTGACCGTGGATGATGGCCGAGGTGGTGTGGAGAGAGCTTCGCGTACGATCACAGTCGTCGCCGTGAAGCGTCCGGAACCAATCCCGCAGCCGGCGCTCTTCTTCGCTCGCCCGAACGCAGCGCGCATCACCAACGCGCATAAGGCGATCCTCGATGATGTCGCCGATAAGCTGCGGCAGGACCCGCGCGCGACGCTCATCATAGATGGGCATCAGGATCGGGCCGAGCGGGCAAATGTCGCCCGCGCACGCGCACAAAACGCGGCCGATTATTTGATTCGGCAACGCAGGATCGAACGGAGGCGTATTCGCGTGCGGAGCTTCGGAGCCCAACGTCCTCATCCCAGTGGACAGCGGCGGCGAAATCGGCGCGTGGAGCTGTGGATCCTCCCGGTCGGAGCGGAGGCGCCTCCGGAAGGGCAAGCGACTCCGCAGGCATTTCGTTTAGAACGGCATCCCGTGAGCGCCGTGGCGAGGGCCGGACAATCTGCCGGAGAGAGCACGCGGGCCTCCGCTTCCCCGGAAGACCAGAGGCCGATTTCGGCGCCAGCCGATCCGCGACGCCGTCCCTTGCGCGTGGGATCTTCGAGAGAGACACAGGTTGTGTCTCAGGCGGCCGGAACGTCGGCGCTCGTCGCTTCTGCGGCTTCGCGTCGTTTTGCTTCGGCTGTGCCGCAGGCGCGGAACGCCTCTGAATCTCGTCCGGCCCGTCGCGGACGAAAGCTAGCAGCTTCTGCACGTCAGGCGCTGGGCGTCCGATCCTCTTCGGTTCGCGCTGCCCTGAAGGGAAAGCCTTCGCGCGTCGGGCGGATCTCCTCTCAACTGGCCCGCCGCATGGAGTGAGCACGGCGCTTCGAGGCGCGAAAGCTCTTCCGGGCTTCAACTCTGCTCTGTCGGCGTGTCGCCGCGCGCTCCGTGGGCATTACGCGTGATGTCCCCATCAGGCGGATACCGCGAGCGCGGGTCTTGACCTTGACACGTGCTATAGGGTTTATCATGGGGAGCCGGGAGGGAGAGATGCCGGGCCGACACTTCTTCATCGGCGAGCTGGCCAGGGCCGTCGGGGTGAACCCGCAAACGGTTCGCTATTACGAACGCGCGGGGTTACTGCCGCGCGCGGCGCGGACGCCGTCCGGGTATCGCCTCTACGATGAGGAGGCCGTTGCGCGGCTCCGATTCATCAAGGCCGCTCAGTCCCTTGGCCTGTCGCTGCGAGAGATCCGTGAGATCATCGCGCTCAGTCGTGCGGGCCGATCTCCCTGCGCGCGCGTGCGCGCTCTGCTTCACCAGAAGGTGCGGGAGCTGGATCACAAGATCGCGCAGTTGCGCGCCTTCCGCCGAGAGCTGGCCGCGCGCCTCACACAGTTGGAGCATATGCCCGATGATGCGGATTCCTCGCCCTATGTCTGCTCGCTCATCATGGCCGTTGCCCGGCATCGCTCATCCAGAAATCCCCATGAAAGGAGGGAAAGCGTATGAAGCGCACACGCCGATGGGTGCTTGTTTCTCTGCTCGGAGCTGCCGTGGGGATCGGGATGCTCTCGGCATTGTGGGCATCCTCAGGTGATCCCACGAGCTGTCCGGGACGCATCGTCTGTCCGCTCACGGGGAAGGTCATCTGCCGAGACGCCTGCCCGCTCAGGTGAGCGGCGCACTCGGGGGCACTCCGGCGAGCCTTCGGCGTGCGGAGAGCCCCCGCTCGGTTTGTCATCCACCGAACCGGATGAAGCGTCGCGTCCTGAGGCATTGTGGGCGTGGCGTCGGTTTGTAAGAGGCGCGAGAGCCCCCTCACCGGTGATGCCGCACCGGTGAAGACGTGACGTGCGCGTTACTCCGGTTTCCTCACCTCTGGCGGCCCATCCCCACTATGTCCTCGCCGAGCCTTTTCGCCGACTGCCACGACCGGAAGGGACCTAATCGAGTTCAAACAACCTTAAAATCGTCCTAGACAAACCGTCATCCCATCGCTTACTAGTGACGGGCGGGCGCAGATCAGGAAGAAGCACGAGGGGTTGGGGATGCGCCCAGTTGCCGGTTTGGGGTGGTGTTTGATCTTCCCTGAGAAAGGAGACCAAGAGCATGTTATCCGGGAGACGGATCATCGGACTTCTCATGGCAGTCGTGATGGCGGGAGGAATTCCTTCCCGGGCGAGTTCCCAGGAGCGCCTCGATGAGATCATTCGCAGTGGCTTCATCTACCGCAATCTCGGGCCGTTTCGCGCAGGCGCGTGGATTTCGGATATCGCCGTGCCGGAGACGCCGTTGAAGTCGCACTTGTATACCTTCTACGTGGCCGCGCGACATGGCGGCGTCTGGAAGACGACCAACAACGGGACGACGTTCGAACTCGTCTTTGACCACCATTTCTCGATCGGGGCGATCGCCATTGCTCCGTCGAACGAGAACATCGTATGGGTCGGTACGGGTGAAGCGTCCAATGCCCGAAGTTCCTACGCAGGGGATGGCGTGTACAAATCCCACGACGGCGGGAAGACCTGGCAGAACATGGGTCTGCGGGACTCCTATCACATCGCGCGCATCGTGATTCATCCGACCAATCCCGACATCGTTTATGTCGCTGCGGTGGGCCACTTGTTCACGACCAATGAAGAACGCGGCGTGTTCAAGACGACCGATGGCGGCAAGACGTGGACGAGAGTTCTCTACGTCAACGACCGGACGGGAGCCATTGACCTCGTCATGAGCCGGCGCGATCCCCAGGTGCTCTACGCGGCGATGTACGAGCGGCGGCGCCTTCCCTGGGGATTCGAGGACGGAGGGCCGGGAAGCGGCATCTACAAGACCACCGATGGCGGAACGAGTTGGAAGAAGCTCGAGGGGGGATTGCCCAGCGGAACCATCGGGCGCATCGGATTGGACCTCTATCAGAAGAATCCCCGTATCGTCTACGCAGTCATTGACAACCGCAATCCTCGCGCCAGAATCGAGGGCGAACAGGAGATGACCGCGCCGGTCATCGGGGGCGAGGTTTATCGCAGCGATGATGGTGGAGCGACCTGGCGGAAGATGAATTCGGAGCGCGACGATGTGAGCCGCAAATCGGGATATGCTTTCAATCAGATCCGGATTCGTCCCGATAATCCCGACCGGATTTATGTCACGGGCGCCTCTCTGATCAGTTCCTCCGATGGGGGGAAGACATGGGTAGGGCTGAGCGGCGGGCCGCAGGAGGATCGTCCCTTCCGACGCGCCTTCGGAGATTTTCGCACGCTCTGGATTGATCCGCAGAATCCCGATCGAATGATCGCGGGCACCGATGGGGGTGTCTACATCTCTTACGACGGCGGCAAGACGTGCGATCACTACTGGAACATCCCGCTGGGTGAAGTCTACGCGCTGACGGTGGACATGGAAGAGCCGTACAACATCTACGCTGGGCTTCAAGATCACGAGTCGTGGAAGGGACCGAGCAACGGCTGGTCCGGCAGCGTCGGGCTGGCCGATTGGGTGACGGTGGGAACTGGCGACGGCATGTACAATCAGGTGGATCCGACCGATAGCCGCTGGGTTTACAACACGCAACAGTTCGGAGGTCATGCCCGGTTCGATCAAAAGACGCGCGTGCGGAAGATCATCGCGCCGACGCGCCCGCCGGGCCAGCCCCCCCTGCGGTTCAATTGGGTCGCTCCGCTTCGGCTCTCGCCGCATAATCCGCAGATCCTCTACGCGGGCGCTCAGGTGCTCCTGCGCTCACTGGATCGCGGAGAGCACTGGCAGGAGATCAGTCCCGATTTGACGACCAACGATCCGCGCAAGATCAGTCCGCCGGGCGCTCCCATTCAACATTGTACGATCACGACGATCTCGGAATCCCCGGTCACGCCGGGCGTCATCTGGGTGGGCACCGATGATGGCCGAGTTCAGGTGACGCGCGACGGCGGCGCGACGTGGACCGATGTGACGCCGGCCCTGGCGAAAGCGGGAGGTCCCGAAGACGCCTGGGTGACGCGCGTCTTCGCCTCGCACTTCGAGGCCGGAACGGCTTATGTGGCCAAGTCGCGGCGCTACCAGGACGATTTCCGCCCCTTTCTCTACAAGACGACCGATTACGGCGCGACGTGGACGTCCATCGCCGGCGATCTGCCGATGCGCTCGATCAACGTCATCTTCGAAGATTACAAGAATCCCGATCTGCTCTTTGTCGGCAACGACTGGGGCGTCTACGTCTCGCTGGATGGGGGGAAACATTGGGCGGTGCTGCGAGGCAATATGCCTCCGGTTCCGGTGCACGATCTGGTGATTCATCCGCGCGATGGCGATGTGGTCGTGGGCACCTACGGGCGTGGCCTCTGGGTGACCGACATCGCGCCGCTCCGCGAGGTGAGTCCTCAGATCCTCGACCGCGAGGTCTATTTCTTCGCCATTCGTCCCAGAGCCCGAAGACCAGAAGGCGCTTTGGGAAATTACCGGCTTTTCGGAGATCGTTTGATCGTGACGCCGAACGAGCCCAATGGGCTCACGTTCACATACTATGTGAAGGAGGCCCGAGAAAGGGTCACGCTCACGATCACCGATCTCTCGGGCGCTCCGGTGCGCACTCTGGAGGGGACGGCTAAGGCTGGGATCAATCGCGTCGTCTGGAGCTTCCAGCCGACGGGCTCGCCGGGACGTTCCCGCGGCTCAACCCAGCGCGAGGTCGAACCGGGAGAGTACGTGGTGACGCTCCGAGTCGGCGAGAAGGAGTACACGCAGAGAGCGCGCGTTCTGCCGTGACGAAGTCGAAGGACAGATGCGGCGGGGGATCCTTCAGGAGGAACTCATCAGCTCGGCATCGGTCGCAACCAGGACCACGCGGATCATCGTCTTGGATGTTGGATGAATGGGAGGCTGGGTCTTTCGGTCAGGAAACCACAGAAGGAGTTTCAATATGTCACGCGCACATGTCGTACGGTGGAGCTTTGGGATGACGGTGGCGATCCTGGTGATCGCCGGCATCGCCGGAGCACAACACGTCCCGAGTGTTATTTCTCCGGCTGTCCCTGAGCTGGCTCGTCCGTTGCCTCTCTCGGCCGTTCGGCTAACGGGGGGACCGCTCAAACGGGCGCAGGACTTGACGGCCGATTACCTGCTCAAGCTCGAACCGGACCGCATGTTGGCGTTCTACCGCCAGCGGGCCGGGTTGGAACCGAAAGCGCCCCCTTACGGGGGATGGGATGGCGACGGTCGAAACCTGACAGGGCATATCGCCGGTCACTACCTGTCTGCCGTGAGCTTGATGTATGCGGCCACGGGCGATGTGCGCTTCAAGGAGCGCGCCGATTACATCGTCCGCGAGCTGAAAGAGGTGCAGGATAAGCACGGGGACGGTTACCTGGGCGCGCAAGCGAATGCCAAAGAGCAGTTCCTTGAGATCTCCAAAGGCAACATTCGTTCGACGAGCTTCGATCTGAACGGACTGTGGGCTCCCTGGTACGTGATGCACAAGATCTTCGCGGGATTGCGCGATGCGTACCGCTATACGGGGAATCGCACGGCGCTGGAGGTGGCGATCCGGCTCGCCACCTGGGTCGAACGGATCCTCTCCCCATTGGACGATGCGCAACTGCAGAAGATGCTCAACACGGAGTTCGGCGGCATGCCCGAAGTGCTGGCCGATCTCTACGCGGATACGGGCGACGCGCGCTGGCTCGCCCTCTCGCATCGCTTCGATCATCGCGCCGTGCTGGAGCCGCTCTCGCGCGGGCAGAACATTCTGCCGGGCTTGCACGGCAACACGCAGGTCCCGAAACTGCATGGCTCGCTCGTGCGCTACGCCTATACGGGAAACAAAGCCGACGGCGATGCCGCGCGCTTCTTCTGGGAGATCGTCGTCCGAGATCACAGCTTCGCCACCGGCGGCCACGGTAAGGATGAATACTTCGGTCCTCCGCGCGAGCTGAGCAATCGCATTGACGGGCGCACGGCGGAGAGCTGCAACGTCTACAACATGCTCAAGATGACGCGCAAACTCTTTGCGCTTCAGCCCGAGAGCAAATACGCGGAGTTTCACGAGCGCGCGCTTTTCACTCACGTTCTGGCCTCGATAGATCCCGAAGATGGGCGGATGTGTTACATGGTTCCTGTCGGTCGGGGCGTGCAGCGCGAATACCAGAACATGCTGGGCAGCTTCACCTGCTGTGTCGGCACGGGCATGGAGAATCACGCCCTGCACGGCGATGGGCTCTATTACGAATCGGGCGACACGCTATGGGTCAACCTCTATGCGCCTTCCACGGCCCGATGGGAAGCCATGGGGGTGGACCTGACCGTGGAGACCGACTTCCCCCAGGGGGATGTGGTGACTGTGCGGCTTGCGCTCCGGGAGCCCAAAGAATTCACGCTGGCGTTGCGCCGTCCGTCCTGGGCGGGCGTGGGGTTCAGCGTCCGGGTCAACGGTCGGTCCGTCCGATCGCTTCCGGTGCCGGGTTCCTATATCCGGTTGAGGCGCCAGTGGAGAAACGGGGACACAGTGGTCCTGAGGATGCCGAAGACGCTGCGCCTGGAGCCGCTTCCGGATAATCCCCGCGTGGTCGCGATCTTGTGGGGTCCACTGGTTCTGGCTGGCGATCTCGGACCGGAACCTTCTCGCGGAGGGCGCGGCGCGCGCTCCTCTGTCGAGCCCCCCGACATCCCCGTGCTTGTAGCGGCAGGTCGCCCTCCGGCGGAGTGGATCAAGCCAGTGCCCGGCAAGCCGGGCCACTTTCGGACTCAAGGCGTCGGGCGCCCACGCGATGTGGACCTGGTGCCCTTTTACCGCCTGCACCGGCGCACGTACTCGGTCTATTTCGATCTGCTGACGCCAGAAGAATGGGCGAGGAAGGTCGCCGAGTTGCAGGCTCAGCGCGAGCGCCAACACCAACTGGAAGCCGCGACGATCGTCTTTCTGCAGCCCGGGGACACCTCCATCGAACGCGAGTTCAATCCGCAGGGCGAAGAGACCACTCCGATACGACGAGCTGGTCGTCTGGGCCGGAGCGCCCGACGGTGGTTCTCCTTCGATCTGCCGGTTGATCCGGATCGGCCGGTGAAGCTCATCGTGACGTATCATGGGGAGGAGCGGGCCACCCGAACCTTCGAGATCCTCGTGGAGGGCGTGCGCGTTGGCCAGCAGCGGATCGAGCGGCATCAACCCGGCAGCCCCTCGAAGAGCTTTTTCGATGTCGAATACGCGATCCCGGCGGAGCTGACTCGGGGGAAGCAGCGGGTGACGGTGCGGTTCCAGGCCACAGGCGAGAGCGAGACCGCCGGCGTCTTCGGCATTCGCCTGGTTCGCCTCACTCCTTGAGGGCGGGGAATATCCCCGGGGGAGCACCGAGCCTTCGCTCATCATGTCGTTTGGCCGAAGCTTCCCCCGACGGATATTCCCTCGGTGTTTTGGAGACGGGCCGACGTCGCTACTTCTTCCCGGCCGTCGCGCTTGTGGCGGGAACCTTCATCCGCTCTTGTTTTTGCTTCTCGACCATTCGGGCCACATCGGCCAGCAGTTTCTTGGCATCGTAGACGATCCCATCTTTGATCGTCCACTTGATACCGCCCACGCGCTCGACTTTGCCCGTTTGATCGTTGAGCTTGAGAGCGCCCGTGCCGTAGAGCACCTTCAGATTCTCCAGGGGATTCTGATCCACGATCACCAGATCGGCCAACATTCCCTCTCGCACGATGCCGAATTCGAGCGGTTTCCTCATGGGCTCATGCAGCGTCAAGGCGCCATTCATCGTCGCCGCCTGAATGACTTCGAGCGGATGAAAGCCCGCTTCCTGAAGCAGCTCCATCTCCTGGATGAATCCGAAGCCATAGGTGTTATAGATGAATCCGGAATCGGAGCCGACCGTCACGCGCCCGCCGATCCGCTTGTAGTCGTTCAACAGTCGGAACCACACCTGGTAGAAATTCTTCCAGGCGACTTCGTCCCAGGTCGTCCAGTAATACCAGTAGGAGCCATGATTGGTGCGGTTGGCCTCGTAAAATTCCATGAGCGAAGGGAGCGTATACTTCTCGTGCCAATCGGCGTTGCGCATGCGCATCTGGTCGCGGCTGGCCAGATAGGCGACCATGGTCGGATCGAATGTCGTCCCCAGCTTCTTGTGCTCTTTCAGATACTCGTTCCATTCGGGGCTTCCTGGCGGATAAATCTTGTCCCACAGCCGCGCGACCTGACCGAAGCGATCTTGCTCGTTGTAGTAATTGTAGTTGGGGGGCCAGGGCTGCACGACATGATCTTTGAGCAGCGCTTCGAAATGGCCGTAGAAGTGGGTGACTGTTCCCAGCCCCAGCCGAGCCGCTTCGAGCGCGTCCATCTGCGCCACGCCGAGTTGCGAGAGATGAGCCGTCGAACCGAGTCCGAGCTTCTTCGCTTCATCCAGCAGCGCGGCCATGATCTCTGGGGGGTAGGCATCCAGCTTCAGCCCATCCACGCCATTTTGCGCGGCCCAGCGAACCCAGGCGCGCGCCTCATCCGGAGTCCGCACCGGCCCGCGGTTCCATCCCGTGCCCGGACGTTGATAGTTGAAGATGCGCGGGGCCACGATCTCATTGCGCGCGCTGCGCTCTTTCTCCTTCACCGCGATCTCGTTGGGGGCCAGAGGAACGCCGCGCACGGTCGTGACTCCATGAGCCAGCCACAGTTTGTAGGGATATTCGGCTTCGGGATTCTTCGGGGGACCGCCGGCGTGCACGTGCATGTCCACGAATCCCGGCAGGACATACATTCCGGTCGCATCAATTTCGTAATCGGGATTCTCCGGGGGACGATTCCGCCGGAGAGGCAGTCCCGGCGTGCCGGCCACCCGGATGGCGCTGATGCGATTGTTCTCGATGACAATATCCACGGGCCCGCGCGGGGGCGCGCCCGTGCCGTCAATCAGAATCGCTCCGCGAATGACCAGGGTCCTGAACGGGCCCATTCCCTCGTCGGGTCGGCGTGGGGGAGCAGGAATGAGCTGCGCCTCGGGTTGTCGTTGTTGCGCTCCCACCAGAAGCTCCCCGATCCCGGGAAGGCTCAAAGCCAGAACACTCACAATGAGCAGCGCTCTTCTTCTCATCGTTTCTCCTCCTGGCAAAGAGTCACCGTTTTTCATCTCTGCTGAGACCGTTCGGATATGGGTTCCGAAGGCTGTCAGGCGCCGCCCATTCTACCACAGAGCGCCTCGTGGGGCGATCGCACCCACGCACCTCCGAAGACCATCGCAGATCGAGCCGTGATCCTCCGCTTCAAAAGGCGAGTCGGAGGCGGAACTGGACCTGCCGAGGCAGCGTCATCGTGCTTGTCGTCCGACCAAAATTGGTCGCCGTGATACTGATCGGAGTGACGGCGAATGTTCCTCCTGTGGGGACTTCGAAGACCGGATGATTGAAGGCGTTGACCATCTCCGCGCGAAACTCCATGCGCACCCTCTCTCCGGCGATCGGGATCTGCTTGGCCAGCGAGAGATCGGCCGTCGCAAACCGCGGCCCATACAGGTAGATGAAGCTTCCGAACTGCCCCGGCGTCGTGGGAGGAGATAGGAAGCTGGGATTAGCCCGTCCGTCGCTTCCCACCAGCCGCGGATGGAGGAAGAAAACATCCGGACGGCCGGACGGCTTGAATACCCCTACCAGCTTCTGCAAGTCGGCCGTCGTCACCCCGTTGAGGATCACGCCAGCGTCCGATTGATTGACCGTCGCCCGACCGCTGGAGAGCTTGAAGGGAAGACCGGATTGCACGCGGATGATCCATCCCACTGTCCAACCGCCCGCGATGCTGTTGAGGACCGGATGCGTGGTCGAAAATCGGCGCCCGGGGCCAAACGGCACGTCATAGGTGCCGAACACCTGAAAGACATGCCGGATGTCGAAGGGCGAAGGCCCATAATCCAGCCGCCGATTCCGCAGCGTCGTGAAGTCGCTCAGATTATCCACGTTCTTGGTATAGCGGTCGGTCAAGGCATGAGCCCACGTGTAGTTCACATTCAGCGTCAATCCGCGCGAGAGTCGGTGGCGGAACTCGATCTGAAGGGCATTGTAGTTCGAGAAGGAGTTGTCGCTGAGCACTCGAGCCGTACCCAAGAAAGGGTTGAGCCTGAAGAAATTGATCGGATACCGTCCGGGCGTCTGAAAGCCCAAATTGGCGCACGGCCCAAAGGCATTGCCCACCAGACGGCAGAAGTAGATCGGGGTCGAAGCGAGAATATTCGCTAAAGCCCCTGCTTGCCCTGTCTGAAGCAGCGTGATGAAGCTCCCATTGCTGAATCCCTGTCCGGCCGGCAGGCCCGCGAACGCCGTCTCGAAGATCGGGATCGCCGCTTGTCCTGGTAATCCGTTATTGAGGAAAGTAGGTCCCCGCCCCTGAGCGAGGTTGACTTCGAGGTTCTTCTGGGCCTGAAGGAACTCGCGCAGGAAGCCGTTCTCGAAGATGTTCACCTCGTTGACGTTGAACGTATGCCACAGCCGCACGCCCCGATTGCCGACGTATCGCACCTCGATCGCCGTGCTTGTGGTCAGCTCCCGTTGAAGCCCCAAAGACCAGCTCTGTACATAGGGCGCGCGGATGTCCGGATCTATTGTGGAGATGACCGTGTTGGTGAAGGTGAAATTCGCCAGCGCCAGAGGAAAACTGAAGCTCGCCGGAAACATCCGGAAGGGCGGCAACGGATCGCCCAGATGGAGCGAGCCCGGAGCGAAATCCACACCGGGCACCAGCGTGCCCGATTGGCGCAAGCCGGGATTATTGCCCGCGTTGTTGGTGAAATTGAGCAAGCCTTCGGAGTAATAGCTGATGGAGTAGCCGCCCCGAATGACCGTCTTCTGATCTCCCAGCACTCGTCCCAGGAAACCTTGCGAGAACTTCGGATTCCACGCGATTCCCACATGAGGGGCCGGATTGATGTAATCGCGCCGATAGGCATGCGAGCGTTGATAGATGGCTGGATGGGCGATGCCCAGCAGGGAGCCCGGAGCGAAGAGGTTCGGAGCCAGGCCGGAAGATCCTCGCGCGACGCCCGAAGGTCCAAACAGGTCCAGAAGCGTCGGACTGGTGTAGATGCCGTTTGTGTTGAAGATGTCTCCTTGAAAGTCCCATCGCAGGCCGTAGTTGAGGGTCAGCGAGCGGTGGACGCGCCAGGAGTCCTGGAAGTAAAAACCGAAGAGAGTTTGTCGTTCCCGCAGGACGACGGGCGCATCTTCCACATACTGCCGCGTCTTCTCATCCACGTTGACGGACTTGGTCACGCTGGAGACGCGACCCACAAGCAGGGCGTAGAGCGCCAAGGCATCGTTGCGCGCGTCATTGGGGATGGAAGGAAGAGTGGTGCTGTTGAAGATGGCATTCACCGGATCATCGCTCACCACTCCGAACGTGAAGCGCGGGATACCGGCATCGCCGAGCGTGCTCTGGTACATGTCGATGCGAATATAGTTTCCTCCGAAGCTGAACGAGTGGGTGCCCCGCTGGTAGTGAAAGTTGTTGACCAGGTTGTAGACCGGATTGTTGCGCGGTTGAAAGGTGATCCCAAAGCCCAGGCCATTGACCGCCTCCAGCCCGCTCGCCAAACCCAGGGGGAAGTTCATGAGCCAGGGCTTGAAGAGGTCGCGGTTGTAGCCGATGTTGAAGATCTCTTGATTGCTCTGGATGCCGAAGTTGAACTCGTTGATCATGTTCGGTCGCAGAGTCCAGGTCGCGCTGATATTGGCGATATAGGGATTGGAGATCTGCCCGACCGATTGTTCCTGCGCGAAGATACCGGGCAGGACCGTTCCCCGAAATCCCCGTGCGTTCACATTATGATTGTAGGTATCCGAGACGCTGATGCGGAGCTTCTCGGTCACCTGGTAGTCGATCCGCAGCGTGGGATAGTGGTTGGTCACGGGAGAGGGGGCCACCCACCGGAGGCGATTCCGAATCAGATCGAATGGCGAGAGCGCCCCGGCCGATGTGGCTGATTGAATCTTCTGAAGTTGCGCGGCGATCGTCGGATTGACGCGGCTCGGGAAGCCGTGTTGTCCGGCGATTTGCAGCAGGTTCACCGTGCGCGTCACCCCATCGGTTCCGACATAGGTGAACAAGCCGGTCTGAGCCGCGGGCGTCAAAACTCGCGCTTCGAACTCCGACGACTGAGGCGTGTTCACATACGCGTAGCTGGCGAACAGGAACAGGCGGTCCTTGATCAAAGGCCCGCCGAGACTGCCGCCCTGATCGTTGCGGATGAAAATGGGGCGCCGGATCCTGCGAGCGTTATTGAACCAGCTATTGGCGTTAAGTGCCGAGTTCTCATGTTGCCAGAACAGCTCGCCGTGCCAGGCGTTGGTTCCCGATCGGGTGACGAACTGAATCTGCATGGCCCCTTGCCCGGTGCTGTTGGCGCCCAGATTGGACGTCGCCACGGTCACTTCCTGCACGGCCTCCAGACGGGGTACGACGAAAGCGAAGAAGCTCGTGCCGCCACTTTTGAATCGCTGGGCGTTGTTCGCAATCCCGTTGAGCGTGATGTTGAGCGCCGCACCCGGTAACCCGTTAATCGTGCTGTCGCGCGCCGTTACGCCTTGCTGCGCCCCCGCCATGAGCAGGGCGAAGGGCAGAGTGCTCCGACCCGGCAGCGGCAGATCCTGGAGATATTTCTGGTCCACCGTGTCGGAGATCGTGGAGGTCGTCGTGTGCAGCACGGCCGCGCCGCCGACAACCTCAACGGTTTCAGAGACAGCGCCCACCTTCAGGGTGATCGTGACGTTGGTGGTGCGCGCCGCATTGACGACAATGCCTGTATAAACCGCTGTCTCAAAACCAGACATCGTGGCTTTCAAGCTGTAGGTCCCGGGCGGGAGCGTCGGGAAAACAAATCCCCCCTCGGCATTGGAAAAGGTCGTCTGTGTGGCTTTCGTGTCCAGGTTCTGCAGCTCCACCCTGACGCCGGGAATGACGGCGCCAGCTGGGTCCTGCACCGTGCCGACGATCTGCCCTGTCGTCACCACTTGACCGAAGGCCACCCTGCTGAAAGCCCAGAGGGTCACAAGAAGCCACGTCGTGAGGGAAAGGCATGGGCCTCTTCGTCTTCTGGTCCGCATCGTTTTCTCCTCCTTTCTTTCCGATCTTTCCGACCCCGCCACACTTCGGCCACAGTGTACAGGCGGTCTCCACCCGTTGTCTTGAACAATCCAAGTCCTTTTGGAACAGACTTAATGTCTTCTGAAACCAGCTCGCGAGTGCCCGGGTCGCGTCCGAACGGAAGGCCCAAGGGGAACGAACCCCTGTGCCGAAAGTTTTTATATATTTTCGTTGACAAAGTCGCCTAACTTCGGCTATCCTCATACCGCTCGAGCGCACGGGATGGGAGGACTCAGACGATGGCCTACGAAGGACGAAGCGACAGGCGGGCGGCGCTCGACAGAACGAACGCGCGTCGCCTGAAGAGCATCGCGGTCCTCTTCGTGCGAGGACCGTGGACATCCGAGCAGGGGAGCGCCCTGGCCGACGACGTCTGTTGTCGCTGAGTCTGCTGACGCCTTCCGACGATTCCCCCCGAATTGGGATTTGCTCTCAGGGAACCTTCCTTCCCCCCGAGGGGAGCGGAGGCGAATGATCATTTCTCGGGAGAGGGCATGGGAGATCAACTCACGAGGGAAAAGAAGGAGAAGGAATCGAAGGCCGCGCGGATCGAACGGTTGAAGGCGGAGAAGAATCCGTGGGAGCATTTGGAGGAGATCCTCCGGTTCGCCCAAGAAGGACATGAGGCGATCCCGCGCGAATGGCTGGAGACATATTTTCGGTGGTGGGGAGTTTACACGCAGGGGGATGGGCGCGGCGTCTTCGGGCAGGCGACGCCGCATTTCATGCTGCGGATTCGCATCCCGAATGGCCTTCTTCTGGCGCATCAGCTTCGCACGATCGCCGATCTGGCCGAGCGGTACGCACGGGGTTTTGGCGACATCACGGTGCGTCAGAATATCCAACTGCACTGGGTGCGGATCGAGGACATGCCGGATATTCTCTTCCGCCTCTTTCGCGTCGGATTGACGACGATGGGGGCCTGCGGCGATGACACGCGCAATATCACGGGGTGTCCCCTGGCGGGCGTGGATCGAGACGAGATTTGCGATGCCTCGCCCCTTGTTGTGCAGGCGACGCGTATGCTCGTCGGAGATGAGGCCTTTTACAATCTGCCGCGCAAGTTCAAGATCTGCATCACGGGGTGTCGCGTCTGGTGCTCCTATCCGGAGATCAACGACATCGGTCTGACGGCCATCGAGCGCGTGCGCGCCACTGGAGAGCGCGAGATCGGATTCTCGGTGCGCGTGGGAGGAGGGCTTTCGACAGCGCCCCATTTCGCCGTTCGCCTGAACGCCTTCGTCCGATGGTCGCAAGTCCTGCCGGTCATTCGCGGGATCGCCGAGATCTTTCGCGACAGCGACGTCCTGCGTCGGGATCGGGCGAAAGCGCGGTTGAAGTTTCTCTTCCTGGAGCACGGGTGGACGGCCGAGCGGTTTCAACAGGAGCTGGAGCAGCGCATCGGCTTTCGGCTCGATCCGGCGGTGGAGGAAGAGCCGCCGGATCATCCCTATCGAGATCATGTGGGAATTCATCCGCAGAAGCAAGAGGGGTACTACTACGCGGGATTCGCCATCTTGCGGGGACGGATCACGGCGGAGCAGATGCGCCGCGCCGCCGATCTGGCCGAGCGCTATGGGGACGGACAGCTCCGCACGACGAACATGCAGAATCTCATCGTGCTCAACATCCCGCAGGCACGGCTCGGGGCGTTCGTTCGAGAGGTCGAGGAGACGGATTTGCGCCTGGAGGCCTCCCCGTTCTGGCGCGGAGCGATCGCCTGCACGGGGACGGAGTTTTGCAAGTTGGCCATCGCGGAGACCAAGAGCTTCGCGCGCTGGCTCGTCGAGGAGTTGGAGCGTCGCGTTCCCGAATTCGACGAGCCGATCAAGATCAACGTCAACGGGTGTCCGAATTCCTGCGGGCAGCACTGGATCGCGGACATCGGATTGCAGGGGTGCAAGATGAAGGTCGGAGGCGAGCAGGTGGATGCCTTCGACGTCTTGCTCGGGGGAGCTATTGGCCGGGGGGCGACGTTCACTCGCCGCGTGGGATTCAAGGCTCCGGCGCGAGAGATCCCCGATGTCCTGGAACGCTTGCTTCGAGCGTATCTGGCCTGTCGGAGGCCGGGAGAGCGCTTCCATGAGTTCTGCCGCCGTCAGAGCGAGGCCGAGTTGCGCGCCCTGCTCGCCGGAGAGGTCGTGGAGGCTGCCGAAGCGCCCCCCTGGCCGGGTCCGCCTCCGCATGGCGTGGAGGGGTAAGATGATTCCGACACTGTTCATCGAAGGGATCGCCGAAGGCCTCGTGCCCGAGGGAGCGATCTGTTCGTGTATGTGTGCCAGCAGGCCGAGAGCGGGCCCTCCGCAGCGCTCTCCCGGATGAGCGCGGTGGACGGCAGAAGAAAGCGAGGCCCGCTCTCGGAGATTCCGAGGCGGGCCTTTTTGATTCCGGATGGGAGGGGAAGCCATGGGAGAAAAGGAACGTTTTGCTGAGCTGGAGCCACTTCTGGTCGGGCTGCCTCCGGAGGTGCAAGCCGAGATCCGTCGCTTCGCCGAAGAGATCGAGGCGTTTGAAGCCGGAGAGCGCGATCCGGAGGACTTCAAAAGGTTTCGTCTGGAGAATGGCGTTTATGGGATTCGCGGAGCGCCGGAATGGCACATGGTGCGGGTGAAGGTGCGACTGGGACGCATCACGCCGGAGCAATTGGAGGCTTTGGCCGATCTGGCGGACCGCTTCACGCCGAATCGGCGCGTGCATCTCACGACGCGGCAAGACATTCAATTTCACCGGGTGCGGCGCGAGGATGTTCCCCTTCTGCTCGCGCACATCGCGCGAGTGGGCCTGACGACGCGCGAGGCGTGCGGCAACACGGTGCGCAACGTCACGGCCTGTCCGCTGGCCGGCATCTCGCCGACCGAAGCCTTCGACGTGACGCCTTATGCCGATGCCGTCTCGCGCTACTTTCTGCGTCATCCGATCGCGCAGAACCTGCCGCGGAAATTTAAGATCGCCCTCGAGGGATGCCGCCAGGATCACGCGCGCGTGAGGATCCACGACATCGGAGCGGTCGCCCTGGTGCGCGAGCGCGAGGGGGCGAAGGAGCGAGGCTTTCGCCTCTACATCGCCGGGGGATTGGGCGCGCAGCCGCGCGCGGCAGAGTTGTTGGAAGAGTTCACGCCGGCCGATCTGCTGATCCCCACCTGCGAAGCCATCCTCCGCGTCTTCGATCGGCATGGGGAGCGACGGCCCGAGCATACGTTCCGCATGCGCGCGCGGATGAAATTCCTGGCCCGACAGTGGGGGATCGAAAAGCTCCGCGAGGCGATCTTCGCTGAGCGTCGTGTGCTTCTGGCCACGCGTTCGGGTCTGGTCCGGTATGAAATCGCAGAGGAGCAAGAGGAGGAGCCTCCGGTCCTCGAACTCCCGAGAGGGGGAGCGGCCGGCTGGTCATCGTCGCCCGACTACCAGCGGTGGCGGCAAGCGAACGTCCTGGCGCAGAAGCAGCCGGGCTACTACGCCGTCACCGTGCGCTGCGCGCTGGGGGATGTGACCAGCGACGCATTGCGTCATATCGCGCGCATTGCGCGCCGTTTCTGTGGCGGGCGCCTTCGGACGACGATCGCGCAGAATTTTCTTCTCCGATGGGTCCCGGAAGCAGCCCTGCCCTACGTGTATCGCGAGCTGGCGGCCATAGGACTGGCCGAAGCCGATCAGCTTGCGGATATCACCCGCTGTCCGGGTGCCGATACGTGTCAACTGGCTCTCACGCGCTCGCGGGGTTTGGCCGAAGCGCTTCGTCAGGTATTGCGGAGCGACGGGTTCGGGGACATCCCGGAGCTTCAGGATCTCACCATTAAGATCTCCGGCTGCATGAATTCCTGCGGGCAGCATCACATCGCCGACCTCGGTTTCTATGGGGCGTCGAGCGGCGTGGATGGGCACGCGCTGCCCCAGTACGTTTTGCTCGTCGGAGGAGGCACAGGGTTTGAACGCGTCACATTCGGGCGGGCCCTTGCGCGCGTTCCGGCGCAGTGGGCTCCCGAGGCGGCCCGGCGCCTGCTCATGTTCTATCGGGAACAGCGATACGCGGGCGAATCCTTCCGGGAGTTCGTCGAGCGCGTCGGTGCCCCACGTCTTCGAGAGGTGCTCGCGCCCTTTGAACGCGTGCCTTCGTTTGAAGAAGCGCCCGAGCTGTATCGCGATCTCGGAGCCGAGGAGGAGGTCTTTCGCCCCGAGATCGGTCCGGGCGAGTGCGCCGCATGAGGGAGGACGTTATGAGTGAACGGCATCGGTTGGGGAAAGTCTATCTGGTCGGCGCGGGGCCGGGCGATCCGGGCCTTCTCACCGTGCGCGGCCTGGAGGTGCTCAGCACGTGCGATGTCGTCATCTACGACGCGCTCGTCAATGCGCGTCTGCTGAACTACGCTCCTCCGGAAGCCGAGCGTCTCCCGGTTGGCCCTGCGCATGGCGCGCATCGCCTGACACAGGAGGAAATCCATCGGATCATGATCGAGCGCGCGCGGCGCGGTCTGATCGTCGTGCGCCTGAAGGGGGGAGATCCGTTCATCTTCGGGCGCGGGGGGGAGGAAGCGCTGGCCCTTCGCGAGGCGGGCATCCCGTGGGAGGTCATTCCCGGCGTCTCAGCCGGACAGGCCGTGGCCGCTTATGCGGGAATTCCGCTCACCCATCGCGGCCTCTCCTCCAGCGTCGCCTTCGTGACAGGTCACGAGTGCGCCGACAAAACAACGCAGGTGAACTGGGAAGCGCTCGCCCGGGCCGTGGACACGCTGGTCGTCTTCATGGGCGCGCGGACCCTTCCGCAGATCGTCGCGCGGTTGCTCGAAGCCGGGCGTGCGCCCGAGACGCCCATCGCCGTCATCGAGTGGGGAACGTATCCGTATCAGCGCGTGCGCGTGGCGACGCTGGCTACGATCTGCGAACGCACGGCCTGTGATCCCGTGTGCGCGCCGGCCTTGATCGTCATCGGGGAAGTCGTCGCGCTGCGGGAGGCGCTGGCCTGGTTTCCGACCGAGGAGGTTACAGCTTCTGTTCCAGAGCCGGAGGCTCTAGCGCTTCTCCTCAGCGAGGAGGTGGAGAGATGAGGTATTATCCGGCTTTTCTCGATCTGCGCGAGCGCGAGGTTCTGGTCGTCGGGGGAGGGAAGGTCGCCGAGCGCAAGGTGAAGACGCTGCTTGAAGTCGGAGCGCGCGTGCGCGTGGTCAGCCTCGATCTCACCCCCGCGCTCGCCGAGATGGCCGCTCTGGGCCAGATCGCTTATCGCGCGGGCGAGTTCGAAGACGCGGATCTGGAGGGCGTCTGGCTCGTCATCGGGGCGACGAACGATCCCCGGGCGAATCAACGCGTGGCCGAAGCGGCCGCCCGACATCGTCTCTTCTGCAACATCGTGGACGTTCCCGCGCTTTGTTCGTTTCTGGTCCCGGCTCTTATCGAGCGAGGGGATGTTTTGATCGCGATCTCCACGAGCGGGCAGAGTCCGGCCCTCGCGCAACGACTCAAGCGCGAGATCGAAATGATGATCGGTCCGGAGTATGGGCGGTTGGCGGAGCTGCTCGGGCGCCTGCGCGCATTCGTGAAGCAGAAGATTCCGGACGCCGAGCGACGAGCTGACATATTCCATCGGCTCGTCCAGTCCGATCTCCCGGAGCGGCTTCGCGCCGAAAACCCCTCCAATGTGGAGCGCCATGCGCGCCAGCTCATCGAGCGCTGGATCGAAGAGGAATCTCATCAGAAGGAGGTGAACGAGTATGAGTGACGCCGTGTTTCAGGCAGAAGAGATTCGACATCTCAACGAGGAGTTCGAGAAGCGACCGCCTCAGGCGGTGCTCCAATGGGCTCTGGAGCGCTTTCATCCGCGGATCGCTCTGGCCTCAAGTTTCGGAGCGGAAGACGTTGTCCTCATTGATATGCTCTGGCGGATGAATCCGCAAGCTCGCGTCTTCACGCTCGATACGTGGCGTTTGCCGACGGAGACCTACGAGGTCATAGATCGTATCCGCGAGCGCTATGGGATCGAGGTGGAGATCTACACGCCGGATCCCGAGGAGGTCACCGAGATGGTGCGCGCGCACGGGTACAACCTGATGTATCGCTCGATCGAGCTGCGCAAGCTCTGTTGCCACGTGCGGAAAGTGAAGCCTCTGGAGCGGGCGCTTGCGGGGCTGGATGCCTGGATCACGGGCTTGCGTCGCGAGCAGGCCGTGACGCGCGCGCACGTGACGAAGATCGAATGGGATGCGCAGCATGGGGGGCGTATGAAGGTGAATCCTCTGGCCGATTGGTCGTGGGATCAGGTCTGGGAGTACATTCGCCGACACAAGGTGCCGTACAATGCGCTGCACGATCGCGGATACCCCTCCATTGGATGCGCTCCGTGCACGCGAGCCGTTCGACCGGGCGAGGATCCGCGCGCCGGACGATGGTGGTGGGAGCAAAATCCCGCCCTTCAGGAATGCGGGTTGCACGTCACTCCGGATCCGGCGCGCGTGGGAGTCGTTCTCCCGGAGACGCCTTCAGGACGCGGGTGAAAAAGATGCCCTCGCTCCTCCGGAGGACGTTCGCCGCGTGAGCATTTCCCAAACGAGTGAGGTGGGATGAAGATGCCGATCGAGCTGTGGGGTATCACGATCGTCGCCGGATTTCTCGCGCAGCTTGTGGATGTGACGACGGGAATGGGTTTCGGAGCGATGGCGAGCAGCCTCATGCTTGCGACGGGATTGCCTCCCCTTCTTGTCGTCACGACGGCCAATCTCGTGAAGGTCGGCAATGGGCTGCTGGCCGGTCTCTCGCACTGGGGCTTCGGCAACGTGCGTCGAGACTGGGTGATCCCCCTGGCTGCATCCGGTGTCCTGGGTGCTCTCGCGGGAGCGGCGTGCATCGGTCGGTGGTCCGAGGCGGTCCGCCTGTGGAGCCCTCTGGTCCTGCTCATTCTCGGAGGGCTCCTCCTCTGCCGCTTTCTCCTGGCCGTGGAAGGGAAGCTCACGGTGGAGATTTTCTCCCCCCGGAAACCGAAAGAGGATGTCTCGAGGATCTCTTGCGACGGGGAGCAGACCGACAGCTTCGGGCTTTTGATCGGCATCGGGTTTCTGGCCGGTTTCTTCAACGCGATGAGCGGCGCGTATGGGCCGCTGGTGACCACGCTCCTTGTGCTCATCCGGCGCGCTCCTGCGCGCTACGTCATTGGGACGGTGAGTCTCGCCGAGCTGTTTGTCGCTGGTGCCAGTGCGATCGGTTTGCTTCAGGCGCTGGATTCTCGTGCGTTCTCGCTCGGGCTTCCGGCTGCTCTCATGGCCGGAGGGGCGCTCGCCTCTCCCCTGGGAGCATATCTCTGTCGCTATCTCCCGGGACGCGTTCTGGAAGGCTTCGTGGGCCTTGCTGTCGTGAGCCTCAATCTCTGGAATGTACTGCATCTGCCGCGCTGAGCCTCTGGCGCGACAAGAGCGTTACGCTGTTCTCCGTTCGGCGAGCTTGGCTTTCTTCTCCTTGAGAAGGGCCAGATGGCGACGCGCGTAGGCGATCTGGGCCAGAAGGCGCAGCGGAGGATTCTCCAGTTGAGAGAGGAGAAGCAGCGTTCGCGCCGGATCCACTTCCGTGAGCGCGCTGACTGTGCGGTCGAGCATCCGCATGATGTCCCGTTCGGCGAGGCCGATGATTATCCCCATGGCCTTGACCTTGAATTGAAAACTGGCTCCCCGCATCTCGGCCAAGATCTCCGGCGGACGAAGCGAACTCACCGTGTGGGCGAACGCCTCGAAGGCGCGCTCCCCATCCAGTGGGAGCCATGCTTCGACCAGAAGCAGAAGCGCGCGAGCCTTCTCCACCGATGTCGGGAGCCGTCGAATCTTCGCCTCCGCTTCCTGCAAGACCGAGAGCGCTGCCTCCTTCTCCTTGCGCTCCGCGAGCTGTCGGGCCAGCGCGCTGAAGGCATACGCGAGTCGCTCCGGGTTGTTCAGCTCCAGGGCCGTTCGGCGCGCCGTCTCGAAATCCCCTTCGGCGCGCGCGCTCGCTCCAGCGGAGGAAGACGTAATCGGAGGCCTCTGCCCGAAGGTTCAGATCCCCGAGGCGGGCGACCAGGCTCGTGGCGCTCTGGAAGTCCTTCGCCCTTAAGGCCTCAAGGATCGCCTGAAGGAGGAACATATCTCGCTCCTCGGCATCTTTGGTCTGTTCGGCGCGCCGCGTGAGGTCAGCGATTTTCTCCTCGGGAGTGAGCGTTTCCCGTGGAGGGGAAGTCTCGGTCGTCGCGGGTTCGCGGGGGGGAAGGGCGAAGGAGATCTGATTCAGAAGCGCATCCACTTGTGCGACGCGATCGGGCAGATACTGGAGGACATGGGGGTTGAAACTGCTCCCTAAGAAGTTGACGACACGGGACAGATCGGTTGGTTATTCTATCCACATGAAGCTGAGCGAATTGCGCTCGCTCTGGCCGGGCAGGGGGCCGGCCAGCTACCGCCAGTTCGGCGGGAAGTGACGCCTGTGGAGATGGGAGGCTGCAGGCCGTAAGGCCAGTGCCCGTCGATGAAGCAGGAAGCAACTAAGACAAGTGTCATGGGACATTTGTCTATGAGTTGCAGAACGGCTGCGTGACTCCTTCGCTCAGGGCCGCCGCGGCCGCTTCGCTCGCCTTCTTGGGATCGTGCTCGAGCAAGACATTGGCCAGGTTCACGAGCGCTTGCGCGCGTTCGGATCCCGCGGCTTGGCGCATCTGGCGCTCTTCCAGGCTCTCTTCCCGCCTGGGCTCTTGCTCCGGCTCTATGCTCTTGGCCATCTCCGTGGCGAAAAGAGGGTCGAGCTTCGCCACCCGGTTCAGGATTTCCGTCCGCAGAACATCGGGAGCGCGCGTGCTCCCAAGCCAGGCGCGGAGACCTCGCGGACGCCCCGGAGTCGGGACCTGCTGGGTTCCCTCAAAAGCTTCGCGGAAGAGGCGGCGAGCCAGCGGCTCGTTCGGCTCCCACAGAGCTTCGGCGATCGCCGCCAGGCTGCGAACGCGCACCACGGGATCGCCGATGTCTTCAGCGAGATCCCGAGCATAGAGGAGGAGTTGTATGACCTGCTGGATCTCCCGCTCGAGGACTTCACGTTCTTCCTCAAGCTCTTTCGCCGGAGCTTTCTCCTGCTGAGCCGGAGGTCGGGAAGGGGCTTGCTGCCCCCACAGGAGAGCACCTCCCCAACCCGTGAGAGAGAACGTCAAAAGCCCGATGAGTACATTGCTCAGTAGCCGACACGGTGTGCTTTGAGCCATGGCTTTCGTCCTCCTTGTCGGGGCTTGACGTTTTTCATTCACGCGGGTCTTCGCTTCTGGGTTCCACAGATTCGCTTCCCCGGCCGGAGCGCAGTATACTACCGAAGTTCGCCGAAGGTAAGACAGTGAGTGCCGAAATGCGAGAACGGGTTCTCATCTCCTGGAGCGGGGGCAAGGACAGCGCGATGGCTCTCTGGGAGATTCAGAAGGCAGGAGCTTATGAGGTCGTCGCGCTTCTGGCGACGGTGACCCAGAATTACGACCGCGTGAGCATGCATGGGGTTCGCCGGACGCTTCTGGCGGCGCAAGCGCACGCTGTGGGCGTGCCTGTTCACGAAGTCTTTCTCCCTCCGAACGCGAGCAATTCGGAATATGAGGCCCGGCTGGAAGCCGCTCTCCGACCGTATCAGGAGGCGGGTGTGCGCTCGGTTGTCTTCGGCGATATTTTCCTGGAAGATCTGCGGCAGTATCGCGAGGCGCATCTGGCCCGGATCGGGATGCGCGGTCTTTTCCCCCTCTGGAAGCGCGACACAGGCGAGCTTGTGCGCGCATTTCTCGCTGCCGGCTTTCGCGCCGTCATCGTCTGCGTGGACACGCGTGTCCTGGATGCCTCCTTTGCCGGTCGCCTGATTGATGAGAGTTTCCTGACCGATCTCCCCTCAGGCGTTGATCCCTGCGGCGAGCGGGGCGAATTCCACTCCTTCGTCTTTGAGGGGCCCATCTTCCGAGAACCCGTGCGCTTCGTCCTCGGTGAAGCCGTCATGCGCGAGAACTTCTGTTTTCGCGATCTCCTGCCGGAGACTTCCGAATGAGGGATTTCGGGAAGCGCACGAGATCTTCATCGCGCAGCGAGTCCCGAACTCCCGTTCATGGGGGAGAAGGCCTCTTCCGCTCTTACGACGCATAAGGCCTTCTCCCGCTATACGTTCATCTTACGGTCGCTTCCTGTTGCCGAAGTCCCGATGAGTGATGACTTCTCTGGGGTCCAGGTCTACGGTGTGCGTTCCCGGAGCGGGCGGATAAGTTTGCGTCCAGCCAGACTGCGAGACTTCGGAGACGGTGTATCTTCCCGGTGGCAGATCGCGGAAGCAATAAGCCCCATACCGGTCCGTGGTCTCCGTTCTCACGACCATTCCCTGGTCATCGCGCAGGACGATGGTCCATCCGGCCAGCGGCCGGTCCTGCGAATCCATTCGCCCATTGCCGTCCACGTCCTCGAACGTGACGCCGCAGATCGTTCCCCCCTCGCAGCAGAGGTCCGGAGGAGCGGTGACTTCTCCCACCAGGTCGAAGCCCGCTTGAGGTCCAAGGCCCCCGAATCCCGGCAGAAAGCTCGGCGGCCCGCCGGTGATGACGACCTGCAGGCAATTGAGGCCGGGACGGAATCCGTTGGACACCGTTATCGTCGTGGGGTTCGGCTGCTGGTATGAGCGCGGAGGCGTCACACCGATCTGCGTCCCGTTGAGGAAAACGATGGCTTCCTCAGCGGCCCAGAGGCTGAGTCGAAGGCTGGCTTTCGGGAGATCATCAGCATCCAGACAGAAGCAGCGCTGGAAGACATATTGCCCGGTCTGACGAACTCGACCGAGCTGATCCGCCGAGATCCATTCCGATTGGGGCTGCTTCCGCGTCTGGGGATTGGAGATCACCGTCGCCGGACGCGGTTCCGACGTCCCCGGATCGGGATCTTGAAGGACCAGCCATTCCTCATCATGACCGCTCAGCGGGATCGAAGTCGAGGTGCGCTGATCCCATCCCGTGTTGAGGTTCTGCGGGCGGTCTTCGCATTCCTTGGCCGCAGCGGCCGCTTGCACGTTCGGGAAGGAGCACATGATGCAGTCATAGCGGTCAATGTCCTGACGGTATTCGCAATTGAATTGGCAAGTACCAAGGCCGCAGGAAATCGGTGTCGGCTGGTTCCCCGGAATAGGGATGAATTTGAAGCAGCGCATTGGTCCGGCTTGCCAACCGGATTGAATGCCCTCCGAAATAGTGTATGGCCCTCGTGAGGGATCCAGGTTGTAGAAGCAATACATCCCCCATGGGTTCGTCTGGGTCGTCACCGTATTACCGCCCGCATCGGTGAGAGTGATCGTCCAGTTCGGAAGAAGCGGCTCATTACCATCCCATTTGCCGTTGCCGTTCAGATCTTCGAACTTTTGTCCGCAGACCCAGCATCCCTGTGGGCATGTGAGGGGCACAGTGGTCGAACAGGTCGTCTCTATTGGGCCTGTGACGCTCCACTGGATGGTGAGTGTGGCTGAGGTGTTGTTCTGGAAATCCAGACAGAATCGCCCAATGTTCGTCGTCCCGGAAGGGATTGGGCCCGGCGAGTAGCTGAGCGTAAGAGATGAAGTGGGAAAGGTAGGGGAACCAGTGACCGTCCATCCAGAAGCCAGGGTCATTCCGAGGAAGTCACGGTTGGCCGTGAGCTGCAGTGTGGGTTTCAAAGAGAGTCTTGAAGGAAGCGTATTGTTCACACTCAGGGTCCAGCAACAGGTCGGACCCGTCGGCTGCAGCGAGAAAGTGACGTTCTGTTGGAGCTCCGAACAATAATCCTGACGAAGGGCGAGAGCTGTTCGAAGCCCTGACGTCCCCACCCGCGACCCCGGGTGGGGACTTGTCCCTGCGATGAGAAGACTCGCCACGGCGAATCCCAGTATGCTTTCCGTTCGCCACTTCATCTTCTCCTTCTCCTTTCCAAGATCGAGATGGTTCAGATGCAGAAGCCCACGGAGACGTAGGGCGGAAGAGGGTGAAATGGATGGCACAGGAAGCCGATGCATGTGAGAACAAGGACGAAAGGCGGCACAGGGATGAACGTCAGGCTGAAGCTGATCGTGGGCCCGGTGCATCCGGCAAAGACCATCGGCTCGACGGGCTCATCCAGAACCGACGTCGCTTGACATGCGGAAGCGGCCGTGAGAGCGAGCGGCTCGCTGGAAGCCGCCACAGGTCCTGCTACCGGTTCCATTTGAGCGGGTACCGTGCCCCGGATGTTCCCTAGAGGGTCGCGGAAGCGAATCTGCTGCGCGGTAAAGTCCACCTCCATTCGATAGTTCCCGGGAGGCAGGAGAGTACTTCCGATCGTCATGGGACTTCCGAGCTGCATGACACCCAAGTTCGAGCCCGCCGTCGTGGCGGGAGCGATCATTATAGGCACGTTGTTGATCTGGAAGAGCTTGGCTTGATTGGGGTCTACGGGGACGCCTACCTGACTGGCTGCGCTCGAAATCAGGTTTTGCATCTGGGTGAAGAGACCGCCCGCTTCGCTTTGCAGGCCGCTGAGAAGGATGCGCAGGCAAGACTGCTCCTGAGGCTGGCCAAGCGCGACGGGGAAGAAGGTCGTCGTGAGTGTTTGCTCGCCGCGTCTCCAACTGATCGTTACATCATTGGGCGTGAGTGTCCCCAAAGCGGGGAATTGCGAGACGGGGAATTGGAAAGTCGTTGTTTGATTAGTAGACAATGAGCGCAGGCTCGCTTGAGTGGCAATCGGAAGCCCGTTGAATGTGAGCGTCACGCTCAAGATCTGGATCGTCTCGGGAGACGTGGGCGATCCGCAGATGTTCATGATCGTCACCGCAAAGCCCTGTTGCGTTCCGGGCGCTTGGGCCAATGCAACGCGTTGATGCGGGAACCCAAGCCGAAAGCACAGGGCGAGCGTCAGAAGAAGAGCCCAGGAACTTCGCTTTCGCATAGCTCCACCTCCTCTTGCCATCATTTTTGGCCAGAGTATGGGACGCCCACGAGGCGATGTCAAGTATCTTTTGCTCACGAACACAAAAAGGAATGCACGAAGTCGGGAGCAGAAAACGGCTTGAGGTGGGGTCTCCCGAAAGGTTGATCCCCTCACATCTGAGCCTGCGAATGACGCGTCACGTCGTTCTCGATCCGTCTGAGTCGCCGCAGGTATCATCCGCTCCGCGAAGCTGGGTTGCTGAAGACAGTGGGAGCGCGATTTTCTCCCGGCGCGAGCGCGCGCTTGCCTTTGGGGCGAGCTCTAGTATAATGCTACATCTGTTGCGTGCGTATGCGGGTGAGAGATCGCATGAAAGCTCCGGTCCTGGTTCTCAACTCGACCTACGAGCCGATCAACGTCACGACGGCTCGTCGGGCGATCGTGCTCATTTTGAAAGGCACGGCGCGGCCGGAAGAAGTCACATCGCGGATCGTGCGTTCGGCGCACGTCGTGATTCCTGTTCCCTCAGTGATTCGCCTTCTCGAATACGTGCACATCCCGTTTGAGCGGAAGGAGCTGTCGCGCAGAAACGTCTTGCTGCGCGATGGATACACCTGCCAGTACTGCGGGCGGAAGCTCCCCTCGTCAGAGCTGACCGTAGATCACGTCATCCCGCGCTCGAAAGGAGGACGGACATCCTGGGACAATGTGGTCGCCTGCTGTCGCCGGTGCAATGTCCGGAAGGGGAATCGCACGCCGGAGGAGGCGGGGATGACGCTTCTCAAACACCCGCGAGCCCTCTCCTGGCGCGTGAGCCATCAGATTCTTGCGCATCTGGGGCGCCAGCAAGAGGCGTGGAAAAAATATCTGTTGCTCTGAACGGCGCGCTGCGAAAGAGCCTACTGCAGCAAGCGACAGAGAAGAACCCGGGGTGAGGCGAAGCACCCCCCACGTGAGATCGAACCCCGTTCCGCAAAGAGCCCTCGAAGAAGGCGACAGGAAATAGCCCAGGGTGAAGCGCAAGCGGAACCCCGGGAAACGCGGTCCCCAATTATTCATTCCCGAGCTCGCGCCCGGCGGGCGGCACATCGGGTCAAAAGCCTGACGAATCGAAGGAGGCCATTCGTGTATCCCCCGATGTCGTGACCTGGCGTGTGTGAGCCAGACCGGTTGGGTGGCCGCCCGATGTGTCGCCCCCTTCGGGGGCTCCATGCGGAAATGGATCGTTCTCGCGATGGGGCTCGCGCGGGCTATGTCGCGCCTTGGGCTATTGGGCAATCGCGCGTGCGATCTCTGGATGCCCGACGCGCGATTTCCGGACAAGCTCTCGAAGGGCCCTCCGGACCTGGCGCTCACTTGATGACGGGACCTTACGGCCGGCTTCTCGGGAGTGCTTCTGCCGGAAGCCCCTCCCGCGTGAGAGGAGTTTCCGGCAGAGTGCCGCGATCAAAAGATGCGCAGCGTATAGGTGAAGCGCACACCGCGCCCGATCTCCGGAGCGAAGTCTTTGATGAAGGAGAGGTGGTTGCGATAGAGCCGATCGCCGAGATTGAAGCCCGTGATGGAGAAAATATGCAGGACGTGCGCCTGGACGCGCGTGTAGTTCAGGCTCAGGTTGAAGACGGAGTATCCGGGCGTGCGCGTCTCCGTAGGGAAGATATCGTTCTGCGCTCGCGCCATGAGGACTTCCGGAGCGAGAGTGAAGCCCTTGAGCTGAATATCCAGGCGCGCGCGTCCTCGGACCGGGGGGATGCGTGGCAGCGGAGTCTTCGAGGGGCGCAGCTCCGCATCCACGGCATCCAGGCCCAGAGCGAGCCATACTCGGGAGTGAAGCGCTACATCCAGCCCCAGCTCAGTCCCCAGGAATCGGCTGTCGGCTTGTCGAAAGACGACTTCTCGCAAGCCCTCGCGTATCTCTCCCGTCGGAGCGGGGAAGACGAAGTCGGCCAAGCGATAGTAATAGACGTTGGCTTCCGCGCGCCAGCGATCGCTCCGATGGCGCAGCGAGAAATCCACTCCATCGCCGCGTTCGCGCCCGAGCGTGGGATCACCGATTTCGAAAGCGAGGTTTCCGACATGCGGCCCTCGGTTATACAGCTCCTCCAGAGCGGGCGCTCTGTACGAATGCGTGTAATTCAGAACGAGCGTCCCCCCTTCCCAGAGGGGGAGGCGCAGGCCCGCGGCTCCGGAGAAACCGGTGAAAGATCGGCGCGGCAAGCCCACAGGATCATAGCCGTTGTATTCCAGGCGTCCGCCGAATTGCAGGACAAGACGCCGCACGTCCCACTGTTGCAGGGCGAAAAGCGCCAGAGCCCGTTGCGTGACGGGAGGAGCCAAGACCTCTTCGCCGCTTGTCTCATATCGTCGGTGCATCAGCCAGAGACCAAAGCTTCCGGAGAACCCGCGCTGCCGCCGCTCATCCAGAACGATTCGGGCGACGACATGCCGGTTCTCAAAGAGCGTCGTCGGAACGTCGTCCTCCAACTCCCAGTGCCGGTACCGGGTGTAATCCAAAGAGAACTGCATGCGGTCCAAAAACGAGCCGAGGTCACCGAGCCCGCCGCTCAAACGGACATTATGTCGTCGCATCCTCAAGTCAACAAGCGTCTCTGTCTCGTCATGGTCTTGCTCTTCATGCGGAGCGTGAAGACGGCCGGCGAAGGGGACCCCATAGAGGCGGGCATCGTAGCCGTAGCTGAGGCTGAAGAATCCGCGCTCGCTGTAGCGTCCGAAGCCTCCGGTCCCATTCCCCCCGTGCGTCCCCGAGTTCGGGATACGGCCGATCGGCGTGCGGTAGTCGCCGGTGCGCTGTCCTCCTCCATTGCCCCAGAAGAGCCAATGACCCACGCCGTATTCCAGGCCCGCGCTTCCTCCCCCCTGGGCATTTGCGGAACCCCCTGTTCCCGTCATATAGCCGCGCAGGCCCTTGTGCGGATGTTGATGCATCTGGTGATGGCGCGTGATGGCATTGACGACGCCGCCCAGTGCATTACTTCCGTAAAGCAGCGTGGCCGGCCCTTTGACGATCTCGATCGTGTCCAGGCTCAAAACGTCTATCGGCTCGCCGTGCTCGCCCGATTGAGAAGAGAGCGAGCCGGTGCGGATGCCATCCTGCAGCACCAGAACGCGATCTCCATCGAAGCCGCGGATCACGGGACGCGATGTGCCCGGCCCAAAACTGCGCTTGGCGACGCCGGGCTGATGCTCCAGCGCTTCGCCGAGTGACGTCGTGTTTCGGCCAAGCAAGTCGGTCGCATCCAGTGAGGTCACAGCCTGAAAGGCCTGAGCGAGCGTCTCCGCTTGTCCGCTCGCTGTCACCGTGATTTGCTCTCGAACGGGTGAGAGCGTGAATTCGATATCGAGCGTCACGACAGCTCCAGCCGCGATCTCAACGGTTCGGATGACATCGGGCAATCGCTCCAGATGCGCGATGACCGTATATCGGCCCGGGGAGACTTCAGGGAATTCGTAGACGCCATTCTCATCGGTCACCGTCATGTGATTTCCGGGCACAAGAGTTACTGTCACTCCATGTACAGGAGTATTCGCCGGTCGAAGAACGACTCGCCCGCGCAATGCTCCCGCGGATTGGAGACCGTGCGCCGAACCGTGTCCCAGAAGGAGAAGGGCCACAACGCAGAGCGCGCTCGCACTGCGTCCTCCCCTGCGCCATTGACCTCTCATGGGATGAAGCGAAGCGTGCGAAAAGAGAGTGCCGCTTGGTCCCATCTTTCTTTCCCTCCTCTCTGCGAAGATCTCGTGCTATCCCTCGCCCTGAAGGGCGCCATGTCTTTTTCAGGTGGAGTTCGGATTTCAGAAGGCCTCTCTCGCAAGGTTCCAGGATCGCCGAGAGAAGCCTTCACGCTCAGGCGCCACGTGGGATTCGAGATCAGTTCAGAGGAGGGGATCGAATAACCCGATCCGTCTGCAGAAGACGAACCGTTCGCTCGACCGATGTCCATTCGGCCCGCGCCAGTGTCAGTGGGGAGAGGAATATCTCCAGCGTCGTGGAGAGAAAGGGGAAATGCCGGTGATGACATGCGCAAGGGCCATTGTGTGCGGCTTGGGGAGACGGGCAGGAGCTTGTGAGAGCTCCAATGGTCGGCTGTGGCGAGAGCGACCCGGAGGCCTCGGCCGAAGCCACGGCGTGTGCCAGCAGATCACATGCCAGAAGGAAGAGGAGCAGGAGGACAAGCCGGAAGTGTCGGGACATCCGCCCAGAGCAGGATGTAGGCCCCCTCGCCATAAGAGCAAAAGAGAATACCCACGGGTGTCCTCCTCTGTCAAGCAGGCGCTTCGGCATCCTTTCGCGCGATTCTTCTTGACTGTGCTCGGGGCGATCGGTATGCTGAAACCCGTGAAAAATCTCGAGGGAGGTGCGATGATGAAGAAGCTCGTCAGCGCGCTCGTGCTCGCGGCGGCTCCTGTGATGCTCACGTTGGGCTACGCAGTGCTCCCTAGCATCTGTCTGGTCCTGTTCTTCATCTTTCCTCCGCTTGTCCTTTTGTGCATTGGACCTTTTGCTGGCTTGCTCCCAACGGATTTCCAGACATTTCTGTAAGGCTCGGAGCACAGCGTTCTGAGCATTGAGGGAGGGGCCGCTTCCCTCTTGGTCCGGATGCGAAGCGGAGGGGGGGATATTTTCTCGCAGGGAGGTATGATGGCTATGCGCCGGAGTGTACCGATCGTTGTCGCCGTGCTTCTTGGAGGAGGGGGAGCGTTGGGCCTCCCTCCCACTTCCTTTCAACCCCCGATTCTCGTACAACCGAGCGAGCCTAACGGGAGTTTCGGTTTCGGCCTGGCTTCCGGAGATGTGAACGGAGATGGAATCGCTGATCTCGTAGTGGGAGCCGTCCTCTGGAGAGTGGAGAACAAGGCGGCGGCCGGACGGGCCTTCGTCTTCTTCGGGGGGGCGCCTTTTGATGGAGGGGCTGATCTTGTCCTTCAAGCACCGACGCCGGAGACGGATGCGCGCTTCGGATGGGCGATCGCCCTGGCCGATATGAATGGGGATGGGCAGAAGGACATTCTCGTCTCGGCTCCTTTTGCTCAGGGAGGGGCATCGCGAGGAACAGGGGCGGTGTACCTCTTTTTCGGGGGCGCGCTCCTGGACGCGCAGGCTGACCTCGCGCTGGAGAGTCCGAGCGGATTGAATCCCCTGGCCCATTTTGGTTGGAGCCTGGCCGCTGGGGACATCAACGGCGATGGGCGGGAGGATGTTCTTGTCGGCGCTGAAAATCGGAAGATCGGAACCCTAGAGCAAGCGGGTCAGGTCTTCGTGTACGAGGGCCGTCCTTCGTTCACCGGAGCGCTCACACACACGCTTCAGGCGCCGACGCCGCAGCAGGGAGCCGCTTTCGGGAGCACCCTCGCTGTCGGAGATGTCACCGGCGATGGGGTGGACGATGTGCTCGTGGGTGCGCCCAACGAAGATGTGGGTTCTGTGTCGGAGTCCGGGCGCGTCCATCTCTTCTTCGGAGGAGCCTCTTTCGATACGACTGCGGATGTGGCGTTGCAGCAACCCGTCCTCGTGAGGAGCAGTGGCTTCGGGCAAGCTCTCGCTGTCGGGGACGTCACCGGAGATGGCATTGAGGACGTCCTCGTGGGAACCCCTCATCCGAACCTGCGGCGGTCTCTGCTGGGTGCCTCAAGCGATCCGGGCGAAGTCTATCTCTTTCGGGGCGGACAGCCCTTTGATTCTGCGGCCGATCTCAAGCTGCAAGCTCCTTCGCCCAAGTCGAATGATGGTTTCGGGGGAACGCTCGCTGTGGGGGAGGTGACCGGAGATGGGCGCGCGAGCATCCTGATTGGATCCCTGCTTGTGCGGACAGCGGGTGTCGAGGGAAGCGCGTATCTCTTTGAGGGCGGGACGGCCCTGGATGCCTCGGCGGATGCCACCTTTCTCCCTTCTTCCGATCCGAACGCGCAGTTCTCCATTGCTCTGGCGATCGGGGACGTCAATGGCGATGGGCGAGGCGACGTGCTGATCGGCTCGGTCAAGCCGGGAACGCTCGGGCTTCCGGGAGGGCAGGGAAAGGTTTACGTCTTCCTCGCTTCCTGAAACTCGCCTGCTCCGGGTTCATGAGGAGGCAGCCGCTTCCTCGGGCACTTTCTCCAAAGCGAGAGGATCGAGCAGGGCCAGGCGCTCGCGGGCTGCGCGGCCGGCTTCTTGAGTGCGGAAGTCCGTAGCGATTTTGACGTAGAGCTGAACGGCTTCGGCCTTCTTCTGCTGCAGCTCGAGCGCGCGGGCCAGTCCGAGCCGCACGCTCGCTTCGGGGAGTTCGCCGAGGTCGCCGAGCAGGTGGCGATAGTGCTTTTCGGCGCCGGCCGGATCGCCACTGGCCAGCAGGTGTTCGGCCAAGGCCAAACGAGCGAGCCGGGCTATTTCAGCTTTCCCCTGAGCCAGTTGCTCCAGAGCCCGCCGCCCTTCTGAGGGATTGAGATGAAGTTGGCAGAGTGCAGCATAGTAATTGGCCAGCTCGCGATAGCGGGAGTACTTCTGAGCAACCCGGCTGAAGGCGTTCAGGGCCTCTCGATACTTCTGCTCTTCGCTCGAATAAGTCCGGTGGGTCGGATCCGAAGGAGGAGAGCTCGACGTCACCTCGGCCGTGAAGATCTCGTACGCTTCGGCCAGGGCTTTTTCGGCGTTCTCTCGCTGAGAGGCGCGGAAAAGAAGCGTGCCGAGAATGAGGAGGAGAAGAGCGATCAGAGCGACGCCTGTTCGTATGATCCGAGACCGGTGGTGCTTGGCCCAGCCGGCCAACCGCTCGTAGCGATCGCGGAAGGCATCATGCTTGAGTTCGCGCGTGGTGATCTTCGCTTTCTTTTTCTTTTTGAGCGCCGCCTTGGCCACGGCTTCTGTCTCTCCGAACCGTTCCGCTGAAATTCTCCTTTGTCCCCTCTGCTCGGGGTGCTATAATGTAGTAGCAGCCGTATGGCCCTGTCAAGGAAGAGGGTCGGATGGCGGTGTTTGAGAGCATGAGAGTCGGGCAAGGAGGAGGGGATGTCGCAGAAGGTGAGCCCAACTGTACAGCCAGGGACCGCCGTTGGGGTTTTAGGGCAATTCGTTCTTGAAGATTCCCGCCAGCGACGCCGTTTGCTCTGGGCCACGGGCGTGGCGATCCTCTTCCACGTGGTTCTGTTTCTGCTGCATCTGGAGAATCTCTTTCCGAGCCGTCCGCTGCCGGAGCCGGAGCCGCCCGAGCAATTGGTTGCCATTCAGTTTGAGTTCCCGGAGATGGATGTTGCCGGCGGTGGAGGGAATCGCGAATACTCTCGACCTCCGGAGCCAGTGCCCCGGAAACTCCCGCTGCGTTCGGAGCCTGTGCCGATGCCCATCCCGGTTCCTTTCAAAGCGCCCCCGCCTCCGGAGCAGGCCCAATTGCCTTCACTGGATACGCGGATGCAGATCACATCGCCTTTCAGCTTCGGGCCTGTGGAAGCTCCTCCAGGAACCGGTGGGACGGGAGGGGGTAACGGAGCGGGAGAAGGGCGAGGGATTGGAGATGCGTCGGGAGAGAGTGTCGGAGAGGGGATTGCCGGGCGTGGCGGCTATGGCCGGCCGATCATCACTTATAAGCCCCGTCCGGAATGGACGGAAGAAGCCCGGCGGAATCGGATTCAGGGCGTCGTTGTACTCAGTGCGACGTTCGGCGCCGATGGCGTTGTGCGAAACATTCGCGTCATCCGGGGACTCGGATACGGATTGGATGAGAAGGCCATTGAGGCGGCCAAGCAGATCAAGTTCATTCCCGCGCGAGGGCCTGATGGACGCCCGGCCAGCGTGCGCGCGACCATCAACGTGGAGTTCAACCTGCTCTGAAGCTGCGGTGTGGGGATCTCCCGGCGATGTCCCGGATCTCTGATGACGGGGAACATCCCCGATAGTGAATCGCGGTGCGCCGTCCTGTGAAGAGGAAGGCGTCGGCGTCTTGCTCCCAAGTCCTCTGCGCGCGGATCTGCCGGCGGTCCCCTGTGGGGCATTGATTTTCCCGGGAACCTATCGCACATTTTGGTGTCTATGAGGGAGGGAACCGAAATTATGGCGCGCGCGGAGACATGGGAGGAGTGCGCCTTGGGGATCGGCTGCGCCGAAGAGGCGCGCTATGAGGAGGCGGAAGCCCAGTTCCTGGAGCGCCTGCGCGCTGGCGAGCGCGAGGCTTTCGAGCAGCTCGTCATTCGGTTTCACCGCAACATCTATGGGCTGCTGTATCGGCTCCTGGGCGATCGCGAGGAGGCGCGCGACGCGACGCAGGAGACCTTTTTGAAGGTTTATCGCCATATCGGGCGATTTCGCGGCGAGTGCGAGCTGAAGACGTGGATCTATCGGATCGCTCTCAATCAGGCGGCGAACTGGCACCGCTGGTGGCGGCGCAATGGGGATCGAATTCTCTCCTTCGACTCCTTGAGGGATGAGACTCACGCCGGCTCCCTGGAAAACCTGGCGGACCCTCAGGCCGATCCCGAGCAGCAAGCGATCGCGCGAGAAGAGGAGCGCTTGCTGGCGGACGCGTTGGCCCGAATCAAGCCGGTTTTCCGAACGGCTCTTCTTCTGCGCGATGTCGAAGGGCTCACCTATGAAGAGATCGCGGCGACGCTTCAAGTCTCCGTGGGGACGGTGAAATCGCGGATCGCGCGCGGGCGCGAGCTGTTGCGTCGGGAGCTGCGCCGGATTCGCCCGCGCCCGGAGGGGCGCCCTCCGGCACCGGAAGAGGAGCGAACGGATTGACCAGCTCCGGTTCGAGATGAGTTCGCCGATGGGTCGAGGCGAGCTGTTTGACAATCAGGCCAGCACCAGGACATCGAACCGGAGCTGGTGAGTCGCGTTCCAGCCGAAGAGTGGCACGCCGAAGGCTCGTGGGCCAGAACGCGGCGGGTGCTTCTTGGAAGGAGGGCACAGTGAAGGCTTGTACGGTTGTGCGGCGAGATCTTTCCGAATACCTTGATGGCGAGCTTCCGTCGGATCGAGCGCGCGCCCTGCAAGAACATCTTCTGGTCTGTTCGACGTGCGCGCGCGATCTGGAGGAGTTGCGGGATCTGACCCGACGCTTGCGACACTTGTCGCCTCCGGTCGCGCCCTCGGATCTGCTGGAGCAGGTCTTGGAGGCTCTGGATCGAGAACATCCGCGCGTGCGCTCTCGAGGGGGGCTCCTCCGGCGGATGGAGCGTTGGACCTTCGCTTATCCGCGAGTGGCGGCGGCACTGATGAGCTTCTTGATCACCATATCCCTTTTGGGAGCCTTGCTCTCGACACTTCGCCCTATTCCCGAAGTCCCTCTGGCCTACCATCATGCTTCGATCGCTCTGGATGCCCGGCAATATGGCTTGCTCAATGGGGAGCCGGGATCTTCGTACGGACTCTATACATTCCCCCGCCTTCGCTCTCCCGGGAGTTTGGACGCCTTGTTTCAGGCCGTCGCAGAGGATCACCTTGTGGTCGTGACCTTCGTGTATCCGGATGGGCGCGCACGGTTGGTTGACGTCGTCGCTCCGTCGGGACATCCGGTGGACCTGTCCGAGATGAGCGCGTCGTTCTCGGGACTGCGCTTCGAACCGGCGAAACGAGCGGGACAGCATCCGGTGGGCACGCAATTGGTCATGCTCTTGCACCGGCTGGAGGTGGGTCAGTAATTCCCCGGACAGCTTCTCCGCCGGGAAGAGACGCGGAATACCTGAAAAGTCCCTGAAGAGACGTCTGCCCGGCCTGAACTCTGGAGGCAACCCCATCGCGAGAGAGCCGGATCGAGGATTGTCCCGGTCAGAGAGCCGCTTTCGTGTTGACCAGGCTCGATCGAGCCGATAGAGTATGCTCCCGATGAGTAGCGTGGTGCCGGATACTCAAGCCGATGTGGGAGAAACCCATGGGAGAGCGACGCGCGAATCGGTTGTGGAGGTGTTGTCTTCTCATTGGAGTGTTCTCGTTCTCGTGGACGGCCTCGGCCACCCTTCCGACGGATGTGGAGAGCGGGGATGTTGTCCTCCGAGTCGTTCCGCCGCGCATCCTTTCGATTCAGGATGGAAGTCGGCTGTTTGCGTCCGGAGATGCCGCCGATCCCCATGGATATGGACGGCCGGGGGCCAGCGGGTTCGTCCTCATTTCGGGCATTGGGCTCGCGGGAGCCAGCGGGATTGAATTCGACGGAGGCGGCATCCGTGGGGAAGTGATCTCGGCGGGAGCGCCCGGAGAGCTGAACCCCTCGGTGCTGGTCCGCGTCACGATCGAAGAGACGGCTCAATTGGGAGCGCGCTCGTTCACGCTCATGACGCCGCGAGGTCCTGTGCGCAGCGGAGATGTCACCTTCGTCATCACCGAGCCGAAGATTCTCGCGATCTCGGATGAGGAGGGCTCGCCCGGATCGCACGGGCGCGTGGATATCTTGGGGATCGGCCTGGATCAGGCGCAAGCGATCGAGTTCGAAGGATCAGGAGTCAGTGGAACGATCCTCCCCCCGGAAGGAGAGTTCCAGTTCCTGAATCCTGTTGTGGAAGCCGATCTTCGCATCGCCGAAGAGGCTTCTTTCGGGGAGCGGGCGTTCGCACTGGAGACGCCGCGGGGCCGGATCGAGAGTGGGCGCGTGCGCTTTCGGGTCGTTGCGCCGCGAATCGAGGCTCTCTGGGAGGGGCATAACTTCCGCCCTGGAGAGGGGTTTCGCACAAGCGGGGAAGGGGCGCGAGATTCTTTCGGCGATGTTCTCATCTTCGGCATTGGACTGGGAGGGGCCACCAATGTGACCTTCTCCGGCGAGGGGATCGAGGCGCGGCTTCTGCCGGGGTTTCCCGAACAGCAACGCGAGTTGAATCCCGTGCTCACTGTGCATGTGACGATCGCTCCGGAAGCCCCTTTGGGGGACCGTGGCGTCGTGGTGACGCTCCCTCGGGCGCCGGGACACGTGGATAGCCGGGACGCGGGAGTCACCTTCACTGTTGTCGAGCCGCGCGTTGACGGGCTGGCTGACAGGTGGGGATTTAACGAAGCCGTCGCAGGCGCCTGTGGGGAAGTGGAGATCCGCGGCGTGGGAATTCGCGAGGCGACCGAGATCGCTTTCTCCGAGCCGGGAGGAGTTCGCGGCCTTCTCCGCCCGGCAGGAGCCGGAGCGCTGCTTCTGAACGCTCCCGTGCGCGTCTGGCTCGCTGTGGATCCTCAGGCCGCCGTGGGTCCGCGCCCATTCTCTCTGAAGACGCGACGAGGGGAGATTTCCAGCCGAGAGGTTGTTTTCGTCGTCTCCTGGCCGCGAATTGTCCGCCTGAGCACGGAAACTGGATTCTCCCCGCTGCCTCTTGGAATGCAGAGAGCGTGGGCAACGGGGGCTTCGTTTGAGCACCTCGGCTCTGTGGAAGGAGAATGGAAAGCCGCTCGTCGTATCCTGCTGCTCCTTCGCCGGGAGGAGTTTCACGCGAGCCGCCTCGCTCAGGCGATCTCTCTGGGCGATGAGGTCGCTCCGGGGTCGGCGGGCGAGGCGCTCATCCTCGGTGTGGGACTCGTGAGCGTGGAGTCCGTCCGGTTTTCGGGCGCAGGCGTGACAGCGCGCGCGCGCGCCGCACCTTCGGCAGAGTTGAATCCCGCCGTTCCCGTCGTTCTAGAGATCGAGGAGGAGGCGCCTTTAGGGGAACGCGCCTTCACCCTCACGCTGGGTCTTCCATCGGGGTCCTGCCGTTGAACGCCGCCTCTGCGGCGGGACTTCCCCAGCGAGCACGTGGTTGCAAATTCTCCAGGGTCGAGACAAAATTAAGTTTTCGTCAGGTCACGCAGCACGCCGATTCGATCCGGACTCACGTTCGGGAGGAAAACAAGCGGCCTTGGAGAACAAGAGGGACTATTACGAAATCCTGGGTGTCAGCCGCACGGCGAGCGAACAGGAGATCAAAGCGGCGTATCGCAAGCTCGCCCTGAAGTATCATCCGGATCGCAATCCGGGGGATAAGGAGGCTGAGGAGAAGTTCAAGGAGATCGTCGAGGCCTACAGCGTCCTCTCGGATCCGGAGAAGCGCGCCCTCTATGACCGATACGGGCATGCGGGGGTCAGCTCCTCGGCGGCAGCGGCTGGTTATGGTGCGGGTTTGGATCCCTTCTCCACGTTCGAGGATTTGCTGGATGAGCTTTTCGGACTGGGAGACATTTTCGGGACGAGGACGCGGCGGCGGGCGCGGCGAGGAGCAGATCTTCGGTATGATCTGGAGATCACGCTGGAGGAAGCGGCGCGGGGAGCCCAGAAGCAGATTCGCGTTCCTCGCCAGGAGGTATGTCCGGCGTGTCGGGGAGCGGGCACGGCTCCGGGCACATCGCCCTCCCGGTGTCCGACCTGCGGAGGGAGCGGTCAGGTTCGGTATCAGCAGGGGTTCTTGACGATCTCGCGCACGTGCGTTCACTGTCAGGGAGTGGGGACGATCATCCGGCACCCGTGCGCGGAGTGTCAGGGACGCGGGCGCGTCCAGCGCGAGCGCGTCCTGGAAGTACATATTCCCCCCGGCGTTGACGATGGCGTGCAACTCCGTCTGGCTGGGGAAGGAGAGCCGGGAGTAGCCGGAGGAGCGCCCGGGGATCTCTATGTCGTCGTCCATATTCGCCCCCATGACTTTTTCGCGCGTCAGGGGGATGACCTCTATTGCACCGTGCCGATCACGTTCTCTCAAGCGGCTCTGGGAGCGGAACTGAAGATCCCGACGCTCGTGGATGGGGAGGAGTCTCTACAGATTCCGGCGGGGACGCAATCGGGAGAGGTCTTTCGCCTCCGAGGACGGGGAATGCCTCGCATGGACCGGCCCGGGCGTGGAGATCTTGTCGTCGAAGTGCGCGTGGTCACTCCGACGCGGTTGAGTCGCGAGATGCGGCGTCTTTTGGAAGAACTCGCGCGATTGGAGGCGCAGGAAGCGAGCGAGAAGGGCCTCTTTGAGAGATTCAAAGAACGGCTCGGGGGGAAGGATCGCGCGGGGCGCTCCATGCGATCCTGAAGCGGAGACTGCCTTGCTCGGCTCAGGAAAAGGCGAGTCCGGAGAGGGATACCTCCGTGAGGAGAATGGCAACAGGTGAAAGCGAAATGTGCCCAGTGTGCTAAGCAGGCGGCCCGGCGGGAGTGTCCGGCGCTGGGCGAGCGCATCTGTGCTCTCTGTTGCGCCCGCCTGCGGATGCTCGTGCTGGCCTGTCCCGAACGCTGCCCTTATCTTCAGGATGCGCGGCGCATCGCACAGGAGCGGCGCGCGGAGCAGTTGATCACCCACCTACTGGCCCAGGGAAAGGAGTCCTGGGTGAATGTCCTGGACACACTGGGCCCGCTCTTGGCTCTCCTGGAGAGAGCGATTGTGGACGTCCAGCGCCAGCATTTTCGAGACCTCGCGGATGAGGAGATCCTGGCTGGCGTCCAGAACTCCCTTCAGACCTATGAGACGCTCGAGCGGGGGATCATTTACGAGCATCGGTCGGAATCGCCGCGCATTCAAGCTGTGAGCGACTCTCTGAAGCAAACCCTCGAGCAACTGAAAGAGGACCTCGCCCGGCGGGGGGCGCGAATCTCCACAAGCGACATCGTCTTGTGCTTGCGTATTCTGGCCGAAGCCGTGCGCGCGATGCGCGATGAGCAGGACGCGCAAGCCTACCTTCGTGTGGCCGCGCTCTTTCAGCGATATCCGGAGTCCCGATCCCGCCTCATCGTTGTACCGGAGTAAGTGAGGGGCATCGCCGTGAACCGGGAGTCTTCGATCGAACGGATCGTGATTCGAGAGGTGAACTGGGTCGGCGATGCGATCATGACGGTCCCCGCTCTCCGCGCGCTGCGACGCGTTTTTCCCCAGGCGAGGCTCTCTCTCCTTGTGCGGCCCACAGTCGCTGGACTCTTTCGCGAGGCCGAATTCGTGGACGAGGTTCTTCAGATGGAGCTGCGTTCGGCGCGCGACTATGTGAGGGCTGTGCGCGCGCTTCGCTCGGGACGTTATGATCTGGCCCTTCTTCTGCCGAACTCGTTCGGAGCCGCTTTTTTAGTTTTCGCCGCCGGGATCCCCATGCGCGTGGGGTATCCAACAGATGGGCGCGGCTGGTTGCTCACTCATGGCATCCCTCTTTCGGAGGAAAGAAGGCGCGGACATCAGGTTCATCTGTACCTGCATCTGGTCGCGGAGATGGAACGGCAGCTTCTCGGAACAACGCATGCGGCCTCCAGTGATCCGGTCCCTCGCCTGTCTCTTTCCGAAGAACGGAGGCGCGAGGCTTTAGCCTTTCTCCGCGAGCGCGGCGCGGACGTGACGCGGAAAATCGTCGTGTTGAATCCCGGAGCGGTGAACAGTCGCGCGAAGCAGTGGTTGCCCGAGCGCTTCGCGGCGCTGGGCGATGCGCTTCTGGCGCGCGGGGATACATCGGTCGTTCTCATCGGTACGCGGGCCGAGCGCGCGACATCCGATCTTGTGCGGAAGCACATGCGCCGGGCGCCCATTGTGGTGACCGGGGAGACGAGCGTGGATCTGATGGTCGCCATTCTCGGATGCGCGGATCTGGTCATCTCCAATGATACGGGTGCGGCGCATGTGGCTTCGGCGGTGGGCACGCCGGTGATCGTGCTCTTCGGTCCGACGGATGAGTCCGCGACGCGTCCCTTCTCGGATCGGGCTGTGGTGGTCCGTAAGCCGGTCGCCTGCGCTCCCTGTCTGCGGCGTGTATGTCCGATTGATCATCGGTGCATGACGGCGATCGCGGTCGAGGATGTTTTGCATCCGGCCCAGCGTCTTCTGGATGGAGAGGGGATGCCGCTTCTTCGGAGCGAGCGAGATGACAGAGCGAGATCGTTTGGCGCATGAGGGGGACCAGGAGCCGGAACGCCTCGCGGCTCCCGAGCGCGCCGTTTTCCTCGATCGGGATGGCACGCTCAGCGAGGATGTCGGTTATGCGCGCGACGTCGCGCAGTATCGGCTGTTCCCGTGGACGGCGCCGGCGCTGCGCGCGCTTCGTCGCGCAGGGTACCGGGTGATCGTCATCACGAACCAGTCGGGTGTGGCGCGAGGGTATTTCACCGAGGAGCTGGTGCGCGAGGTGCATCGCCGGTTCGAGCAGGAGTTGCGGCGGTTTGGGGCCTGGTGGGATGCCCTGTATTACTGTCCGCATCACCCCGAAGGGATCGTGGCGGCGTACCGCCGAGTATGCTCCTGCCGCAAGCCCGCGCCGGGACTGGTCGAACGCGCGCAGCGGGAGTTCGCTCTGGATCTGGCGCGATGCTATTTCATCGGGGACAAGTATAGCGACATTGAGCTGGCGCACCGTGTGGGGGCGTCGGGGATTCTCGTGCTCACCGGGCAGGGACGGAAGGAATGGCAGCGGTGTCAGCAAGAAGGCCGGCGTCCGCCCGAGCATATTGCCGAGAATCTCTGGGAGGCCGTGTGGTGGATCGTGAATCGTGATGGGAAAACCAGCACAAGCGCGACTTCTTGAACTCATCGGACGATTTCGCGGGCGTCGGATCGTGGTCGTCGGGGATCTCATCGCCGATGAGTTCATCTACGGGGAGATCTCGCGCATCTCTCGCGAAGCTCCCGTGATGATCCTGCGCTTTGAGGGGAAGGAGACGCATCCGGGGGGATGTGGGAATGCGGCCGCGAATCTGGCGGCGCTGGGCGCCGAGGTGGCTGTCCTGGGCGTCGTCGGGCGGGATGCCGAAGGGCGCGCCGTCCTTCGGGCGCTGCGGCGGTGGGGTGTGGATGTCTCGGCCGTGAGCGCTCTGTCGCACTACCAGACGCCGACCAAGACGCGTATCCTCGCCGGATCCGTTCATTCGACGCGCCAGCAGGTGATTCGCCTTGACCGGGAGCCGAACGCACCGATCCCCTCGGATGTGCTGCGCGAGTTCGTCGAGCGCGTGGAGGCTTTCGCCGCTTCGGCCGATGGAGTGATCCTCTCCGATTATCACTACGGATTCGTGCATCCGCTCCTTGTGCGCGCGATGCGGCGACTGGCCCGGCGGGGTCTTCTGGTCACGGTGGATTCTCGCCATCGGCTGCTGGAGCTGGGAGGGTTCACCTCGGCCACACCCAATCAATCCGAAGTCGAAGAGATTTGCGGACAGCATCTGGATGACCTCCCCGCGCTGGAGCGAGCCGGACGCCTGTTGCATCGGCGTCTGAAGCTTCGGGCGCTTTTGATCACGCGGGGGAAGGAGGGGATGTCTCTCTTTCAGGACGGAGAACCCGTCGTTCATCTTCCGGTCGTGGGCAGCCAGGAGCCCGTGGATGTGACAGGAGCGGGAGATACGGTCATCGCGACCTATACGCTCGCCCTTGCCTCGGGAGCCAGTTTCCTGGAGGCCGCTCATTTGGCCAATCATGCCGGAGGGATCGTCGTCATGAAGAGGGGGACGGCGACGGTGAGTTCCGAGGAGTTGCGCGCGGCGCTCCTCTCCGCAGGGGGAGCTGCATGAGCACGGCGAAGATTCGTTCTCTCCATGAGGTTCAGCGCGAGGTCGAAGCGGCGCGCGCGCGCGGTCGGCGCATTGTGCTCGCCAACGGCTGCTTCGATCTGCTGCATGTCGGACATGTTCGGTATCTTCAGGCGGCGCGGCAACTGGGCGATCTTCTCATCGTCGGGGTGAATTCGGATGCCGCCGTGCGCGCTTTGAAGGGAGAGGGACGTCCTCTCATGCCCGCCTCAGAGCGCGCGGAGATCATCGCCGCCCTGGCGTGTGTGGACTATGTCGTCATCTTCGATGGGGTGACGGTCGCCGAGCTTCTGCGGGCGCTTCGCCCCGATGTGCATGCTAAGGGGACGGATTACACGCCCGAGACTGTCCCCGAACGGGAGATCGTGCGCGCCTATGGAGGTCAGGTGGCCATCGTCGGCGACCCCAAGAGCCATTCGAGCCGTGATCTCATCGCTCGCATCCGCCGGATGAGCGCGCCATGAACATCCTCATCGTCAAGTTGAGTTCGATCGGGGACATCGTGCACACGCTGCCGGCGCTCGCGCGGCTTCGGCGCGCCTTCCCGAAGGCGCACATCAGTTGGGTCGTCGAGCGCACGATGGCTGAGCTGCTGCGCGAAAATCCATTCCTCGACGAGGTGCTGGAGATCGACACGCGAGCGTGGCGCCGCCGTGGGATCTCTCGCGCGACCGTGAGAGAGATTCGTCAGGCCTTCGCGCGCGTGCGCCGGCGCCGTTACGATCTCGGCTTCGATTTCCAGGGACTGTTGAAATCGGGATTTGTGCTCTGGCTCTCGGGGGCTCGCCGGCGGATCGGATTTGAGACGCGGGCGCTCAAGGAGCGCGCAAGCCGGGTGTTCTTGACCGAGCAGGTTGCCGTCCCTGAGGATGCGCATGTGATCGAGCATCATCTCGCCCTGGTGCGGCATGTCATCGGGGAAGGCGCTGAGGAGGGGGAATATGAGTTCCCCCTCTTGATCCCCGAGCGAGATCGGCATGTCGTGGAAGAGCGGTTGAAAGAGCTGGGCATCGAGGATTTTGCTCTTCTCAATCCCGGGGGAGGATGGGCGCTCAAGCGATGGGCTCCCGAAAACTACGGGGCGATCGCAGACTTCCTCTGGGAGCGCTACGGGTGGACGTCTCTGGTGCCGTTTGGCCCCGCGGAGCAAGAGCTGGCGGAGGCCGTCGCCCGAGCCTCTCGGTGGGGGAAGGCTCTCCCGTTCCCTTGCACTCTGAAGCAACTGGCCGCGCTGGCCGATCGGGCGCGGCTGTTCCTTGGGGGGGATACAGGTCCCTTACACCTGGCGGCGGCGCGCGGCACGCCGATCGTCGCCCTGTATGGCCCGACATCGGCTCGGCGCAATGGCCCTTTTCGTCCCCAAGACGAGGTCATCGAGCGAACGCCCCCTTCCGGACATCGCTATTACAGTCGGAGGGAGCGCGCGAGCGGATCGCTTGAGATTTCGGTCCCTGAGGTCATCGCTGCGATCCAACGCAGAGTTGCATCGGCAGGGGATCGGTCCGCGCGCGCATTCGGAAGGAGCGGGTGAGCTTCGCGCGACCTCCTCTTGGACGCACGCGTCTTTTGCGAAGGAAGCGCAGGGAAGAGGATGTCTCAGGCAGTGTGGATCCAGTGGTTGCTCCGACATCCCGCGATGCTGAGGGCCGTGCGGCGCGCGCGCGTTCCGGCCAGTCTGGTCCTGTTCTTCCTCTTTTTGTTCCAGGCGCGGCCCACGGTCGCGTCGGTCCTCGGAGGGGCCCTTGTAGCGCTTCCCGGACTGGGGCTCCGTGCGTGGGCGGCGCGACATCTGCGAAAGGATCGCGTCCTGGCGACCACAGGACCCTACGCGTATACGCGGAATCCTCTTTATCTGGGTTCCTTCCTGCTGGGGCTTGGACTCGCGCTCTCTTGTCGAAGCGAAGGGCTTTTGCTACTTTTTTTGGTCTTTTTCGCGATCGTCTATGTGCCGACGATGATTCTGGAGGCGGAACACTTGCGAGCGCTTTTCGGACCCGCCTTTGAGGCGTATGAGCGACAGGTCCCGCTGTTCTTCCCAAGACCGGGCCGGCACGTCCTCCCTTTGGAGAAGAAAGGGGGAGATTGGTCTCTCTATGTGCACAATCGGGAGTATCGCGTGCTTTTGGGATACGGAGCGGCGCTGGCGGTCCTGTGGGTCAAGGCGATGTGAAGGAGAGTGGGGGATGATCTCGCGCATCGCATGCAGGGGGAAGCGGCTCGGCGGACTGCTGTTGAGCGGGATGCTCCTGGTGGGCTTTCCGGCGCGCGCTCGGCAGGAGAGCCTTTCTCTCCGGGCTGCGCAAAGCCCCGCGGCGCTCCCGTTTAGCGAAGGGGAGCGACTTGTCTATCAAGCCCGCTATGGGAAGGCGATCCTCTCGGGTGTCGTCGGGCGCCTCACGCTCTCTTTCGGACGCTCTCAGGAGCGTCCGCTTCTGGGAGCGTACTATCTCCGTGCGGAAGCCGTCTCCGAGGGCTTTCTCGTGAGTCTCTTGGGTATCCGCGTGGAGGATGTCTTCGAGTCTTTCGTGGATCCGCAGGATTTCAGCGTGCTCCGAACGCGGAAGCAGCTCTCGGAAGGAGCCAGGTGCAGTTTCCACCTGGCTCTCTTCGATCGGGCCAGCGCCTCGGTCACTTACGTCACGCGGGATCTCACCAAGCCGCAGGATCCGCCTCAGGTGAAGCAGAGCGCGACGCGCCCATGGGTGCAGGACATTCTCTCAGGCATCTACTACGTGCGCCTGCGCCCGCTTGTGCCCGGAAGCGTGTTGCGCTTCCCGATCAGCGACGAGGGCGAGACGTATGATGTGGAGATCCTGGTGCATGAGGCTGAGGAGATCGAGACGCCGCGCGGGCGTGTTCCGGCCATTCGCGTCGAGCCGCTCGTCTTCGGGCCGGGACGGCTGATCCGCAAAGAGGGCCAGATGCTGATCTGGTTCAGTGCCGATTCGCGGCGCGTGCCCCTTTTGGCGCGCGTTCGCGGTGGGTTCGGGACGATCCAGGTGCAGTTGGTCCAGGAAGAGCCCGGAGCGCCCTCTTCGTGAGAGCCCGTGATATGTCGAACGCCTCGGATGTCCGGAGCGAACATCAGATGCAGATTCGCGTCATCCATGTGAGTGGGGGATGGGCGGGACGGCGGGAGGTCTTCTCTGGCGAGCGCATCACGTTCGGACGCGCGGCCGACAACGATGTGCGTTTGAGTCCTCAAGATGTGCGCGCCTCGGCGCATCATGCTGTGCTTCTGGTCTCCGAGGAGGGCCTTCTGGTGGAGGATCTCCAGAGCACCAATGGGACGTACGTGAACGGCGTGCGCGTTTGGCGGGCTCCGGTTCGCAGCGGAGATCTTCTGCAGTTCGGGCGTCGAGGACCATGCGTGCGGATCGAGATCGTGGCTCCGGAATCTCCCGAGATTCCGCAGACGGAGCCGACGCTTGTAGATCTCGGGACATCCCCTTCGGCATGGCGCGTGGGGTACGCGACCGTGCAGATGATGATCGAGCAGGCGCTGCGGCGTTCTTCCCGCCTGTGGTGGCGGTGGACTCTGGGTTTCGCCCTCGGCGTCATGGTTGTGATCGGCCTGATCCTGGGGTGGCTCTGGCGCGGCGAGCGCGTTCGTCCTTCGGCGCCCGAGCCGGAGAATGTGTTCTCGCAGATCGCGGAGCGGCAGGGAGCGGCGGTTGTCTTGATCCAGCATCATTTTCGCCTGCTGGATGCTCGGGGGCGCGAAATCAGCTCGGCCGTGAGCGAAGGTTCGGGCTTCGCCCTGGATCCGCGCGGATTGATCGCCACGAACTATCACCTGGTGCGCCCCTGGGAATTCGAGGCGCGATTTGCGGGGGAGTCCGCCCGAGCCGTCTCGCAATCGCTGCGCGTGATCTTCGCCAACCGATCGCCCGCGGAGGCTTTGGACGCGCGGCTGGTCCGAGGGTCGCCGGAGATGGACCTGGCGCTGTTGAAAGTGGATGCGCCCGGACCGTTTCCGGCCGTCCGGGAACTGGAGACCGATCTCTCGCGCCTGCGGCAAGGGGATGAGGTGGCCATTATTGGTTTTCCGCTCGGCTCCGCCCTGCTGCAGACGACGGGCCAGCCGCGAGCGACGACGACACTCATCCGCAGTACGTTGGGCAAGGTGAGCCCGACGCTGCTGCAACTGGATGCGCCCGTCATTCAGGGATATAGCGGCAGTCCCATCTTCAATCGCGAGGGCAAGGTCATCGGAATTGTGACTGCTCGATTGAGCGAACGCGAGGGACTCATGGATCCGAGCATCCGTTCGATCGGACTCGGAACACCCGCTCGATTCCTCGCTGAACTTCTCAAGGAGGTCCCATGACGATCGCAGAGTTTCATCCTCCACGACGGCTCTTGTTAGGTCCCGGCCCCAGTCCCGTGGAAGATCGTGTCCTTCGGGCCTTGGCTTCCCCAGTTCTGGGCCATCTCGATCCAGCCTTTTTAGCCTGCATGAATGACGTGCAGAGCCTGCTGCGCTATGTCTTTCAGACGCAGAACCGCGTCACGTTTCCCGTCTCCGGAACCGGCACGGCGGGAATGGAAGCGGCTCTGGCGAATCTGCTGGAGCCTGAGGAGGAAGTGATCATCGGCATTCATGGATTCTTCGGTGAGCGAATGTATGAGATGGCCGTGCGCTTGGGGGCGCGCCCTCTTCGTGTCGAGGCCCCCTGGGGGCGTCCTCTGGATGAGCGTCAGATCAAGGCGGCGCTGGATCGTTCGCAGGCGCGGGTCGTCTGCCTCGTCCATGCGGAGACCTCAACCGGTGTGTTGCAACCGCTTGAGCCGATCGCTCAGCTTGTCGCCGAGCGAGAGGGGATTCTCATCGTGGATGCTGTGACGAGCCTCGGAGGGCATCCCGTGGGCGTGGATCAGAACCATATAGGCGTCTGCTATTCGGGTTCGCAGAAGGCTCTCAGTTGTCCTCCCGGCTTGGCCCCGATCACCTTCTCCGAACGGGCCCTGGAGAAGGTCCGTCACCGGAAGGTGAAGGCGCCGAGCTGGTATCTGGATGTCTCGCTGATCGAGCGGTACTGGGGGAGCGAGCGCTCCTATCACCACACGGCTCCCATCAACATGAACTATGCCTTGCGCGAAGCCCTGCGTATGGTCGCCGAAGAAGGGCTGGAGGCGCGATGGCGGCGGCACGAGCAGAACGCCCGAGCGCTCTGGGCTGGGTTGGAAGCGATGGGATTACAGCTTCTGGTCCCGCGCGAGTATCGGCTCTGGACGCTCACGACGATTTGCGTCCCTGAGGGCGTGGATGAAGCGCGCGTGCGCGCCCGCTTGCTCGAGGAGTTTCAGATTGAGATCGGCTGTGGCCTGGGGCCGCTTCGCGGGAAGATCTGGCGCGTGGGTCTGATGGGAGCTGGCAGTACGCGCCAGAATGTTGTGCTCTTTCTGAGCGCCCTGGAGAGCGCCCTGCGCCGCGAGGGCTTCCGGTGCGAATCCGGCCTGGCCGCCGCCCTGGAGGTGTATGGAGCGTGAAGGGTTCTTATCTTTCCGGCAGGACGTTCACGCTCCCGAAGGCCTTCAGGGCCTCCGCGAACTCGTGATCGCGCCCGACCAGCACGATCAGCAGATCTTGTGGGGAGAGATAGCGCTCGGCCACGCGCTTGACATCTTCGCGCGTCACTTGCTGCAGGCGTTCGGGCAGCTTCTGCACGTAGTCTCGACCCAGACCGTGAAGCTCGATCAGATGTAACGCGTGGACGATCTCTCGCGGAGTCTGCACGGAGCGTTCCCGCCAGCGCCGTCCGGCCTCGGCCAGCTCCTCATCTGTCGGCCCGTGAGAACGCATCTCGGTGAGGATGTGCAGCGCCCGCTCAATGGCCAAGACGACGCTCTCTCGGGGAACCGCCAGAGAGAGCAGAAACGGACCTCGATGCGTGCGAAGTTCGAATCGGCAACTCACGGAGGAGAGAGTGCCGGGGAATTCTCGTGCGTATCGGAAGCACAGCGCTTCGGCCAGGATGAGAGCCGGGAAATAATCTTCGGAAAAGCGCTCAAGTCCGAAGGAACCCAACCGCAGGTGAACCAGAGGAGCTTCGGGAAAATCCCGGATCATAATCCGCACGCCCTGAGCCGGTGTCGGAACGACGAACGTCGAGGGAGCGATCTTCCCTTTGAGTAAGGCTCCGAAGTACGGACGGATGAGGGGCATCACTGCGGATGGGGAGAACGGGCTGAAGATGATGAGCGTCGCATTGTTGGCGATGAAGAAACGGGCGTGGTGGCGCGCGAGATCCAAAGGCGTGATCGTCGCGATCTCCTCGGGCAACCCTTCGGAGGGGCGCGCATAGGGATGCGGGTGATAGAGCGCGCGATACCAGAGGGCATCGGCGAGTGCGGCCGGATCGCTCGATTTGGCCTTCACTTCTTCGAGGAATTGCTCTTTCAAGGCGGCTACCGCTTCGGCGTCAAATGTCGGCCGCGAGACGACGCGCGCCACAAGGCGAATGAGTTCGGGCAAGCCGCGCGCCGGAGCTTCCACAGTGATCGTCGTCGAGTCCCAGGTGACTTCCGTCTGCACTCTCGCTTCCAGGGCGGCGAGCCGTTCCCTCAGGGTTGTTCCACTCAGGTCCTCCGCCCCGAGCCAGAGCGCGCGCGCCGTCAAGGCCGCTGTGCCTGATTTCCCCGCGCGATCGAAGGCCGCACCGCTTTTGATCATGAGGCTGAGGATCGCTTCGGAGGCTCCCGGCCGCTCCAGGACGATGACCTGCAGTCCGTTGAGAAGCTGATCGTAGTAAGCGTTCGGGAGAGAGGACTCATCCGCTCGTTGCGCCACCGGATGAGCCCTCAGGCTCCCCCCCAGAAGGCATGCGCTCATGAGCGCACCCATCATCCTTCGTGCCGCGTGCGACCATCGGTTCATGACTCGCTCTCTCCTTTTGGCTTGCAGCAGTCCCGCCCGATCTATCTGCGGACGCGCGATTTTCGACGGCTCTTCCGGGCGGGCACCTGAGGCCCCGAGCGCGTCCACGTGAGCTGGAACTCCAGCTCTTCCTCGGTCGGCCCGCGCTCGTGTTCGATGCTGATCCGCGCGCGTGCCGGAACACGGACGCGCTCGCCCGCCACGGCGATGCGAAAATCCTTCCCCTGTTCCAGAGCGTCGGCCAGGCGACGCAGCTTCGCGATGAAGAGCTTCCGGGGATACTCCCTCTCTACATCTCGCGGCTTCTTCCGCATGCTCCTTCTCCGCGTGTGTGTTCACGGACAGGTCCCCCCCTCTAAGAACCAGCACTTTGTATAGGGCGACGTCTTGAAGAACTTCAGCAGAAGGGAGCCGACCTTATACTGGCCAGAGGGTGAGGGATGAGTCCCATCGTCTTGAAAATCCTCCCGCTCCCAGGTCAATCCGTCCGATCGGGGATTCGTCCCATCGGCCCAGAGATAAGGCCCCCAGCCGATCCACGGCGCGACCGTATTGTAATTGAGATCCCCGGCGAGAGGATGTATGAGACCACTGCGCATCTGTTCGATCTGAGCCTGAATCACCCATTTCACGGCGAATCCGGACTCGTAAGCATACGGCTCTGGATTCAGCGGAGTCGTGGCATATCCGGCATAGATGCGGCTGGAGAGAAAAACCAATCGGATATTCGGGTATCGAATCGCGAGAGAGCGAATGATATTGCCCAGTTGGGCGACTAACTGATACGCGTCGGCCTGAGCGGAAGGAAGCGAGATCGTGGGACGGGGATTGGCTACCTTCACCCACGCGATTTGTACTTGCTTCTCGCTCAATCCTTGTGGGGCCAGAAGCGTATCGCGGATTCGATCGTAATCCGGATCGGTCGGCGAGTCCCAATACGCAGCCGATCGGCCCCCCATCGCCCCATTGACGATTCGCAGAGCCGTCTTCCGCACGGCAGGATCGGCTGCCGCTTGTCCCATAAAGGACCAGGGAGCGCAGGAGCGATCTCCGCGAGGAGAGCAGAACTCTTGGGCCGTATTCGACATGCCAATGGAAAGGAGCACATATGTTCCATTCGGATCTGGCTTTCCTTGCGGGTCGAGCGGCTGAACGCTTCGAGCGCGCTGCAGACCTATGGCCGCGTGATCCTCCGGTTCGACGTTCTTTCCTTCCGGATACAGCCCTCCAGGGAAACCTCGATAGGTCCCCATCCCCAGATCATTAAGAGGAACGTAGCGCCCGTCGTCTTCCCGGATCGTGGGCTGATTTCTGGCGGGGAGTACGAGGGCACCTACCGCAAGGAAGCTCGCCAGGATGACTCGGCGAGAGGCGCAAAGCATAGTTTTCTCCCTCCTCACGAGAAGGGAATGATAATCTGAGATCTGCGTCGTGTCACGTCGCCCCTGCTGTCTCCGCTGTTCTCTTTGATCGCGTCGCGAATTTGTTGCTAAAATGGTGTTTTTGCGTATGGGGGAGAAGATACTGCGGCGCGTGATTGTCGGAGTCATGGGGGGGGCGCACTGTGATCCCGCGACCTATGAGGCGGCGCGTCGCGTGGGGCGGCTCATCGCCGAGCGCGGGGCGATCCTGCTCTGCGGGGGAATGGGAGGAGTCATGGAAGCCGCCGCGCGCGGAGCTGCCGAAGCAGGAGGGCTCACCCTCGGCATTCTCCCTGGGGGAAACGCGTGGGAATCGCCTCCGAACCCCTATATTCAGATCGCGATCTTCACGGGTTTGTCCGAAGCGCGCAACGTCATCAATGTCCGATCTTCGGACGTCGTCATCGCGATCGCCGGGGGGTATGGTACGCTCTCGGAGATCGCTCTGGCCTTGAAGGTGGGGAAGCCGGTCGTCCTCTTGCACTCCTGGCGCTTCGAGTCACCTTCCCCAGAGGCGGAAGGGGTCGTGCGCGTCGCCCAGACACCGGAGGAGGCGGTGGCGCTCGCCTTCGAGTTGATTTCTGCTTCGGCTCGCACGTGACCTCAGGAGGCGGGGATGAAGACCTATCGAGCGATCCTTTTCGATCTCTTCGATACGATTGTGGATTTCCATCCGGAGCGCCTGCCAACGGTCTCCGTAGGGGGAGAGACGTTCCCGTCCACCAGTGGAGCCGTCTACGAGGTCCTTCGCGCGCAAGCGCCGCAGCTCTCTTTCGAAGCGTTCTATGAGGCTTTTCGCGAATCGTGGCGTCGGATCGAGGCGCGTCGGAAGGAAGAGTTGCGCGAGTATCCCTCTCAGGTGCGATTCCGCGTGCTGCTGGAGCTTCTGGGGCTGGATTCCGTGGCCGAGGAGTTCGTCGAGCGCCTCGTGCAGGCGCATATGCAGACGTGGGCGCGCGGGGCCGAGCTGCCGGAAGCGCATCGCCGTCTCCTCCAGCGCGCCCAGGAGCGCTATCGGTTGGGCCTTGTTTCGAACTTCGATCATCCTCCGACGGCGCGGCGTCTTTTGCGCGAGTTTGGGATTCACGATCTCTTCGAGGTGATCCTCCTCTCGGCCGATGTCCCCTGGCGCAAGCCTCACCGGGAGATCTTCCTTCAAGCGCTGGCGCGCTTGGGCGTCTCGGCGCGCGACGCGCTCTTTGTCGGAGATACGTTCGAAGCCGATATCCTCGGGGCCAAGAGCATTGGCATGGATGCCGCGTGGGTGAATCGGCGCGGCGAGGACGTCCCAGACGAGGTCGTGGATCCCGACTATGTCCTCTCGCGCCTGGAGGATCTGGGTCCCCTGCTCGGCCTCTCCCCATAGTGGTACCGTCACTCCCCCTTAGGAGGAGAAGCGCCCAGGTCGCGGAGGCGCTGACGGGCGCGATCGGCCAGTTCGTGGTCGGGGAATTCTTCGATCACGCGTTGATAGAGTTCAAGGGCCAGCTCGCGCCGACCGGTCTGGCGGTAGACCTCGCCGAGCAGGTAATACACTTCCGCGATGCGCGAGAAGGCCGGATGATCGCGCACGATATTTTGCAGACGTCCTTCGGCCGCCTTCCACTTCTTGCGCTTGATGTAGAAGCGCGCGACGTCCAGATCGTGTTGAGCAGCGCGTTCGAGTTCGGGGTTGCGGGGATCCAGCAGAGGGCCGCGCGAGACGCTCCCTTGCGGCAGAGCCGGAAGATGCAGCAGAAGCAGAAGCAGTCCCAAGCTTCCGATGCGCCGCGCGAATCGGCGAGCTATCGCCCCGGCGCCGCGCCCGATGTTCGGCGAGATCGCAGATCTCGCGAAGACCTCACCGGAGAGCATCCGGGAGATCCGCGCCGACCTCCCGTTGCTTTTCACCTCGTTACTCCTTCGATCGCGCATAGGCCGCTCTCACTCCTCGGCCTCAATGGGGAAGTACTTCTTCAAGATCGCCGAGAGGCGTTTCACCGTCTCCGGAGGGATCACCGCGCGATCGGTCTGAATGGCGTGTCGAAGGGCCGATGGGCAGCGGCAAGTCCCTGTCGCTTCTTTGAGCAGGCCGACGGCTGTTCGAACGATCCGTCGCGCGTTGGCTGTATTGCGCGCCAGATAATCGAGCACCATCTCGACGGTGACCGAATCGTGATCGGGATGCCAGCAGTCGTAATCGGTCACAAGCGCCAGTGTCGCATAGCAGATCTCCGCCTCGCGGGCGAGCTTGGCTTCTTGCACATTGGTCATCCCGATGACATCCATCCCCCAGGCGCGGTAGACGTGCGATTCGGCCTTCGTGGAGAAAGCCGGTCCCTCGATGCAGACGTATGTCCCCCCGCGATGGACGCGAAGGCCTTCGATCTGCCGGGCCGCGCGTTCGAGAGCGTCGCTGACGACCGGACACACGGGATCGGCGAAAGAGATGTGCGCGACGATCCCATCGCCGAAGAAGGTCGAAGGGCGATGGCGCGTCCGATCGAAGAATTGATCGGGGATGACGATGTCTAGCGGCGCGTACTTCTCTTGCAGCGATCCGACAGCACTCACCGAGATGATCCGCTCCACGCCCAGAAGCTTCATCGCGTAGATATTGGCCCGGAAGGGCAGCTCCGTCGGCAGGAGCCGATGGCCGCGCCCGTGCCGCGCCAGGAAAGCGACGCGCACCCCCTCCAGCGTGCCCAGAAGGAAAGCATCCGACGGTTTGCCGAACGGCGTGTCTACGGTGATCTCTTCGACGTCGCTCAATCCCTCCATCTCGTAGAATCCGCTGCCGCCGATGATGCCGATCTTCGCTTCCGCCATATCATCCTCCGTGCAGGGGAAGGACGCGAAATCGCCCTTCGGATTCGACGATGCGTCCCACGGGGATCTGGGGATCATGGTAGAAGACGCACACCCAGCGCTCGCGCGCGGCTTGAGGAAGGAGGCGATTCTTCTGCTCAAGCGTCTCCAGGGGATAGTGGTCCAGGGCCGCGATCCACGGCTTCTGAACATGGGGCGTCATCGGGATGAGATCGCTCCAGAAGACGGCCGTCTCCTCTCCCGCATGAAGGAAAACGATCTGCAGATCGCGATTATGGCCGCGCACTTTCACCACACGGACTCCGGGGGCGATCTCCCGATCCCCCTCGATCAATTCGAGCTGGCCGCTTTGCTCCAGCGGCTCCCAGGTGACTGCGCGATAGCTGGCGCGATCCCGCTCGTTGGGAGCCCGCGCATGCTCATATTCGCCACGTTGAACAATATAGCGGGCTCGGGGAAATGTGGGCACAAGGCGATCTCCCTCGCGCCGGGTGTTGTTCCCCGCGTGATCGAAATGCAGATGCGTGTTGATGACAATGTCTATGTCTTCGGGACGGAGACCGCGCTCGGCGAGCTGACGCAAGAGGGGGCGCGGGCGATCCGGAGCATAGATCTCGTGGAACTTCTCATCCCAGAGATCCCCGAGTCCCGTATCAATGAGGATCGTCTGCTGATCCGTGCGCACCAGAAGGCAGTTCAACCCCATGAGGATGCGGTTGCGCTCATCGGCGGGAGCCCAGCGTTCCCAGAGGACTTTGGGGACGATGCCGAACATCATGCCCCCATCCAGGCGCCAGGTCCCATCGCTCAGGACCTCCAGCGTCATACGTCCCAGAGAGATCGGGCCCATCTCGGAGAGCGCCATCGGACCGTCACCTCCGCTAGGAGCGGCTGGCCCCTTCCACCGTAATGGGGTAGCGTTTGAGAATCTGCTCGATGCGCTCCTGAATCTTCCTCTGCCGAATGGTCTGCTCGATCTGCAGGCGCGTCTCTTCATCCAGGGGGGCGATCCGGCGCCCCTCGACTTTGATGATGTGGAATCCGTAGCTCGTCTCGACCAGATCGCTGATCTGTCCCGGCTGCAGGGCGAAGGCCGCTTCCTCGAACTCGCGCACCATACGACCTCGGCCGAAGAAGTCGAGATCTCCCCCCTTCTCCTTGGAGCCCGGGTCGTCGGAGAACTCCCGAGCCAGAGCAGCGAAATCTTCACCGGCGCGGGCGCGACGCAGAACTTCTTGCGCCTTTCGCCGCACGGCCTCCTTATCCGGCGGAGGATTCCCATCGCGCGCGATGGGCCGCGTGCTCAAAAGGATATGCCGGGCTCGGACCTGCTCGAATTCGTTCTTGTGCTCGTCGTAGTATCGGCGGATCTCCTCTTCGCTCACAGAGAGGCGTTGTTGCAGCTCGCGGAGCAGGTAACTTTGCAGGATGAATTCAGGAAAGATGCGAAGCTGCAGCGCGATGTGCGGATCGCGATCCAGTCCTTCTTTGCGCGCGCGCTCGGCCAGAATGAGCATCTCGCCATATTGGCGACGAGCCTGCTCCTGAAGCGCGTTTCGCGACAGAGCCGGATTGGCCGCGAACACCTGATCCAGCGCCGTCGGATCCGCGCGGAAGAGGCGTTCGATCTCCTCATCGGAGACCTCCACGTCGGGATGGCGCTCGCGGTAAGCCGAGGCCAGAATCGAAAGCTTCTGGATCTGCAGTTGGGCGGCGATCTCTGTCCGACCGAGCAGACCCAGCCGCCGCGCCTCTTGGGCCATGGCGAGCGCTTGCCGGATCTGATCGGCGAGTTGCCGTCGGCCTTCCGGCGTGGAGAAGAAAGCGCGTCGCGATTCGGGCATGCCCGCCAGCAGCGTCTCCAGATCGGCCGCCGAGAGATGCTGCAGCGGAGGGCGTTCGGCGACCCGGCGCTGGATCACAAGGGCGGCCGCTCCGACTCCCACGACCAGGACGATGAGCCACAGTGCTTGGAGTCGTCGCTTCACGTCTCTGCCTCCTTCTTCGGGACTTCGACGAACTCGATGAGAACTCCGTGCGCGCTCGCCGGATGCAGGAAAGCGATCCGACGACCCTCGGCTCCGCACCGGGGCTCTTCGTCAATCAGACGAAGCCCGCGGGCGCGCAGCCGCACGAGCGTCTGCTGAATATCCTCCACCTGGAAGCAGATATGATGCAGTCCCTCTCCGCGCCGGGCCAGGAAGCGGCCGACGGGCGATTCTTCGCTGAGCGGCTCGAGCAGCTCAAGGCGTCCCTCGCCCAAAGGGAGCATCGCCAGATGAACGCCTTGTTCGGGGATCGTCTCTCGCCCGGTGCACGGCAGACCCAAGACGTCCGTGTAAAACGGCAGAGCTTCCTCAAGCGAACGAACTGCGATCGCGATGTGATCCAGCTTCATGTCGTCTCCTCGCATGGAGAGGTCGAGGGCGTCTGACAGCGTCTCAAGATCTCTTCCACGACCGAGTAGGGATCGCGCTCTCGGCGGGCGATCGCGGCGGCCCACCGGGTGAGTTCCTCGGCCGTGGTGAGCCGCTGCAGAGCGAAGTCCAGGAGTCGGTCTTTCAAAAGAGCGCGCAGTCGGTGTTCGGCCATCTGGTGGCGCCACCGATCGGCCCGCGGGCTTTGTCGGCTCCAGCCAAGGAAGCGCGCGATGGCCTGGTCCAGCTCTTCGATCCCCTGGCCTTCGGTGGCAATCGTCTTGACGATCGGGGGATGCCATCCGTCGTGCCGCTCAGCCAGAGCCAGCATCGCCCTAAGCTCGCTCTCGGTTCGAGAGACGCCCTCGCGGTCAGCCTTGTTGATGACGAAGATGTCTCCGATCTCCATCAGGCCCGCCTTGATCGTCTGTACGTCATCGCCCAGGCCCGGCATGAGGACGACGATCGTCACTTCAGCCATCCTCGCAATATCCACTTCGTCCTGTCCGACGCCCACGGTCTCGATGATCACGGTGTCATATCCGGCGGCATCCAGGATGAGGGCGGCATCGCCGGTCGCGCGCGCCAGGCCGCCCATGTTCCCGCGGGTGGCCATCGAGCGGATGAAGACTCCGGAATCTGTCCCGAGCGCCTGCATCCGAATGCGATCGCCCAGGATCGCTCCTCCGGTGAAGGGACTGGACGGATCCACGGCGATGATCCCCACGATCTCCCCGCGAGCGCGATACCGTTGGGCGAGCCGCTCCACCAGCGTGCTCTTGCCCACACCCGGCGATCCCGTCACGCCCAGGACCGTAGCCCGTCCCGTATAGGGGAAGAGCTTCTGCAGAAGGGTCATGGCCTGAGGGCCGTTGTTCTCCACAAGGGAGATCGCGCGCGCAATGGCCCGCGCATCGCGAGCGCGAATGTTCTCAATCCACACGGCCAGCGCGTCCGTCATGATTCCGGCAGACACTTAACGGTAAACGGTGCGCCAACCCTTCGTCAAGGCAAGCGCTTCCATGAGCGTGCGGAGGGCACGGCAGGGCATTCCGTTCTGTGACTCATCGTCGTTTATTTCACCGCGCAGGGTGAGACGCAAGCGTCTCGCGCTGCGCTGGAAGCTAAACGACCGGCCACTTCCTGCTTCACCGACCCATGACTCGTAGACCGGT
>CAZTMT010000006.1:0-175539 GCA_964615335.1 uncultured Clostridia bacterium
CAGGACCCCGAACAGAAAATCGCCCGACCCCGACAAATCTACATCGGACCTCCACGACGGGATTACGTGCCGATCGAAGAGCGGGAAGTAGCCGTTGCGCGCTCATCGTGAGGACAATCTCAGGGGCAAAGGCTGAAAGAGAGGCCCTTTCGCCCTCCTCCGGTGGTCCGCGTGTGTCGCTTTGCGGATAGGTCCGCCGCATGAGATGGGGGAATTCGCAGCGCAACGGGGGATAAAACCCAGCTGGAACGCTCTGATGTGGCGAAGGGTTTGTTAACCCATTGATTCCGGAGCCTCTTACTGAGTCACCGCGTACGTCCGGGATACGGCACGCCATTTGCATCACCTTATTGGCGAGATGAGCGTGAGGAACGCAGATACTGGGGTTCAGGGACATGCTCGGGAAGGCGCTATGGGTCTTCCCTGCAGAAGCGATCCTTTGAATTCTTCATGTCGGGAGGTGAGCTATGATGCCTAAGCGATCATCTTACGGGATCGGAGTTTTGGGGGCTGCCTTGCTCTTCTGCGGTGCGATTCTGCTGACGGGAAGGGCAGCAGCTCCTCAAGGAAACCCCGTGAATGAATGGGCTCGCAGCAAGCATGCGAACCGGGAGACCGCGATCGCCGAGGCGACAGTTGAAAACCGAGGGACAACGGCTGCACACTGTGGGCGGTGCCACAGTGAGCAGGGCTTTGTCGCGTGGGTTCCTCAACTTCTGGCCGGAGATCCGGGGTATATCAAGAAGCCGGATGGAACGGCGGCCGATGTGGACTACTTGAGAAGCCTGGGCCTGACAGTGGATCGCGTGCAGCCGATCACCTGTCGCGCCTGTCATGGAGACGACTTCGAGCTGCGCATTGTGGATAGTACGCCCATGTTGCCGGCGGGCTTTGATGCGTGGGCCGTTGGAAAAGGCGCCCTTTGCATGACCTGCCACAACACGCGTAACGGTCGCATCCAGTGGGACACGGCGGATCCCGGCCGGTACACGGCTCCCCACGAATCGGCTCAAGCGGATGTCCTCATGGGGAAGAATTCCTTCTTCCTCAATGACACGCTGGATCGGGCGTCTCCCCATGCTCTTTTCACCGGCGATAGCTGCGTGACGTGCCATCTGACTCTGGGCAAGAACGGTCATACCTTCGAACCTTCCGAAACGGTGTGCGCGCAGTGCCATGGCCCCTCGATGACCATCCAATTCGTGCAGAAGCCGATCGAGACATTGCTGGCTCAGGTCAAGGCGGCGATCGAGAGGCGCGTGCTGGCCGTTCGCGATCAGATCGGCGTTGTGCGGAAGTGGGATCCGGTGACTGATCAGTACACGGACAATTTCGCCCTCGATGGCAAGCAGATCACGGGAGTAGCCGAGATCCTGTCCATTCACGGGCAGATCAGCTTCCGCTTCACGCTGGCCGATGGGCAGCAGGTGTATGCCCGGGCCGGAGAGATCTGGGACAAGCCTGGTGGGCAGCGCGTCTTCCCGACGTCCGATCCGATCATCCGCGCGTGCTGGAACTATCTTCTGATCGAGCACGATGAGAGCCTGGGGGTACACAATCCGGGTTTCGCGCGCGATGTGCTCACGGCGACGTTGAACGCGCTGCGGTGAGCTGAAATGGGATCGTTCGTCAGGCCTGAGAGGGGGGAGAGATGACCTCTCCCCCCTCGGGGGGATTATTTTTTGTGGCCGCACGGTGTGCGGCTTGTTGAGGATCTGTCCTTTGGGATCGTCCCCCTTATGCCGGAGATGCGGAATTGCTCCAGGCGTACGGATCAGCGCGCCTCCCACTGGAAGCGATGGACGGTATGGCCCGTATACATGCTCTTGAGGCGCCGGACCATAGCGATTCGCTCCTCCACCAGACGATCGGCCGCCTGATGAGTGGGGATGTTCTCGTACCGCGAGATCTCGAAGACGCGGCGCAGGTTGTAATAGATCCCGCGCGTCATCCGGAGCGCCCGTTCCCGGTCGTATCCTTCCAGCTCGACATACACGTTGATCAGGCCCCCGGCATTGATCACGTAATCGGGCGCGTAGAGAATGCCTCGGCGATGAAGTTCCACGCCGTGCCGATCCTCTTCGAGCTGATTATTCGCCGCGCCGGCGATGATCTTGAACTTCATCCGGGGGATCGTGCGATCGTTGAGCACAGCCCCCAGAGCGCAGGGGGCGAAGATGTCCGCATCCACATCGTAGATCTCTTCGGGAGAGACGATCTCGATTCGGAGTTCGTCTCGCGCTCGCTCGATCTTCTCCGCATCAATGTCCGTCCCGATGACGCGAACGCCCATGTCGGCGAGTCGCTTCGCGAGATTAAAGCCCACATGTCCGAGCCCCTGGATGGCCACGCTCAAGCCTTTGAGCGAATCGCGTTGCAGCTTCTCCTGCACGCAGGCGTGCAGGCCTTGCACCACGCCGAAAGCCGTGACGGGAGCTGGGTCTCCCCCTCCTCCGTGCGCGGGGGAAAGGCCCGAGACATAGCGTGTCTCCATGTACATGTACTCAATGTCGTTGACATCTACGCCGACATCCTCTCCGGTGATGAAGCGTCCCTTGAGGCTCTCGACGAAGCGGCCGAAGGCGCGAAAGAGCGCTTCGGATTTATCCTTTTTCGGATCGCCGATGATGACGGCCTTCCCCCCGCCGAGATTGAGGCCGGCGGCCGCGGCCTTGTAGGTCATCGCCCGCGAGAGGCGCAGCGCGTCCAGAAGGGCCTCCTCTTCGGTCTGGTAGGGCCACATCCGGGTGCCGCCCAGCGCGGGTCCGAGCGTCGTGTCGTGAATGGCGATGATCGCGCGCAGTCCGACGTCTTTGCTTTGGCAAAAGACGACCTGCTCATGTCCGAATTCTTCCATTTTGGCCAGTGGGGTCATAGTCCTCTCTCCCGGTGAAGTGTGTGCCGAATCCATTATACGCGGTCCCCCATCTTGTGTTGAAGGCCGCGTTCGTATCCGGCGGCGAGGGCTGCCAGATTCAGCTCGAGGGCGCCCTGGGGAAGCGAGGAGCGCACGGCTTCTCTGATCGCCGACAGGGAGACGATCGGCCTGACCGCGATCGCGAATCCGAGCATCACGATATTGGCGACGATGCGATGTCCGAGTTCCTCGGCGATCTGGGTGGCCGGCAGGGCATAGAGGGAGATCTCCGGCGGGCGCGTCTCCGGGGCGACCAGATCCTTCTCGATGAGCGCGCATCCGCTGGGCTTCACCTCGGTGACGAATCGCGTGTAGGCCTCCTGAGACATGGCGATCAGGAGGTCCGAGTGCGTGACATACGGATAATAGATCGGCTCATCGGCGATGATGACCTGACTGCTGCAAGCACTCCCGCGCGCTTCCGGTCCGTAGGATTGCACCATCGTCGCCGAGCGCCGATCGTAGAGAGCTGCGGCTTTGCCGAGGAGATACCCGGCCAGTACGATCCCTTGACCCCCGAATCCGGCGATGCGGACTTCCCAGCGGCTCATCCCTCGGCCTCCTCGACCTGGGCTTCCTCGCTGACCTCCTCGACGTACGGTTCGATGAAGAACGCCGCCAGTTGCTCGCGCATCCGTTCTTGATAGGTGGGACGATCCGTATCCACGAACTTGCCGAGGATGATCTTCCCTTTGACCGAATCCATCCCCACCTCGGCGAGGTTCGCTCCGTGTCGGATTTCGCTTGTGGCCTTGAAGGCGCGCATCATCTCCACGGCATCTCCCAGCCGATTGCGGCGCAGATATCCTGTGGGGCAAGGCGAGAGGACTTCCACGAAGCTGAAGCCCTTTTTGGCGATCGCTTCCTGCAGGGCGGTGATCAGGCGTCGGACGTGAAAGACCGTCCAGCGGGCGACGTAGGTAGCACCGCTGGCGGCCACCAGGGCGGGGAGGTTGAAGGGCGGCTCGAAATTCCCGTAGGGTGTGGTCGTACTGCGCGCTGACAGCGGCGTCGTGGGACCGGATTGTCCCCCCGTCATGCCGTAGATGAAATTGTTCACGCAAATGACGGTCAGATCGAGATTGCGGCGCGCGGCGTGGATGAGGTGATTCCCCCCGATGGCGGCCAGATCCCCATCGCCGCTGAAGACGATCACGGTCAAGTCGGGATTGGCGAGCTTCAGGCCCGTCGCAAACGGGATGGCGCGTCCGTGTGTCGTGTGGAAAGCGTCGAGCCGGACGTATCCGGCGACGCGCGCCGAGCATCCGATGCCCGAGACGACGACCACGCGATCCAGAGGTTGGTTCAGCCCTTCCAGAGCGAGCAGGAGGCATCGCATCGCAATGCCTATGCCGCAGCCCGGACACCAGATGTGTGGCAGCCGATCGGCTCGCAGCAAGTGATCCAGCGGATGAGATGCCTCATTCATGAAGGGCCTCCTCGATCGCTGCCAGAATCTCCTGGGGATCGTGAACTGCGCCGCCGGCACGCGTGACCGGAATCGTGCGCGCCCGCCCGGCCGCGCACCGCTCGACCTCTCGCGCAATATGGCCGAGATTGATCTCAGGGACGACGAAGGCTTTCACCCGGGCGGCTAATGCGCGCACGCGCTCTTCGGGGAAGGGCCAGACGGTGATCAGTCGGAGCATTCCGACGCGATATCCGGCGGCGCGAGCCAGCTCCATCGCACGATGCGCGATTCGCGCCGAAATCCCATACGCGACCACGATGACGTCGGCCCCTTCGGTCCACTGCTCCTCCAGCCGGAGGATGTCGTGAACGTTTCGCCGAACCTTCTCTACCAGGCGGCGTACGAGCCGTTCGTGCACCTCGGGCGAAGTGGACGGATATCCCCGCTCATCGTGTGTGAGACCGGTGATATAGACGCGATACCCCTGACCGGCTGCGACCATGGGCGGGACCAGATCATCATCCGGAAGATATGGAAGATATGTCTCGGGCGGTCCAGTGAACATCTTCCGGTTGACGATCGGGATCTCCTCCTCGGCCGGGATGACGACCTTCTCCGTGATATGCCCGATCACGGCATCGCTCATGATCAGAACGGGGAGGCGATATTTCTCCGAGAGGTTGAAGGCCGCGATCGTCAGATCGAACATCTCCTGAGCGGAGCTGGGGGCCAGGGCGATCGCTTCGTAATCTCCATGCGTCCCCCATCGCGCCTGCAGCATATCGCCTTGCCCGACGAGCGTGGGCAAGCCCGTCGAGGGTCCTCCGCGCTGGACGTTGACGATGACGCATGGGGTTTCGGTCATGTATCCCAATCCGAGATTCTCCATCATGAGGCTGAATCCGGGGCCGGATGTGGCCGTCATGGCTTTCACACCGGCCCAGGAAGCGCCCAACACAGCGCTGATCGAAGTGATCTCGTCCTCCATCTGGATGAATGTGCCGCCGACTTCGGGCAGGCGCTCCGCCATGCGCTCGGCGATCTCTGTCGCGGGCGTGATCGGATACCCGGCGAAAAAGCGGCATCCGGCCGCGATCGCTCCCTCAGCGCACGCGACATCCCCGTTGATGAAGTGGACTCCGGTCAGGACGGAAGATCCGCGTCTCATTCTCCCTCCCCTTTGAGGCGAAGGACATAAATGGCGAATTCGGGACAGAGCAGCTCGCACATCTTGCAGTCCGTGCACTGCTCTTCGGCGATCACGGTGGGAATGTGATACCCTCGGCTGTTGAACTGCTCAGACATCGCCAGCACATGCCGCGGGCAAAATTCGACGCAGAACCGGCAGCCCTTGCATCGTTCGGGCAGCAGGAGAACGCGCGCGCGGAGTCCCGACGCGGCGCGCGAATGAGACGAAGTGGCTGATTCCGCTTTCACGCTCATGGCTCTCCCCTCAGTCACACCCGCCCTGCCGGTCTTTCCTCCTGTTGCGTGCTCTCGGGAGCCCGAGCTGCTCTCTCCCCGGACCGTGGGCGCATCGCGAGCTTCTCATGCTCTCACTCGGTCCTCCGTGCTCCCTCTTTCGCCGACGCGATTGGAGTAGCAACCCCTGTGCCGTAGAAGCCTCCTGCGCGAGACTTCGCTTTCCCCGGGACAGGCTGTTTCTGTGCAAGGGATTGAGGGAGAAGCGTCTTCGCTCGCACATTCCGAAAGCGGCGGGAGCGCGAGGCCACCCGGGGAAAAAAACCGGCGGGTGGGGGAAAAGCCCCGGACGGCCCTCCCATCGCCCCGTGAGACGAGGGACTGAAAAGCCTCTTGCACATGAAGCACATAGAAGCGCCGTGTCGTCGAGCCTTCTGGCCTGGCATATGAGTTGCCTCGTGAACCAGCTAGCGAGGTTATGATGTCGCCTGCGCCGAAGCGGAAGAAGATCATCCTTGTCGGGAATCCGAATGTGGGGAAGTCGGCGCTCTTTCGCCACCTCACCGGGCGCTCTGTCCTCATCTCGAACTATCCGGGGACGACCGTCGAAGTCGCGCGCGGTCGCCTGCTTCTGGGGGAGGTCGAGTACGAGGTCATGGACACGCCGGGGATCACAAGTCTCGTCCCTCAATCCGAGGATGAGCGAGTGACCTGTGAAGTGCTTCTCCGGGAGCAGCCGGACGTCATCCTCCAGGTCGCCGATGCGAAGAACCTCCGGCGCACTCTGCTGCTGACGCTGCAACTGGCCGAGCTGGGCCGACCTCTGGTGCTCGTCCTCAACATGGTGGATGAGATGCGCCAGAGGGGGATCGAGATCAATACGGCGGCACTGGAAGAGCTTTTCGGCATTCCCGTCGTCGAGACGATCGCCACCTATGGCTATGGGCTGCGTCGGCTCTTGCGGGCGATTCCCCGAGCCGCCGTCCCGCGAAATCCGCTGTGGGATCGGCGTCCCGGCACTTCCGGAGCATCGGCATCGGAAGAGCGCGGGCTTCCTTTGGGGCTTCTCGTCGAATGGTCGGAGGCCGGAGATGCGCGTTTTCGACGTCAGCTGGAGCAGATCGTGGGACGGCCTGGCCTGGAGCGCGCGCGGCAGGTTCTGACCGATATGCTGGAACGCCAGGGATGCGCGCGCTGTCTGACCGCACGTTCGCTCTGTCGGGAACTGGAGCGGGCGCGGGCGCAGTTTCTGGAGCGCGCTGTCCTCACCCTGCGGCGTGAGTCGGAACCGCAGAACAAGCGGGAACTGCGGCCCGGATCCTTTCGGTTCTGGATCGCCCTGCTTGTGCTCGGGCTGGGCCTAATGGTGTGGGAGGACGTGGGCGGATTCTTCCCGCAGCCGACCCCCTATGCCACGCTGCGGGATCTTCTGCTGCGGCATGTCGCCGAGCCGACGTGGGCGTTCTTCCAGGTCCATCGGCTCGAGCTGCTGCATCGGCTCCTCTTTGGACTGCTCGCGGAGGGAGGAAAGTACGGTCTCTTGCTGGAAGTCGTTCGCCTGCTTGTGCTGCTGGCGCCGATTCTGATCCCCTTGCTGGTACTCATGCGGCGCAGTCTGCGCTTCCTTCAGGACCTGGGGCGGTGGACGCGCCAGCCGCTGACAGGACTGGTTCTGCTCGCCCTGATCCTGATGCTCGTGTATGAGCTCGTGGGATACACGGGAGCGCAGGTGCTCGTGGGGACATTGCAAGAGGTCCTTTTCGGGATGTATCTCATCCCGTGGTTGCGATCGGAGATCCCGGCGGGTTTCCTTCAGCAGATGCTCGTCGGACCGTACGGGCTGATCTCCATGGGATTGGCGTACGCTCTGGCGATCGTTCTGCCCATTGTGGGGACGTTCTTTCTGGCTTTCGGGATCCTGGAGGATAGCGGCTATTTGCCGCGCTTGGCTATTTTATCGGATCGCCTTCTGCGGGTCATGGGGCTGAACGGAAAGGCCATTCTGCCGCTGGTCCTGGGTTTGGGATGCGATACGATGGCGACCATGACGACGCGTATTCTGAATTCTCCGCGGGAGCGGTTCATCGCGACGCTCCTTCTGGCCCTCGGCGTGCCGTGTTCGGCGCAACTGGGCGTGATCCTGGGCGTGTCCGCCGCTTATTCTCCCGCCGTGACGCTCACGGTCCTGGGCGTCGTCCTCTCCCAGTTGATCCTGGTGGGCTCAGTAGCGGCGCGCGTGATCCCCGGAGAGCGCAGCGATTTCATCTTCGAGCTTCCGCCGCTGCGAGTTCCGCTCCTTCAGAACATCCTGTTGAAGACGTGGCTTCGCCTCCGATGGTTCTTCGGGGAGATCGTTCCTCTGTTCCTGCTGGCGACGTTCGTTCTTTTCCTTCTGGATCGGCTTCGCTTCGGCGCGCGGACGGGGATCGAATGGATCGAACATGCGTTGCACCCGCTTGTCGTCGGCTGGCTCCATCTCCCTGCGGAGGCCGCGCGCGTCTTCGTGATGGGGTTCTTACGTCGGGATTATGGAGCGGCCGGGCTTTTCGATCTGGCACAGCAGGGGGCGTTGACGGAGACGCAGATCGTCGTCAGCCTGGTCGTGATCACGCTTTTCGTCCCCTGCCTGGCGAACTTCTTGATCATCGTGCGGGAGCAGGGGTGGCGGCGCGCTCTGGGAATCGTCGGATTCATCCTCCCGTTCGCCTTCGCTGTCGGAGGCCTGCTCGGATGGTTGTTGCGCACTGTCGGGGCGTTCGCTTAACGGGGAAGGGCGATGGACGTGGATCGAGAAATGAGCGAGTTGCTCGAAGCCCTGTGGACGCTTGAGGAGCAAGGCGAGGTGTTTCCGCACGATGTCCGTCAGATCGCGCATGCGGAGGTGACGGATCAACTCTTAGAGCGAGCCGTTCGCGAAGGACTCATCCGGGAGCTGCCTTCCGGGCACGTGCGTCTGACGCCCAAAGGGCGTGCCGTCGCCATGCCCATTATTCGTCGGCATCGCCTGGCCGAACGCCTGATGTGCGATGCCCTCGGCGTGGATGTCGAAGAGACCGAAGCCGCCGCTTGTGAGTTCGAGCATGTTCTGGCCGAGGGGATCACGCGGGCTATTTGCACTCTGCTTGGACATCCGCGATTCTGTCCCCACGGTCGCCCGATCCCGGAAGGTCCTTGCTGTCGTCGAGCCGAGGAGCAGGTGAAGGCCGTCGTCATGCCATGCGATCGCCTGGGGATTGGAGAGACGGCGCGCGTCGCTTATGTGAATGCGCGCTCTCACGCGCGATTGTTGAGGCTGTCGGCCCTGGGCATCCTGCCCGGTGTCCCCGTGACGCTCTTGCAAAGATGGCCGAGCCTCATCCTGCGATGCGAAGGGACGGAAATCGCCCTGGATCGGGAGACGGCGCGCGAGATCTATGTCTGGCGCCCCGGCCAACCGGAGTCCGAGCTCGAGTGAGCGGCAACCTTCGGAAGCGCGCCCTTATGGACAGGTGTTATCTCGGGAGGCGCTCATTCCTCCAAGGAGGAGAGAACGCCCGTGTCCTATGGAGCTTGGGGGCGTTGCCCGTGCGGGGTCACTCCTCAAGGGCGAGAGAAATCCCTCGCCTCGCTGAATTGCGGGGAGATGACGACCTCCCCTCTGCGCGAGACATATCCCCACTTCCCGCCGACTTTCACTCGCGCCAGACCCTGGGAGAAGTCTCCCGCTTCATCGAATTGGGGATTGATGAGGAAGCGCCCTGTGGGATCCACATACCCCCATTCCCCCCCCATTTTGACACGGGCCAAGCCTTCGGAGAAATCGCCCGCCTCCTCAAACTGCGGAGTGATGGCGATGCGCCCGGAGCGATCGACATAGCCCCACTTCCCGCCCATCTTGATGCACGCGAGGCTACGCGCGGCACCGGACCGCGTCTGAAGAGGATCGGCTCCCCAGATCGCAGAAGCGAGAGCGACCAGCGCTCCCACTCCCATGCCGATGAGAAGGAAGAGGCTATCTCTGAGCTGCCTTCTGCGCATACGTTCTCTCCGTATCAGGGATGACCTTGCCATGCGTGACATTTTAAGGAAGGAAATGAGAGCGGGGCAACCGGCAGGAGCCCCTGGCGCGACCTTCGAAAGCATCCTCTGCGTCCTCGGCGAGAAGCCCATGAAGATAGATGAGCATGACAGTCCGAAAGTCGGCGGCACACGCTCGTGGTCACATGACAGCGGAGCAAGTTCGGAATGAAGGAGCCCTCGGAGAGGGCGACGGAAAATAGCCTGGGGTGGAGCACGAGCGGAACCCCAGGAAACGGAGTCCCCAATTATTCGTAAGCCCGCGCTGGGCGGGCGACACACCGGGTCAGAAGCCTGACGACGGGGATGACGCCGTTCGCGCATCCCCTGATGTGGAGACCTGGCGCGTCTGAGCCAGACCGATTGGAGGACAACCCGATGTGTCGCCCCCTCCGGGGGCTTGTGGGGAAATTGGGGGACCTCACGTTCCTGGGGCTCACGCCCCAGGCTATTCTCTGTCGCCCCCTTCGGGGGCTCTATGCGGAAGTGGGTCGTTCTCACAATTGGGCTCACGCTCCGGGCTGATCTCTGTCGCCCACTGCGTGGGCTTTTTGCGGAAGGGGTGTCGCTTCCTGAGGAGGCTTACGCTCTGGCACTTGACCACAGCGATTAGAGAAGTTTCGAAAAGACTTCTGGGACATCTGAATCGGTTCGCTGACAGACTGGAACGACTCGATTGTGCGCCAGCTCTTAGCCCGCGTGGCCTCATTGTGATTTGGCGCTCGGATTCCCGTCGGGGTTCGGCCTGCGCTTCGGTCTTCTCTCTATACTGGCTTCTCCCAAACCACCACGGGTGCCCAAGAGAGGGGACACATACGATTGATTGACAAGGGCTGGACTGTTTTGCTAAACTACTTCTCGCAATGCTCCTCAGTAGCTCAACTGGCAGAGCGGCCGGCTGTTAACCGGCGGGTTGGAGGTTCGAGTCCTCCCTGAGGAGCCAGATCCCCTGGTTTTTCTCCAGTACGAGTACGGGGGAAGCTTTGACCCTTTCCCCGGCGATCTCGCGTCACGCCAAAGCGAGCATACGGCCAATGGCCTGTCGAGCGCGAGCGGCCGTTTCTTCCGGAACGCGGATGGGATGAACCAGTTCTTTGAGTGAGCGCAGCACCTTGGGGAGTGTCGTGCACTTCATGTATTCGCAGAGGGCCTCGTGCGAGACAGGATAGAAAGTGCGGTCCGGATAGAGAACGCGCAGCCGATAGACCATACCCTTTTCGGTCGCGACGAGGAATTTTGTGGCCGAGGATCGCTCGATGTGCCGCACCATGCCCTCGGTCGAGAGGAAGTAGGAATTGCGCGGGAGTTGTCCGGCCACGGCGCGCGCCAGGCACGTCGTCGCGCATCCGCATTCGGGATGGATCAGGATCTCGGCATCGGGATGTTCTTCCAGCGCCCGATCAATGGACGTCTCGGCGATCTTCGCATGCACATGGCATTGGCCAGGCCACAGATGCAACGAGCGCCGCGTGAGCCCGCTGACGACGGCCCCCAGATACTTGTCGGGCAGAAAGAGAATCTCCCGATCCTCCGGGATCGCTTCGATGACCTTCTGCGCGTTGCGCGACGTGCAGCAGTAATCGGAGAGGGCCTTCACATCGGCCGTCGAGTTCACATACGTGACGACGACCGCGTCGGGGTTCTTCTTCCGCCAGGCCGCCAGTTGCTCCGCCGTCACGCAGGCGGCCAGCGAGCAACCTGCTTCCAGATCGGGCAGCAGAACGAGCTTGTCGGGGCAGAGGATCGCGGCCGTCTCGGCCATGAAGTGCACGCCGCAGAAGACGATCACTTCGGCATCGGTTCGGGCCGCTTCCTGACTCAACCCGAGAGAATCGCCGATGTAGTCGGCGATCTCCTGGATCTCGGGGAATTGATAGTTGTGAGCCAGGATGATGGCTCGTCGCTTCTGCTTCCATTCCAGGATCTCGTTGGCCAGCTCGGCCAGTTCTTCGCAGAAGCTCACGCTCTCGTAGCGTCCGGGATAGAGATCGGCCGCATAGCGCGTGAACCGTTCGTAGAAGGTTCGCCCGTCAAATCGTTTGGTCTCCATGGTCCCAATCCTCAGAGAGGGATTTTACCAGACTCGCTCCTGGAAAACGAGGGGAGCCGCTTGCGCCAGCGCGCTCGGGGACAGCTTTCTGACTGAGGGGCCGAGTGGACCCCGGCCCCTGCCGAACTTCGATTCAGGAGGACGATGAGATCAACTCTCCGGCGTTCGGACGCCAAGCTGCCACAGGAGGAAACTCACCTCGTCGGTGAGATCCTCGATCTGTTTGCTCAGAGGGAGTCCTCCCGAATGACCTGCTTTCGTGTCGTAGCGCAGCAGGATGGGACGATCCGAAGCCGTTGCCGCTTGCAGACGGGCGGTCATCTTTCGCGCATGCAGGGGATCCACGCGCGTGTCGGCATCGCCGGTGATGAAGAGGACAGCCGGATACCGAACACCGGGTTTCACCTGGTGATAGGGAGAGTAGGCGAGCAAATACCGGAATTGCTCCGGATCATCCGAAGAGCCATATTCCGGAATCCAGAAGCGCGCGACCAGAAAGCGATGGTAGCGGATCATATCCAGAAGCGGGTAGGAGCAGACGACGGCGGCGAAGAGGTCCGGGCGCTGCGTGAGGGCTGCGCCGACCAGAAGTCCGCCGTTGCTTCCTCCGGAGATCGCCAGTCGCGACGGGTTGGTGTACCCGTTCTGGGTGAGCCACTGAGCGGCCGCCAGGAAATCGTCGAAGACGTTCTGCTTTTTCTCCCGCATGCCCGCCCGATGCCACTCTTCCCCAAATTCCCCTCCGCCGCGCAGATTGGGCAGCGCGTAGACTCCCCCCAGCTCCATCCACAGGACGGCTCGCGCCGAGAAGCCGGGGAGCATGCTCACATTGAACCCGCCGTATCCGGTCAGGAGCGTCGGATTCGACCCATCGAGTTTCACGCCGCGCGCATGAGCGATGAACATGGGCACGCGCGTTTTATCGCGCGACTCATACCAGACCTGTTTGACCTCGAACCGATCGCTCCGAACGGGCACCTGAAGGGTCGCCCAGACTTCCGACGTGCCCGTAGTGACATCGTAGCGATAGATCGTCGTCGGGATGTGGAATGAGGAGAAGGCGTAGAAGACCTCCGGGCTCCCCCATCGCCCTCTCATGCCGCTGACTGAGCCGATCGCCGGAAGCGGGATCTCCCGCAGGAATCTCCCTTCGGGATCGAACACCTTCACGTGCGCGACCACGTTCTCCAGGTAGTTCACGATGAGCTTCCCCCCGACCAGCGCAAAACCGTTGATCACGGCAGAGGAGGAAGCGATGACTTCGCGCCAGCGGTCGCGCGCCGCGGCCTGGGGAACCTCCACGGCGAAGATTCGTCCCGTCGGGGCATTCCAGTTCGTCAAAAGATAGAGCCGGTCTCCGACGATCTCCCCGCTGAATCGCGCCTCCAGGTCGGTGACGACGGGAAGGACAGGACCGGAGCGCGCGACATCCTGAAGATAGATCTCCGTCCGGCGGGCACCGGCGCCATGCGAGACGGTGAAGAGCAGATATCGTCCGTCTTCGGAGAGTTCGGCGGTGATGATCTTGTCCACACCATAGCCCTGGCCGAAGATCTCGCGATCGCGCGTCGGATCATCGCCGCGCCGATGGAAGTAGACGCGCGGGCCTTCGGAGGTATGCCGCGTGTAGTAGCACCCGCTTTTGTCCGGGGTGAACGAGAGGCCGAAGTATCGCCCCTTGGGCAGGACATCGGGAAGGTCGCGCCGCGCCTCGACGTCGAAGAAACGAATGGTGATCTCGTCTTCGCCTCCCTGACGCACTCCGTAGGCGAGCAGAGTTCCATCCTGCGAGATGTCCAGAAGCGTCACGCTCGTCGTTCGATCGGGGCTCCAGGGATGCGGGTCAATGAGCGCTTCTTCCGGACCCTGGCGACCCCGTCGCATGTAGATCACAAACTGCTCCTGATCGGCACGCCGTTTGGCGAAGAAGTAACGACCGCCGCGCTCGGTGGGAAGCCCCACGGCTTCCACCTTCATCAGCTCCGTGAGGCGGCGTCGAATCCACGCGCGTCCCGGGACAGCATCCAAAAGGGCTCGCGTGTAGGCGTTTTGCTCTTCGATCCAGGCGCGCGTCTTGGGGCTCCACTGGTCCTCGAGCCAGCGGTAGGGGTCTACGATCTCGACGCCATGCAGGACTTCTCGGACGTTATCGGTCGGAGTCTTGGGAGGCGTCCGGGAGAGCTGAGTCTTTATCCCCCCCCATGAGGGAGGCGAGAGAACGAGCACAAGAAGAGAAGCCAGATACGCCCAGCGTCGCGTGAATCCTCTCATGGTCGTTCCTCCACAGAAGGCTTTGTTCGCAAACTCGGCCACGGGCTCTGGTGACCCTCATGCGCTGCGCGAGGGCCACCGCGAGCCCAGAAGAGCGCCGAGGCTACGGCTCTTGTCGAGAGCGCTCGGCGGCCGCTTGCCCCTGACCCTGCACAGGCACCTCTTTGTCCTTGCGCTTGTACTTCTCAAACCAGGCGAGCAGATAGAGCTGCTGAGCCAGTTGGTGTGAGGGGCGGCGCCAGCCGTGATATTCCTCGGGCATGCGCACAAGCAAGGTCTCTTTCTTGAGCATCTTCAGCGCTCGGTAGAACTCCTCGCTCTGACCGATCGGCGTGCGCAAATCGGCTTCGCCCGTCATGATCATGGTCGGCGTCTTGACGTTGGCCACATAGTGCAGGGGCGAGCGCACGGCGTATTCCATCGGGTCCTCCCAGGGGAATTTGCGAAACTGGTAGTACCAGCTCGGACCGTCAGTCGTCCCCACAAACGAATGCCAGTTGATGACCGGGCGCATGGAGACGGCTGCGGCGAATCGGTCCGTATGGCCTACGATCCACGCCGTGAGGACACCTCCGCCGCTGCCTCCGCAGACGAAGAGATTCCGCTCGTCAATCCAGCCTTTGGCGAGCGCCGCATCCACAGCCGCCATCAGGTCATCGTAGTCCTTGCCCGGGTAGGCGTACTGGATGCCGTTGACGAAATCCTGCCCATAGCCCGTACTCCCGCGCGGATTCGTGTAGAGAACGGCGTAGCCGTTGGCCGCGAAATTCTGAAAGGCCCAGTTGAACGCCACGTTGTACATGGCCCAAGGGCCTCCGTGAATCCAGAGCACCATGGGATATTTCTTGGTCGGATCGAAGGGGACGGGCTTAATGAGCCATCCCTGGATCTTCCAGCCGTCCGTTGAGGTGACCCACAGCTCTTCGACATCGCCCAGGGTCACACCGGCCAGAACATCTTCGTTGACGTCCACGAGCTTCTTCATCTGAGTCGGATCACGCAGGTTGAACGTCACCAGCACGCCCGGTTCTTTGAACGTCGAGCGCACGGCGGCCGCCTGTCCGTTCCGGGCCAGCGAGAAGCCCGAGAGGACATGCGTGCCTTCCAGGACCTTTCGAACTTTCCCATCAAGCGAAGCGAAATAGAGGCTCGTCGTCCCTTTCTCTCCGACCAGGAAGTAAACGCCCGATCCATCCGGCGCCCAGGTCAGTTGCGTGGGAGAGCTGGGGAGATTCTCCGCCAGGACACGCTTATTCCCCCCCTCTCGATCCATCAGATAGAGATTCGAGATGTGGAACGTATAGCCCTTCTCATCGTAGCCCGTGTAGGCGATCCAGCGCCCATCGGGTGAGACGGTCGGGTTCGTATCGGGCCCTCTCCGGTCGGTGAGCGGCTTGATGTCGAGCGTGTGAAGGTCTACGGCGTAAATCTCCGTATCGCCCCGCAGGTATTCCCAGTCGGGCTTGCGGATGGCTGAGACGTAGATGGTCCGTCCATCGGCCGACCATTCCGGATCCGTGTGATTGTACTTTCCGCTGGTGATCTGACGCGGAGTTCCTCCCAGTGTCGCGTCAATCACAAAGACATGCGTGTAGCCACGAGGCAGAAGTCCCTGGCCATCTCGCGCCCAGGTGAGCCGATCCACCAGGATGGCAGGTCGAGCCCATTGGGCTCCCGCCGGACGTTCCGGCAGTTTAATCGGCAGGATGGGATCATTGTCCGGGACGAGCATTGTGAAGGCCAGGTATTTCCCATCAGGAGACCAGCGGAGGTTGCTCGGCGCCCGCTCCAGATGCGTCAGTTGAGCGACCTCGCGCGTGTCCACCCACATGACGTGAATTTGCGTCGTCCCATCTCGATTGGAGAGGAAAGCGATCCGCTTGCCGTCCGGGGACCACACGGGGGCGCTGTCGCGCCAATTCCCCGATGTCAGCTCGCGCACGCGCGTGCCCGCGACGTCCACGATCCAGAGGTTGCTGTTATACTCATCCCGCATCTTGTTCACCCACGTTCGGGTGAAAATGATCTGCTGTCCGTCCGGAGAGATGTTGGGGTTTCCGACGGACTCCATCTCCAGGAAGGTCTCTTTGTCCAGAAGCTTGAGCTTCTGTTGGGTGAAGACTGGGGCGGCCACGCCCAGGAGCCCCAGCATGAGCATCACGACTAAGGGTCGGCGAAAGGCTTGTCTCATAGCTTCCCTCCTAAGCATGGGCTGAGAGATTCTGCACACTGAGGATTACGGTCGCAGCCCTTCCTCCGTTTCGGTTCATTGGACGCGACCTCGCGCGGCGACGCGCCAGACGGCTTCCACCTGATCCCCCCGGACGCCGTAAACCTCGTCATGCAGGTTCAGAACCGCGCAGACGTGGTTGGGAATGATCGTCAGGCGCTCTCCCACGCGATAGCGACGAGAGGAGCGAGCGATGTTCAGATGGCCATGTTCTTCCGAAAGGGCTTCCAGCTCTGCATCGGGATCCTCTTTCACAAGGCCGAAGCCGCGGCCATCGCCGGCGCGATAGCGGTCCTGGGAGAACGTCTTCGATCCCCCGTCCACGATCGCCCGCCCGGAGACCGAGGTGCTCACGACCGTCACGAGCACCGAGAGGGCGCAATCCTCCGGACGCGCCACACCCAGACCGACCATCGTGCGATCGTTGAAGATGTACATCCCCGGGCGGATCTCGTTCACCCCGGCGAATTCGTGGGAGATCCAGGCCGTTGGCGTTGATCCGCCGCTGACGATCTCGCAGGGGAGGCCTGCGCGATCAAAAGCTTCGTAGACGCGATGAAGCCGCGCGTTGACCTCCTGCAGAAGCTCTCGCCGCTGCGGCTCGGGCACCATGAAATGGCCCGGATAGAACATCAGGCCGCAGAAGTCCACATTCGGAAGGTCCTGAATGCAGCGCGCCAGCGAAACGGCCTCTTCGGCACGCTCAACTCCACAGCGCCGGAAGCCGACGTCCAGTTCGACGAGCAGACCGATGCGCACACCGCGCTCCCGGGCGCTCCGGGAGATGCCGCGAGCCGCTTCTTCGGAATCCAGGGAGACCTTGAGCGAAGCGCGCTCGGCCAGAGCCGCCAGTCGAGCCGTCTTCGGCTGACCGACCAGGGGATAGGCGATGAGGATATCGGTGAGGCCAGCCTGAATCATCACTTCGGCTTCCCCCAGTTTGGCCACGGTGATGCCGCGGGCACCGCTTGCGATCTGACGGTGAGCCAGCTCCGGAATCTTGTGCGTCTTCGTGTGCGGGCGCAGGGCCAGTCCATGTTGCCGGCAATACTGAGCCATGCGGGCGAGATTGCGCTCCATGATGTCCAGATCAATGAGGACCGCCGGCGTGTCCAGATCGTCTATGCGCATCGGCCTCTCCCCGGACTTCGGCGCAATTTTAGGGAAGGGGCCGGAGATCTGTCAATCGCCCGCGAGAGCGGGCCTTGGCTTCGCCCTGTCCTTGCGCGTACACTGTGTGTGCGCGACATCACTTCGGAGGGAGGACATATGAGACAGAGGACGCTCTGGGCCGTCTTCGGGATGATGGTCGTGATCTGGGCGAGCCCGTTCTCCGGGACGTCTCAAGAAAGATCCGTGGACGTCCTTCACACCGGTGCCGGCGAGCTTCGAATCCGGCCGATCACTCACGGCAGCCTCATGCTGGAATTTCGTGGGAAGGTCATCCATGTGGACCCCTGGAGCCGAGGGAACTATGCGGGCTTGCCCAAGGCCGATCTCATCCTGATCACTGACATCCATCCGGACCACATGGATCGGACCATGGTGGACCAGTTGAAGAAGGAGACGACGGTGATCCTCGCTCCCGCTGCTGTCGCTGAGACGATCCGCGAAGCGCAGGTCATCCGGAACGGAGAGAAGAAAACCGTGGATGGGATCCTCGTCGAGGCCGTTCCCATGTACAATCTCGTTCGCGGCCCGAGTCCGGGGCAGCTCTACCACACCAAGGGAAGAGGGAACGGCTACGTCCTCACGCTGGGCGGAAAGCGCCTCTATATCTCCGGGGATACCGAATGCGTGCCGGAGATCAAGGCCCTCAAGGGGATTGATGTGGCGTTCCTGTGCATGAACCTCCCCTTCACGATGCCTCCGGAAGAAGCGGCCGAGTGCGTGAAGGCCTTTCGCCCGAAGATCGTCTATCCCTATCACTATCGCAATTCGGACCTCAGTGTCTTCGTCAACGCGCTCAAGGGCGAATCGGGGATCGAAGTCCGGTTGCGGAATTGGTATTGAAGGCGGGTTAAAGGGGAATGGGGCGAGCAGCGGGATTTGAACCCGCAACCCCTTGATCCACAGTCAAGTGCTCTGACCGGGTTGAGCTATGCTCGCCACCGCGTGCATGGACAATTTTACTCGACCTCGAGGCTTTTGGCCAGTCCTCTGAAGACACGCGCTTGACGTCATCGGGCCTTCATGTTCTGGCCACGTCCCCTGGAGATGCGATTTCCGAATCCCCCATCGTGGGGAGAAAGGGACACATCCCCCTGCTGGGAACAACGCGCGCATTCCCATTTTCACCAGGTCAGACCGCGAATCTTTTCGCCGATTGGGAGAGAACACCTCTCACCGGAACGCTCTGCCGGGTGAGAGGCCGTACTTCACCTGTTCTCATGAGCGCGAGCGGTCACTTCTTCGCGCTCGCCTTGGTCCCTTTGGCTGTCTTCTTGGCCGCCTTCGTCGTTTTCTTTGCCGCTTTGGCCGCCTTCTTGGCCGGTTTCTTGGCTGCTGCTTTCTTGGCGGGCTTTTTCGCCGCCGCCTTCTTGGCTGCGGGCTTCTTGGCCGCAGCCTTTCGAGCGGCCTTCTTCGCCGGCTTTGCGGCGGGCGGAGCCGCTTCAGGGGCCGCAGGGGCTTCAGGGACCGCTTGAGTCGTCTGGCCGAGGATTTCCTGTTCGAGTTGCATAGTGTTCTCCTCCTGCCTGGGATTTTTCGCTCGCCGGATCGCCCTTTTGACAGGTGCGATCTCAGCGAGCATGTATTAGTGCCTGAAATGCCTGATCCCCGTGAAGACCATAGCCAGGCCGTGCTCATCCGCGGCGGCGATGACCTCGGGATCGCGCCGGGAGCCGCCGGGTTGAATGATCGCACGCACGCCCTGTCGTGCCGCTTCGTCCACTCCGTCGCGGAAAGGGAAGAAGGCGTCCGAGGCCAGCACAGAGCCCTCTACCGGAAGCACAGCCTTCCACGCTGCGAGTTTGACGGCATCCACGCGGCTCATTTGTCCCGCGCCCACGCCGATGAGTTGACCCGACCGAGCCAGGACGATGGCATTCGATTTGACGTGTTTGCACACGATCCAGGCGAAACGGAGCGCTTCCATCTCCTGCGGTGTCGGCTCGCGACGTGTGACGACCTGCAGGCGCGCGTCATCCCAGGAGAGCTGATCGCGCGTTTGCAGCAGAAATCCTCCGGCGATTCGCTTGAGATCGTAATGGGCCCATCGCTTCTGCCCGTTCGGGGAGGACGTGCGCGGTGCCCAGTCTATGAGCATCACCCGCAGGTTCTTCTTCTGCGACAGAACAGCCAGAGCTTCCGGATCGTATCCTGGGGCGATGATGGCTTCCAGGAACAGCTCGGCCAGCGCGCGCGCCGTTTCGGCATCCACAGGGCGATTGAAGCCCACGATCCCTCCGAAAGCGGAGATCGGATCGGTCGCCAGGGCCTTCCGGTAGGCCTCTGCGGGTGTCTCCCCGATGGCCGCTCCACAGGGATTGGTGTGTTTGATGATCGCGCAGGCGGGCTCGGAAAACTCCGCGACCAGAGCCCAGGCGGCATCCAGGTCCAGGTAGTTGTTGAAGGACAGCTCCTTTCCCTGAAGCTGTCGAGCTGCCGCAAGGCCAGGTTCGTCCTCAGCGATGCGATAGAGAGCCGCCTTCTGATGCGGGTTCTCTCCGTAGCGAAGCGGCCGTTCCCGGTGGAGTCTCAGGCTCACATGTGCCGGAATCTCCTCCTCGGGCTCCACATGCACACTCTGGTCCCTCAGGCTCAGGCGGTTCGCGAAGAAGTCGGCAATGGCCATGTCGTATTCGGCGACGTGAGCGAAGGCTTTCTGCGCCAGACGGAACCGCGTGGCCAGACTCACTCCCCCTTGTGCGCGCAACTCTTCAAGAAGGGCCTCGTAGTCCGATGGGTCCACGACGACCGTGACGTCCCGAAAGTTCTTGGCCGCTGCGCGAATCAAGGTCGGCCCCCCGATGTCAATGTTTTCGAGGGCTTCCTCTAGCGTCAGGTCCGGGCGAGCCACCGTCGCGAGGAAGGGGTAAAGGTTCACGACCACCAGATCAATGAGCGGCAGCCCGTGGAGCGCGACCTCATGCTGATGCTCCGGATCATGACGCGCGGCCAGAATGCCTCCCTGCAGGATCGGATGAAGGGTTTTGACTCTTCCGCTGAGGATCTCGGGGAATCCTGTCACTTCGGAGACGTCGCGAACGGCGATCTCGGCCTGTCGCAGGAGGGCCGCCGTGCCTCCGGTCGCGATGATCTCAACTCCTTGAAGATGAAGACTTTGGGCGAACTCCAGAAGACCCCTCTTGTCCGAAACACTTATCAAAGCCCGTGCGATTGTCCTGATCATTCGTCATCCTTCCTCGCCAGATCCTCCTTCCTCGGCTGAACATTCATGCCTTTTTTCTTCTCGATGTGCGTCTCCCCCCCTCACGTTCTCTCTCCTTGTGTTGCGACACAATTATAGTGCGATTCCTGCGATTTGGGAACCCCCCCTGTGCGGAAGAAGAGACAAAAATTGTGCTCGATGCGTGCAAAAGGGCGGATCGAAAGCGCGCAGCCAATTAAGTGTGGCGCCCGCACGGTCACTCTCGGGCGAGATATCCCTTTCGAGCCGATTCCGCGCGAAGCCCCTTACGCTTCACCCGGACGCGAATGCGGTGGTAGCCGGTCGAGGAAGCGGGGGCATAATACCCGATGTGGTATTGGCTCTCCAGCTCCTGCACAATATCTTGGAGGACCGGGGTGAGGTCAAGCGCGGGGCGCGGATCGAGCAGGTGACGGACGTCGCCGACCTGGAAGAGGCGTCCTCCCGTATGGCGGGCGATCTGGGCCAGGCCCGGAGCAATGGGACGAGGGCGCAATCGTCCCTCCACGGGGGAGTAAATGGGGATGACGATGACGTACACGCTCACCCCGAGAGCCTGGGCCATTCGCAGGCAGTCTGCAGGGCTCACCGTGCTGGCTGTATCCAGGCCATCTGTCAGAAGAAGGATGACTCGACGATAAGGAGGCTCCGGCAATGACGCCAGCTCCTGCAGGGCGAAAAGGAGGGCATCGAAGATGGCCGTCTGCCCCCCCACCGGGCGATGCTGCGCGAGTGCGCGCTCTTGGGCCGATCGCTCGCGGACGAATCCCTCAGTGAGCGGTTCCGGCCTCTCGTGAAAGCGGATGAGACGCACTAGAACATCCAGTCCCAGATCCTGGAACAGGCTTCTGAGAGCCGCGGCCTGGGCCGGCCAGGTCGCGGCGATACTGCCACTGGCGTCCAGCAGGAGGCTCAGAGCCAGAGGACGGGAGAGCTGGCCCGGCACAGATTCGGTGGAGAAGAAGGCAATCGGTTGCTTTTGACCGTTATCGTAGATCTCGAAATCCGCCGCCGTGAGATCGCGTACAAAATGGCCCTGGCGATCCCTCACAGCGACCGGTACCAGAACCAGATCCGAGCGCAGGGTGATCTGAGCCAGCGCCTCCTGGGTGAAAGCCAGGCTGAGGCTCACAAGCCCTATGCAGCAGGCGAGTCGCCGTCTGCGCCTCATGGTTCGAAAGGGCGCCCCGTCTCAGGTGATCGTGATGGGGAAAGGCATGAAGCTCAAAATGAAAACGATCAGAGCGATGAGACCGAGAACCTTTCTCCGGCGATCCAGCGGTATGTCCTCATCCCCGATCGGAGGGTGCCTGAGCCCCAGAAGCAAGCCCGTGAGTCCCACGTAGATGAACCATCCGGCCCACCGATGGCGCGTGTAGGCGTAAAAGGCCAGGACGATCATCACCAGGAAAATCCCTCGCCCCATCCACCGGTGGCCCTTCTGCCCAAGGAGGGCATAGGCGATATGCCCCCCATCGAGCTGCCCCAGAGGCAAGAGGTTCAAACTCGTCGCCAGCATCCCCACCCACGCGGCGAAGTGCACGGGATTCCACTGAATCATGACCGGAAGGTCGAAGACCCGTTGCAGGAGGATGAACAGGACCGGATCATTGAAGGTGATCGCCCCTTCGGTCACAGGGAGCGGAGGAGCCGGATCAGCGAAGAAAAGACCCACGACCGCGGCCGGCAAGGCGAAAGCAAATCCACAGAGCGGACCGGCAATCCCAATGTCAAAGAGGGCTCGGCGCGAGCGAATAGGTTCTTGAATGCGAATGAAGGCGCCAAAGGTTCCAATGCCGATGAGCGGAGGAGCGGGGATGAAATAGGGGAGACTCGCCCGGATGCCATAGTGTCGGCAAGCCAGGTAGTGTCCCAGTTCATGCGCCAGCAGAATCGTCATGAGGGTGAGAGAATAGGAGAGACCACTGGAGAGGATCTCCGGACGGGTCAGAGCGGTTCCCAAATCTTCCCATTCCGCCTCGCTCAAAGCGAAGAACGCTCCGGCCAAAAAGGTCGTCCCCGCCGTGCTCAGAAAGAGAAGGGCATGAAGCAACAGACGCCGAGGCGAGAGGGTGGATTCTTCCACCGCAAGAACCTGGGGCGGCGCGGAGAATTCGGCGGGATGAAATGGGCGTCCCTTCACGATGTTGGCTCAGCGCAATTCCTTGCTGGGTTTGAAACGAATCGTCTTCCCTTCGGGAATCGGAACGACGACTCCCGTCTTGGGATTCCGTCCGATGCCGCGCTTGCGAGGGCGGACCGAGAAGACGCCAAAACCGCGCAGTTCGATCCGGTATCCGTTTCGCAGCGCTTGCTTCATCGCCTCAAAGAGAGCATCCACGGCCATTTCGGCCCGGCTTTTGGGCAGACCTGTTTTCTCGGCCACGCGATTGACGATGTCTTGTTTGGTCACTTCTGACCGCCTCCTCAATTCAACTCACTGAATGCGCGCCACTTGATCAAGGGGCCATTATAGAGTCCGGCTGTTCGCCTGTCAAGCAAGGCGCCCCGAGCGCGCTTGGGGCCCGTATAGGCGCAGAAAAGAAGCCTTCTGAGGCGAGCCGGTTCAAAGCGGGCGAGTCCGACGCGATGCCGAGTCGGTCAATCCTCTTGCTCAGATCGGGCGCGAAAGAGCACACCGGCGGCCAGGACGAAAGCGAGGGCCGAGAGACCGGAGGCCATCGGCAGATCCGGCGGCCTCCCGGCGGCCGTCAATACGTGTTCGACCAGAAGCGCCAGAGCGCTCAGCAGGAAGAGGTATCCCGTCAGGACTTCCAAAAGGCTCCGGCTCTTTTGAAAGAGAAAACCGTAGAGGGCGTAGGCCACAATGCTCGTGCGACTGACCAGCAGCCCGTGCAGAAGATAAAGATCTAGTAAGCGACGGGCCTCTTGAAACAGCTCCCCTCGCGCCGTATATTGGGTCGTCGCGACGTATTGGAGAGCCAGCGAGGTCAACTGATAACTGGCGATCTGGCGCATCAGAAGGAGTCCGCTCAGGAGTATTCCCGACAGAAGGGCGAGAAGCGAGAGATACCGAGCCCGACGGTGAAGGTACAGGTAGAAAGCGAGCATCACTGAGATCACGATCAGAACGGGCAGGTAGCTCACCAGGAGCACGAAGTGTGGTCCTCCTGCGGCCAGATCGCGCAACAGCGCCTCCAGCTCCCGATCCAGCTTCGCCGGGCCTTCGAGCGTACGTTGGCCGAAAAGACCAGCACTCCAGAACAAGGCCGCTGCGGCGCCCAGGCACAAAAGGCCATTCCCTCGATAGAAGAGCCGTTCGGTGTCCACTCAGAACCTCATGGTGGGGAAGATCCCGATCGCTGACCTTCAGCCCACTGCAGAAACATCCGGAGGCGTTCGCGCACAGAAGGGATCGGTTGGGGGAGATCGAGCGTCGCGCCGATCTCGTAAATTGGGACGAGCTTATCTAACTCCGGGCCTGAGGGACAGCCCGTGAGCGCAATGCGGATGGGATGAAAGAGCGCACGCCCGCTGCGCCCCGTCTCTTGCCGGACGCGAGCGGCCGCCGCGCGAAACGTTTCCGTGGTCACCTGGGGGACATCGGCCAGCGCTCGTTCCAGACGCGCGATGACCTCCAAAGCCTCTGGATCGTGCAGGACGTCGCGCACTTCGGGATAAGTGAGCGCCGTCTGGAGATCGTATTCGAAAATCAGGCGCGTCTGCTCGACGATCTGCGAGAGATGATCCAGGTGGGTGAGCACAGCATCCACAACCCGCTGGAGCCACTCTCGGGTCGCCATGTCCACGGACGCCGGCAGACGCCCCGCGTGTTGCAGATAGGGGATCACGGCCGCCGCGACTTCCTCAAGCGGCTTGGCCTTCAGATACATTCGATTCATCCAGTTGAGCTTCTGCAGATCGAAGAGGGCCGGCGCCTTGGAGACCTTCTCCAGAGAGAAAAGCTGCAGCAGACGGTCTTTCGAGAGAACCTCGCCCACCCCTTCCGGAGGAGACCATCCGAGAAGCGCCAGGAAGTTGAGGAGCGCTTCGGGCAGGTACCCGTGCTCGCGAAACTCGCCGAGCGCTGTCGCGCCATGTCGCTTGGAGAGCTTGGTGCCATCCGACCCCAGAATGGTCGAAAGATGGGCGAAGACCGGAGGCGTCGCTTCCAGAGCTTCGTAGAGCAGAAGCTGGCGGGGCGTGTTGGGCAGGTGCCCATCGCCGCGAATGACATGCGTGATGCGCATGAGCACGTCATCCACGACGACAGCGAAGTTGTAGACGGGCCATCCGTCGGATTTCAGGATCACGAAGTCTCCGATAACTTCGGTGTTCCACTGAATGGGACCGCGCACGACGTCCTCCCAGGCGATGCGCCCCGGGCGCACGCGGAAGCGGAGCGTGTGGGGAAGCCCGGCTTGGGCGCGCGCCTCCGCGTCGGGGAGATTGCGGCAGCGTCCTGAGTACCGATAGGGGCGTCCCTCAGCTCGGGCGCGCGCGCGGTCTCGCTGCAGGTCCTCTTCGCTACAGAAGCACCGATAGGCCCATCCGGCCTGGAGCAGACGATGCGCGTACTCCCGATAGATCTCCAGGCGTTCGCTCTGCCGATACGGACCGAAATCGCCCCCGACATCGGGTCCTTCGTCCCAGTCCAGACCGAGCCAGCGCAGGCCTTCCAGAATCTGCTCCTCATACTCCCGGCGCGAGCGTTCTACGTCTGTATCTTCCAGCCGGAGAATGAAAGCGCCCCCATGCTGCCGCGCGAAGAGCCAATTGTAGAGTGCCGTCCGCACGTTGCCCACATGGAGCTGGCCTGTCGGGCTGGGCGCGAAACGTACCCGTACGTTCATAGACTCTTTCTCCCGGCGTCACGCCTCCGGAGTGCGGGAAGCGTGCCTCTGTTTTCGGCGCGTTCCTCGGACATCAGGCCTTATTATAGTCGGCTGCTCTCTTGAATCGAAATCCGTTTTGGGATAGGATGAACGGCCACAGGGAGGAAGAGGCGAGCGTTTGTGCCCGGTTGAATCTATAGAGCAGGAGGGATCGTGGCCGATGGAGCAGAGCGCCGAATCCCGACCGGAGCTGTACGTCCGCCGCTCGGATGAGCAGGTCGTCCGATTCGATCCTCAGCGCATTGTGGAGGCTCTGGTTCGCGAAGCGCACGTGGATGCCGAGCAGGCGACCCGAATTAGCCACGAGGTCACTGAGGCCATCACCCGGGCCGGGATTCGCACGCTCAGCTCCTCGCTCATCCGCGAGCTGGTGAACGTAAAGCTTCTGGAGCATGGGCTGGAGGCGGCGCATCAGGCGCACTCGCGGCTGGGAGTTCCCCTGTACGATGCGGATCGCATTATTCGGCAGAGCGCGCGCGAGGTGAGCGCGCCCCCGCAGGGGCCGGAGGGGACAAGTCTCCTGCTGGCCGAGGCGATCAAGCGGGAGTATGCCATTCGAGAGGTCTTCTCCGAAGCGGTTGCGGAAGCGCATCTTCAGGGAGTGATTCACATTCAGGATCTGGGAGCGGTGGACCGTCCCTATGCGCTGGCCAGCTCGCTGGATTATCTGAAGCGTCAGGGCATCCTTCTGCCCGGAGGCTTCGCGCGCGCGCGTCCGGCGCGACACCCGGAGGTGCTTCTGGCGCACCTGGTGAAGTTCTCGGCTGCTCTGCAGGGCTATCTGGCCGGGCCGGTCATCTGGGATAGCCTCAACGTCGCTCTGGCGCCATATCTGGCGGGCATGCCGGATCGGGACCTGCGGCAGTTGGCGCAAGCTGTGATGTTCGAACTCTCGGCTCCGGCTGTCGCGCGCGGGGGTCAGGTCCTTCTGTGCGAAGTGCACCTGGATTGGGATGTGCCGGCTTATCTGGCCGAGCGTCCGGCTCTGGGTCCTCACGGAGAGGAGACCGGGGAGACCTACGTCGCCTACGCCGAGAGCGCGCGCCGGTTCCTGCACCAGCTCCTGGAGGTTTATCTGGAGGGCGATGCCGAAGGGCGTCCCTTCCTCACGCCGCGTCTGGTGCTGCATCTGACCGATCGCTTCCCCACCATCGAAGGGCATCGCGAATTCCTCGATCTGCTCTCGCTGGCTCTGGCGCATCAGGGGGGGATTCGGATCGTCTTCGATCGCGATGAGCGAGGGAGTTTCTTCTCGCGATTCGGCATCCTGTTCCAGTCCGACCATGAACGCGCCGGGACCTGGCGGTGGCGTACGGCCATACTTCAAGCCATCGCCCTGAACCTCCCCCGCCTGGGGTATCGCGCTCAGGGCGATGTGGTCGCCTTGCTGCAAGACCTCACGGAGGTCATGGAGCTGATCGCTCAGGCGCATCTGGAAAAGCGCATCTTCCTGGAGAAGTTGATGGCTCTTGGAGAGAGCGGACCGCTGGCCCTTCTGGCCATGCGCCGCCCGGAGATGGCGTTTCTGAAGCTCACCTGGACGACGCATCTGATCTGCCCCTTCGGGATGGACGAGGTGGTGTGGTTGCTCACCGGACAGCATCTGCATGAGTCCGACACGGCCGTGGAGATGGCTCTTCGCATCGCGACCCATCTAGTGCACGAAGCCGAGCGCTTGAGCGCCAAGCATAAGGTTCGATTCGTCCTGGCGGATTCGGCCGACGAGCTGGCGGCCTACCGATTGGCGCGCCTGGATCTGCGTTCGCCGTTTTCGGCGCGCGCGGCCGAGGTCGTCTCCGGCGATCCGGACAAAGGAGACGTGTACTACAGCCGTCCCTTCAAGGTCCTCCCCCAGGCCCCGGTGCGCGCTCTGGAGCGAGTGCGCATCGAAGGCTTACTCCACGATCTTGGGCTTTTGGGCGTCGCGACACCCATCTGGCTGAGCGAGAGAGCGACTGCTGTGGAGCCCCTGGTGGCCTTGATCTCTCGCGCCTTTTACCAGACGCATTCGGCGGGGATTCTCGTCGCTCCGGAGTTCACGCTCTGTATGGAGTGCGGGCGCGCCCATCGGGGCCTGTATAAACAGTGCCCGCAATGCCAGAGTTCACGCCTGGACGGATTGGCGCTGGGCACCCACGCGTTTGGCCGCCTCTCGACGTGGAATCGCGGCCTTCTGGCCGAATGGCGAAATCGGTATCGCGTGGATGAAGATCTCAGTTGAGATTTTGCCGTTCACTGGTGCCCGGGGAAGATCCGCCCCAGCGCAGGATGCGCACCTGAACACGACGAACACCAAAAGCGCGCGCTTCTTCCACGCTCGGCATCCAGATATCCAGCCTTCGCCCCTGAATGTCTTCTCCGGTGTCGAGCACTCTGTAGATCCCCGAGTATCGCCCGGCGCGCACGTGGATGATCGAACCCAGGGGCAAAACTTTGGGATCTGCGGCCACAATCCCGATACGTACTTCTTCTCCCGAAGCCGTCTGCCCGGGCAGCGCATAGGCTGTCGCCAGGAAGGTGAGCGCCGGCTTCTGCAGATCCTCCGGAGTGATCTCCTCCTCTGCGCTGGGGATCACCTGAGAAACAGATGGTGCTTGCGGTTCCGGAGCGGACTTGTCTTCTTCAAGGCGCGCCCGCCAGTGAACGGAGGCCGAAATGAGAATCAGAAGCAGCCCCAGAAGAGGCAGCGGACTGGCCAGACCTCGCGATCGGCTCATCCTCAGACCTCCTCTTGGGCTGTGCAGATCAGCATAACGCCCCCTTCCCTCTGCTCAAAACGAGATCCCCGACCCGAGAACGGGAGCGATGACCAGGCTCACAATAGACATGAGCTTGATGAGGATATTCATCGAAGGTCCGGCCGTGTCCTTGAAGGGATCTCCTACGGTGTCGCCCACGACGGCAGCTTTGTGCGCTTCGCTTCCTTTGCCACCCAGCTCCCCCTTCTCGATATGCTTCTTGGCGTTGTCCCACGCTCCTCCGGCATTCGCCATCAGCAGAGCCAGCATCACGCCGCTCACCATAGCGCCGGCCAGCATCCCTCCCAGCGCTTCTTTCCCGAGAACAAACCCCACAGCCACAGGGGCCAGAACCGCCGTCACTCCGGGGACGATCATCTCTCGAAGGGCCGCGATCGTGGAAATGTCAATGCAGCGAGCTGTGTCGGGTTTGGCTTTCCCCTCCATGAGCCCTTTGATTTCGCGGAACTGACGGCGCACTTCCTCCACCATCTTGAAGGCGGCGCGTCCGACTGAGGCCATCGTCGAGGCGGCGATGAAAAAGGGGATAATGCCTCCGATGAAAAGCCCGATGACGACCGAGACGTTCGTCAGATCAATCGTCGGAATACGCGCCGCGCTCTTGTAGGCCGAAAAGAGAGCCAGCGCGGTCAGAGCCGCCGACCCAATGGCGAAACCTTTTCCAACGGCCGCTGTCGTATTCCCCAGCGCATCCAGGCCGTCGGTGATCCGCCGGACCTCTGGACCCAGGCGGCTCATCTCCGAAATCCCCCCGGCGTTGTCGGCGATAGGGCCATAGGCGTCCACAGACATCACCAGGCCGATTGTCGCCAGCATGCCGACAGCCGAGAGGCCAATCCCATAGAGCCCTGCGACCATGTAGGAGAGCAGAATCGCCAGGCAAATTCCCAGAACCGGCAGCACCGTGGACCTCATCCCTACCGCAAAGCCCGTGATGATATTGGTGGCCGCGCCCGTTGTTGCCGCACGGGCGACTTCCAGAATGGGCTTTTTCGCCGTGTAGTACTCGGTGACATAGCCAATGAGCAAGCCCACACATGTCCCGCTGGCCAGAGCCCAGAAGGGACCGTAGTAGACCGGACTCTCCGGGAAATCCAGATCCAGCCATACGATCACTGCGAGCGCTCCGGCAAGCATGAGCAGGGCGGCCAAAGCCGTGGCTGTTCTGAGTACCGTGGCCGGATCGGCCTTCTTCAAGAGGCGAACCAATCCCAGGCTCACAAGCGAACCGAGCATCCCTACAGCCGCGACCAGAAGCGGCAAGACCATCCACGAGAGCCGATTCCCCGGCATCGGAGCCGTCGCGGCAATCGTGATGGTCGCGATGATCGAGCCGACATAGGATTCGAAGAGATCGGCTCCCATGCCGGCCACGTCTCCCACATTATCCCCCACATTGTCGGCGATCGTCGCCGGATTGCGCGGATCATCTTCGGGGATGCCCACTTCCACTTTGCCCACCAGATCCGCGCCCACATCGGCCGTCTTCGTATAGATCCCTCCCCCGACGCGCGCGAAGAGGGCGATGGAGCTGGCCCCCATGGCGAAACCGCTGATGATGGTCGCCGTCTTATCCGGGGGAAAGCCCAGAAGCCGCATGTAGAGGTAAAGCAGGAAGCCTGTTCCGACCAGCCCCAGGCTCGCCACGGACAAGCCCATGACGGCGCCTCCGCTGAAGGCGACCATCAACGCCGCTCGCTGCCCGGCTCGCCGAGCCGCTTCCGCCGTGCGTACGTTCGCCCGCGTGGCCGCCTTCATCCCAAAGAAGCCGGCCAGAAGAGAACACAAAGCCCCCAGCACAAAAGAGAAGGCCGTCTTATCCCCCTCCGGCAAGCCGAAGAAGATGCTGAGCGCCACCACGAGGATGAAGAGCGCCAGAATCTTGTACTCGCGCTTCAGAAAGACCATGGCCCCCTCGTGAATGGCGTTAGAGATCTCGATCATGATCCCTTCTCCGGCGGGCTGCCGGACGACTTGCACGTAGGTGAGAGCAGCAAATCCCAACCCCATCACGCCCAAAAGGGTCGTGAGTATTATGACCTGCGTTGGCTCAAGCATCGAAACGCCCTCTCTCCTCGTAGGGTGTTTTCACAAAGGCTTGAGAAGGTAGCATACGCTCTGCCGGTTTGCAAGATGGAGCTTGCGGGCTTTTTCAGGTCTCCCCATCCCCCCCCACCAATCATCAGGCCGAGAGTCGCTCCACGAGGAACCAAGAAGTCGCCCGTCGAAGTTGTGCTGAGATCCCTTGTCCCAAGGGGTGGTTTGTTCGCAGCCGGTCCGAGCCGTCAAGAGGCTTTCCTTCGCGTGTGGAGAGAGCTCGCTAGTGGCGGCCCGGGGCGTGCGCGCGCACCACGGCGCGCGTGTGCAGGAGAAAATCCCTCCAGGCGCCTTCCAGAAGAAGCGTCGCGAAAGGATCGCGCACCGGCGTGTAATAGATCCGTCGCGGATCCGGAAACGGAGGCCATTCGTGGGGCGGAGCCCCTGATATCCGTTGCGCCGCCTGCGGGAAGTCTTTGGGCTCCAGCCGCGCTTCTTTCAAAAAGAGCAGATATTCACCTCCGGGCAAAAAGGCCGCTTTCCCGAACTCGCGCGGATCGGCCAGCCGGCCCGGCACGTAAATGAGAAGCTTTTCGCCCGGTTGCCCCACAAGCGCTCCTTCCCGAGCGCGCTCGGGGTCCCGATAGATCACCTCGCGTACGGTCATCTGGTAGAGAATGCCCAGCGTGTATCTTTCGGCCCGAAGCGGATCAAGAACCGGACCGCGCTCCCGCTCCCGCTGGTATTTGATCCGATCCAGGACCTGATGATACGTCTCGGCCACAGCGACAACAACCAGATCGCTCTTTTTCAGAAGGTCCTTGATTTGCTCTTCGCGTCGAGCCGTCTGCCCGACCGGGGGAAGAAAAAGCCAAACGACGAGTGCGAGCAGCGCCGTCATCCCCTCTCTCTCAGGCACAAAAAAATGGTAGCGGCGGCAGGACTCGAACCTGCGACCTAGGGGTTATGAATCCCTCGCTCTAACCACCTGAGCTACGCCGCCACCGGCTGCGTGCGGAGAATCGGTCGGTGCGCTGACCGCCGAATCTTCGCTGCATAGCAGGGTGTATTTTAGCCAAGAGCCGTTCGACGATCAAGCCGAGTTTTAGCCCAAACGGGACGGGCGACCGAGAATAACCCGGGGCGCGGGCCCCCTTCGTGCCGCGGCTCAAGGAGGCGTGGGCCCCGGGCTCTTTTCTCCGGCCTGCGGGCGCGGACTTTTCCGTGCGTCATTTCCATCGCACGAGTCCAGCCTCGATGAGGTTGTTGACGTACTGCGCGACGCGTTCCGGCGTCACTGTTCCGTAATAGTGGGCACCGGCACGGCGCGCTTCGGCATCCACGGCGTTGTAAATGTCCCAGACCGATCGCGAGCCATCAATGAAGTTGAGCACTTCGAAGGCCATCAGGGGATGCAGCCCCTCCACGTTCTGAACGCGACCGCGCCGCTCCAGGAATTCGGCGGGCCCAGCTGCGAGGATCGGAACTTTCTGCGCCAGCTCCCGATACTGGGGAGAAAGCGCCAGGGACGGGACGCGCGCCTGTCCCGTGATGGTCAGATAATAGCGTTCGAGGTCCCAGAGAGCCGCCGCTTCCTTCTCGGCGAGCATCTCCAGCAAGCGCTCGACCAGAGCGCGAACCTCCGGGACCGGACGGAGGATGGATTGCAAGGCCGTGCGCTCGCGCCATCCGGCTTGAAGGATCTGATTCCGCGCGCGATCGAAGGCGAACGCTTTGTCCGGCTCATGCTGCACGAGATCAAAGGCGATGCGTTGATCGAAGGCCAGCCGCTCGAGCGCGCGCGTGTAGACTTCCGTCGCCAGAAGACGCCCGCGTCTCTCGTCCAGCGAGGCGATGAAGTAAGCGATCGCTGCGGCCGCGAACGTATTGCGCTGAAGCTGCGTGCGATCAATGTTCCAGAGATCATCGTCCGTCGTGTGGATGTAGTTGTCCGGCCAATTCGTGAACGTGATTCCCGGAACGCCGATCGGAGCTTCGGTGAACGTCATGTGATCGGTGTTATTGTGAAAGGGGATCATCTGCGCGTTGTAGCGATGGCGCGTCCCCAGATGCGCCAGAATCGGCTTGGGATAAGGGACGGGCGATCCGGCCTGAAATTGCGCCAGGTGTCCCGTATTCCCGGCGACGACGAACTCGACGACGTGTTCGGCGACATCGGTCAGAAAGTGACTGCGCGAGAACGGCACGCGCGTGATATTTTGGACGCGCAAGAGATCTTGCCCCTGATTGGCGCCGATCATATCCAGGTTAATGTTGACGAGCATGCGGCGCGGCTCCTCCGGATGCTCGGCGAAGTACTGACGCTCGCTGGAGATCTCGGTCACCCACCAGAAGCGCAGATTGCGTCGGGGTCGCAGCAGCTTCCCCTCGGAGATCAGCTTCGTGAGCGCGCGGGCGATCTCCAGAAGACCCGCGCATCCGCTCGCATCGTCATTGGCCGAGAACTTCTCCTCCTGCAGATGCGCCGTGAGGACGACGTCCTGATCGGCGATCTCCGTCCCCCGGATGAATCCCTCAACCATGACCTGCCATTTCTCGGGGTGCACTTCGGCCTCGATGCGCGCGCGCACCGTGACCGGCCCCTGAGCGAGCTGGCGGCGTAACGCCAATCCCTGCCGCAGCGAGAGCGAGAAGGCGAATGTCCCTTCCTTGCCGTCGGCGCTTCGGAGGGGGATGCGAACCCATCGGATCTGATCGGGGAAGTTGATGCTGTTGAGCGGATATTCGGTCGCCGTGGGATCGGGATAATAGACGATGCCCAGAGCCCCGCGCTTCCATACGGCCTCTTCCATGACGCGGTCCAGGGCCCCGTAGGCGAGAACGATCTTCCCCCGGACATCTTTCCCCGCATAGTCGGCTTCCGTCAGTCCTGCTCCCACATCCACCAATTCGGCCAGCACATCGGCCGAACGGCTGTTATCGGCCAGATGTACGTGCGCTTGAAGGAAGTCGGCCAGACGCTGCTCTTCTGGCGTGACCATCCACAACTCCGCCCTTCGAACGCTCCACGCTTCCAGAGGATAGTTTTGCCGGATCACCCGCACATCTTGTAGACCATACTGACGCGCTTTCTCGGCCGTGTACTCGGCCACGCGCATCAATCCTTCGGTTCCCCCTCGCGGCCGGTGAAAAAGAGTGAAGTAGCGAATATGCTCATAGGCAATGTCGCCGGAGATCTCGTTGACCAGAGCCCGGTACTCGTTCTCCGGGAGAAGCCGAAGCGTTTGAGCGTGCGCGGCAAAGGTGAGGAGAAGGACCAGTCCTCCTGAGCTCCATCGTCTTCCCATCTTTCGCCTCCTGAATGCGGGATTCATTGCGGCGATATGATACGCTCGGGCGCAGAGAGAGGACAAGAAGAAGCGAAGATTTTCTCCGTCGGCGCTCTCACATGCCGATGTATCGGGCGTAGAGGCTTCGAGCCAGGGCCATGTCTTCGGTGCCCTTGATGATGCAGTGTCCGTCGGGGAAGAGGTTCAGCTCGTATCCGTTGACGCGGAAGATGAGGAGAAACTCTTTGAGCGTCACCTCCCCAAGCGGTCTCAAGCGTTCGGCGATCTCTCCGAGATCGAGGGAGACCTCGCCGGGACTGGAGATATGCACGGCGTTGCGCCCGCAGAGCGTGAGGGCCGCGTGTCGCGCCCCCGCTTCCAGGAACTCGAAACGCCGATGGTGGCAGGCGGGGCAGTCGGTCCGCTCGCGGAGGCCTTGCAGGCTCACCCGGTGAAAAGACATCTCCCAGGCATCCACCTGGATCAATCCCCCGTGCAGCTTTTCGAAGCGTCCGGTGAGCAGCTTGAGCGTCTCGGCCACCTGGATCGAGGCGATCATCAAGATGATGGGCAGGATGACGCCCGCTGTGTCACAGGTCGGGGAGGAGCCCGGCGGGGGGATCTTCTCGAAGAGGCATCGCAGGCAGGGAGTGATACCCGGACGGATCGTCATCGTGAGTCCATAAGAGCCAACAGCCGCTCCGTAGACCCAGGGCTTCCCGTGCTTGATGCAGGCATCGTTCACCAGATACCGCGTCTCGAAGTTATCCGTGCCATCCAGAACCACGTCCACGTCCGCGATCAGTCGTTCGACGTTACGGGGATTCACATCGGCGACGACGGCTTCCGTGCGCACGTCGGCATTGATGCGGGCGACGTGTCGAGCGCACGCGATGGCCTTCGGGAGCCGTTCCGTCGCATCGCGCTCTTCGAAGAGGATCTGCCGATGCAGATTCGACTCTTCGACGAAGTCGCGGTCTACCATCCGAAGGAATCCCACGCCGGCGCGCGCGAGCATCTCGATGTGAGCAGCGCCGAGCGCGCCACATCCGATGACGACGACACGGCTCTCGCGCAGCCGCTCTTGTCCCGCCCGCCCGATCTCCCGAAAGAGAATCTGCCGCGAATACCTCTCTTCGTTCATCATCCCCCCCCATGGGAGAAACTATCGCATCGGCGCGCGCGGGGTCAATCCCCGACGCCCTGGAGCTGTAACGGAGCGCGCTGGTTGCGAGAATGTCGGGCAGCAGGAAAGCAAGCGTTCCGAGGAGGGGGACCGAAAGCCCGTCGCGAGCCGGACGGGCTGTCCCCGAACCTCCTCTCCGAGTCCCCCGATCGTGGCCCGTGGGCGACGGAAGCGTTTCACGTGAGGGAGCGTGCATTTCCCCCCGCGATAGCGGGGATGATCGAGACTTCCGTGCCCTCTTTCAGCTCCGTCGCCAGTCCGCTCAGGAAGCGAATGTCCTCCCCGTCCACGTAGATGTTGACGAATCGTCGGAGCTTCCCATCGGGCTCGCGCAAACGCTCCGTGATCCCCGGATACTGTTTCTCCAACTGCTCGAGCACTTCGCCGACAGTTCGAGCGGAAAGCTCGATCAGATCCCGGTTCTCCGTGAAGCGCCGGAGAGGTTGAGGAATTCGTACGGTCACGCTCATTCGTCCTCTCCTCCGTGTTCAGAATCCCTGTCGGAGCAATTGCTCCAGGTCGGTGATCTTGGGCGCAATCGTGATCGGAGGCGTCGCCGAGAGCGCTTCCATCGTCTTGAGTCCATTTCCCGTGATGGCCAGTACGACGGTCTCTTCCGGAGAGAGGTATCCTTGCTCGGCGAGCTTCTTGGCCGCGGCGACGGTCACTCCTCCGGCTGTTTCGGTGAAGATCCCTTCGGTCTCCGCCAGAAGGCGTATGCCTTCCAGAATCTCCTCATCGCTTGCGTCCTCGGCCCATCCTCCGCTTTCGCGGATGACTCGCGCGGCGAAATACCCATCGGCCGGATCCCCAATGGCCAGCGAGTGGGCGATCGTGCGCGGCTTCACCGGGCGAATCTCCTCCTGTCCCTCCTTGACGGCGGCGACGATCGGATTGCATCCGCGCGCTTGAGCGCCGAACAATCGGGGGCGCGCTTCGGGGATCAGTCCGAGGCGCTGTAGTTCCATGAAGGCCTTGTGGATCTTGGTCAGCAACGAACCTCCGGCCATCGGAACGATCACCGCCTGCGGGGCGCGCCAGCCCAGTTGTTCGGCGATCTCGAATCCGACGGTCTTGGAGCCCTCCGAGTAGAAGGGGCGCAGGTTGACGTTGACCAATCCCCAGTTGAGCGTGTAGACGATCTCGCTGCAAAGGCGGTTGACATCATCGTAGGTGCCGCGAATGGCGATCACGCGCGCGCCATAGATTTGCGTGCCGAGGATCTTGGCCTGCTCCAGCACTTCGGGGATGAAGATGTACGCCTTCAATCCGGCGCGGGCGGCATTGGCAGCGACAGAGTTGGCGAGATTTCCCGTTGAAGCACATCCGACGATCTCGAAGCCGAATTCGCAGGCTTTCGACAAAGAGACGGCGACGACGCGATCTTTGAACGAGAGCGTCGGATGGCACACCCCATCGTTTTTGATGTAAAGGTTCTTCAAGCCCAGAGCCGCGCCCAGTCGCGGAGCGGGAAGAAGAGGCGTATATCCGGTCTCCGTCCCCACCCGCGGAGGAGCGCTCAGCGGAAGCAGCTCGCGGTATCGCCACATCGTCGGCGGGCGCGCAGCGATGCGCGCGCGCGAGACCACGCGCGCCAGGGCCTCGTAGTCGTACTCCACTTCCAGAGGGCCGAAACACTGCTCGCAGATGGCCAGGGGCTGTTCCGGATACGCGGCCCGGCAGAGCCGGCAGCGCAATCCCGTCACGTAGCTTCTCGTTGTGGCTTCGATCGCTTGGCTTTCCTCGGCCATGATCTCATGATCTCCTTCTTTGGCCCCCTGTCTTCCAAAGCGTGTAAATGGCAAAGACTACGCGCCCTGGTCGCATCTGTCAAGATCCCGGAAGCAACACTTTCTCTTCGGTCCGGAGAGCAGCTCTCACGACGCCGCAAGAAGTTGGCGCAGGGCCTGCCGCGTGATGTTTCCTCCGGAGAGATCGAGTACGACTTTGCGCCCGCGCAATCGGTCTTTGATCTTGAGCGCCGCTGCCAGGGGGGCTGCTCCTGCCGCCTCGACGAGATTGTGCGTCGCTTCCATCATGAGGAGGATAGCCTGGCGGATCTCCTCATCGCTGACCAGGATGAAGTCGCTCAGATATTGGCGCAAAAGGATCAGGGGCAATTCGAAGCCGACGCGCGTGGCGAGCCCTTCGGCGAAAGTGTTCATGAAGTCGGTCGTGACGACTCGCCCCTCTCGCCAGGAGAGGTAGGCGGCCGGAGCGGCCTCGGATTGGACTCCGATGACTTCGATCTCGGGATTGAGCGTGCGCGCGGCCAGGGCGATGCCCGAAGCCCCGCTGCCCCCGCCCACGGGCACCAGGATGACTTCGACATCGGGCAGATCCTCGACGATCTCCAGGCCGATGGTTCCCACGCCGGCGATCAGATGCGGCTCGTTCGCCGAATGGATGTAGCGATATCCCTCGCGCTCGGCCAGTTGCTCGACGTACTGGCGCGCTTCGTCGAAGTCTCTCCCGTGGACGAGGATCTCGGCACCCAGCCGCTCGATGGCCTTCACCTTATCGGGATTGCTGCCGACGGGCACGGCGACGCGCGCCCGCACGCCGAAGAGCCGCGCCGCCCAGGCGATGGACTGCCCGTGATTCCCTGTCGAAGCCGTGATGACGCCGCGACGGCGTTCCTCCGGGCTCAGGCGCGCGATGAGATTCACCCCTCCGCGCACTTTGAACGCCCCGATCGGTTGGTGATTCTCATGCTTGACGTACACTTCCGCTTCGAGCAGCTCGCTCAAACCCGCATAGGGGTAGAGGGGGGTCCGCGGCAAATAGGAGCGAATCAGTGCGCGCGCCTCCAGCACATCCAGAAACGTCGGTATCGTGTGCATCCCTCCTCCCTCCTTCTTCGCGACATGGACATGGGATTGTGCCATAGGGGAGGCGTCCGGGCCAAAGGCTAGGCAAGTGGCCGGAATTCGCGATACAATGAGGGAAGGAGAAGAGCCGTGGGTCACCTGCACATCTGGTTCGAGCCGGTCCTCGGACGCAATCGCGAGGCCTTCGTCCGGCGCTGTCAGGAAGCTCTGCGAGCCGGGCAGGAGCAGAGCTTTCTTTATCTTGTCGCGACGCGCCCTCTCTGGGAAGACGTCGTGCGTCGCATCCTCGATGGGGAGCACCTCGCGGCCTGTGGGGAGCTGCGCGTCTTCCTCTTCGATGGCCTGGTGCGATGGCTTCTTCAGGAGAGCGGCCTCACGCGCCCTCTTCTGCCGGAGGGGGGACGCATCGCGCTGCTTGAGCGCCTGCTCGGGCTGTTGCAACAGGAGCGCGCGCTCGGGCATGTGCACGAGATCGCGCATCTGCCCGGATGCGCCCGTTCGATCGCTCGGCTGCTGGGCGAATTGCAGCGAGCTGATCTCTCCCCCGAGGACTTCGCCGAGTGGGTTTTGGGGACGGCGCACCCCCATCCTCGCGATCGCGACCTGGCTCTCATTTACGCGACCTACGCGCGCGCTGTGGAGGAGATCGGCGCCCTTGATCCCGATCAGGCTTACTGTCGCGCTCTGGACCTTTTCCGCGAGCGCCCGGATCTCCCTCTGCCCTTGCGCGCGACGCGCGTCCTTTTGGTCGAAGGGTTTTTCGATTTCACACCTGTGCAGAAGAAGCTCCTGCGGTATCTCATCGAGCGCGTGCCGGAGGCCTTCGTGAGCCTTATCTTCGATCCGGAGAACGCGGCTGTCTTCCAGGAGCCGCTCGGGGATACGCTCGGCTTCTTCCAGTCGTTCGGCGAGTCCGTTGTTTTCGAGCAGAAGACGGAGGCGCTCCCTCGAGATCCGCGTCTTCGGCCCCTGCGGCGGAAGCTTTTCGCGCTCGGGGCGCCTCATGGGGAAGGAGAAGAAGACGTTCGGGGCGAACCGCCGATCCAGATCCTGGCGGCCATGGGGTTCGTTCAGGAGGTGGCGGAGATCGCTCGTCGGATCAAGCAGCTCATTCACGATGAGGGGTATCGGGCGTCGGAGATCGCCGTGATCGCGCGCGACGCCGCGTACGTGAGAGCGCTCGCCGAGGAGCTTCCCCGCGTGGGCGTTCCCGTTGCGCTTGATGTGACCGAGTCTCTGGCGGACGTTCCGGTCGTCAAGGCCGCCCTGCGCGTCCTCGACGCGCGGGTGGGGCAGGAGGCGACCCAGTCGTATGTGGCTCTGCTCAAGAACGACTATCTGCAGGCTTTCAGCGAGCTGGATCGCGATGCGATCGAGAGCGCGATGCGGGCCGTGGGGACGGATCTGAACATCCACGACTTCCGCAAGCGCGCGCGCGACATGCAACGCCTCAAGCAACATCAGGCGCGCACGCTCACGGCGCGGACTGTGGATCTGGAGGAGGTTCAGCAGGAGCTGGCGCGATTGCAGCGTGGAGAGCGGGCTCTGGAAGCGGCGCTGGACGCCATAGACGGGATGCGGCGCGCGCTCGCGCACATTCCCGAAGAGGGGAGTCTGGCCGATCTGCTGGAGGGATTCCGGCGCGCTCTGGCGGCCTTCGGCTTGCCCGAGAGCTTGATGCGGGAGTTGGAGACGGCGGGATCGGATGAGACGGCTCTGTCTCGGCTCGCGCGCGATCTGCGGGGATGGCGGGCTCTGGACGAATGCCTGGAGAGCCTGCGGCAGCTCGCCGAGCGCACGCCCGCAGCCGAGGCGAACGCAGCGGCCGAGCCGTGGGGGGGGATCTCCTCGGACGTCGCTCGCGCCCTGTTCCAAAGACCGCTCACCGTCAGCCAGTTTCGCGATCTGCTCACGGCGTGGCTTCAGTCGTCGGAGTTTCGCCGCGAACGCGCTCAAGCTTCGGGCGTGCGCCTTCTGGAAGCCACGCAGGCGCGCGGTCTGGCCTTTCGCGTCATCTTCGTGCCGGGCCTCATCGAAGGAGGATTCCCCCGCGCTCCCGAAAGCGATTGGATCTATCCGGCCGCCGAACGCGAAGCCCTCGCGCGCGCGGGCCTCTTTCTGGAAGATCTCTCGCCCCGCCGATTCGCAGCCAAGGAGGCGCACTTCTTCTATCACGCTCTCTGCCAGGCGACCGAACGCCTCTGTCTGAGCTATCCCCGCGCCGAGGCCACCGGAGAAGAGACCGTGCCTTCGCCTTTTCTGGAAGAAGTCCGACGGGTTTATTCCTCGCTTCACGATGGGGGGGAGAGAGTGAGCCTCATCCCGATACGCGAGGTCGAACCGACGACCTATGACGTACGCGCCATCGCCTCGGCGGCCGATGGGCGGCGAGCGCTGCTGGCGAGCCTCTACCAGACGACGTCCGATGATGCGCTTGTGCTGCATCTTTACACTGAGGCCCTGCGCGCGGGGTGGATCGAGCGCGGGCTCCTGGAGCGCGTGCAGATCGAGCGGCGACGAGAACAGGGCGAATGGGGACCGTTCACCGGCGTGCTCACCGATCCGGCACTCGGCCATCATCTGCGCAGACGTTTCGGTCCCGCGCGCCTCTACTCTCCGAGCCAGTTGAACACCTATGGACGATGCCCGTTCCAGTTCTTCTGTCAGCGCGTGCTCCGTCTGGAGAAACGGGAGGAGGCGTCGCTGGATCTCGTCGCTCTGGATCGCGGGTATCTCCTGCATGCCATCTTGCAGAGTTTCTTCGAGCGGCACATGCGGGGGCCCCTCAGACCAGAACGGCGTCACGAGTATCGCGAGGAGATGCGACAGGTGGCCGAGCGCATCTTCTCCGAGTACGAACAGAAAGCGCTGCCCTTGAATCGCGCACTCTGGGAGCTAGAGAAGGCCGAGATCCTCGATACCGTGATCCGATTCCTGGATGCCGAGATCCAGTATCAACAGCAGACCGGCGGACGCATGCATCCTCACTGGCTGGAGCTGGGATTCGGCATGAGTCCGGGAGAGAAGGAGCGCTGCCATCCCGACTCTCGAAGGGAGCCGCTCGTTCTGCGGCGCCCCGGCGCCTCGCGAACCGGTCTCACAGAGGACCGGATTCAAATTCGCGGGCGCATTGATCGCGTGGATCGCTCCGCTGATGGACGCTATATCGTCTACGATTACAAGTCGGGGGAGGGAGCCTCGGTCGAGGAGATGGAGGAAGGAAGCGATTTGCAGATCCCCCTCTACATTCGCGCCCTGCAGCATCTGTTCCTGAAGCCGGGGGAGGAGGTCATCGGCGGGGGGTATTATTCGGTCCGAACGGGAAAACGGACTCGGGGGCTTTACCGGGAGGAGTTCGCCGAGCTGACCGCCATCAGCGGGCGCGCGCGCGCTTCGCTCGCGACGTCCGCGTGGCAGGAGCATCTGGCGCAAGCGGAGCGCTTCGCCTGGCAGTACGTGGAGGGCATGCGTCGGGGGGATTTTCGCGTCCTTCCCAAAAATGAGGCCTGCTGCCCCCGATGCGATTTCCGCATCGTCTGTCGGTACAAGGCCCCTTCTCTCCCGGAGACCTCCGGAGAGCACCGATGAACCGCGATCAGCTCACGCCTGCTCAACGCGAAGCCGTTCAGACGCTCGATCGGTCGCTTGTCGTGACGGCTGGCCCCGGAGCCGGAAAGACGCGCGTGCTTGTCGAGCGCGTGCAGTATATTCTCGAGCGGGGCGACGCGAGCCTGGAGGAGATCGTCGCCGTGACGTTCACCAACCGGGCGGCGCGCGAGATGAAGACGAAACTCCGACAGGCTCTCCGGGCGCTGGCCGAGCGCGATCCCGCGCCTCGATGGCGCGAGCTGGCGCGACAGGTCGAGACGGCGGCCATCTCCACCATTCACGGATTCTGCGCGCGCCTTTTGCGCGCCCATCCGGTAGAGGCGCGCGTAGATCCGGAATTCGTGATCCTTGATGAGTTCGCCTCTCGTATGCTGCTCGCACGAGCGGTCGCTGAGGTCGTTCAGGAGCGAATTGATGCCCAGCAAGAGATCATCGGGCGCCTGGTCATCGGCTACTCGCGACGCGGACTCTGCGAAGTCCTCACCCAGCTCTACGCGACGCTGCGCGCTCTGGGGCAGTCCTGGGCCGACGTCCTCGCGCTGACCGAAAAGAGCCGACGCACGCTCGACGACTATCATGCTGCCGTCGCGCGGTGGGAGGAAGCGGCCGAGCGCCTGATCGCCTTCCCGGAGCCGACCCCGCAGATAGCCGAGCAGATTCAGGCCTTCGAGCGCGCGTTTCGCCTCTACGGACCGCTGCTGCGCATGGATCCGCGAATCGAAGACGCTCCAATCTTTGAAGAGTGCCTGCAGGAGCTTCGAAAAGCGCGTGTCTCCAGGCGCGGGCGCGTGAGTTCGCACGTCTCCGAAGTCGAGACGTGCCTTGAGGAGCTGGAGTGGACGTTCTACGATGTGTGCGCCGGCGAGGTCCTCGCGGCACTGGGCGAGCTGATGCACGAGGTGGAGGCGCGCTACGAGCAGTTCAAGCGAGAGCGCAACGCTCTGGATTACGAAGACCTGCAATGGAAAGCGCGCCAGGTGCTTCGCACCTCCCCCGCCATTGCCGCCTCCTATCGGCGACAGATCCGCCATCTTCTTGTGGACGAATTCCAGGATACGAATGCCTTGCAGAAGGAGATCCTCGATCTCTTGCGGGGAGGGGAAGAGCAGCCTCATCTCTTTCTGGTCGGCGATGCCAAGCAGTCCATCTATAACTTTCGCGGAGCAGCGGTCGAGGTCTTCCTGAGCGCTCAGCGCGAGATCGTCGAGCGCGGGGGGGCGCAGATTGAGCTGCAGACGAATTTCCGGAGCACGGAGCCCCTGGTGCGGTTCTTCAACGAATTCTTCAGTCGCCTTCTGCGCCTGGACGAGTCCTCCGAAGCATGGGAGGACTATCCTCTGCAGGAGCTGGGGCGGACGCCCTTTGCGCCCATGACTGCGCACCGTCGGGGAGGAGTCGAGACGCCCGTCGAGCTGCTGCTAGAGATCGGCCCGCACGTTCGAGAGAGGGAACAGGCGCGCCGCTGGGAAGCGGAGCGTCTGGCCGACCGCCTTCTTCGCCTCGTGCGAGATCAAGAGCCTGTGATGGACGCCGAAGGGAATCTGCGCCCGGCCCGCTACGGGGACATCGCGCTGCTCTTTCGCGCGATGACCGACGTGAAGATCTACGAACACGCCCTGCGCGAGCGCGGGATTCCGTACTACGTGCTCGCCGGACGCGGATTCTACGAACGGGAGGAGATCCAGGACTTGCTCTCGCTGCTTCAGTTTCTGGAGAACAAGACCGATGAGGTGGCCCTTGTGGCCGCCTTGCGCTCGCCGCTGTTTGGCCTTTCGGATGAAGCGCTCTTTTGGCTGCGTCAGGCCGCGGAAGCGCGCGCAGAAGGATGGCTCGATCCGCATCCTTTGCTCACCGAGCTGCGGGAGCATGAGCGCGTGCCGGGGATCTCTCCGCAAGAGCGACCGCGCGTTGCGCGCGCGGCCGACGTGCTCCAGCACTTGTTGCGTCTGCGGAATCGCCTCTCGCTGGTCGAGCTGCTTGAGGAGATCCTGGCCCTCACGCACTTTGAGGCCATTCAGGCGACGGCCTTCGATGGTCATCAGCGCGTGGCCAATATCCGGAAGCTCATCGAGCTGGCCCGAGGGTTCGAAGCGGGCGGGCCGCACGTTCTGAGCGATTTCCTGACTTTCGTGCGACAGTTCGCCGAGATCGCCGAGGAGAGCGAAGCTCCGCTGACCACCGAGGCGGCCGATGCCGTTCGACTCCTGACCGTGCATAAGGCCAAGGGCCTGGAATTCCCCATCGTCGTGCTGCCTGATCTCTCCCGTCCCTTCCGGCGAGACGCTCCGCCTCTGGTTTTCGATCGCGCGGCGGGCCTGGGGCTGAAAATCCCGGATCGCCGGGGACGGCTGCATGAGACGTGGACGCGACAGCGCGTGCTGCGCTTCCTGCGACTGCGGGAGCATTTCGAGAATCAGCGCCTGCTGTTTGTCGCCATGACGCGGGCTCAGGATCGCCTCATCCTCTCCGGAGCGAGCGAGCGGCTCCGCTCCGGGGATTCTTCGTCAGAGGATCTCCCCGTTCCGGGAACGAGCTGGCTCGATTGGATCGTGCGCGTCCTGGAGCTGCCGGAGACTGAGGCTCTGCCGGACGTCTACACCTGGAACGGCCTTCGCGTGCGGCTCCGCGTGGGCCGAGGGGAAGCGCTCGAAGGAGCAGCAGTCGCTCGGCAGACGCTCATCGCCCGCTATCCTGCGCTCGAGCGCGGAGAGCCTCTTCCGCCCTCTCTTCTGCCTCCGCTCTCGGAAGCCGAGCAGCAGCAGTTGCAGCGCCTCATGGGACGGCTGGCTCCTCTGGTGCCGGAGCCCGTCGAAGGCCTCTTGTCCGTGGCCGTCACACGTCTGCTCGCCCTCAACCGCTGCCCCTTGCAGTTCTACTACGAGAGCGTGCTCGATCTCCCCGTTTGGGATGAGTACGAGGACACCGCGCCAACGGGGGAGCCGGCCGCAGAACCGGTGCACCTCTCTCCTCCGCTCCGGGGGCGTCTTGTGCATCGCTTCTGCCAGGAGTACGATGGATCGGAGCCGTGGGAGCAGGTGCTGACGCGCCTTATCGAGCAGATGGTCCCCGAACGCACCTGGACGGATGTTCCGGGGGAGATCTCTCTTCGAGAAGCCGCCTGGGCTGAGGTGCGTCCCCTGGTCCAGAACTACGTGCGGAGCGACCTGGCCCGCCTGAGCGAAGCCATTCTCTGGGGAGGGAAGCCCGGGCGCGTGGAAAGCGAGCGCGAGATCCTCTATCGCGCGCGCTGGGGAATCGTGCGCGGTCGCCTGGATAAGGTGATCCGGACCGATGACGGAGCGGTCTGGATCGTGGACTTCAAGACCGATCGCCTTCGGGGGCGCGAGGATGTCGAGCGGCTTGCGCGCGAATACGCGCTGCAGATGCAGATCTACGCTCTGGCGGCCCAACAGGCCTGGCACCCTTCGGCGATTCGCGCCGAGCTCTACTTCCTGGCTCCCGACGTGCGCGTGCCCATTTCTGTAGAAGCCCTCCCGGATGTCGCTGCGCTTGTGGATCGGCTGACCGAACAGATCGCGCGCGGGCGTCGGCGGGGGGATTTCCCGGCTCGCCCGGATCCCGAACGGTGTCGGCGCTGTCGCTGCCGCGCGTTCTGTCCCCAGCGCGCGCTCTGATCGGCGGTTTGACGAAGTCTCGGAGTTTCCTCTACAATGTGGGTGCTTCGCGGCTATATGAGGAGAAAGACGCCAACGCTCGGCTTGCTCGTTCTCGCTTTCGCGCTCACGCCGGGGGAATCCCTCTCCCAGCGGACCCCCCCTCCTCAAGAAGAGATCCGCCTGGGAACAATCGGCGTGAACCTCGCTGTCACCGTGTACGATAAAGAGGGGCGATTGGTCCCGAACCTCAATCGGGAGGATTTCGAAGTGCGAGAGGATGGCGTCCCCCAGCAGATCCTCTCCTTCTCCAAGGAGAACGAGTTGCCCCTCAGCGTCGCCCTGATCATGGACACCAGCAATAGCGTCCGTCCGAAGCTGAAGTTCGAGAAGGACGCGACGATCGCCTTCCTGGATGGCATCATTCGCCCCAAGAAGGATCGCGCCCTCTTTGTCACCTTCGGATCGGCGATCGAGTTGCATCAGGACTTCACCGACGATGTCGAGGAGTTGAAGGAAGCGATCCGCGCCGTGAAGGCGGGCGGAGCGACTCCCCTCTACGATGCCCTCTATCGGGTGATAGAGGAGAAGATGACCATGGCGTCGGGCCGCCGCATCGTCGTCCTCATCTCCGATGGCGAAGATACGGCGAGCGAGCGCACGCTGGAGGAGGTCATTGACCTCGCCCAAGCGCGCGAGGTCGTCATTTATGCGATCGGAACGGCTCAGGCGGGAGGCTTCGGCGTGAGCATGGGCATGGTGGATGCCCCGGGCATGAAGGAGTTGCGACGCCTGGCCGAAGAGACCGGCGGCCGGGCCTTCTTCCCCTCGAAGATTCTGGATCTGGAACGGAATTTCTCCGATATCAATCAAGAGCTGCGCAGTCAGTACTATCTGTTCTACGTCTCCAGCAACCAGAATCGCGACGGGCGATTCCGAAAGATCGAAGTGCGCCTGCCGAACCGCAAGGACTTGCGCGCGCGCGCGCGACGCGGGTACCGGGCGCCTCAGGCTTCCTGAATCCCATGTTCGGCTCCTTCGGTTCAACCCTGTGTCAAAAGCTTCGCCTGATGGCGGGACTCCTCCTTCTGGGAATCGGATGGCTGCCGCTCCATCTGCCGCAAAAGCCTCGAACCACAGAGCCCGAGCCCACAAGCGAGCAGGTGCATTTGAGCGCTCGGCTCGTCAACGTCTTCTTCACGGCTACCGATCGCCGAAACGCCCTCATCACCGATTTGCGGCGCGAGGAGGTGAGGGTCTTCGAGAACGGACGGGAGCAGGAGATTTTCACCTTCGTCCGTCAGACGGATTTGCCGCTCACCATCGTCCTGCTGCTGGATGTGAGCGCCAGCCAGCAATATACGCTGCCGGAGCAAAAGCGCGCGGCTGCGCAGTTCATCCGCTCTCTTGTGCGCCCGGGCAAGGATGTCGTCGCCATTGTCGCCTTTCGCGATGAGGTTTTGCTGATCGAAGATTTCACTTCGACGGTCTCGCGCTTGGAATCCGCGTTGGCGCGCGTGCAGTATACCCCTCCGACCAGTTCCGATGGGGGGAGCCGCTTCGGCGGAACATCGCTTTACGATGCCCTCGTCCTGACCTGTCGCGAGCTGCTCGCCCGACAACCCGGGCGCCGCACGATCCTGCTTCTGAGCGATGGGGAGGATACGACGAGCTTCTCTCAAGTGTCGGACGCCATCACCGAAGCCCTGCGCGCCGAGGTGACAATCTACGCCATCGGCATCGGCGACCGATATCGGTTCGGAATCAATACCGGAGTCCTCCGACGATTGGCCCAGGAGACGGGCGGACGTGCCTATTTCCCCAAAAAGGCCGAGGATTTGACCCGGGCTTTCCGGGAGATCGAAACCGAGCTGCGCAGCCAATATCTGCTCGCCTATTATCCCTCGGATCCGAATCCCGCAGGGCAGTTCCGCCGGATCGAGATCCGTATCCCCACGCGAAAAGATGTGCGCCTTCATCACCGCCGCGGATATATCTTCTGAGTGGAGCGCGACTCCGTAAAAAGCCCGCGGAGCAGGCGACAGAGAATAACCCGGGGCGCGAGAGCCCATTTGCGGAACGACACATTTTCCACAAAAAGCTCCCGAAGGGAGCGCCAGAAAATAGCCTGGGGCGCGAGCCCAATTGTGGAACAACACTTTTCCGTAGAGAGCCCGCGCGAGCGGGCGACAGAAAATAGCCTAGGGCGTAAGCCCTAGGGAACCGTGAGGTCCAAAATTTTCCTCAAGAGCCCCCGAAGGGGGCGACACATCGGGCGGCCACCCAACCGGTTGGGTTCATGAACGCCAGGTCACCACATCGGGGGATGCGGGAATGGCGTTATCCCCATCGTTCGGCTTCTGACCCGGTGTGCCGCCCGCTGGCGCGGGCTCACGAATGAATAATTGGGGACCCCGTTTCCTGGGGTTTCGCTTCGCTTCACCCCCCGTCCTAGGGTTCCGCTTCGCTCCACCCCGGGCTATTCTCTGTCGCCCACTCCGTGGGCTTTCTGCGGAATGAAATTTTGTCCCGTTGGGATTCCTGGAGTTCCGCTGCCGCTTCACCCCAGGCTATTCTCTGTCGCCCTCTTCGAGGGCTCTCTGCGGAATGAGATTCGGTCCCAAACGGGGTTTTGCTCGGACTTCACCCCGGGCTATCGTATGGCGCTCTCCCGGAGGTTTTGGGAGGCTACTCCTCCGGGAGGCCTTTACCGGCGACGCGCAAACGCACCAGGGCGCGCTGCAGGCGGGCCTGAGCGCGCAGGAATTCGATCTCGCTTGTGCTTTGCCGCATCTCGCGCAGGGCGCGTTCGCGGGAGCGCTGCGCGCGCTCGACGTCAATCTCTTCGGGGCGCTCCGCTGTATCGGCGAGTACGGTCACCTTATCAGGAAGCACTTCGACATAGCCGCCGCGCACCGCCAGCAGATGCCGCTCCGACCCGATCCGGTAGCTGAGAATGCCCGTCTGCAGCAAGCTCAGCAGGTACGTGTGCTCCGGAAGAATGCCCAGCTCGCCCCCCAGGCCAGGAACAGTGACCTCGTCCACCCATTCCTCAAGAACGAGCCGCTCGGGCGTCACGACCTCCAGCTTGATCTTCCCTTTCATCTCTTCGTTCTCCGAAGACGCTCTCGTCACGCCGTCGCCTGGCGGATCCGCTCGGCTTTCTCCACGGCTTCCTCAATTGTACCGACCATGTAGAAGGCCTGCTCGGGAAGATCGTCGTGCTTCCCCTCGACGATCTCCTTGAACCCGCGGACCGTGTCCTGGACCTTCACGTACTTCCCTTTGAGGCCCGTGAATTGCTCGGCGACGAAGAAGGGCTGCGAGAGGAACCGTTGAATCTTCCGCGCGCGCGCGACGATGAGCTTGTCTTCCTCGGACAGCTCGTCAATGCCCAAAATAGCGATGATGTCCTGCAGCTCCTTGTACCGCTGCAGAATCGCCTTGACCTGCTGCGCCGTGCGGTAATGTTCTTCTCCGACGACGCGTGGATCGAGGATGCGCGAAGTCGAAGCCAGCGGATCCACCGCCGGATAGATACCCAGCTCGAAGATCTGGCGCGAGAGGACCGTCGCCGCATCCAGATGGGCGAAGGTCGTGGCCGGCGCCGGATCGGTGATGTCGTCGGCCGGGACGTAGATGGCCTGAACCGACGTGATTGAGCCTTTCTTGGTCGAGGTGATGCGCTCCTGCAGCTCGCCCAGCTCCGTGGCCAGATTCGGCTGGTATCCGACGGCCGAAGGCATGCGCCCCAAAAGCGCGGACACTTCCGATCCGGCCTGCGTGAAACGGAAGATGTTGTCAATGAACAGAAGCAGATCCTGCCCCTCCTCGTCCCGGAAATATTCCGCCACCGAGAGCGCCGACAAAGCGACGCGCAGCCGCGCTCCCGGCGGTTCGGTCATCTGCCCGTAGACGAGCACGGCTTTGCTCAACACGCCCGACTCTTTCATCTCCAGCCAGAGATCGTTCCCCTCGCGCGTGCGTTCGCCGGCGCCGCAGAAGACCGAGACGCCTCCATGATGCATGGCCACGTTGTGAATCAATTCCATGATGAGGACGGTCTTGCCCACGCCCGCTCCCCCGAAGAAGCCGATCTTCCCCCCGCGCAAGAACGGCTGGATGAGGTCAATGACTTTGATTCCCGTCTCGAACATCTGCAGCTCCGTGGACTGCTCCTCAAAGCTCGGGGCCGGACGGTGAATGGGGTAGTACTTGTCGGTGACGACAGGACCGAGCTTATCCACCGGTTCGCCCACGACGTTGAGGACGCGCCCCAGCGTAGCCGGCCCGACGGGCATCATGATCGGTCGGCCCGTGTCATAGGCTTTCATCCCCCGTATGAGCCCTTCGGTCGGCTTCATCGAGACACAGCGGACGCGCCCTTCGCCCAGATGCTGCTCGACCTCGACGATGATATCAATCGGCTCGGGCACGTCGAAGCCTTCGCTTGTGATCCGCAGGGCATTGTAGATCGGCGGGAGATGGTCCTCGAACTGCACATCCACGACCGTCCCGATGACCTGAACGACGCGCCCGACCTTCATCCCGTTTGTCTGCTGGCTCATACGCACCTCCTCGAAGATCCTCCAAAAAGGGCACAAATATAGCACACCTTCCCGGGCGAGAGCAAAAAAACGGGACGCCCTCCCGGAGATATTCCCCCGACGCGCGCCGGATTCGCGCTTGACCTGCACTCTGCCGGATGCGTACACTGGGGGACGTCACCAGCTTCTTCGAGGAGGAATGCGCCGATGAGACGACAGGGCGGTCTCCTTCTTCTGCTGTTGCTCGCTGCGCCTCTTCGGGCCACGCAGGTGAGTACGGGACGGCTTTCGGGTCTGGTCACCGATGTGCGCGGAGCGGCGATCGCGGGCGCGACGGTCACGGCTCTTCGGGCCAACGCCGAACCGATTCTGACGCAGACCAACGACGCCGGGCGCTACACGTTCCCCAGTTTGATCCCCGGCCGATACACGCTCACTGTCGAAGCTCCAGGCTTCAAAAGAATCACTCTCAGCGACATCCTCATCGAAGTCGGCGGCACGGTCACGCGCGACATCGTCTTGGAGCCCGGAGAGATCACCGAAGAGGTCACGGTCACTGTGGCCAGTCAACCCGTCGTGGAGATCGGCAAAGGTCCTTCTCTGGGCGATGTCGTGGATGCGCGGCGTCTTCTGGACTTGCCCTTGAACGGGCGGAATCCCCTGGACCTCATCCAACTGCAAGCCGGCGTTGTCGGCAGCAACGTCTCCGGGACGCGCACGACCTCCAATAATATTCGCGTGGATGGGATTCAGGCGCAGGACAATTTCATTCAAGAGCCGATCAACGTGGCCATGATCCCTCTGTCGGTGGATGACGTCGCCGAATTCCGCGTGACGACCTCCCCCGTAGACGTCGAATACGGGCGGGGCGCCGGCGCTCAGGTGGATGTCGTCACCCCTTCGGGAACGAATGCCTTTCACGGCAGCCTCTTTGAATTCCACCGCAATACGGTTTTGAATACCAACAGCTTCTTCAACAATGCCCTCCCGCGGCGAGCCGACGGCTCCCAGATCGCCCCGCGCGAGGTCCTGTTGCGCCACCAGTTTGGATTCCGCCTGAGCGGACCCCTGCGCCGGGATCGCACGTTCTTCTTTGGCGCCTACGAGGGCCTACGGGAGAGCACCGGGGAGACGGTGACGCGCCTGGTTTTGACCGAACCGGCGCGCCGCGGCCTCTTTCGCTATTTCCCGAACATCCCCAACGGGAATGCGGCCAGCGCTCACCCCACGGTGGATTTTCAGGGGAATCCGCGACCGCCCGCCGGCCTGACCCTCTCTGATCTGCGCGTGCTCGATCTCTTCTCCCTGGATGCCCGCCGCGCACAGCCGGATCAAACGGGCGTGATCCGGCGTCTGCTCGAAGCCATCCCTCTGCCCAACGACTTCACCGTGGGCGATGGATTGAACACAGCCGGCTACACCTTCTTCGCCCCGATTCGTACCGTCTCGGATCAATTCACCCTGCGGCTGGATCACCTGCTGAGCGAGAAGCATCGCCTCTATGGCGTCTATCGGTTTCAGGACTTCGCCATCCGCGGCCTGATCGCTCCGGGAGAAGGCCTACAAACGTTCCCCGGCTTTGGCGTCGGAGGCCAAACGTTCCGCGCGCAGAGTTTCTCGGGCACGCTCGTCTCCACCTTCACTCCGACGTTCATCAACGAATTTCGCGCCGGGTTCCAGCGCACGCCCGTTCGCTTTCAGCCTCCGGAGGAAGGCGGCTTAGCCGCTCTAGGGGCCCGCCTGCCGACGCTTCAGGGCGTTCCTGTCTTTTTGGAGTTTGGCTCCTTCAGCAGTCCGATCAACACGTTTGAACTGCAGCGGCGCGTCGCGCCGGTCTATCAGTACAGCGATACGGTGACCTGGGTCCGTGGCCGCCATGAGGTGCGCGCCGGCGTGGAGGCGCGCTTCATCCAGGCGAATTCGCTGGATACGGCGGGGGTACGCCCTGTGGTCACGCTCGGCGAGGCTCCGGCCAGTCAGGTCCCTCTGCCGCGAGATGTCAATCCGAACAATGCCTCGCTGGCGCGCGCTATCCTCTACGATCTGACCGGCTCCATCGCGCGCGTCGAACAGCAGTATCGCACGCCCGATGGGCGCACGCTTGAGCCCTTTCAGAGCGAGAATTTCGGATTCCGCCACCGCCAGCTCAATCTCTTTGTGGGCGATACGTGGCGCCTGCGCCGCACGCTGACGCTCTTTTACGGGATTCGCTACGAGTACAACACCGTCCCCTTCGAGGTGAATGGGCTGCTTGTGCAGCCGACGCTTGGGCCCGGGCACACGCGCTTCGAAGCCGCGCTGGGCATCTCCAACCGCACGGGCACATGGGCCGATCTCTTCCAGCCTTCGGCGCGCCAGACCGATCCTCGCGCCATCGGACCCGTCGGGTTCGAGCTGGTGGGGCCGGGCCGCCCGCGCGCCCTCTTTCGAGACGATCGCAACAATGTCGCTCCGTCCGTGGGCCTCTCCTGGAGCCCGCGCGTCCGACTCTGGGGCCTGCGCCAGCTTCTGGGACGCCCCGATCAGAGCGTGCTGCGCGCCGGATACTACACCGGATACGAGGCGTTCCCGCTGGTCCTTTTCGCGCAGTTCAGCCGCTTCAATCCCGGCCTCTCCACTTCGGCTTTTCTGGCTCCGGCGGCCACGCCCGAAGCCGTCAGCCGATTGGATCAGCCCATCGGCATCACGCTCCCGGTCCCGCTGGCCAATAGGCGCGCGCTGGAGCCCCCCGATTTCCAGCGCCGCTCAAGCGGCTTCTTCGTGGATGAAAACTTGCGTTCGCCCTACGTTCAGACCTGGAACCTCTCCTGGCAGCGCGAGCTTGACCGCGATACGGTGCTCGAACTCCGATACGTCGGCACCAAGGGAACCAAGCTCGTGCGCACGACCAATCTCAACGAGATCAACATCCTCGAAAACGGCCTGCGCGACGACCTGACCGCCCTGCGTCAGGAGTTGCTCCGCAGCGGCAATCCGCTCGAATTCACCCCCGTGCGCTTCCCTAATCCCACGGGCCCACTGGCCCGCATCTTTCGCACGCCCGGCCGATTTCTGAACATCTTCGGCGCGCGCACGGATCTGCTTCTGGGCAATTTCGTGCTCATCGCCTTCAATATAGACCGCCAGGTCTTTCAGGGCATGCAAGGCGGATGGCTCGCTCTGGCTGGTCTGCCCGTGAACTTCATCAGCGCCAATCCTCAATTCGCCAGCGTCCTTTACATGTCGAACTTCTCCAACTCGACCTATCATGCCGCGCAGGTGGAAGTGCGCCGCCGCTTCGCGCGCGGATTGCAGTTTCAAGCCAACTACACCTTCAGCCGGGCGCTCGGCGACGGCACCGATGACGGCATGGATCAGTTCGCCTTCTCCTCCAATTTCCGAACCAATCGGAATCGGCGGATCGAGAAGCGGCGTCTGGTCTTCGATCGGGAGCATGTGCTCAAGGTCAATGCTATTTACGAACTGCCCCTGGGGCCGGGCCGACGCTTTGCCAACCGCTCGCGCGGGTGGCTCGGCCGACTTCTGGAAGGCTGGCAAGTGGCCGGCATCTTCCTGGTCTATTCCGGAGCGCCGCGCACCTTCAGCGCCGGGCGCTTCACGCTCTTTGGCGCCGGAGGGCTCAACGTCATCCCTCCGGATCCCGCCCCCGGATTCCACATCCGCGATTTTCAGGGGGTGGTCACGCGCCTGCCCGATAGCGTGACATTTCTGCCCGGCGTGACCAACCCCTTCCAGGATCCCTTCGGCTTCAACCGCAAGGTCGTGGATGCCCAAGGACGTACGATCCTGCTCACCCCCGAGCCCGGAACAGCCGGCACGCTCGGCGCCGGAACGTTCACCGATCCGGGCCAGGTCTATTTCGACGGCAGCCTCCTCAAGCGCACGCGCCTGAGCGAACGCTGGATCGTGGAGTTTCGGGCCGAGTTTTTCAACCTCTTCAATAACGTCAATTTCGGCGGACCGAATCTGAACATCCAGTCGCCGGATTTCGGACGCATCCAGACGCAGGTCAATTCCCCGCGCGTCATCCAACTGGCCCTCCGCCTGAGTTTTTGAAAAACCCGAAGGCCTCCAAGGGGAGCGGCAGGAAATCGCCCGGGGCGCAAGCCCCATCGTGAGAACGACACATCTCTGCACGGAGTCCACGAAGTGGGCGGCTCCGCCGTCTGTTGCTCCTTTTGAGGGGTTCTTTTTCGGGGGAGGGCGGGTGAGGGATTTTTTTCTTGACATTGCCGCCGATTTCGTTTATTCTATGGGCCGGTCGCGAGAGTGGGTGGAAGAGGGCGGCGGCGAGAGGGTTTCTCGACGTCGTCCGAAGGCATCCCCTCCTGAAGGAAGGAGGGAGGAAATTCTAAAGTTAAGGAGGGAGATATGCGGAAGAGACAACGTCTTGTGCGTCTTTCGCTAGTGGTGGGGCTGGTCACGCTGTTGCTTTTGCCAGCCCTGGTCTACACGCAAGTCACCGGACGGGTCCTCAACCCGAGGTTGAGGCAGACTTATGCGAGTTTATCAGCGGCTGTCGCAGCGGCTGCGAATAACGATACCCTGCTTGTGAGCGGGACGCTCTCGGGGGCCAATGCGATCCTCGATCCCACAACGGATGCTCCTCCCGATGGGCTGAAGATCGTGGCCGGGCGCGGGTTGCGAGGGACGTTGCAGATCAGTGCGAACGATTGCACAGGGACAACTAATGGGGCTGTTCTTGATGTGAGTGGTCGCCTGGGGGCTTTGACTATCATGGGGTTGAAAATCGTGGTGCCGAATCTGTGCATCGGGATTTACTCCACGGCCAACGGAAATCCCCTGACGGTTCGGAGCGTGCTGATACAGCGAGCCACAGCTACAGCGGATATCGCCGGGATCCTGCTTGTTGAGGAATTCGATGGTCCTTTCACCATTGATCGAAATGTCATCTCAAGCGTGGGAGATGATGGAGTCGGTATTGTGGTAGATGGTGATGGTATTACTCCTATCGAAGCTGGTGTGAGGGGGAATCGGATCGGGAGTCCGAACGCAGCGACCCTGGAAGGGATAGTGGTCGAGGAGGTTCCTGCCGGTAGCGATGTGGTTGTGGAGAGGAACCGAGTGGATGGAGGGAACAATGTGGGGAGCATCCTGGGGATCGGGGTCGGGTTCAGTGACGGGGTGATCGTGCAGCGCAATACGGTGCAGAATTTCGTGGGGACAGCTGCTGCGCAGGATGCGTTTGGTATTGAAATCGAGGAGTCCCCCAACACTCAGGTTCTCCGCAACGTCATCCGCAATAACGATGTGGGGGTTGCGGTGAATGATGATGATGTCGCTGGTACTGAAACTGCCGATACCGTTGTGATCAATCTCAACAACATCACGAGCACGGTTACAGGGGCCACCGGGTTGCTTTTCATCCCGGACAGTACTGCTGCTACCGCTGCCCTTGATGCCACGGACAACTGGTGGGGGGCCGCCAACGGGCCAAGTGATATTGATGGAGATGCCGATAGCTGTCCGGAGGCCGATTTAGCACCAGCACCTCCTTGCTCAGAAACTCAGCCTACTGCGACTGACGGAACGGGTCTGCCGGTTGACTCTGGTGCTGGAGCTGGCGTGCCAGATTGTGGCACGGGGGCTGGGGAGGTCACCACCTGTCCCTTCCGGACGTCGCCGGTGTCTCCGGCGGGAGCGTGAAACGAAGGTGCTTCGGATTGGCTCGGGGGGTGGCCGAAAATGCCGGCAGTTGCAGTCGGTCACGCCAAACGAGTATCTCACTATGCTCAATAATTTCGTGACGGAGGAGGGACTATGAAGAAGCTCATGATGCTCGGTGTGCTGAGTGTTCCGATGCTGCTCGGGCAGATGGCTGTCGTTGTGCCCGGCATCATCTTTTTGCTCGCAGGGTTTTTCCTGACGTTCATGGGGCCTTTTCTGCTCATTGACGCGATTCTGGGCATGGCGGCCCTGTTTTCGGTGGCGCTCTTTGGGATCGCGCTCGGACATAGCCCGACGACGAGCCTCATGCAGGGTTTGCTTGTGGGGCTGTGACGGACAGAACGACTCAGGGCCGGGAGAGTTCATCCCGGTCCTGAGCGTCCGATCTGCCTTTTGAGGTCACGCCAGAGGTGCATCATCCCCGCGAGGGAACAGGCCCCGAGGTCGCGTCCCGGCGAGGTCCTATCTCGGTTCATTCTGCGGAATCCCACCGCCGCAGAGAGCCCTCCGCAGTCGGCAAAACCCAACCCCATTCCGCAGAGAGCCCTCGAAGAGGGCGACAGAGAATAGCCTGGGGTGAAGCGGCAGCGGAACTCCAGGAATCCCAACGGGACAAAATTTCATTCCGCAGAAAGCCCACGGAGTGGGCGACAGAGACTAGCCCGGGGTGGAGCGAAGCGGAACCCTAGGACGGGGGGTGAAGCGAAGCGGAACCCCAGGAAACGGGGTCCCCAATTATTCATTCGTGAGCCCGCGCCAGCGGGCGGCACACCGGGTCAGAAGCCGAACGATGGGGATAACGCCATTCCCGCATCCCCCGATGTGGTGACCTGGCGTTCATGAACCCAACCGGTTGGGTGGCCGCCCGATGTGTCGCCCCCTTCGGGGGCTCTTGAGGAAAATTTTGGACCTCACGGTTCCCTAGGGCTTACGCCCTAGGCTATTCTCTGTCGCCCCCTTCGGGGGCTTTTTGCGGAAAGAGGTCGTTCCGCAAAACGGGCTCGCGCCCCAGGCTATTTTCTGTCGCCCACTGCGTGGGCTCATTGAGGAATTGGGTCGTTCTCACAATGGGGCTTGCGCCTCGGGTTATTTTCTGTCGCGCACTCCGGAGGCTCTTTGTGGGGAAGGGCGATTCTCAGGGGCGCAAGAAGACCAGGAGAATCCCCAGGATGGCTCCAAACTGTCCCACCCAGAAGAGGAACATCCAGCGGATGAAATCAGTGCGCATGGCAGACATCTCCTGACGGATTTTCGCGCTCTCCTCCACAATCCGGCGCTCGAACCGATCTTCCAGACTCACAAACCGGGCCTCGATCCTGGCCACCTCTTCGGTGATGCGGGCATCCAGCTTGGCCACCTCTTCGGTGATTCGAACATCCAGCTTGGCCACCTCTTCGGCGATTCGAGCATCCAGCCGCGCGATCTCCTCTCGAAGCTTGGCTGCTTCTTCCGAGAGCCGGCGCTCGAACCGATCTTCCAGAGCGGTCAGGCGGGCATCCAGCTTGGCTGTTTCCTCGGTGATCCGGGTCTCCAGCTGACTCGTTTGCTCGGTGAGTCGGCGCGCGAACTTCTCCTCCGAGAGGGCGAGCACGTCCTCCTTGGCCTGGCGGTTCGCCTCATTGATCAACTGCACAAGGGCCTCCGCTCCATCCTCGCCCAGCTTCTCGCGCAACACTTTGGGGACGATGATCAGGGGCATGGTCGTCGCTCCCCTCTGTGAAGCCTCCCCGACTTATTTTTTGGCCACTCGCTGCTTGTAACTCTCCGCTAGGGCGACAGCCTGAGGCATCGCCTCGAGCGCTTTGAGGATTTGCACGTCCGTTTCGCTGAGCACCTGGGTGGCCGTCTCAATCCCGTGGGCTGCTGTGACGACCTCGTAGCGGATGTACTGGCGGACGAACTCGCGGTTTTCGTCCACCGTTTTGGGGCTCAGGCGGAACTCGCTCTTATGCTCTTGCAGATACTTCTTGAAGGCTTCGATCACCTGGTCGGGGATGCGGTATTCGTTCGGGTCCAGGACGTGCCGGAACGTGATTCCTGAGATGCGATAGTGCTCCAGTCCGGGGATGAGTCCGGCGACCAGCTCGCGGGTGAAGGCGAAGATGGGGCCGAGCAGGTTCGATTGCTCGCGCGTGAGAGTGACGGCAGGGACGAGGACATCGGGCGTAATTCCCCCTCCGGCGTAGACCTCGCGTCCGGAATCGGTGCGGAATCCGGGGCCTTGCGACGGGGTTTGGGATTCGGCCTCGCGGCGTTGCGCATAGTAGCTGTAGGGCGAGAGTCCCAGATAGCGGCGCTGGATGAACCGTCCGCTCGGAAGCAGATATTTGGCCGTGCTGAGCATCAGTCCCGCTCCGAAGGGCAGCGGGATGATCGTTTGCACCAGGGCCTTGCCGAAGGTGGGCTCGCCCACGATCAGTCCGCGATCGTGCTCCTGGATGGCCCCGGCGACGATTTCCGAGGCCGAAGCCGTCGCGCGATTCACCAGGATCACCAGAGGCATGAGGTTGGGAGTGCCATTCTGCGCATAATACTGCCGTTCGGCCTGGCGGCGTCCGGTGCGGCTCTTCTGAGTGAGGATCAACTGGCCGGCGGCCAGGAAGCGATCGGCGACGCGCACGGCCTGTTCCAGAAACCCTCCGGGGTTGTTTCGGAGATCGAGGATGAGGCGCGTGGCGCCCTGGGCCTGCAATTGTGCGAGCGTGTTCTGCAGCTCCTCATCGGTCGTCGTATTGAACCCGCGCGAGAGGGCGATGTATCCAACGCCCGGACGGATGAGATACCCGTTGACGATGCTGGGCAGCGGGATGGCATCCCGGATGAGGCGCACGGTGCGGGGCTCTTTCTCCCCGGCGCGCAGGATCTGCACTTCGACAGCCGTCCCGCGCGGTCCGCGCAAGCGTTCGGAGACCTGTATCGAAGGCCAGCCTTCGGTGGATTCCCCGTTGATGGCTACGATCTGATCTCCGTAACGCAGGCCGGCTCGATGCGCCGGTGTGTCTTCAAAGGGGGCCAGGATATAGACCTTGCCGTTGCGCGCGCCGATGGTCGCTCCGATGCCGTAGTACTGACTCGTCTGCTCGATCCGAAACCGGGCGAATTCCCGCTTGTCGTAGAAATTCGAATGGGGATCGAGCACATGCAGCATCCCCACAATGGCTGATTTCACCACGCTCTCGTAGTCAACCTTCTCGACGTAGTTCTCCTCAATGAGGGTCAAGGCCTCGGCGAAATCGGCCAGGATCGCCTGCTCGCTGGGCGAGTGTTCCAGGGGTTGCAAGGGGACCATCCCCAGAAGGAAAAGGAGAAAGCCGCCCATCAGCGGGCCGATGCGTCGTCTCACGGCACTCCTCCTCGGTGCGAACTGGTTCATCACGGCGAAAGCGTAGCATATTTCTTGTGTCCTCGTACAGGGGGAGAGGCCGGAGAAGCGCCCTCAAAGAGGGAAATACCCAGGGGTGGAGCCTGAGCGAAACCCCGTTTGGAGACCGAACCTCATTCCACAGAGAGCCCTCGAAGAGGGCGACAGAGAATAGCCTGGGGTGGAGCGAAGCGGAACCCTAGGACGGGGGTGAAGCGAAGCGAAACCCCAGGAAACGGGGTCCCCAATTATCCCCGAGCCCGCACGAGCGGGCGGCACATCGGGTCAGAAGCCGAACGATGGGGATAACGCCATTCCCGCATCCCCCGATGTGGTGACCTGGCGTACATGAACCCAACCGGTTGGGTGGCCGTCCGATGTGTCGCCCCCTTCGGGGGCTCTTGAGAAAATTTTGGGCTCGCGGTTTCCTAGGGCTGACGCCCCAGGCTATTTTCTGCCGCCCCCTTCGGGGGCTCCATGCGGGAATGGGTCGTTCCCCAATGGGGCTTGCGCCCCAGGTTCTGTCGCCTCCTTCGGGGGCTTTGTGCGGAAAATGTGTCGTTCGCACAATGGCGTCCCGGGCTATTTTCTATTGCCTGCTTGCGCGGGCTCTTTGCGGGCTCATTGTCGAGGGCGCGTGAGGGGGCTCAGGGGTCTCGCAATTCGGCTTCCGTGCGCATGGGTTCCTCTTCGGGTTCGGTCACTTCGGAGCGGAGCCGGTGCTCGTAGGACGCCCGGATGAAGCTCACAAACAGAGGATGGGGCTGAAGCGGCTTGGATTTGTACTCGGGATGGAACTGGCAGCCGAGAAACCACGGGTGATCCGGCAGCTCGATGATTTCGACGAACCGTCCATCGGGCGACTTGCCGGAGAAGACCAGGCCGTGAGCGGCCAGCAGATCCTCGTATTCGGGATTGAACTCGTAGCGGTGGCGGTGGCGTTCGCTGATCTCCTGCTGTCCGTAGATGCGCGCGGCCAATGTGCCCGGGCGCAAGCGGCAGGGGTAAGCGCCCAGGCGCATGGTCCCTCCCATTTGTTCCACGCCGAGCAGATCGCGCAGCTTGTAGAAGATGCGATGGGGCGTTTCCGGATTGAATTCGGTGCTGTCGGCCTCATCCAGTCCACAGACGTTGCGCGCGAACTCGATGCAGGCGCATTGCATGCCCAGGCAGATGCCGAAAAAGGGCGTTCGGGTGCGGCGCGCGTAGGTGACGGCTTTGAGCATCCCGGCGATGCCGCGCTTGCCGAATCCTCCGGGGATCAAAATCCCATCGGCATCGCGCAGGCGTTCCTCCCACCGCTCGTCGGTGACCAGATGTTCCGACTCGATCCAGCGGATATTCACCTGCAGGTTATTGGCGACCCCTCCGTGCACGAGGGCTTCGCGCAGGCTCTTGTAGGAATCTTCCAGTTGGACGTACTTGCCCACGATGCCGATGGTCACGCTGTCGGCGGGATGCTTGATGGCTTCCACGAGCCTGGTCCATTCGCGGAGATCGCTCTCGGCCGCGGGCAAACGCAGCATCCGGAGGATGAGGTCGTCCAGCCCCTGCTTGGCGAATTCCAGAGGGACTTCGTAGATGGACTCGACATCCAGGGCCGCGATGACGGCCTCTTCGGAGACGTTGCAGAAGAGCGCGATCTTGGACTTCACATCCGGAGGCAGGGGGCGGCTTGTGCGGCACAGCAGGATATCGGGTTGAATGCCGATGGCGCGCAACTCCTTGACCGAATGCTGCGTGGGCTTGGTCTTCAGCTCCCCGGCCGTTCGGATGTAGGGCAGAAGCGTCAGATGCACGAAAATGGCGTTCGTGCGTCCGACCTCGTTGCCGAGCTGGCGGATGGCCTCCAGAAAAGGTTGCGATTCGATATCTCCGACCGTTCCCCCGATTTCGACGATGACGACATCCACGCCGTGAGAGATCTGCCGGATCGCCGCTTTGATCTCATCCGTGATGTGGGGGATGACCTGCACGGTCTTGCCCAGGAAATCGCCGCGCCGCTCCTTCTCGATGACGGAGAGGTAGATGCGCCCGGTCGTCCAGTTATTGGCCTGCGTCATGCGCGCGCTGGTGAACCGCTCGTAGTGGCCCAGGTCCAGGTCGGTTTCCGCTCCATCGTCGGTGACGTAGACCTCGCCGTGTTGAAAGGGCGACATGGTGCCCGCGTCCACATTGATGTAGGGATCGAACTTCTGCAGTGTGACGCGCAGCCCGCGCGCTTCCAGCAGACGCCCGATCGAAGCGGCGGCGATCCCTTTCCCCAGGCTCGAAACAACCCCGCCTGTGATGAAGATGTATTTCGCCATAGCCGGATCTCCTACCCCCCCATTCTACAGGGGAGGATCGTTCTGTCAAGCGCGGACCGTGGGGAGGGAGATCGGCCTTCGTTCGGGGGAGCATGGCTTCGGGGCGGGCGGGATCGAGCGCTTCGGGGGTGTCGCCGTCGCTGTCATCGGCTCTCGTGCGAAAGAAGTGCCCGCACGCGCTGGAGGTCCTCGGGTGTATCCACGCTCCAGCTTCGCTCGGTGACAGGCACGACCCGGATGCGCACGCCGTGTTCCAGAGCGCGCAGTTGCTCTAACTGTTCGGCTTCTTCCAGGGGCGTCGGAGGCCACGCGGCCAGTCGCAAGAGCACGTCGCGCCGATAGACGTACAAGCCCGTATGGCGCCGGTAGAGGGTCAGAAGTGAAGGATCGGCGCGAAGCGCGGCCTCCAGGGATCCCGCCTTTCGCACAGCATCGCGCAGGAGGGGGATCGGCTGGCGGGAGAAGTAGAGGGCGAACCCTTCGCGATCGGTGACCACTTTCACGGTGTTCGGGTTCATGACTTCTTCGACGCTCTCAATGGGTTCGCTTGTCGTCGCCATCTCCACACGCGGGTCCGCAAGGGGGTCGAGCGCCGCTGCGATGGCGTGAGGGGAGATGAGCGGTTCATCCCCTTGCACGTTCACGATGATCTCCGCTTCCAGACGGGCAGCGACTTCAGCCACGCGTTCGGTCCCGCTTCGATGCTGCGGCGAGGTGAGGACGGCTTCGCCCCCGGCCCGGCGCACAACTTGAGCGATGCGTTCATCGTCGGTGGCCACAAGTACATGCTCAAGAGAAGGCACGCGCCGGACGCGCTCATAGACGTGCAGGATCATCGGACGCCCGCCGATCTCAATGAGCGGCTTTCCGGGCAACCGATGCGAAGCATAGCGTGCCGGGATGATCGCGACGATTCGATAGGGCGCCACATCCGGCAGAATAGAGGAGGCCATGCGACCGGGTCAAGAGGGATTCTGCCCGCCTTCGAGCGCACCCCCCTCACGCGCTAGCCGGTATCCTGGGGGCGTGCTACAATTTTCACCGAAAGGAGAAGGGAAATGCCGGAGGTGCTTTCACCGGAAGAGCGAGAAAAGCTTCGTCAGCGCCTTGAGGAAGCTCTTGGGCAGGCCAATGCTGAAGTGCTCCTTGAGGTCATCGAGAGTTTCATCGCGCGGCAGGTCGAGCGCGCTTTGGGCGAGCAGCTCGGCGCATTGCAGGATGCTGTTCGACGCATTGTCGAAGGGCATCAGCAGATTCAGGAGACTCTGGTCAAGCTCATTGAGTCCCAGACGCGGCTGGAAGCTCGCGTCAGCCGGCTGGAAGAGGTGAGCGCCCGGCTGGTCGAAGCGCATGCATCCCTCAGTCGAACGGTCGAGCAGTTAGTTGATGCCCAGCGACGAATTGAGGAGCGGGTGGGGCGGCTGGAAGAAGTGACGGCGGAGCTGGCTCGGGGACAGGCTGAGTTGCGGGAGGCAGTTCGGGCTTTGGCTGAGGCGCAAGCACGGACCGAAGAGCAAGTGGGGCGATTGGAGGCCGCCGTTGAACAGTTAGCTGGGGCGCAGGCGCGGACCGAGGAACGAGTGGGGCGGCTGGAGCAAGTTGTTCAGCAACTGGCCGAGGCGCAAGCACGGACCGAGGAGCGAGTGGGGCGGTTGGAAGAGGTGACGGCGGAGCTGGCTCGGGGACAGGCCGAGCTGCGGGAGGCGGTTCGGGCTTTGGCTGAGGCGCAGGCGCGGACCGAGGAGCGAGTGGGGCGGTTGGAAGAGGTGACGGCGGAGCTGGCTCGGGGACAGGCCGAGCTGCGAGAGGCCATGAAGGCGATGGCTGAGGAGCAAGTCCGCATGCAGAGGGAGCTGCAGCATCTGGCCAAGCAAGTGGGGGGATTGAGCGAAACGCTGGGTGCTGACCTTGAAGACCTGGCCTACATCGTGCTCCATGATGTGTTGAAGCGAGAGTTCGGGTGGAAAGTCGGTCCTTTGCAACGGACCTGGCAGAAGTGGAACGATCGTCTGGAAGAGATCAACATCTTCGGTCGCGCTGAAGACCCGGCTCGTCCGGGCCGCATGATCTGGATTGTGGGCGAAGCCAAGTATAACCTCACCGTGCGTGAGGTCGAACGGTTTGCCAAGCTCGTCGAGCGGGCCCGGAAGCACCTGATCGGCGAGATCTTCCCCGTCTGTTTCTGCCGGCGCGCGCGGCCTGAAGTGCAAGATCGCGTTCGGGATCTGGGCTTGCGTCTGGTCTTCTCCTACGGCCACATGGTCTGAGCGCGCAAGGCAAGAGGAAGCGAAGGGGCAGAAGGCCGCTCCTCCGCCAGCTCAGTGAGGCGTCTTCAGGATCACATCCCCTTCGGCGAGGCCGTCGAGGACTTCAACGTACATCTCGTCATGGAGTCCGAGGCGCACCGGGCGTTCGATCCAGCGATTCCCCTGTTTCACCTTCACGAGCGTCTGGCCCTGGCGCGTGAGGACGGCGCTGCGCGGGATGATGAGGACGTTTTCTTTCCGGGCGAGCTGGATGAGCACGTCCACGCGCAAGCCGATGACGAGTCGTCCGCGAGCGTGGGGATCCAGCTGGATCCACGTCTCCAGGACCTCGCGGTCGCGCTTCTCGGCGGGATCATCGCCCAGCAGCGTCTTGCGACCCAAAGCGGCACTCACGCGGATGACGTGGCCTGTGAAGACCTCTCCGCGATAGGCATCGGCGGTGATGAAGGCGGGGGCTCCGAGGCGGATCTTCGCCACATCGGTCTCATCAATTTCGGCGCGGACGTGCAGTTGAGAGTCATCGGTCAGAGAGAGGACCGGCTGGGCGAGCGTTTCGGGGAGCACGACCTCGCCGGGATGTCGAAAGCGCTTGAGGATGAGGCCATCGCAGGGGGCGCGAAGGAGCGTATTCTCGTACTGAGCTTGAGCCTCGCGCAGGCGGGCGCGCGCCAGTTGCACCTCGGCCTGCGCGGCGGCGATCTCCTGGGCGCGGCTTCCGGCCAGTACGCGCTCGTAGTGGGAGCGGGCGGCATCCCAGCGGGCGCGCGCCGTTCGCCACTCTCGTTCGGCCTGATCCAGCTCCTCGCGGGAGAGGATGCCGCGCTCGTAAAGCCGTCGGGCGCGCGCCCATGCCGCTTCGGCGTATTCGGCAGCAGCGCGAGCTTCCTCGACGGCGGCGCGCGCCTGCTCCTTCTCTTCGGGTCGGGACCCGGCGCGAAGCAATTCGAGTTGGGCTTCAGCGCGAGCCAGCAGTGCGCGTTCGGCTTCAAGGCGCGCGCGATAGTCTGCGTTCTCCAGCTCGGCCAGCACCTGTCCCCGGCGCACGCGCTCGCCCTCCTGGACGTAGACGGCTCGAATGCGGCCCGGAACCTTGAAGCTCAACCGGATCTCCTCGGAAGCCCCTTCGACGCGCCCGTGAGCAGCGATCCGCCAGTCAATGCGGCCACGGCGCACGCTTGTCGTCGCCGGGACATTCCGATGATTCCGAATGAAGTACATGCCCAAGGAGACCAGCAGCGCCAGCGCCAGGAGAAGGCCATTTCGTTGCCGTCGGCTGAGAGCTTCCATTCCTACTCTCCGCGACCCGCGTATTCGGGCTCTTCCTCACGACTTGGGCGCGTCCTCAGGCATCCGTCCTCCATGAACAGGACCTCATCGGCGAGATCGCAGACGCGCTGATCGTGAGTGACCATGAAGACGAGCCGATCGTCCGAGCGGGCGATCTCGCGCAGAAGCTCGACGATCTGTCGGCCTGTCTGCGAATCGAGCATGCCGGTCGGCTCGTCGGCCAGAATGATCGGAGGATCGCCGGCCAGAGCCCGAGCCAGGGCGACGCGCTGCTTCTCGCCCCCGCTCAGATCGCGCGGAAGGAAATGGAGGCGATCGCCCAGACCCACGCGTCGAAGCAGCTCGGTCGCCTGCTGCCGTGCCGCCCGACCGGTGAGCCCCTTGAGATTCAAGGCCAGCTCGACATTCTCCAGCGCCGTCAATGCCGGGAAGAGATTGAACGTCTGGAAGACGAACCCGATATATCGGCGTCGCAGCAGCGGCAGCGTGCGTTCATCCAGGGCCGAGGCCTCGTGCTCGAAAAGGAAGAGGCGTCCTTGCGTCGGCTTCAGCAGACATCCCATCAGAAGAAGCAACGTCGTCTTGCCGCTGCCCGAGGGACCCATCAACAGAAGAAATCGTCCTCCGGTGAGTTGGAGGCTCACCTCGCGCACGGCGACGACGGCCGTGGGGCCTTCGCCGTATACCTTGCTGACGCGGTCCAGGACAAGAAAGGTCTTGCTCATAGAGCCTTCAGCTTCGGAAGACGATCGCCGGATCGAGCTTGGTCACCTTGACGATTGAGAGGATCGAAGCGCCGATGCACATGGTGACGGTGAGGGCGAAAATGCCCAGAAGGACCGGCAGGGGGAGATACGCCTCCAGCCCGGCGCGTCGCGCCAGCGAGAGGAACGCGCGGGCCAGCAGCATCCCCGTCCCATAACCGATCACCGACACAATGAGCGCTTGCGCGATGATGATGCGGTAGAGGTCGGCATTGGTCGCGCCCAGAGCCTTGAGCGTCCCGAATTCCCGGATGTGCTCTATTGTGGAGGCGTAGATCGTCTGGCCGACGATGATCATCCCGATGAGCAAACCCAGGAGCGCCGTGCTGAGCAGAGCGATGCCAGCTCCGGTGACCAGCAGCCAGTATTTCCGCGATTTCCAACTGAATTCGCTCCGGGTGTAGACGTCCACGCCTGTGAGCGTTCGAGCCAGATGCTCCTTGACCTCCTCAACGGTATAGCCGGGCGCGACCTTCACCAGGATGTACACGGTCTGCCCCGGAGGGATGAACGAAAGTGCGAGCGCGTTCTTGAACGAGGTGAAGACGAAGGGGCTGCCGACAAAAGATTTCGCCCCGCGCGTGATCCCGGCAATACGCGCCTTCCGCCCGATGATCTCCACCTCGTCCCCCACGCGGGGAGAGCCCAGACGCGCGCGATCGGCCTCGTCAATGAAGATCTGGTTGAAATACTTCACCTGCAAGAGATCCCCTTCGACGATGTCCCAAGGGGCTCCAACGCGCGTCTCCGGATTGAACCCGATGACCTGAATCGTCTCCTGTCCGCCATCGGGCATCTTCCAGTAACTGAACCCCATGAGGAACTTCTCGGCCCAGAGCACACCCGGGACGCGCCGCGCTTCGTAGAGTTTCTGTTCCGAGAAGGGGAGGCCGAAGTCGAAGTTCTTCAGATTCTTCGAGGTGATCCAGATGTCGGCCTCGATGTGATCGATGAGAACCGAAGCGTTCGTCATGAACTTCAAGAAGAAACCGATCTGCAGGGTCATCAGAACGACAGCGAACTGAATGCCCAGGAGAGCCACAAGGAATCGCACGCGATCGTGGAAGAGGTTCTTCCGTGCCAGCGAGACCATCCCCGTGTTTTCCGAACGCGCTCATTCGATGCTCAACGCCTCAAGTATACGGGACGTGATGCGCGCAGGGGAAGGCGAATCCTGGGGGCCTTCCCTTGCCTCTCGGAGAGCAAGCGCGTACATTAATGGCGGGAGAAGGCCAGATCGGGAGGGACCAGATATGATCGCGGCAGCCGACCTCAAAGATGGGATGGTCATTCGAGTCGAGGGCGAGTTGTACCGCGTCATTGAGGCCAAGTATCACGCCGGCGGCGGACAATTCGGGGGGATGATGTTCGCCAAAGCGCGCCACCTTCGGACTCGCCATATCAAGGAGTGGCGCTTCCATCCCGATGAGAAGCTCGAAGATGTCGTTCTGGAACGTCAGGAGATGGAGTATCTCTACACCGACGGTGAGGATTTCTACTTCATGAATCCGGAGACATTCGAGCAGATCAGTCTCCCGCGGGAGACCATTGGGCCGCGAGAGCGGTTCCTGCAGCCCAACATGCGCATTCCGGTCGAGATGTATGACGGCACGCCGGTGAACGTCGTCTTCCCGGAGGTCGTGGAGCTGAAGGTCGTCTCGGCTCCGCCCGGATTGCGAGAGCATGAGACGAGCACCTATAAGACGGTGATCCTGGAGAACGGGATGGAAGTTCTCGTCCCGCAGTTCATCAAGGAAGGAGAGATCGTGCGCATCGAGGTGGAGACCGGTCGGTATCTGGAACGCGTGAGAGAGGGGCGAAAGCCGGGGACCTGAAGCACCGGCGATCCTTTGACAAGGAGGGCTCATGAAGAGGACCTTTCGAGAGGCTCTCTGGAGAAGCGCGGTATTTCTCGCGTTGGGGCTTATGGGGATTTTCTCCTGGGCGACACCGCAGGAGCGTCCGGGGACGCCGACGACGCCTCTGAAGGTGGGGGATCCGGCGCCGGATTTCACATTGCCGGATCAGAACAATCGTCCCGTGCGGCTGGCGGACTTCAAGGGGAAGAAGAACGTCGTGCTCGCCTTCTACGTGCTCGCCTTCACGGGGGGCTGAACGCGCGAGCTGAAGGCCTATCAGGATGATGTGGCCCGATTCGATGCGATGGAGACGCAGATTCTCGGCATCAGCGTGGACAGCCCCTTCGCCAACAAGCGCTTCGCCGAGGACCTGGGACTCACCTATCCTCTGCTCAGCGACTTTCATCGTCGGGTGTCGAAGCTTTACGGCGTCCTGGATGAAGAGCGTGGAGTAGCGCGACGCACGACGTTCGTGATTGATAAGGAGGGGATCATTCGCTATATCGAGCAAGGGGCTTCGGCCATTGACCCTTCGGGCGCGCGCCAGGCCTGCCAGGTCTTGAGCGGGAAGACGTAGCGACTCTGCGAGAGGACTCCGCTTGTTCCCGAAGGGGGGGATCTCTGCGAAAACGGCGGGGGCTCTCAGAAGACGAGGTCCATGGGGCCGTCGCTCCCGACGCGATCGCGGAAGGGATCGCTGTGGGCGCGCCGGCATGAAGGAGAGAACGCGATGAGATTTTCGACCAAGGCAATTCATGTGGGAAGTGAGCCGGATCCGTTGACGGGGGCTGTGAGCGTTCCCATCTATCAGACCTCGACCTACGCGCAGGACGGGTTGGGGAAGCACAAAGGGTACGAATATGCGCGCACGCAGAATCCGACGCGCTTCGCCCTGGAGCGGTGCTTGGCGGCTCTGGAAGGAGGGATGGCGGCCTTCGCCTTCGCCTCCGGAATGGCGGCGATCAATGCCCTGGTGCAGGCGCTTTTGCGCGCGGGCGATCATGTGATCGTCTCGGAGAACGTCTACGGGGGGACGTTCCGCCTCTTCGAGCGCGTGTGGCGGGCCTGCGGTCTGCAGTTCAGCTATGTGGATACGCGCGATCTCGCCCAACTGGAGCGCGCGATCTGTCCGGAGACGAAGATGGTTTTTCTCGAAACGCCGACCAATCCGCTGATGATTCTGACGGACATTCGCGCCGTGGCCGACTGCGTGCGCCCGCGAGGCATTCGCGTCGTCGTGGATAATACGTTCATGAGCCCGTATTTTCAGAGGCCGATCGAGCTGGGAGCGGATATCGTCATCCACTCGACGACCAAGTACTTGAACGGACACAGCGACAGCGTCGGAGGGGCGCTCATCGTGACTTCAGCCGAAGATGCCGAGCGGATCCGGTTTGTGCAAAACGCGGCCGGGGGGATCATCTCGCCCTTCGATGCCTGGCTCGTGCTGCGAGGGATCAAGACGCTGCCGCTGCGGATGCGCCAGCATGATGAGAACGGGCGCGCCGTCGCCCAGTTCCTGGCTGAGCATCCGCGCGTCCAGAGAGTGTACTATCCGGGACTCCCGTCGCATCCGCAGTATGAGCTGGCTCGGCGCCAGATGTCGGGATTTGGGGGCATGCTCTCTTTCGACGTGGGGACGCTCGAACGGGCCCGCACGGTGCTCGAGAATGTTCGTCTCTGCACGCTGGCTGAGAGCCTGGGTGGTGTCGAGACGCTCATCTGTCATCCCGCGACGATGACCCATGCCAGCGTGCCGCCGTCCGAGAGAGAACGCCTGGGGATCACCGAGGGGCTGATTCGACTCTCCGTCGGATGCGAGGATGTCGAAGACATTCTGGCCGATCTCGATCAGGCGCTCGCGCGCCTCTGAGGGGGGATGAGGTGAGCGCTCGAAATCCCGGCGCGGAAGCCGTATAATGTCCTCTATGGCGGAGAGATCCGGAGCGATCGTCGAGCTGCACGCCATCACCGACGTGGGGCTCGTGCGACCGAATAACGAAGATAATTTCCTCATCCTCGATGTGGGGAAAGGGACCTACTGGACCGCTGCCGATGGCGCGCGCGTGCCCGAAGGCCTGGGGCGCTTGGATGTCGGGACATCGGGTCTGGTGCTGGCCGTCTCCGATGGCATGGGAGGAGCCCTGGCCGGAGAGGTGGCGAGCCATCTGGCTGTCACGACGGTCGCTCATCTGATGCACCGCTTCGATACGCAGGAGCCCTATGTGCGCTTCCCTTTTGCAGAGCGCTTGCGTTTGGCTCTGGAGCAGGCCAATCGTCTCATCTACGAGAAGGGCCAGCAGCGACTGGAGCTGGCGGGGATGGGAGCGACCTTCACCGCCGCGGCCTGCCATCAGGGATGGCTCTACCTCGGACAGGTGGGAGATAGTCGCGCCTACCTCATCCGCGCCGGACGGATCCGCCAGCTCACCAAGGACCAATCGCTCGTGCACCATCTGGTCGAAGCGGGGTTCCTCACGGAGGAACAGGCGGAGCGACATGTCTATCGGAATGTGATCCTGCAAGCCCTCGGCGCTCACCCCCATACGGTGATCGTGATGGACCGGATCGAAATGCGCGATGAAGATCTCGTGCTCCTCTGTAGCGATGGACTCTTCCACAAAGTCCCGGCTCCGGAGATATGCGAGATCGTTCTGAAGAGTTCGGATGTGGCGGCGGCGGCCCACGAATTGGTGCGCCTGGCCCGGGAGCGCGGCGGAGAGGACAATATCACCGTCGTGCTCGCGCGCTTCCGCAACGAGGCCTGGGCCAGAGCGCAGGAGGGGGAAGAGCCCATCCTCATGCACCTGGAGCGGGACGAGCGGCTCCCAGAGACTCTGGAGCCGGAGCTCTGGGATGAGCTGGTGCGCTTCATCCCGATCCTCTCCCCTTCGGGGACGTCGGAAGCCCGGCGGGGATCCGAGAATGAAGGGGAACAGGAAGCTGCGGACGCGGATCCCCCAGGGGAAACGTCTTCGACAACGGATGATCCGGAGATCTCTCCCGGTGAGTTCTTCACTCATCCGGGAGAGCCGAAGGCCCTCGCGCGCGGGATTGCGACCGGGACGGTCGCGCGGGCTCTGCTTGTGCTGCTTCTTCTTTTGTTCTTCGGAGCGATTCTCTCTACGCTCTGGTATCTTTCGGTTCGCGAGCGTCGGCTGGAAGAGTCACAGCAGGGACCTTCGCTGGTCCTCCGATCGGTGGCGGGCCCATGAGGCGGAGAGTCTCTCAGCGAGCGATCCGCACGGAGAGGCATCGGGACGGTATGCTCTGGGCGATAATCCCATAAGGAGAGGTCGAAGATGATGGAGGCGCGACAGAAGCTGCAGGTCACGCTCGACGAGGAGATGAAGCGGAGCTATCTCGACTACGCGATGTCGGTCATCGTCGGGCGCGCGTTGCCGGACGTGCGCGACGGATTCAAGCCCGTGCATCGGCGCGTCCTCTGGGCGATGTATGAGATGGGGAACACGCACAATAAGCCGTTCAAAAAGAGCGCGCGCGTCGTCGGGGATGTCATCGGGAAATACCATCCGCATGGGGATGCGGCCGTCTATGAGACGATCGTGCGTCTGGTGCAACCTTTCTCCATGAGGTATCCCCTCATCGAAGGGCAGGGGAATTTCGGGAGCATTGACGGGGACGAGCCGGCCGCCATGCGGTACACCGAGGTCCGGCTCGCGAAGATCGCCGATGAGGTCCTGGCTGACATTGACAAGGACACGGTGGATTTTCAGCCCAATTACGACGAGTCGCTCAAGGAACCGACGTTGCTGCCCGTGCGCTTCCCGCAACTCCTGGTCAACGGGAGTTCGGGCATCGCCGTGGGGATGGCGACCAACATCCCCCCTCACAATTTGAGCGAGGTGATCGAGGCGACGATCTATCTTCTGCAGAACCCGGAAGCGACCGTGGACGACCTCATGCGCTTCATTCCGGGGCCGGATTTCCCGACCGGGGGATACATCTACGGGCGGGAGGGGATTCGACAAGCCTACCGGACCGGACGAGGGACGATCATCATGCGGGCGCGCGCGGCCATTGACCGCATCGGACGCGGCTCCGCGCAGCGGGAGGCGATCGTCGTCACCGAGATCCCCTATCAGGTGAGCAAGGCCAAGCTCATCGAGAAGATCGCCGAGCTGGTCGCCGAGCGTCGCATCGAAGGCATCGCCGATCTGCGCGACGAGTCGGATCGCGAGGGGATGCGCATCGTCATCGAACTCAAGCGCGAGGCCGTGCCCCAGGTCATCCTCAATAAGCTCTACAAGCTCACGCCCATGCAGGAGACTTTCGGCGTCATCAATCTCGCGCTGGTCAACGGGCAGCCCCGCGTGCTGACTCTCCTGGAGACGCTTCAGGAGTTCATCGCCTTTCGGCGCGAGGTCGTGCGGCGACGCACGCAGTACGAGCTGAGGCGGGCTGAGGAGCGCGCCCACATCCTGGAGGGGCTCAAGCGCGCCCTGGATCGCATTGATGAGGTCATCGGACTCATCCGCCGCTCGAAATCGGGCCGGGAGGCGCGCGAGGGCCTCATGCGCCGCTTCCGCTTCTCCGAGGCCCAGGCGCAGGCGATCCTGGATATGAAGCTCGAGCGCTTGACGAACCTGGAGCGCCAGAAGCTCCTGGAGGAGTACGAGGGGATCATCAAAAAGATCGCCGAGCTGAAAGAGATCCTGGGCAGCGAGCGGGCTCTGCGCAACGTGATCATCCAGGAGCTGCGAGCGATCCAGCGAGAGTTCGGCGATGCCCGCCGAACCCAGATCGTGGACGAAGAGGCGGAGCTGAAGCTGGAGGATCTCATCCCCGATGAGGAAGTCGTCATCACCGTGACGCACGGGGGGTTCATCAAGCGCACGCCCCTTCTGGTCTTCCGTCAGCAGAGTCGCGGCACGCGTGGGCGCTCGGGCATGACGACGCGCGGCGAGGATTTTGTGACCAAAGTCTTCGTCGCCTCGACGCACAGCTACATCATGGTCTTCACCGATCGGGGGAAGGTCTACAATCTCAAAGTCCATGAGATCCCCGAAGCCCAGGCGGCCAGTCGAGGACGGGCCATCACGAACCTCGTCTACATGGCGAGCCAGGAGAGAGTCGCCGGTATTGTCGCCGTCCGTCAGTTCGTCCCGGATCGCTACGTCGTGATGGTCACGCGCCGAGGGATCATCAAGAAGACCGAGCTGTCGGAGTTCGAGACGTTGCGGGCCAGCGGGCTGATCGCGATGAACGTGGATGAGGGCGACGAGCTGATCGCCGCCGAGCTGACCGACGGTCGGAGGAAGATCTTCCTGGCGACGCGCGAAGGCATGGCCATCTGTTTCGATGAGAACGACGTCCGGCCTATGGGACGGCAGGCGCGCGGCGTGCGCGGCATTGATCTCCGGCCGGGGGATTACGTGGTGAGCGTCGCCGCCGTGCGCGGGGATGAGCAGATGCTCACGATCACCGAGAAGGGATTCGGCAAGAAGACGCCGCTGCGGGCCTATCGCGTCCAGGCCCGCGGAGGCAAAGGCGTGATCAACGTCCGAACGACCGAGCGCAACGGGCGCGTCGTCGCCGTCATGCCCGTGCGGGAGGACGATGAGATCATGCTCGTGACGACGCAGGGGAAGGTCTTGCGCCTGGATGTCTCCCAGATTCGGGAGACGGGACGCAGCACGCAGGGCATTCGCCTCATGAAGCTCGCGGCCGAAGATGTCGTCGCCTCGGCCTCGCTCGTGGGCCGAGAGGACGAAGAGGCCGCGCGTTCCCCGGAGGCCTCCTGACGCGATGAGATCCGTCGCGGATTCGTCGGAGTACCGGCGCGGGATCGCCCTCTTCAATGCGGGGCAGTATTTCGAAGCGCACGAGGCGCTGGAAACCCTGTGGCGTCAGGCCGAAGGGGTCGAACGGCTCTTCTATCAGGGCCTGATTCAAGCGGCTGTTGCCCTGCATCACGCGCGCCGCGGAAACTCCCGAGCCGCGCGGCGTCTCATCGAGCGCGCCCTGGCGCGCCTGGATCAGGTCCCCTCGCCCTTTCACGGCCTGGATGTCGCTGACTTCGCCGCCCAACTCCGTCGGTTCGCATCCTCGGAAGATCCGGCGCGGGCTCCGATCCCTCGAATCGTTCTGCTTTCGGAAGAAGCCTCCGGTGATCTCACCGCGCGCAGGTGAGGGCGCGGCCTCCGTCAATGCTCACGGTCGCGCCGGTGATCCAGCTCGCCCGATCGCTGGCCAGGAAATAGATCAGTTCGGCGACCTCGCGCGGCTCCCCCACACGTCCGAGCGGGTGCGTCGTTCGGCTGCGTTCGAGGAAAGCTGCGTATTCCTCCGGGCTCATCCCTCCGGCGCGATGCAGATTCGTTCGGACGACGCCCGGATTGACGGCGTTGACGCGAATCCCCTTGGGCGCCAGCTCCAGTGCGGCGCACCGCGTGAGCTGATCCAGAGCCGCCTTGCTCACGCAATAGGCGAGCACGCCCGGGAACGAGCGCAAGCCCGTGACGCTGGAGACATTGACGATCGCGCCGCGCGTCTTCTCCAGATGCGGCACAGCGAGCTTCATGAGGTAGAAGATCGAGCGGAGATTGATCCGCATCATCTCGTCCCACATCTCGAGCGATGTCGTCTCCAGACTCCCGCTGCGGAGGATTCCCGCGGCATTCACGAGCACGTCCAATCCGCCCATGATCGCCACGGCCTGCTCGAGGCACTGTTCGCACTGTCGGTCATCCGTCAGATCGGCCACCAGCACATGCGCGCGGCCCGGCCCCGGAGCTGCTCCGGCGGCGACTTCCAGAAGCGCCTCTTTCCGTCGTCCGACCAGGGCGACCTCAGCGCCCGCTTCCAGAAAGCGCTCGGCCGTCGCCCGACCGATGCCGCTGGAAGCGCCCGTGACGAGCACGCGTTTTCCACGCATCTCGGGGTGCATGAAGATCTCCTCCGCTTCCGTCAGCGCGCCGGAGTGAAGGGGACTTCCACTCCGTCGCGCTTGTATATGATCCCTCCTTTCATGACGAAGTCCACGTTCTTGAGCTGCGTGATGTCCTGCAGGGGATCGCCGCGCACGGCGATGATGTCGGCCAGTTTCCCGGGTTCGATCGTCCCCAAGCTGCGCTCCTGGCCGAGCAGTCGCGCTGCTTCCAGCGTCGCGCTTCGGATGGCCTGCAGCGGCGTCATGCCGGCCTGCACGAGAAGCCGAAATTCCTCGGCGTTCTCTCCATGCGGGAAGACTCCGGCATCCGTTCCGAAGGCGATCTTCACGCCCGCCTCAATGGCCATCCGGATGGAGCGTCGCGCATGGGGTTCGATCTGCAGCGCCTTCTCTGCCGACCAGGGGGCGAGCCGTCCGCTTCGCGCGCCGGCCGTGACGGCTTCAAACGCCATGAGCGTCGGCACCAGATACGTCCCATGCTCTTTCATGAGGCGAATCGCCTCCTCGTCAAGCATCGAACCGTGCTCGATCGACGCCACGCCGGCGCGAACGGCCGCCTTGATCCCCTCTGTTCCATGAGCATGGGCCGCTACCTTTCGCTCTGCTTTCGCCGCCGTCTCCACGATAGCGCGGATCTCCTCGAAGGTGAGTTGCTCGGCGCCGACGGCATCGCCGGCCGAGAGCACGCCTCCGGTCGCGCAGATCTTGATCACGTCGGCACCATATTTGATCTGGTACCGCACGGCCTTGATCGCTTCTTCCACGCCGTTAACAATGCCCCGTTCGATTCCCGGTTCGGGCCAGGCATCCGGACGATACCCGTTCGTATCGCAGTGTCCTCCCGTGATGCCGATCGCGTGCGCCGATACGTACAGACGCGGCCCCGGGAGAATCCCGTTCCGAATGGCGTCGCGCAGGGCCACATCTGCCCATTCGTCCGCGCCGACATTGCGCACGGTTGTGAAGCCCGCCAGAAGCGTCCGGCGCGCATTCTTGGCCCCCACCAGCGCGGCGTATCCGGGCCATTCATGCAATCGGTGATCGGAATATCCGTGACTCGGATCCCCGGTCAGATGTGTGTGCATGTCAATGAGTCCCGGCAGTACCGTGTGGCGGCTGAGATCAATCACCTCAGCTCCAGCCGGAATCGGCACGTCGCGTCCCACGGCTTCGATCCGCTCGCCGCGCACAAGAATCACCACGTTTTCCAGCACCTGCCCGTTTCTCACATCAATCAAGCGTCCGGCCCGGAGCGCGAGGACACGCTCAGCGCGTTGCTGGGTCCACGCGCGTGGTGCTCCGGCTGTCGTTGTGATCACGATGGTCAAAACCATGACCAACCCTGTCGCAGAGCGCATAAGCCCGATGCCTCCTCCTTGTGAATTCTGTGCCTGCTCTCACGAACATGGCCGAGGAATTCTATCCCGGAGGCCGGACAAGTCAAGGCGAAGCCGCGACCCGCCTCGCCGCGCGACCGTAAGGCTTCTGCCATAAGCCCACGCCGTGAACGAAGGAGAACAACCCGGAGCACGAGCCCCATTGTGAGAACGAGATATTTTCCGCATTGAGCCCACAGAGTGGGCGACAGAGATTAGCCTAGGGCGTGAGCCCTAGGAACGGAACGTGAGCCCCCCCCAATTTCCCCACAAGCCCCCGAAGGGGGCGACACACCAGGATGTCACCCAACCGGTCGGGTTCACACACGCCAGGTCACGACATCGGGGGATACACGAATGGCGTCCTTCAATTCGTCAGGCTCCTGACCCGATGTGCCGCCCGCTGGCGCGGGCTCGAGGATAATTGGGGACCTCGTTTCCTGGGGTTCCGCTTGCGCTTCACCCCAGGCTATTCTCTGTCGCCCTCTTCGAGGGCTCTCTGCGGAACGATTCGCAAGAGGGTGATTTCGGCCGGAGCGTGGAACCGCAGCGGGGCGAACGTGAGCCCCAAGCCGTTGGTCACGTTCACCCAAAGCGAACCCACATCGTGAGCGCCCGAAACGAAGGGCGTCTCCAGGCGCGCCAGGGCCAGGCGAAAACCCGGAAGCGGAAGGGCGATCTGGCCCCCATGCGTGTGTCCGGCCAAAAAGAGATCGTAATCCTGCTCTTTGGCCCACTGCACAAGGGACGGCGAGGGCTGATGTGCGATGAGGATCGAAAACTGCCCCTTAGGTTTTTCCGCCGCCAGGCGCGCGAGGATCTCCGGCGCAGGACGCCGCCGATAGATATTGGTCACGCCCGTGAGATGAAACGACGTGGAGCCCGCCGCGATCGAGCGGGATTCGTCATCCAGAAGAAGGACGCCGTGACGTCTCAAGCTTTGGGGCACTCGGCGCGGATCGGCCCAGAAGTCGTGGTCGCCCAGACAGGCATACACCCCATATCGAGCGCGCACGGCTCCAAGCCAGGCGGCTGCCGGCTCGATGTATTCAGTGCCCGAGGTCACCAGATCACCCGTGAAGAAAACCAGATCCGGCCGCAGGGCATTGACCTTCTCGATGAAGCGCTTCACCAGATCGGCATCGGTCCGCGCGTCGAGCTGAAGATCGGAGATGTGAACCAGGCGCATCTCGGGGATCTCGGCGGGAAGCCTCTCGGAGACGATGACCTGCTCGCGGATGCGGATCTGTCGCGTATCCCAGTACGCACGAATCGGTGTGTACAGGAGAACAACTGCGCCCGCGCCCAGCATCAGGCGCGCGATCCAGACCTCAGGATTTCTCCCCCACAGGCGCGCGAGCGCGCGCCCGAGGTCCAGAAGCAGGAAGATCACAAAAAGCTGGAGCGCCACGAGCAGGCCAATCCAGAAGGGGTACGTCAGAAGCGCATCCACCAGCGGATGGCCTCCGCGAAGGGCCGTCCTCCAGAAGGAGGAGTCCAGAAGATACCCCCCCAGAGCGACAAGCGGATAGAGATTCATCGCAACCGCCACACCGGCGAGCCGCCAGCGCCATCTCGAAACAGAATGACCGGTCCATCGCGCCAGGGCCCAGGCGAGCCGCCGGATCACATATCCATAGAGGATCAGCAGGCTGGCGCTCAGAAGAAGCAGCATGCGCACGATCCAGGGCATCGGCCGTCATTCCTCCCCGTAAGGGAAGAACATAGCACAGCTTCAGCGTTTGCGCACGGCGCGCCCCTCCAGGCCAGCTCGCTCGCGAAACCCCGGAGAGGCTCCCCGGTTGTCCGACGTACCCTCGTTGCGGGGATTCAGGCCGGGGAGCGGAAAAAATACGCCGCGCGGGCGGATGATCTACTCTTTTCATCCGATTGATCCCGCGCCGTGAAGTGATAACATGAAGGCGCGAAGCATCGCGAGATTTTTTCGAGAAAGGAGGATGGATATGCTCGAGGTGATCAATCGTGTGAGGAACGAAAAGGGCCAGGGCATGGCCGAATACGCTTTGATCCTGGTGCTTGTCAGCATCGCGGCGATCGCCGCCCTGACGGCTCTTGGCCAAAGCATCGATGGCGTGTTCAATCAGATCGTCGCGACGCTGTGAGGATACCTGCGCATCGCCGCATGGGCGCGCGCGAGCCGGCGCGAGAAGGGAGGGGGAGAGATGAAGGGAAGATGGACTCTGGGACCTTTTGATTCGCACGGCGTGCGGCCTCTTCCTCCCTTACTGCGCCTGGTTGAGGCGACACGGGGGTCTGTCTCTGGGATAGGCCCCCTTCCCTCACTTTCCGAGCTGAGGGAAAGACGCATGGAAGGCCGGGGGATGAGGTTCAAGCGGAGAGCTTCGCGCGCACAGGGACAGGCCGTTTTGGAGCTGGCGCTTCTGGCACCGCTTCTGGTCCTGATCGTAGCGGGAGTGGTTCATCTCGGATGGGCTCTTAACGTCCATCAGGTCATCACCAATGCCGCGCGCGAGGGCGCGCGTGTGGGGACGCGCGCCGGAGCCACCGCCGCTTCTATGCGCGCCGTCGTTCTGGATATCTGCGAGGACGCCGGGTTGGAGACATCTCGGGTTACGGTCGAGGCGACGCCGGGCGCTCCCGCCGTGCCGAGTCAAATCACCGTACGTTACTCCTTCAACTCCCCCTTTGACCGTCTTTTCGGCGGATCGGGGATCACTTTGCAAGCTCAGTGCGTGATGAAATATTGAAGGGGTATGAGGGGGAAGAAGATCGGCGCGCGAGGACAGGGACTTGTCGAACTTGCTCTCATTCTGCCGGCGGCTGTGCTTCTGCTTGTCGGCGCCTTGGAATTCGGTCGGTTCCTCATGGTCCGACACGTTGTCGTCACGGCGGCGCGCGAGGGAGTGCGCTTGGCCATTTTGCCGAGCACGCGATTTGAGTCTGAGGTAGAGACCGTCGTGAGGGATGTTCTGAGAAGCGGAAATCTGGATCCGGGGCGAGCGCAAATCGCCGTTAGCGGGCTCCGTTCGAGCACGGGCACGCCGACGACCGTAGACGTGCGCTACCCCTTTGATTCCGTGCTGTTTCAGATGCTCGGGCGCAGCGAGGCCGTCACCGTGCGTGGCGTCTCGACGATGCTGCACGAGTAGCCGATTCGGGAGGTCATCATGCCCAAAAAAGCTCTCATCATTTTGAGTCTGGCGGCCGTCTTCGGCCTGCTCACGGCGGTCCTCGTGCATCGGGCGCTCAAGCAGAATCAATCCGCCTATGCCGGCCAGAAGACGAAGAAGGTGGCTGTGGCCGCTGTGAAGCTCAGTTTGGGGACGCAGATCAAGGCTGAGCACGTGAGTCTCGCGGAATGGCCGGAATCCTTGCTTCCCCGGGGCACCTTTCAGGAGGTGGAGAAGCTCATTGGGCGAGTCACCATCGCCGAGATCTTCCCTGGTGAACCCATCCTCGAAACCCGTTTAGCCCCCGAAGGCTCCGCCGCAGGGCTTCCGGCCATCATTCCACCGGGCATGCGGGCGATGACCGTGAAGGTGGATGAGGTCATCGGCGTCGCCGGATTCGTCGCTCCTGGCACGTATGTGGATGTTGTGGCGACGGTCGTCGAGGGGACCGGACAAAATGCCGTCTCGCGTGTGATCCTGCAGAACGTCAAGGTCCTGGCCAGCGGGCAGCGCATGGAGACGCAAAAAGACGGCCAGGCGATCGAGGTGAAAACAGTCACGCTGCAGGTGACGCCGGAAGAGGCGGAGATTCTGGCCCTCGCCAGCAACGCCGGGAAGCTGCAGTTGGTCATGCGCAATACAGTGGATCGCGAGACCGTTCACACCAAGGGTGCGGATGAATCGGAGCTCTTCCGCGGAAGAGATGCACGTCCGGAGACGGCTCTGGCTCGCTCGGATTCAGGTGCACGAGAGCGCCTAGCGTCGAAAAAACCGAAGTCGGAGGCTGCGCCCAGCCCGCAAGCGTCCAGCACGGGCGTGATCGTCGAACTGATTCGCGGGAGCGAACGCACGATGATCACCTTCCCGTAGCGGGAGATTCCCCGTCGCTTTCTGGAGAAATCTCGCTCGCGGGGCTTTGGCGGTGGAGGGGGATATGGGGGGGCGATACAGGCGATTTCTCAGCTGTGGGCTTTTGGGACTTTGTGGAGTCCTACTGATCCCGGTGAGTCTTCCGGACTCCGCGGCGCTTGTCGCCCAATCGGTGGGCCTGCGCGTTCGGTTCGCCGAGATTCGGCAGCAGGCGGCATCGCTTCAGATCTACGTGAATCGGTCCGTGCTCCTGCAATTCGATGAGACCTTGCAGCGGGTGGCCGTTTCGGAGCCCAAAATCGCCGAGGCCGTGATCGTGACGCCAACGCAGGTGCTTCTGAATGCTAAGAGCCTTGGTCAATGCACACTCATCGTCTGGAGCACTGCAGATCCCGAACGGCCCGGGTTCTTTCAGATCACCGTAGGGACGAATCTGGAACCTCTCATTCGGCGCGTGCGGGCGCTCTTCCCTTCCGAGGAGGTCACGATCGAATCTGTGGAGGATCGCCTCGTTTTGTCGGGATCCGTCTCCTCGGAAAAGGTCGCCTCGCAGGTGGCGCAGCTTTTTGAAGGGACGGGATTGCGCGTGGTGAATTTGCTGCGGCCGGCTCCGGCGTCCCCCAAGCAAGTCCTGTTGCAGGTGCGGGTGGCTGAGGTGAATCGGCGGGCTCTGCGCGAGCTGGGCGCCAATTACACACTCGCTCAGCAAGAGATTCCGAGCTTCATCGGGACGAACATGTTTCACACGCCGATCGGCAATTTGGTCGGGGGGATCGCGAATATGACCTTCAGCGATATGGTCAATCTGGCCCTGTTTCAACGCAGCAGTGGGGCCGGAGCCTTCATTCGAGCCCTTCAATCCCGCAATGCCATTCGCACGCTGGCCGAGCCCAACATCATCGCGTTGAACGGGCAGAAGGCGAGCTTTTTGGCCGGAGGGGAGTTTCCCTATCCGGTCGTGCAGGGAACGGGTAACAACCTCGCCATCACGATTCAATTTCGCGAATTCGGCGTGCGCCTGAACTTCATGCCGACGATCTTGGAGGGCGATCGCATCCGGCTGGAATTGGAACCGGAGGTGAGCGCGCTGGATTTCACGACGGGAGTCACGATCGCGGGAACGCGCATTCCCGGTCTGGTGAATCGAAAGGCGAAGACGACGGTCGAGCTGGAAGACGGACAGAGCTTTGTGCTCGCGGGGTTGCTCTCTAATGATGTCACGCGGATCTCCACACCGATTCCCGGTCTCTCCTTCCTTCCGGTCCTCGGCTATCTGTTTCGCAGCCAGCGGTATGTGAACAACGAGACCGAGCTAGTCTTCATCTGCACGGCGCGTGTGGTCAAGCCGGTGAGTCCGGCCGAGCTTCCGCCGCTTCCCGGACAAAGCGAAGCGGAGTTTCAGGGACTGGAGGGGAGTTTCGGGCATCGCGTCCCCGCGGGGCGCAAAGTGAAGAAGCCGGAGAAGTGAGATGCGGGCTCCAATCTCCCTGATCGTGATCGGGAAAGAGGCGCGGTTGCGCGCTGAGATGCGGACATCTCTGGCGGCGACCGGACGGGTGCAGATTATCGCCGAGAGTTCGGATTATCAGCGGGGGGCTGAGCTGGTGGGACAATTGCGGCCGCACGGGATTGTGATCATTGTGAATGGGGAGGAGGAGACGTCGCTAGAGCTTGTCCGGCAGATCAGTCAGGAGCATCCGAACACGGTCATCATTTGCGCGGGAGCGCACTGTGCCGGTGAGACGATCGTGCGCGCCTATCGCGCCGGAGCGCGCGAGTTTCTCATGCACCCTCCGGATCCGGGCGAAGTGCGCGAGGCACTAGAGCGGGTGGAAGCCCTTCTGGGAGAAGGGGAGAAAAAGATCACCGGGCGGGTCATCGCCGTCTACAGTGGTCGGGGAGGGAGCGGGACGACGACGATCGCCGTGAATACGGCAGCCGCCCTGGCGCAACGCACGCGGCAAGAGACTGTCCTTCTGGACTTGAACCTTCAATATGGGAGCGCGCCCATTTTCTTGGGCGTTGAGCCTACGTACTCGATCACCGATGTTGCGCATAATGAACAGCGGCTGGACATTCAACTGCTCCGGAGCTTTCTGGCGAAGGTCAGCGAGCAGCTCTATTGTCTGGCCGCTCCGCTGCGGCCTGAAGAAGCTGATGATGTCTTCCCGGCACATGTGGAAGCCGCGCTGGGGCTTCTGCGCACGCAGTTCACCCATATTCTTGTGGATCTCCCGCATGCCCTGGATCCGAATACGATCGCCGCTCTGGACCAGGCGGATGTGATCCTGGTCGTGACCTTGGGGGATCTGGTCTCGCTGTACAACACAAAGCGGGCTTTGGAGACGTTCGGACGCATGGGCTATGGGGCGGAGAAGATCCGATTGATCCTGAACCGGTACGTTCGGAACAGGGAAGTGCCCTTGGAGAAGATCAGCGACGTGCTCTCTCATGCTGTGGATTTCACGCTGAGCGACGATCCGCGCGCGGCGCTGGAGGCGATCGCCAGGGGTCGACCGATCGTCTGGATGGAATCCAAATCTCCCTTGACGCGACAATTCGGCGAGCTGGCTCGACAGGTGGCAGCGCCGGGAGCCCCCGTCGCTTCTGCGGAGAAGAAAGGATCGGGGCTGTTGAGCGCGCTCTGGGGAGGGAGTCGGCGATGAGTGTATTACGAGAGCGCCTGAAGCGCTTTCCCACATCTTCGGCGACGGTGAGTGCGGCGGGCAGCGGCAACGGGAGTGCTCCAAGCGATGTGCGCTCGGTCGTCGGGCCAGGAGCCTCCGGCGATCCTTCGGTCGGAGGGGGGAAGGAACCGGCGGCCCGGCGCTCGACGCCGACGCGACAGGAGGAGTATCAGGCGCTCAAGACGAAGATCCATCGGGATCTCATCAACAAGCTCGATCTGACGCGCCTGGAGAAGATCGAACCCAGTCTCTTGCAGGCGCAGATCGCGCAGATTGTAGAGCGGATGCTGGAGGCCGAGGCCACGCCGCTCAGTATGGCCGAGCGCGAGCGGTTGGTCGCCGAGATCCGCGATGAGTTGTTCGGACTGGGGCCCCTGGAGCCTTTGCTCCATGATCCGACGATCTCGGACATTTTGGTCAACACCTATCGGCAGGTCTACGTCGAGCGGTTCGGGAAGCTCTATCTGACCGACATTCAGTTCAAGGACAACGAGCATTTGATGCAGATCATTGATCGCATTGTCTCGCGCGTCGGGCGGCGCATTGATGAGTCCTCGCCCATGGTGGATGCGCGACTGCCCGATGGCTCGCGCGTGAACGCGATCATCCCTCCGTTGGCTCTGGATGGGCCGATCCTCTCGATCCGGCGCTTTGGGACGATTCGCCCAACTATTGATGAGCTGATTCGGCGCCGGACGCTGACGCCGGAGATCGCCTATCTGCTCGAAGGATGCGTGAAGTGTCGCCTGAACATCATCATTTCGGGAGGAACAGGAGCTGGGAAGACGACGCTTCTGAATGTCCTCTCTTCGTTCATCCCCAATGATGAGCGGATCATCACGATCGAGGATTCCGCCGAGCTGCAGTTGCAGCAGGAGCATGTGGTGCGTCTGGAGACGCGCCCGCCGAATATCGAGGGCAAGGGCGAGGTGACGCAGCGCGATCTGGTGCGCAACAGCCTGCGCATGCGGCCCGATCGGATCGTCGTCGGCGAGGTGCGCGGGGCCGAAGCCCTGGATATGCTCCAGGCGATGAACACGGGGCATGATGGAGGTCTGACGACCATTCATGCGAACTCCCCGCGCGATGCTCTCTCGCGCCTGGAGACGATGGTCTCAATGGCCGGATTGAACCTCTCGGATCGCGCCATTCGGCAGCAGATCGCCTCGGCTATCCATCTGATCATCCAGGCGGCACGCTTGAGCGATGGATCGCGCAAGATCGTCTCCATCTGCGAGATCACCGGGATGGAAGGGGACGTCATCGCCATGCAGGAGATCTTCTTCTTCGAGAAGTTGGGCGTGGGCGAGGATGGGCGCGTGATCGGTCGGTTCCGCGCCACCGGCATTCGCCCGAAGTTCGCCGATAAGCTCGAGCGGTCGGGATTCCGTCTTCCGCCTTCGCTCTTCGATGATACCGTGGAGCTGGGAGCAGGAGAGGTGACCCTGGTGGGAAGATCCGGGTGATCCGGAAGGGGGAATCATGCTCATTCTCTTCGTTCTGATCACGTTCAGTCTCTTCGCCTTTGGGATCTACACGTTCCTGGTCCATGAGCAAGAGGCCTCTCGGCGCGCGTTCGCGCGACGGCTCGAGAGCTTGCTGCGCTCCAAGACGGCGGAGACGGCTACGGACGAAGCGATCCAGATCTTGCGGGAGGAAATCGAGAGTCAGCTCCCCTGGCTCCAGCGGCTGACCTCTCGCTTTCGATTGGGCAACGAGCTGTTTCGGCTGATCGAGCAAGCGGATGCGGCGATTCGCCCGCATCAGCTCTTGCTTGTGATTTTCGGTCTGGCCGTGGGCGTGGGGGGAGTGATGTGGCTTGTGCGGGAGTCGCTTCTGGTGACGGCCGTCATGGGGGTGCTCGCCGGAGCGGCGCCGATCTTCTATCTGTCGCGGATGCGTCGGCGCCGATTGAATCAGTTCTTGGAGCAGTTGCCGGATGCTCTGGATCTCATGACGCGAGCGTTGCGAGCGGGCCATGCCTTCAGCAGCGCGCTGGATACTGTGGCGACGGAGATGCCCGACCCCATCGCCAAGGAGTTTCGCCGCACGTTCGAGGAGCAGAACCTGGGAATGAGCCTGAAGGTCGCGCTCGAACATCTGGTCGAGCGCGTGCCGCTTCTGGAGCTGAAGCTTTGCGTGACGGCCATTCTCATTCAGAAGGAGACGGGGGGGAACCTGGCCGAGATCCTGGAGAACATCGCGACCGTCATCCGCGATCGGTTCCGCATTCTCGGCCAGGTTCGCGTCTACACGGCGCAGGGACGGATGACGGGGTGGATCATTGGCTCAATCCCCTTTGCGCTAGCCTTCTACATCTATCTCGTCAATCCAGAGTACATCGAGTTGCTCTTCACGCATCCGGTGGGGAAGGCCATGGCCTTGATGGCGCTCGTATTCGAGGGACTGGGTGTTCTCATGATCCGTCGGATCATCAGGATCACCGTATGAGGGGGCGCGATGGCGACGGTGATTGCTCTGTTCACCTTCGTGACAGTCATGCTTTTGGTCCTGGCCGTTTATTACGCCATGGCTCCGGCGGCCCCGGCGGCTGTGGAGCGGCTGGAGCGCCTTCACCGGCGGGTCTTGCCCGAGCGCCCTCAGCCGAGTCCTTCTCCTCCGCTGGGTCAGCTCGTACGTCGCTTCATCGCCTCGGTGGGGCGGCGCGTCAGTTCGACCGGAAAGCCCGATGAAGCTTTGCGCCGGCGTCTCATGCGCGCCGGGTTCTATGGGGAGATGGCCGTAGTGCATTACAACGGCATCCGCCTGGCGCTGGCTGTCGGGCTGCCCCTGGTGTTCACTGTCGTTCTGACGCTCGCACGAGTCCCTATTGTCGGGATGCTCTTCGCTCTGCCGCTGCTGGCTCTGATGGGGCTATTTGCCCCCTCGCTCGTTTTGGATTCGATGATCACACGCCGTCGCGAGCGCATTCAACGAAGCCTGGCCGATGCTGTGGATTTGATGGTCGCCTGCGTCGAAGCTGGATTGAGCATCAATGCGGCGATCCTGCGCGTCGCCCAGGAGTTGCGCGCGGCGCATCCGGATATCGCTCAGGAGCTTCACCTGTGCGCGCTGGAGATTCGCGCCGGGAAGCCGCGCGATGAAGCCTTCCGGGCCCTGGGCGAGCGAACCGGAGTGAGGGACATCAAAGCCCTGGTGGCCATGCTCATTCAGACCGAACGGTTCGGCACGAGCATCGCCCGTGCCTTGCGCGTGTTCGCCGACTCGCTGCGGACCAAAAGGCGTCAGCGCGCCGAAGAAGCAGCGGCCAAGACGACAGTCAAGCTGATTTTCCCCTTGGTCTTTTTCATCTTCCCTGCTATTCTAGTCGTGCTGTTGGGTCCCGGCTTGATCCGGATCATGGAGACGATTGGAACTCTGGTGAAGAAGTGAGGGGATCCCGGCCGGGAGAGATCGAACTAAGGAGGGGGGTGCGATGTTCAACGTGGCGATGTGGATCTGGCAAGAAGCGGAGCGGGGAGTCCCGACGGTCAATCTGATCGTCCTTGGCGTCCTGATCGTTATCGCCATCGTCCTGCTGATGGTGGTCATGAAGAAGAGAAGAGCGCGAGAGTAGAGCACGGGCCGGCCAGGCGCTCCGGGTCCTTCATCTGAGATCTCGTGGGGAAGAGGCGGGAGAGAGGATGAAGGTTTGGAATGCCACGCGGGCTGTCTGGCTGGCCTTGCATGTCGAAGTCGCGGATCGATTCGTCCGACGACTTGTGGGATTGCTGGGGCGCGCCTCGTTGCCTCCCCGGCATGGTCTTCTGATCACTCGGTGTGACTCGATTCACACCGTGGGGATGCGTTTCCCCATTGATGTCGTCTTTGTGGATCGGGATGCTCGGGTGGTCAAAGTCGTCGAAGGACTCAAGCCTTTTCGCCTCGTTCTTCCGGTCTGGCGCGCCGTTGCCACCCTGGAGTTGCCGGAAGGGACGATTCGAGAAACGGGCACGCGCGTGGGGGACGCGCTGCATTTCCTCGAGTGAGGTGGGTGCTTCGGAGGATGGAAAAATGAAGGGGAGTCGAACTTCAGAAGCCGGGATTCTTCTTCTGCTGCTCATCTGGGGATCTCTCTTCGGGTCCGGGTGCGCGAGCCTGCGGGGGGGCGTGCGCAAGCTCCTGGTCCTGGAGGTGAAGCCCCGGGAGAAGGCGGCCTCTCCCGAGCGCGTGCGTCCCCGCGTGGATCTCATCCCGAGCGCGCCCTCGGCGTCCGAGGAGGATGAGTTGTCGGTTTATCAGAAGCGGGCGCTCGTTCAGCCCGAAGATCCCCAGGTGCGATTCCATTTGGGGCGGATCTATCTGGAGCGGGGGCTTCTTGATCAGGCCATCGTGGAGCTGGATATGGCCACATCGCTTGATCCGAAACAGGTCGAGGGGCTTCTGTTGCTGGGTCGGGCCCTTCGGTTGAAGGGACAGTATGATCTGGCGATCGCCAAGCTGCGCGCGGCCACGCTCCGGGATCCGAACTACGTGGAGGCTTTCATCGAGCTGGGCATCTGCTGGGATCAGCGAGGATTCTACGAGCGGGCGCGTCAAGCCTATGAGCAGGCGTTGCGGCTGCGTCCGAACGATCCGGACATCTACAACAATCTGGGCGTCTCCTACCTTTACGAGGGGGATGAGGAGAAGGCGTTATCGTATTTGAAGAAGGCCTGGCGCTTAGATCCCTCTCATCCCCAGACGAACAATAATCTGGCTTTCATTGCCGCGCGGCGTCGGCAGTACGATCTGGCCTTCGAATACTTCGCGCGCGCGCATGGGCCGGCGGTCGCGCACAGCAATGTGGGGTATCTGCTGCTGCGTGACGGGCAAGTGGAAAAGGCTATCCCCCATCTGCAAGAAGCTGTCCGGCTGCGTCCGAACTCCGTGCGGGCTCTGGCCTATCTGGAATCAGCCCTGCGCTTGAGCGGACGCTTGGCCGAAGCCGAACGGGTTCACGCCCAATATCTGAAGGCCCAGGCCGAGGCGACGCTTTCGTCCGCACCATCCCGCCGCTGAAGCGACTCCTTTCCGCAAAAAGCCCACCGAGTGGGCGACAGAAATAGCCTGCCTTTTGAGAACGACGCATTTCCGCACGGAGCCCCCGAAGGGGTAGAGAATAGCCTGGGGCGTGAGCCCTATTGTGAGAACGACACATCTCCGCACCGAGCCCACGGAGTGGGCGATAGAGATTAGCCTGGGGCGTGAGCCCATTCGGGGAATGACTCCTTCCGCATAGAGCCCCCGAAGGGGGCGACAGAAAATAGCCTAGGGCGTAAGCCCTAGGGAACCGTGAGGTCCAAAATTTTCTCAAGAGCCCCCGGAGGGGGCGACACATCGGGCGGCCACCCAACCGGTCTGGCTCACACACGCCAGGTCACGACATCGGGGGATACACGAACGGCGTCCTTCGATTCGTCCGTCTTCTGACCCGGTATGCTGCCCGCACATCTTGAGGAGGCCTGTGAGAATTGCTGCCGTGGTTCCCCATCTGGTATTTTTGAGGCTCAAGCGGCGAGGTCGCTTCTCTGGGAGGACGATCATGCGTACGCCATTTTATGAGCTGGAGGAAGCTCTCGGGGCGGAGTTTCAGGAAGAAGCCGGATGGATCGTCCCGGCAGCCTATGCCCCAATGGAGCAAGAGTACTGGGCTGTCCGCAAGGCTGTGGGACTGGTGGATCTCACCGGAAGAGGACGAATTCTTGTGGGCGGGAAAGAGCGCGTGCGCTTCCTGCAGAGCATGCTCTCGCAAGATGTCGCGGGCCTTCCCGTCGGCAGGGGTGCGCCGGCCACATTGTTGACGAACAAAGGGCGCATGCTCGGCCTTCTGCGCGTATACAATCTCGGCGATGCGTATCTGCTGGACGTTGAGCCGCGTGCGGCGGAGAAGACGCGCCGGACGCTGGAAGGATACAAGATGGCCTTGCGCGTTGAGATCACCGATGTGACGGAGTCCCTTGTCGCGCTCTCCCTTCAGGGGCCGAGAGCGCGTCAGCTTCTGGCGAAGGCTTTCGAGCTGGCTCCGGAGCATGAAGAGGAGATCGTGGCCTATCCCGCTCAGGAACTTCTCGCGCGGTGGGGGGAAGCGACGGAGCCGTGCGTTCATCCGCACATGTGGATCGCGCGGGTGAGCCATACAGGGGAGCAAGGGTATGATGTGTTCGTGGATCGCGCGATGGGGGCCGTGCTCTGGCGCGTTCTCTGGGAATCGGGTCAGGAGCTGGGGCTGCGCGCCGTCGGACTTCGCGCGCTCTCGGTCTTGCGCCTGGAGGCGGGAATCCCCTGGTATGGCTTCGATGTGGATGAGACGACGATTCCTCTGGAGGCGGGTCTGGAATCCGCGCTCAGCTTCACGAAAGGGTGCTACATCGGGCAGGAGACGATCGCGATGATCCGGTATCGGGGGCATATCAATCGAAAGCTCGTGGGCCTTCGGTTCGAGCGCGGCGAGCTTCCGCACTCCGGAGATCACATCTTCGCCGAGGGCGCGGACGTGGGGTGGATCACGAGCGCTGCCGTCTCACTCTCGCTGGGAGTCCCGATTGCGCTCGGCTACGTCAAGTGCGCCTGGGCTGATCCCGGAACGCCTGTGCGCGTGCGCAGGGCGGCCGACGAGGTGGAAGCTGAGGTGTGTTCGCTCCCTTTCCTCTCGCCAGGCGAGCTAACCGATGTTTCGCCCGCACAGCAATGAGTGGCCCAGAGATCGTCGCCGTGATGCGCGAAGGGGGGATGTGACGACTGAGCTCGGGAGCGAAATCCGCGCGAGATGGGGAAAACTCCCGCCGCTGGGCAAGAGGCCGCTGCCTCCGTTTCCGGGATGGTGGGCGATGCTCGGCCCGGGCGTCGTCTGGATGGCTCTGGCTCAAGGGAGCGGCGAGTTGATCTGGTGGCCGCGCCTGGTCGCCAAGTATGGCACGGGATTCCTGTTCCTTCTCATCCCGGCGTGTCTGTTGCAATTCCCCCTCAATTATGCCATCGGGCGATATACGCTTCTGACGGGCGAGAGCATCTGGCAGGGATTCATTCGTCTGAATCGGTGGTTCGCCCTCGGCCTGTGGGTGCTCATGACGATCCATTTCCTCTGGTTCGGGGCCTTCGTCACCGCCGGGAGCACGGGGCTGGCCGCGCTCTTCGATTTCCCCTCCGGGTGGAGTCAATCGGAGAAGACTCTGCTGTGGTCCTGGATCACGGTGCTTGTCTTCTTTCCGGCGCTGCTTTTGAGTCCGACGGCCTATCGGTTCATCGAGCGCCTGATGCTTGGGATCGCTCTTTTCACTGTCCTGGGGCTTGTGGTCGCGTGCTCGCAACCGATCGTTCGAGCGGCTGTGCCGGAGTTCTTGCGGGGGCTTGTACGTCCTCAATTCCCGCCGTTTGCTGAGCTGCCGCGCCCCTGGGAGGGGCGGGATGCGACGCCGCTTCTGACGGCGGTCACGTTCGCAGGCCTGGGAGGATTCTGGACGCTCTTTTACTCCTACTGGCTTCGGGAGAAGGGAGCGGCCATGGCCTCTCACATCGGTCGGATTACGAGCCCGTTGACCGGGCGTCCGGAGGCGATCGCTCCGGCCGGCTCTCTTCCGGAAGAAGGGCCTGAAGTCCGCGCGCGATGGCGACGCTGGCGACTCTATCTCTGTGTGGATAGTCTCGTGGGGATCGTCGGCAATATTCTGACGACGCTTCTGACCTGTCTTCTCGCCTTCGCCGTGCTGTATCCGCAGGGGCTCATTCCGGAGGAGTGGGAGCTGGTCGTGCACCAGATGCGGTTTTTCGAGGTGAGCTGGGGGGAGACCGGGAGAGTGCTCTTCGCGCTGGTCGCGGCGGCTTTTCTCGGAGATACGTGGGTGACGACGTTGGATGCGACAAGCCGCGTGCATACAGATTTCGCGCTCAGCTATTTCCCTGGAGCTCGGCGCTACCATCCGCGCGCGTGGTACTATGGAATGGCGACCGTACTGACCGGGATCACCATCTTCACGATGCACCTGGCCAGTCCGGCGGCGCTTATCTTGCTGACGGCGGTGATCGGTTTTCTGGGGACGGTCATATTCACTGGGGCGCTTCTCTGGCTCAATTACCGGTGGCTTCCCCCGCGTTTGCCCGCCGCCGTGCGACCGGGTCGCGCGGGAGCGTGGCTTCTGGCGATGGCCTGGGGGGTGTATCTCCTTTTGGCTGGCCTTTACATTTGGCTTCACTGGTTTCGCTGAGCCCAGCAGAGGAGGCGACGTAACGCATGTCACCGGAGGTGCGACAGAAGGCGCTCGTCTTCTGCGATCGCGCGGTGATGGGGAGCCTGGCTCTCTTTGCCCTGGCCGCTCCTCATTCGATCGCTGCGACGCAGGGTGCTTTCCTGCTGGGGATGAGCTTCTGGATCCTTCGCATCCTGATCCGGCGGTCTCTGGACTATCGGCTCATGGTCTTGGACGTGCCGATTCTGCTGTTTGTCGGGCTGAGCCTTCTGGCGGCGATTTTCTCTTACGAACCGGCCCTGAGCCTGCTGAAGGTCCGAAGCGTTGGATTGTTCCTCATCGTCTTCTGGGTCGCTCAGAATCTTCCCAGCCGCGCCTGGGCCAAGCGGGTGATGCTCCTGCTGATCCTCTCCTGTTTCGCGAATGTGGGATATGTCTTCTGGCAGAAATCGGTCGGGCGGGGGCTTCTTCTTCTGGACCTGGCGCCCGAGAGTCCGCTCCGTCAAGCGGGCCTGGGGCCGGGCGATGTCCTGCTGGAAGTGGAGGGAAGAGAGATCCGCTCGTCGCAGGAGCTGGCAGCCTGGGTTGCGCCGCGACGCGGGGAGCGCCTGCGACTTTTCGTCTTTCGGCCGGAAGTCTATTTTCATCGGGAGGTCATCGTTCCCGAAAAAGCATCGGCTGAGAATCCCTTGCTCATTCGCCGGTCCGAACCCTGGAAGCGTTTTCGCGCCTCGGGATTTTATGGGTGGAACTACTTCACGTATGCGGAGGTCCTGCAGCTTGTGGGCTCTCTGCTTGTGGGGCTCTTTCTCATGCTCCCCCGAAAGTGGAGCGGGCGAGGCGTTCTGTCCCTCGTGGGGATCGGGGCGATAACGTATGCGATTCTGCTGACGGTCACGCGCGCCGTGTGGGGAGCCTTCGCTCTCTCTGTTGCGGTCATGCTCGTTCATCGGTGGGGGAAGAGAGCGCTTCTGGTCCTGATCCTGGCTCTTGCGGTCGCTCTGCCCGTGGGCGTGCAGTTGCTGCGCCAGGTGCGCTCGATCCCTCTGGTCTCCGCGCGCGAGCCGAGCACGGCTTATCGGCTCACGGTCTGGCGCGAGGGAGTGGAGCTGCTTTTCCGCCACCCGAAGCATTGGGTTCTGGGCATTGGCATGGATACGCTCAAGGCGCGATGGCGGGAGTGGGGGATGTTTCAGGGAGGGCGGCTTCCGCTCGGACATATGCATTCGAGTCCATTGCAGATCGCCCTGGAGCGAGGTCTCCCGGCGCTCTTGTGTTGGCTCTGGTGGTTCGCCCGGTATGTGCAGCTTCTCCGACACTGTCTGCGCGATGAAAACGTTCGACGAGATCCGACGCTCGCCGGCATCGTCCTGGGAACGCTGGGAGGGACTCTGGGGTTTCTGGCCAGCTCGCTTGTGCACTACAACTTCGGGGACTCGGAGGTCATCATGATCGTTTACCTCCAGATGGGTCTCATCGAGGGGATGCGCCATGTGGGAGACGCCCGGGAGCCGGTTTCTCGCTGAGAGGACATGGGGGATCCTCGGCCTTTGCGATTGCGAAGCCCTCTGGTAGAATGTGCCCGATCAGCTATTGTGCGAATGACAAGCGAAGGAGGAGGATTATGATGAAGTGGTGGGGAAAGGGGACGCTCGTTCTTCTTCTTGTGGGAGGAGCGCTGGCGAGCGTCCCGCAGGAGCCGACAACGGCCGAGCAGGATTTGCAGCGCGGGCGCGTCCTGTTTTATCAGCAGAACTACGCGGGAGCCATCGAGTCCCTCAAACAGGCGATCGCGAAGAAGCCGGACCTGGCCGAAGCGCACTACTTCCTGGGCATGAGCTACTACCGCCTGGCCGATTACGTTCAGGCGGAAGCGGCTTTGCGTCAGGCCCTTAAGCTCAAGAACGATGAGTATCCGGAGGCGCACTTCGGATTGGGCATGGTGCATTTCCGAAAGCGGGAGGTCGAAGCGGCCACGCGGGAGTTCCACACGGCGATCCAGCAGCGCAATGGCAATTATCCGGATGCCTTCAATGTGCTGGGCGTCATCTCCTATAGCCAACGGCGTTTCGCCGAGGCCATTCGACATTTCCGGAAGGCCCTGGAGCAACGACCGGAAGGGCCCGAGGTCTATTTCAACCTCGGCATGGCCATCGAGCAAGAGTTGCTCGAGGGAGCGGATCCCTCGGCTTCCGGAGCGACATGGAACGAGGCGATCTCCGCTTATCGAAAAGCCATCGAGCAGCGGGGCACCTATCCGATAGCCCAGAGAGCCCTGGGTCTGGCCCTGATCGGCATAGATAATGACGCGGCGATTACGGAGCTGGGCGTCTATCTGCAGCAGGCGCCTCAGGCTGCGGACCGCGTGCAAATCGAAGAGATCGTGGATCTGCTGAAGAAGCCAGACGATCCGGAAGCCCCCGTTGAGGAAGTGAGCAAGATCCCGCGCGTGAGTAAGGTCGTCCTGCCGCGTCCGACCGCAGAGGCGGTGAAGAACAAGGTCCAGGGGAGTGTGATCCTCTCGGCGCTCTTCTGCTACGACAAGCGCGTGCGCGTGGTGAAGGTCGTCAAGGGGCTCGGTTATGGTCTGGACGAGCTGGCTGTGGAGACGCTCCGCCGGGTTCAGTTCGAGCCCGCTCTTGTCGGAGGGCGCCCGGCTTCCGAACGCCGTCTCGTGAAGATCGAGTTCAAGACATAAGTCATCCGCGCGAGCCTCGCCTCTCCGGCTGCTCTGTGAAGTCCGGCTCAGGGGAAGCCCCGATTTGTCTCAAAAGGAGGGGATTCTTCGCGCGCCCAAGGGACGAAGGGCTGGCGCCGTTTCGTGTGGCGGCTTTCGATGCCGGACGAGTATAATTGGGAGGCGAGGTGGTCAACGGCGGTGAGCCAGGAGCTGGGCAAACGCGGAGCAATCCTTCGAATCCTCAGTCCCGGGGCAGAGGAACGCGTCGTCCCGCTCAATCATCAGCCCGTTCATATCTTCCTGGACGAAGGGCAGCGGGTTGAGATCGGGTCAGAGGTCCTGCAGCCTTCGGCCATCATCCTGGCTTCGATTCAGCGGCGTGAGGAAGCGTACATTCTCACTCCCTCCCACTCCTCCGTCTCCATCGCCGTCAATCAGACTCCGATCGCCGAAGCGATCGCTTTGCGCGATGGAGACCGCATCGTCGTCGAGGGATTGGAGACACAGGTGGAATTCCGTCTGATCCCGGAGCGCGAGGGGGCGAGTTTCTTCTCGGAGAGGTTTCCCGGCTTGCTTCAGGCGGAGCAACGGCTTCGCCGATGGCTCGGGCGGGATCGCGATCGCACGATGCGGGTGAAGGCCGGAGCGGTGGCGGCCGGGCTGGTCGGACTGGTCGTGCTGATCTGGTTCCTGGTCAGCGAGTACTCGCTGCGCATGGGGATCGAAGCGTTGACCGAGCGCCTGCAGCGTCAGGAGCAAGCCATCTCCCGGATCGGCGCTGAGGTGCAGGAGATCCGCCGTAAGCTCGAGATGCTGACCTCCAGCGTAGAGGGTGAGCTGACCATGGCCGGCCGCATCTCCAATACGTATGGCCCGAGCGTGAGCTTGATCGAAGCTACCTATGGCTTTGTGGAACCGGGGACGGGGAAGGTCTTGCGCTACGCCGAGGCGACCGAAGGGGGAACAGCGATCACGCATGGGGAGGAGCGCTTTCAGGTGACGACCGAGGGAAATGGACCCGCCGTCGAGGAGACGGTCATCGGAACGGGATTCCTCGTCGCGCCAGGCTACGTGCTGACGAATCTGCATGTGGCGCGCCCGTGGTGGCAGAACGAAGCGGCCGAGCAGATTATGAGCCTGGGCTTTCGGCCTCGGCTTCTGGCGCTCAACGCCTACTTCCCGACGATCGCGACGCCTGTTCCGCTGGATGTGGCGCGCGTCTCCGAGGAGTACGATCTGGCGCTCTGTCGCCTGGGACGTGTTGATGTGAATCTGCCCGTTCCGCCTCTGGCAGACGAGGGAGTCAAGGTCGAGGTCGGACAGGCCGTCGTCCTCCTGGGGTATCCGGCCGGGATCGAAGCGTTACTGGCCCGCCTGGATGAGAGCGTCGCGCGTCAGATCGTCGCGGCGACGGCGATGCGTGTGCCCGAAGTCGCGCGCGAGTTAGCCCGACGCGGGCTGATTCGCCCGATGGTGACGCAAGGGCATGTGAGCGCTCGGCTCCCCGGGCGCATCGTCCACGATGCCGCGACCACAACCGGAGGTTCCGGAGGCCCGCTTTTCAATCGGCAGGGAGTCGTCATCGGCGTCAATTACGCTGTGCTGCGCGAGTTCTCCGCATCCAATTTGGCCGTTCCGATCACGCTCGCGCGCCCTCTTTTGCGACAGCAGGGAATCCTCCCCTGAAGGGAACGCTCCGCATGGAGCGCAAGGTGAGTCTCTCGGTCCGGGACTCAGAACCGAGGGTAGATGACGACGCGGCGAAAAGGATCTTGCCCTGTGCTCTCGGAAATGAGACCGTAGCGCTGCACCAATTCGTGCTGGAGGCGGCGGATATACGCCTTCTGCGGGGAGAGTTCGACCGGTCGCCGATGGGCGATGACTTCGGCGATCGCTTCCTCGACCTCTTCCAGAGCGCGTTGCTCGTCGGCCGAAAGCTCCTCCCGCGGAGCCGTCACTCCGAACTCCTCCATGAGGAAATGCTTCACCTGCGTGGTCGTGTGGCTTTTGAGGACGACGATCGGGATGTTCCATTGGGCGGCTTCGCGAAGGCGCTGAGCCTCTCCCCGCGCATGCGATTTGAGCGTGAGCACGACGTCGGCTTGCTTCAGATCGCTCGTGATGGAGGCCGCAACGCCCAGCTCGCGAATGGCGCGCTCGATCTTATCGCGGCTCACGCCATAGGGGAAGATTTTGAGCGGACGGCGATCGGAGGGCGGAGGAGCCGGCCTCTCGGGTTCCGCCGCCGAGGGCGTCTCTTTCAGGATCTGGATCTCCCCGCTGGGCTTGCGGATGCGAATCTCCGGGCGCGGGGGAACACCCCGCAGCAGACGATCCACGACGGTCGCGACATCATGATGGATGGCCAGGCGATCCTTGTCCTGGATCTCGATGAGGATATCGAAGGTCGGAGGAGCCTTTCGCTCCAACACGGTCTTTTGCGTGCCGCGCCGCTTGGCTTCTTCGTCGCTCAAGGTCACGGCGTGAATACCTCCGACCAGATCGCAGAGCGTGGGATTCATGAGGAGATTCTCCAGCGAGTTCCCATGCGCCGTCGCGATGAGCTGAACGCCGCGTTCGGCGATCGTGCGCGCGGCGAGGGCTTCGGCTTCGGTGCCGATCTCATCAATGACGATCACCTCGGGCATGTGATTCTCGACGGCTTCGATCATCACGGCATGCTGCAACTCCGGAGAGGGGACCTGCATGCGGCGGGCGCGCCCGATGCCCGGATGCGGGATGTCTCCATCGCCGGCGATCTCATTGGACGTGTCCACGACCATAACGCGCTTGCCCAGCTCATCGGCCAGCACGCGCGCGGCCTCGCGCAGAAGCGTCGTCTTCCCCACGCCCGGCTTCCCGAGCAACAGAATGCTTTTGCCCGATTCGATGACGTCTTTGACAATATCCACCGTCCCGTAGACGGCTCGCCCGACACGACAGGTCAGACCGATGATCTCCCCGCGGCGATTCCGCAGGGCGGAGATGCGGTGTAGCGTCCTCTCGATCCCCGCGCGATTATCCTTGGTGAAGCTCCCCACCCGACTCACGACGAAATGCAGATCATCGCGCGTGACGAAGTCCTGACTGAGCGCGACCGAGCCCGAGAGAAACCGCGCTTCCGGCGGTCTCCCGAGATCCAGAACGACTTCGACCAGCTCGGTGAGGTGGGGATGCCGAAGAAGCTGCTCCCGGATCGCCGGAGGCAGCACATCCAGAAGCAAATCGAGATCGTCGGTGATTTCTATGCCGCGCTGTCCCATAGGTCTCTGCATCTTCGGAAGGTCCTCTTTCAGAGAAGAATCTTAGCTTCTGGCGCCCGGAATGTCCAAAGGCGGATTCGCCTTCTGCCAGCTCCGTATGGTATCCTCTTGGAGCATGGGAGAGACGAAGCGGCAGCAGATCGCCCATCATGTCGCGGAGATTTTGCGCGCGCTGGGCCTGGATGCGGCGTGCGACCCCGAGCTGCAACGGGCGCCCCAGCAGGTGGCCGAGTGGTATCTGGAATTCTTCGCTCCCCTGGAGCAGGAGGAGGAGCCGGAGATCGTCCCCCTGGCTCATCAGAGCACCGGGGAGATGATCCTGGTGGCCGATCTGCCGTTTTACTCCCTCTGCGCGCATCACCTGCTTCCTTTTTTCGGCCAGGCGCACATCGCCTATGTGCCCAGCGGAGCGCTGGTGGGCTTGGGAAGCCTCGGGCGCCTGCTCGAATACTATGCGCGTCGTCCTCAGCTTCAGGAGCGATTGACCGAACAGGTCGCCGAGGCGCTCGCCCGCGTCCTGACGCCGCAGGGCGTCATGGTTCTGCTCCGCGCGCGACAGCTCTGCATGGAGATGCGTGGGGCGCGGAAACCGGGATGGGTGACGACCAGCGCCGCGCGCGGATGTTTTCGAGAACCCCTCTGGCGCCAGGAATTCTTCCGGCGGCTCGCGCGACGCTGAGCGCGCGCTCTCTCACAAAGGGATACGGTTTCATGAGGCGAAGGCCTGCTCAGACTGAAGTGTCGGATCGAAGCAAATGATCGCCTTGACGATCTCCGCCCGAGCCATGGCCGCGAAAGCTTCCGATGCGCGCTCCGGAGGGAAGCGGTGCAGCGGAAGATCGCGCGCGCGCACCGCTCCCTGTTCGATCCATCGCAGAGCCTCCTGCGTGTCCGGAGGACCGCTGGAGTAGCTGGGAATGAGGCTGATTTCGTTCATGAAAAGATGATGCGGCTCAATATCCAGAGCCTCCTCCGGAGGCGTCGGCGTGAAGAGAACCACACGAGCGCCCGGACCGGCGCAGGCGATCCCCAGAGTGATCGCCTCACGCGAGCCCGGACCGACGATCACCACATCGGCCCCGCCGTCGGTGATCTCGCGCACGCGCCGGGGGACATCGTCTCGATGAGAATTCACGACGTGCGTCGCGCCTAGCTGCAGGGCGATCTGACACCGCGCCCGGAGCCGATCCACGCCGATGATCGCCGAAGCGCCCCAGGCCCTTGCGAGCCGCAGATGCAGAAGCCCCATGATCCCCAACCCGATGACGACGACCGTCTCCCCTTTGTGAAGTCCGGCGCGTCGCAGGGACTTCACGACGCAGGCTGTCGGCTCGATCAGAACGCCATCTTCCCAAGAGAGGGCGTCGGGGAGCTTCCGCGTATCGGCGAGATTCTCCGAGGGGACCAGAAAATATTCGGCCATCCCTCCCGGGATGATCCGCGAGCGCCTCCAGGTCGCGCAGAGGCTGTAGCGCCCGCGCCGACAGAAGCGGCAGCGAAAGCACGGGGCGTGATGATGCACGAAGACGCGATCCCCGATCTGGAAATCGCGCACTCCTGGACCGATGCGCGCGACGATCCCGACCGGTTCGTGTCCCGGAACCAAAGGAGCTTTCTGGTGAATGTACCAGGGGAGTATCTCGCTCGAGCAAATGCCGCAGGCCGCGGTCTTCACCAGGATCTCCTGCTCGCCCACCGGAGGCAGGTCCATCGCCTCCAGACGAATATCGTGGACGCTATACAGGCGCACGACGCGCATCGTTGCGGGTTGGGAGAAAGCCTCTGAGGATCTCACGGGATCACCGCGTATTTAATGCATTCTCCCTGTTGCAGCAGAGTGAACACCTCCCGGAGGCGCGTCAGGGGATACTCTCCACTGATGAGACGTCGGACATCAATGCGTCGCTCGCAGAGCAGCTCGTACGCTCGACGCACGGCCCGCTCGGTGTAATGAAAGGGGCTGATCAGGGTGATCTGATCGTAATGGATGCGCCCGGTATCCAGCTCGATCGTGGAGCCGGAAGGGCATCCGCCAAAGAGCACGACCCGTCCTCCCCGACGGACCAGGGCGATCGCCTGCTGCCAGACCGAAGGTCGTCCGGTGCATTCGATGACCGTATCCGCTCCTCGCCCTTGAGTCAGATCCCGCACGATCTGGCGCACGTCCTCGTGCTCGGCATCAATGACGCGCGCGGCGCCCAGCTCTCGCGCCAGGCGGAGTCGGAAGGCCCGCCGCCCGGCGATGAGGATGCGCTGAAGGCCCAGCGCGCGCAACAGAAGAAGATGCATCAGGCCGATCGCGCCCGCACCGATGATGAGAACCGTGTCCTCGGGATCACACGGCAATCCCTCCAGACCATGCACGACGCAGGAGAGCGGCTCCAAAGTGGCCGCCTCGGTGAAAGAGAGAGCCGCCGGCTTCGGATACATGTTCTTCCGCACAATATGCGCCGGGATCTTGATGTACTCGGCGTAGGCCCCGAGGATCTTGGCCTTCATCGTCAGCTCGCACAGATTGTCCTGACCTCGCCGGCAGTAGTAGCAGTAGCCGCAGGAGGCCGAATGCACGGACATGATCGCATCCCCCTCGCGGAACTGCCGGACCCCGTGGCCCACTTCGGCGACTTCTCCCGCGAATTCGTGCCCGAAGAGCGTGGGCATGGGCATCTTCGGATGCCCGCGCAAATAGGCCTTCAAGTCCGTCCCGCAGGTCAAAGCCGCGCGGATCTTGACGACAACCTCACCGGGTCCGGGCGTCGGCCTCTCGACTTCCCGCAACTCGAGAAGACCCGGTCGAACGAGGACATGAGCGAGCATGCCGTTTCTTTGTTCCATAGACCAAAGGCTTAATTTTATCTCACGCGCTGTGATCTGCCAATTTGACTCCTGGTGGTTGAAGAGCGACTGAGCGAGGGCGTACAATAAAGCCGCAGGGGGTGACGATGACAGACGCCGAACCGATGCGATGCGAATGGTCGGAGCCGTCGGATCAGGAGGATCTTCTCTCGGAGGCGATCTCTCGGCTCTACCGACATCGTGGGGATTACACGTGGGAGGGCGTTCGGCGCGAGCCCTATCGAGCGCAGCCCGGGGACTGGGCGGCGGCTTCGCGCACCGTTCTGGTGGGGCGTGCCGGGGGGCCTCTGGATTTTCAGCTTCGATACTTCGAGCTGCAGCCCGGAGGATTCACGAGCCTGGAGAAGCACGAGCATGCGCATGTGGTGATCGTCGTGCGGGGAAAAGGAAGGGTCCTGGCGGGGACCCAGTGCTGGACCGTGAGTTTCCTCGATACGGTGTACATCGCCCCCTTGACGCCACATCAGCTTCTCAACGCAGGGGAGGAGCCGTTCGGCTTCTTCTGCATCGTGGACGTCGTGCGCGACCGCCCGCAACCGCTCAGCGAGAGCGAACGGGCGCGCCTTCTGGCTATCCCGCACGTCCGGGAAGTGATTCGGATCCCCTCCGCCGGAAGGGATGCTCAGGAGACACGCTGAGCCTGGACGTATCGAAGCAGCTCGCGCTTGAGTTCATCCAACTTCCCCGTGAAGAAGTGATCGGCCCCTTCGATCAGGATCAGCTCCTTCGGCTCGGGCAGCGTGAGCATCAAGGCCTGAACATGTTCCAGGGGAGCGAATTCATCCTTCGTCCCATGAATGAAGAGCTTCGGCTTCTGGCATTCGTCCAGGAAGCGGAAGTCGTTCAACGCGGCGGCCGCGCCGATGGCCACAAGCGTCGTCACGCGCTCATCGTACGCTCCGACCTTCAACCCCACCCACGCGCCGAAGGAGTATCCGGCTAGCCAGATCGCCGCGTTCGGATACCGTTCGGCCATGAACGCGATGGCGGCAGCTACATCCTTCTGTTCCCCCTCGCCGAAATCGAACGTTCCGGAGCTCTTGCCCACGCCGCGGAAGTTGAATCGGAGCGTCACCAGGCCCGCCTCCTGGAAGGCTTGGGCTGCCCTCACGATGACCTTATTGTGCATCGTCCCTCCGTACTGGGGATGCGGATGGCAGAGGATGGCGACAGCCTGAGGATCCGCATTTTCCCCTCCCTCGAGGATCGCTTCGAGCACTCCCTCCGATGATGGAATCATGAGTCCCATAGCTTGCTTGTGATAACAAAAAACGTGGCATCCCGCAACGTCTCCACGGTATGATAAAAAACTCATCGAGGATTGACGCGGAGGTGAGGATGCGAAGGAATCTTCAGGAAGCTTTGCGGTGTATTGTTTTCTTGGCCTCTCTCCTGGCTCTTTCGGCCGCCGGGGGGATCGCACACCAGGGCATAGACGCGGACGCCACGCGCGCTCTCCTTTCGGCCGAGAGGATTCGCGCTCACGTTCAATTTCTTGCTGCGGATGAGCTGGAGGGCCGGGAGGCGGGGACCGAAGGGGCGGAGAAAGCCGCTCGCTATATCGCCTCGGCCTTTCGCGCCTACGGGATGAAACCGGTGGGCGACGGCGGGACGTTCGAGCAGCGCTTTCCGTTTGTCGCTCGCGTTGTGCCCAAATCCACAAGCCGCTTGCAGATGAGGGTGAAGGGGAAGGTACGAACCTACACCTTCGGGCGAGATTTCGTGCCGATGGTTTTCTCCGGCCAGGGAGAGGTGGAAGGGGAGGTCGTCTTCGTGGGGTATGGAATCTCGGCTCCTGAGCTGGGTTATGACGAATATGCGGGAGTTGAGGTCACAGGGCGAATCGTCCTTGTGCGGGATGGAGGGCCGGAGCCCGAGGATCCGCACGGTCGGTTCGGGGACCATCGGACGCCTCAGCGAAAGATCCTCGCTGCGCGGGAAAGAGGCGCTCGGGGTGTTCTCTTCATCGCTACCGAGCAGAGGGCTGAGAACGATCGGCTCGCCGCCCTCCGTTACGATCCCATGTTCGGAGATGCCGGCATCCCCGTCCTCGTTCTGGGACGCGCGGCGGCTGCTGAGATCCTGCAGGCGGCCGGAGAAGATCTCTCTCGCCGGGAGCGGATGTCCGCTCCGCCCTCCTTCCCGCTTGGGGGCGTTCGCCTCACGGTTCGCACCGATATGAGAAGGGAAGTGCGTCAAACGGCCAATGTCGTCGGCCTGCTGGAAGGAAGTGATCCTTCCCTCAAGGATGAGGTCATCGTCATCGGGGCCCACTACGATCATCTCGGAAGAGGCGGAGAGAACTCGCTGGCTCCCCATCGCGCGGGGGAAGTTCATAACGGGGCGGATGATAATGCTTCGGGGGTTGCGGGCTTGCTCGAGCTGGCTCGCGCGCTCGCGGAGACGCGAGCGACCTTGCGACGCAGCATCCTTATGATCGCTTTCTCGGCCGAGGAGATCGGATTGCTCGGATCGAATTACTATGTGAAGCATCCGCTGGTCCCGCTGGAGCGGACGATCGCAATGCTCAACTTCGACATGATCGGACGCCTGCGCTCAGGCGGCGTCATCATCTCCGGCGTGGGGACGTCTCCTTTCTGGAAGCCGGCACTTGAACAGGCCAATGAATCCGTGCGCCTGAACCTGAGGCTGCGCCCGGACGGCATCGGTCCGAGCGATCACACATCATTTTACCTGAAGGACATCCCCGTGCTGCATTTCTTCACGGGATCCCATGAGGACTACCATAAACCTTCGGACGATGCCGAGAAGATCCACGTCGAAGGAATCGTCCGGATCGTCACGCTGGCCTATGAGCTGGTGAGGCAGTTGGACCGTCAGCCGGAGCGTCCGGCCTTTGTTCGCGTGAAGGAGGAGAGACAGCAGTCCCTCGTCTCGGGATTCCGGGTGTATATCGGGACGATCCCCGATTATGCCGAGTCCACCGAGGGCGTCAAGATCGCGGGCATTCGACCGGGAAGTCCCGCCGAGCGCGTAGGACTGCGAGTCGGCGACGTGATCCTGCGCGTCGGGCCTCGGGAGATCCGAAACATCTACGACTACACCTACGCCCTCCAGGAGCTGAAAGCCGGTCAGGAGGTGGACTTCCTGATCCTCCGCCAGGGCCAACAGCTCCTTCTGAAAGTCATTCCAGAGCGGCGCCTTTAGATCGTGATCGCGTTCGTCGGGAGAAAGGGGACCTCCTTCCGGCTGAGTCCCCCTTCTGTCCCCCTGCTTGGAGAAGACCCCTTGAGTTTGAAAAAAGCGGTGATAAAATCGGTACCCGAAAAAGTAAGTGGCCGACTGGGGGAGATCAAGTGAACGGGTGCGAAGACTCGGGGGAGCACCTGGGAGGGGGGACGTATGAAGACGGTCGAGCGAGGATCCGCGTGGACCGTGAAGCTCATGGAATCCATCGAGGCCGGACGATTTGAAGAAGCCGAACGGATGCTCTGCGGTTTCAAGACGAATGAGGATCCCCTGGCAGCGATCCTGGGAGCCGAGGTAGATCTTTATTTCGGCCGCCTCGAGAGCGCGCGAGAGCGCCTTGTGCAGATCGAGCCCTGGATGCTGGACATACGCTCTCTGCCGCGATACTTGATGGCTCTTGGACAGCTCGATCTGGAGCAAGGGCAATGGGATCACGCGCAGGAGATTCTGGAAGGGGCGTGCTGCGTGTCCAGGGTCCTGGAGAACCGCTGCCATCTGGCGCGAGGACTTTACCATCTCGGAGAAGTGAAATTCAAGCGAGGGGAGAGTGAGAGTGCCCGAGCGCTCTGGGAACAGGCCCGCGGGATTTTGGCCGAAGAGGAAACGGCGCGCGGGGACTACCTGCTCGGCTTGCTCCACTACGCAATGGGCACATGGTATTTTCACGCGGGTCGGATCGAGGAGGCGCGCGCAGCGCTTCAGACGTGTCTGCGGCTTTTAGACGAGGAGCACGGACGGTATTATGCCCTGGCTCTCGGGAAGCTCGGCGCCGTACTGGCCTGCTGCGGGCAAGAGGCTGAAGCTCTCCCAATATTGAGAAAAGCCCATCGCGTTTTGGTCCGATATGCTCTGGGCGATTCGCTGGCGGAGGTCACAGGTGTTCTGGCGACCACTCTCATTCGGATGGGGCAGTTTGAAGAGGCGGAACAGAACCTTCGGGAGAGCGCCGAGGTGCTGGGGCGAATCGGACATGCGCGGGGATTGGGGCATGTGTTCCACAGGCTCGCCGAGGTTTATTTCGAGCAGAACGACCTCGCCCGTGCGGAGAAGTCCGCGTGCACGGCCATCGAATATGCGGAGGCAGCGCATGATGACACTTTGCGCGCGGAGGCGCATATTCTTCTTGGGCGCGCGGCCACACGACGGCGCGATCCCGAGGCGGCCGAGAGAACCCTTCTGGCAGCTCGTGAGATCGCTCGGGGGATTCCCGATCAGAGACTGGAGGGGCTCGCCTGCCTCTATCTCAGCGAAGCCTGTTATGCCGTCTCGCCCATGAAGGCTCAGGACCTCATCGGCCACGCGCGCGAGCTGTTACGCCCCTTCTCCGATCCGCAGATCGAGCGGGAGATCGAACGCGTCGCGCAGCGCGCCATGAGCGAGCGCATTCGGCTCACGCCCGATAATAAGCTCATCTTCGACGGCGATTTCCTTCCCAACTGGTATGTCGCGCGGGAGACGCTCGAACGCTTCCTGTTGAAAAATGCGCTCCGACAGGCCGAAGGAAACCTCACCAAGGCGGGCGAGTTGTTGGGAATCACGAAAGTGCATGTTCATAACCTGCGTCGGCAGTTCAATCTCTGAGCGAAGCGGCGGGCGTCAACCCCGGAGCGCTCGCTCACAGAGTGCGCCGTCCAGACAGAAAATCCGTTAGAGGGAAAACGATGGGGAAATTAAACGGAAAGGTCGCTCTGGTGACCGGAGGCACGCGCGGGATCGGGCGTGCGATTGTCGAAGCCCTGCTTGAAGCCGGCGCGTCGGTCGTCTTCTGCTCCCGTCGCGCGGAGGCTGTGCAGAAGGCTCTCGCCGAATTAGAGCCTCGGGCGCCGGGACGCGTCGCCGCTCTCCCCTGCGATGTGCGAGATCTGGCGCAGGTGCGCGAGCTGGTCCGGTACGCCATCCGAACGTTCGGGGGGGTGGACATCCTGATCAATAATGCAGGCATCGGCATCTTCCGAAGCCTGTATGAGCTGACGCCCGAAGAGTGGCATGAGGTCATCGCAACCAATCTCACCGGCGTCTTCTATTGTTGTCGGGAAGTCGCTCCCCACATGCGCGAGCGCGGCGGAGGATACATCATCAATATCAGCTCGCTCGCCGGAAAGAACGCCTTCGCCGGAGGGGCGGCCTACAACGCCTCGAAATTCGGCCTGAACGGCTTCAGCGAAGCCATCATGCAGGATCTTCGCTACGACAATATCCGCGTGAGCTACATCATGCCCGGAAGCGTCGCCACTGAATTCGGGGGGCGGGAACCGACGGCCGAATCGCAGTGGAAGTTGAAGCCTTCGGATGTCGCCCGCGTCGTCCTGCATCTGCTGGAGCACGAGCCCGAGAGTCTCCCCAGTTGCGTGGAGATCCGTCCCTCAAAACCTCCTCGAAAGGGGACATGAAAAGAAGAGGTCGGAGCCGCGATCAGATCCGACCTCCAACACGAGACTGCGGCTCTTCCACCCGCTTTGCTACTGATGGTGTGGGGCCTTCACCGGGCCGGGGGCCGAGCGCACCTCTCCCCCCATCGGGGCCGAAGGCACCGGCATCGGTCGGTGTTCGATCCGTCCCCCCACGGAGGGGCCGGGCGTGAGCGTCCCGCCGCGTCCCCAATTGATGTCCCCGACGCGAAAGCTCGGCTTGGAGCGCTCCGGATTCGTGGGAGGCGGAGTGACCGGATCTCTTCCACCCCCCCCACCGACATACGGCCCGCCATACCAGATCGTCGGATAGGGGCACCGATAGACAAGACGTCGCCCCCAGGGAGAAGTGTAGTCGTATCCGAAGGGCACGAAGGTGAAGATCCCCAGCAGCGGATCATACACCCAGAGGCTCGCCATCAACCCGTAGCCGAAATCGCGACGTCGCGTCAGGGACCGATTCGCCGCAATCAGAACTTCGGCGCGATCTTTGGCCCACTGGTCGAATTCATCCAGAGGCTCCGGCTTCAGAAACTTCGCGCTCGCGATGTCGGTGGGCGTGACCGTGGCCTCATAGCCTTTCTTCAGCTTGTGGATCTGCCCGGCATGCCGCAACTCCATCTCCCCATTGCGAACCCGAAGGCGCGTCATATCGGGCCGGACTTCCACGCGATAGAGCCCGCTCTTCTTGATTCGGAAGGTCGCATGGGGAGTCTTCCCCCGAAGGACGATCTCCCGACCCAGGCCCGTCGCTTCGATGAGCGCCGTGCCCGCGGCGATCTCGAATTCCACAAGGGGGAGATCCGTGCGGTGGAAAATGGCCCTCGTGTTCCGATCCAGACGCAGAATCGAGCCCGGGTTCAACAGGATCTCCGCCCGCCCCTGAGTCGTGAGGACGGCATCTCCATCATCAAGCTGTTGTCGCGGAGCGATTCGGCGAACAAGCGTATCCGAGGACGTCTGATGCAGAACCTCACCCTGAGTGTAATTGACCAATCCGGCGCGCGCCGAGACAAGATATTGAGCCTTTAATGGGGCCCACCCTCCGAGAACCAGAAGGAGGCCCACCGTGAGCACTGCGGGGCCCGTGGTGATCACCTTTCTCATCGTCGCCCTCCTGCCGCCTCGCTTTCGAGGGCTCACCAGATGCCACCAGCCACCTTGAACCCTCGCCGAGAAGTATACTACAGGTCACCTTTCAAACAAAGAAAAAACCTCTTACCCCGTGCGGGGAGGTTTGCTTGCCTCCATGGACGCCAGGTCCTATACTTCTTGCGCTGAGCTCTCTGTCAGGGGCCAGCGATGTGGCGAGCATACGGTCAGAGGGCTCTTTATGGACCGATTCCTCTCACCCGAGCCGATCGTGCGGCTGGAGAAGGCCTTCACCAATCCCTTCAAGACGATCATCACCGCCGCGCGGACCTGCTATTCGAGCAAAGGGCTCGTGCGCGAGGAGGATCTGAGGGAAGGGTTCGAGGCGCTCGCCGAGACGCTCTATCGCGCGGGGCACCACACGACCATTGAGCACGCACACTTTCAGTTCTCGCTGGCCAACGTCTCGCGACACTTCATTTGGTCCTTTCTGCACGCCCATCCCTTCTACAATTCCGAACAGGTGAGCCAGCGCTACGTCGAGGTCAAGCCGGGGAATTTCGCCATCCCGCCACTTCGGGGAGAGAGCCTGCAGCTCTATCTGGAGACGGTCGAGTTCCAGATGGAGGCCTATCGGCACCTGGCCAACAGGCTTTGGCCGATCGTCGAGAGCGAGTATCGTCGTCTGTTCCCCTACCGTCGGACGAGCGAGAAGAAATATCGCAGCGCGATTCAGAAGAGGTGCCTTGAGGTCGCCCGCTATGTCCTGCCCGTGGCGACCTTCGCCTATCTCTATCACACGATCAGCGCGATCACCCTCTTGCGATACCATCGCCTCTGCCAGCAATGGGATGCCCCTCATGAGCAGCGGCTTGTCGTGCAGAAGATGGTCGAAGAGGTCCTTCGCTGGGACCCCCTTTACGAGCAGATCCTCGAAGAGCCGATCCCCCTTGAGGAGACTCCCGAGTACGCGTTCTTCATGTCCCATTTCGGGACGTCAGATGAGCCGCAGCGACGGGAATTCCGCGAGGAGTTTGATCGCAGCCTCGAGGGCCACGTCTCCAAGCTCGTGGATTATAAGCTCAACAACGAAGCCATTCTGGCCCAGGCCGTGCGCGAAGTCCTCGGCATCCCCCGATCTCAGCTCGCGGATGAAGAGGCCATCGAGCTGGTCCTGAATCCGGCGCGGAATCGGTTGCTCGGAGAATCGTTGAATCTGACGACGCTCTCGAAGCTCTCGCGGGCTCTGGTGCATCCCCACTACACATTTCGCAAGAAGCTCAGCCATACGGCCGATTCGCAGGATCAGCGACACCGCCTGACGCCGGCTTCGCGCCCCTGCCTGACGATGCATTTCAGCCCGGAGCCGGACTTCATCACGCCCGAGCTGATCCGATGCGAGGAGAAGATCGAGCGATTCTATGTCGAAACGATGGAGCGGATCTGGTCCAATATCGCCCGGTTGCGCGCTCGGGGCGTCCCGGAGGAATACGCCCTCTATCTGCTGCCCAACGCCGTCGCCATCCGCTACACGGAGTCGGCCGATCTGCTCAATCTCCGACATAAACATGCCATGCGCCTCTGCTATCTCGCGCAAGAGGAGATCTGGCGCGCTTCCGTAGATGAAGCCCAGCAAATTCGCCAGGTGAATCCGACCATTGGAAAATACCTGCTTCCCCCTTGTACGCTTCGGAAATTGGCCGGCACGCGCCCGACTTGCCCCGAAGGAGAACGCTTCTGCGGCGTTCCCGTGTGGCGCCTGGATGTGAGCCAATATCACCGGCTGATCTGAGGCCCTCTCACCCCGGCCGTCCCCCGACCGACAGGGCGCGCGCAGGTCCTCTCGCCTCCGGCGATTGCCGTATTTTCCGCCGACAAAAGCCGTATTTCCTGAGGATCCCCTTGACAGTCTCAGACCGATCGCGTACATGATAGCGTCGTGATTTCAAGAGGGCGTGAATCATCTTCAGGAAGGAGGATCCATGCGGCGGGTCCGCGAGCTTCAGGTCACTGAATCGGCCATCGCTGATCTCATTGATGCCGGCCAGTTCCTGGCTGCCGAGAAAGCTCTGAACACCCTTCGGGATCAAACGCCTCTGGCACGCGTGCTGAGGGCCGAGGTGGAGCTCTATTTCTCCCGCCTTCAGGAGGCCGAGCGCATTCTGGAGGACGTCGCTCCAGAGGCGAAAGAGGTCCAAACGGCCGCCCGCTACGCCATGGCGCGGGGAGAGCTGAGTTACTGGCTCTATCGGTACGAGGAAGCCGAGGAGTCCTTTCAGATGGCCCTGCACTTCTACAAATTCCTGGGAGACGTCTTCCACCAGGCCGTCGCCTTCTATAACCTCGGACGGCTGGAGCGCCGACGCGCCCATTTCCCGGAAGCCGAAAAATTGCTCAACCGTGCGCTCCAGGAGATCGAGGACGATCACACTCCCCGATCCGAATTCCTCCGCGGACTCGTATGGTTCAACCTCGGCGTGTGCCGCTTCGAGCAGGGACTGCTGGAGCAGGCCGAAGCTTTCTATACGAAAGCTGTGGAGACCCTGAGTATCTGCGAGGGAAGGCGTTATTATGGTCTGGCTTTGAATGGCCTTGGCGGGCTTTATCTTTATCTCGGACGTTATTCGGAAGTCCTGGCCGCGCTCCAAAAGGCCCGGAGAATTTTTGAAGAGCTAGGGAGCTTTCATGATCTTCAGTATGTAAGTAACAATACAGCCTTGGCCTTGGTCTGGCTCGGACGATGCGAAGAGGCTGAGCCGCTTTTGCAGGAGAGTCTGGAGTTAGCTCAGAGAATCGGCGACATTACAGGAGCCAGTATTTTCTTGACCTCTTTCGCAGAGCTATACATCTATCGAGGGGAATATGAGAAGGCATATTCCTTTGGTCGGCAAGCGTTGGAGTGCGCGGAGCTGGCCCAGAACGTTTTCGAAAAAGGGCGTGCCCTCATTCAGCTCGGGCGCGTCTTTCTTTTGCAGGGTAAGTATTACGAGAGCGAGAAGCGCCTTCGGCAAGCTCTAGAAATCGGCGAACAGTTGCAGAGCCGGGAGGTCGAAGCTCCGGCATGCATTTATCTGGCCGAGCTGATGCTCTTCACCTCGCCCATGAAGGCGCGTGAGTATCTCGTCCGTGCCGAGCGGCTCCTGGCCGAGTATCCCCATGCCTGGTTCCGTAGCGAGCTGGAGCGCGTCCGGTGGAAGCTGGACGCCGGTCGGATTCGGGTCGCCGACGAGCAGTTCATCGTAGATGGGACGCACCTGCCCAAATGGTATGAGGCGAAGGAAGCCCTGGAGATTTTCCTCATCCGGAAGGCACTCGAGCAAACGAATAACAACCTGAGTCGGGCGGGCAAGCTGCTTGGGACCTCTCGGGTCCACATCCACAAAAAGAAAAAGCAATATGGCCTTTGAAGGTGCGGAGGACTCGCGCGCCTGACAAAGCCCCGGATGAAGAGCACGCGAAGTCTCTGCTTCACAGAGGACTCACCATAGGCGGGAGGCGAAGGAGAACCCGAGGTATTAGCGGCGTCTCGTGACGCCGAAGGTTTGAGATTGAATCCCTGCGACAAGCGGTCCGTGCTGGGCCTGATCCGGGCGGATCAAGAGGCGGCGGAGCTGCCCTGTCCTCCTTCGGAGGGGCTTACTCCTCGGTTTCAAAAAAATCCACTTGCTTGAAACCTCCGCCTGCGTATAATATATGCGAAAACCCGTAAAGGGGTTTTCGCGTGGACTGCCGTCCGGTGGGTTGAAGCCAGACGGGGGACACGCCAAACGCGGTGAGAAAGGAGGAAGGGGTCTCTATGGAACTGTGGCTGCTGATTCTCTTCACCTTCTATCGTTTCTTCTTCCAGTTCGTGAACCTGCTGGACAAGGGTGTCGGTAACGGTGGGTGAGAGCGTGAGCTTTCCCGCTCGTGCGAAAATGTGCCTCGGTGGGCCGCTCGTACTCCGTGTGACTTTGGGAGCATGAGGGGCCGGTGATCCCGGTGGAGCGAAAGGATGGGTTTCGCTTCGCCAGGAGTTTTCCAGACGTCAAGACGTTGTGAACCGCATTGCAGCCCGGGTCGTGTGAGGTCGTGAGACGGCCTGGGCCTCCCTCCGTTTGTCCCTTCTGGGACAAGGAGCCGGGATTGTGAAGTTCCCGGCTCTTTTTCTTCGTACAGGCCGGGTGAGGTTTCCTTTTCCCGGTTCAGATGGGATATAATCGGCGCATGAGAAGGAGCGTGAAGGAGGATGCCAGGAGGATGAATGAAAGGGCGCGCGAGGTCCTCGCGGAAGCGCAAGGAGAGATCGCGGCCTTGCGAGAGGAACACCATGCGCTCTTGCGGGAGTTGCGGCGGCTGGACCGGGTGCTGGCGCGGCTGTCGTTGCGGCGGGCGGGGGCGGCGATGGTGATTCCTGTTCTGGAGTCTCTGCATGCGCTTTTGGCGGAGCGGATTCATCCGCATATGCTGAGAGAGCGTCGGACGCTGCGGCCGCTTTTGAGGCGGAGTGGGCTCTGGCACGAGCAGGAGATCCGGGCTGTGATCGCCGGGGATGATGGTTTGGAGAGGGAGTGTCGGCAACTCAAGCGCGCCCTGCAACGGCTCAAGCGGGAGAAGGACGAGCACGAAGCGGTGCGGCGGGTGATCGCCTTGGGCGAAGAGATCATCGCGGTCATCGTCGAGCATGTCCATCGGGAAGAACAGGTGCTCTTCCCGCGCCTGGAGGAAAACCTCTCGGCTCGGGCTCTGAACGCGTGATCTGGTCCTTCTGCCGGCTGAGCCGGGTTCGTCCCGGAAAGAGAGGCTGCTTCTCCCGAAGTGCCGCTCGGGGCCCTTCTCCCTAATCCTGTTCTATTGAGCCTTCAAGTCGTTCAAGACAATCCCCACCGCAAGGGTTAGACTCAACGCGGAGAAAAACTTAACGAAGAGATGCGGGGGGACGGCCTATGAAATCGCACATGTTTGGGTTGATGCGTTGGATGGCTTTGCTCTTGCTCCTCAGCGGGAGCTTTTTCTTCCCTGTCGCCGGACAGGGGAAGACGACGGGAGCGATCTCAGGGACGGTCTTGGATCCGGCGGGGGCTGTCGTCCCGGGAGCACGCGTTCAGCTTAAAGATCAACTCACGGGGGTGGTGCGCGAGACTGTCTCCAGCGAAGCCGGGACGTTCCTTTTCCCGAATCTTCCCTTTGGGACGTATGAGGTGACAGTGACGGCCCCGGGGTTTCAAACGGCCGTCTATTCTCACGTAGTCGTGGAATCGGCGCGGACGACCGATGTGGTCGTTCATCTGAAGGTCGGCGAGGTGGTGGAGACAGTTCAGGTCGAGGGAGTGACGCCGGCTCTGGAGATGACCTCGACGACGGTCTCGCACACGGTTCGGAACGAGGCGATTCAGAAGCTTCCTCTGAGTGGGCGCAACATTTTGAACTTCGCGCTTCTGGTTCCTGGGGCTCAGACGGTGGGCGGAGGCGGTCGTTTCAGCGCGTACAACGGGATGCCGGGAGCGACGATCAACATCATGGTGGATGGCATCAATAACAACTCGCAGGGGTTCAAGAGCGGCGGCACGAGCTTCTTCGCAACAGTCCCTCCGCGGCTTGATGCCATTGAAGAGGTCACCGTCTCGACGGCAGGATTGACGGCTGATGCCGGAGCGGAAGGGGCGATGCAGATCCGTTTTGTCACGCGTCGGGGATCGAACGAATTTCACGGGGGAGTTTTTCATCAACTGCGCAACGATGCGCTGAATGCTAACAGCTATTTCAACAACGCGCGCCGCTTGCCGCGACCGCGCGTGCGCTTCAATGAGTTCGGGGGGAATCTGGGGGGACCGCTGTGGCGCAACAAGCTCTTTTTCTTCGTGAACTACGAGCAGGCGCGCATTCCGGGTCAGTCCACGGCGTCCAACACGGTTCTCACGCCGGAGGCTCAACAGGGGATCTTCCGCTATCGGGGAACGGATGGTGTGGAGCGCGCGGTCAATCTCTTACAGATCGCCGGGGCCCAAGGGTATCCGAGTCAGCTCGATCCCATTGTCGCCGAGTACTTTCGGCGCACCAATGAGGCGTGGGGGCATGGAGTCCTCACGCGTCTGGATCTTTTCCGGAATACGTTGAGCTGGCTCAACCGAACCTATACGATCCAGCATTATCCGACAGCCCGCATAGACTATCACATCACGCCGAAGCTCACCTGGATGGGGATTCGGCTGAAACTGAGTTTTTGAGTTCACCGGCGTCGGGGGGGATGACGTGCCGCACACGACCGTACATGCTTCCAACATCGCCCAATCTCCTCATTGTCCGCATTGTCCGCCCCCCCGATGTCACATATCGAGCGAGCGCTGAAAGTCCCCCTCCGGGTGAAAGATGCCTGGCAGAGGGGCTTTTCGGAGGGAGAGATGACGATGCGACGGACGTCGTGGGTCGGAATCCTTGTCGTCGTGTCCCTGGGAAGTGTTTCGAGAATAGGGACGGTCTCTTCTCAGAAGCCGAAGGTCACTGTCCCCAATAAGGTCGCGCTCAAGGCCATCCCCTTTGATGTGCGCGATGTGCGCCTTCTGGAGGGACCGTTTCGTGACGCGATGGAGCGGACGCAACGCTATATATTGAGTTTGGACGTGGATCGGTTGCTCCATAACTTTCGGGTGAATGCGGGTCTTCCCTCGTCGGCCCAGCCGTATGGGGGATGGGAAGCTCCCAATGTGGAGTTGCGGGGGCATACGGTCGGGCATTATCTGACGGCATGTGCCCTGATGTATGCGGGGACTGGCGACGAGCGATTCAAAGCACGGGCCCATCAGATCGTCGCGGAGCTGGCGCGCGTGCAGGAGGCGTTGGCGCAGCGGGGATCTCATCGGGGATACCTCTCGGCTTTCCCCGAAGAATTCATTGATCGCGTGGAAACGCGGCAGCGGGTGTGGGCTCCCTATTACACGCTGCACAAGATCATGGCCGGGTTGCTCGATGTGTACACGTATTGCGACAATCCGCAAGCCCTGGACGTGCTGGTGAAGATGGCCGACTGGGTGAAGTTTCGCATGGATCGTCTGACGCGCGAGCAGCAGCAGGCCATGCTGGAGACCGAATACGGGGGGATGAACGAAGTCCTGGCCAACCTGTACGCGGTGACGGGGAATCCCGAGCATTTACGACTGGCCCGCGCGTTCGACCATCAGCGGCTGTTCGAGCCGCTCTCGCGCGGGGAGGACCCCTTGGACGGATTGCACGCGAACACGCAGATCCCCAAGATCATCGGCGCGGCGCGAGAGTATGAGCTGACGGGCGAGAAGTGGTACGCCGACATCGCGACGTTCTTCTGGAAACGGGTCGCGCAGCATCGCTCTTACGTCATCGGGGGACATAGCGATGGGGAGCGCTTCTTCCCGATCTCCCAATTCTCGCGTCGTTTGGGGCCGGCGACGGCAGAGACATGCAACACGTATAACATGCTCAAGCTCACGCGCCATCTCTTCAGTTGGGAGCCTGCTGTGGAGTACATGGATTTTTACGAGCGCGCGCTGTTCAACCACATCCTCGCCTCGCAGGATCCGGCGACCGGGATGATGTGCTACTACGTGCCGCTGCGTCCGGGCGCTTTTCGGACCTATTCGACGCCGGAGAATTCCTTCTGGTGCTGCGTGGGGACGGGGATCGAGAATCCCGCTCGATATACGGAGGCGATTTACTTCCACGATGACCGTGGACTCTACGTGAATTTGTTCCTGGCGTCCGAAGTGCACTGGCGCGAAAAGGGGGTGCGGCTGGAGCAACGCACGCGTTTCCCCGAAGAGGAGAGAACGCGCCTGATTGTTCACAGCGAGCGTCCCGTGCGCTTGACGCTCCGGATCCGGTATCCCGGGTGGGCGACATCCGGAGCGCAGGTCCTCGTCAACGGTCGGCGCGAGACGATCTCGGCGACTCCCGGGTCATATATCGTGATCGAGCGAGAGTGGAGGGAAGGGGATACTGTGGAGGTTCAGTTCCCGATGAGCCTGCGGATGGAAGCCTTGCCGGACGATCCCACGATGATCGCCTTGCTCTACGGTCCGATTGTCCTGGCCGGAGACCTGGGCACTGAGGGGTTGAGCGAATCCGAGCGCTACGGTCCGAGCGCGCCGCGCCTTGGGCGCGTCCCGCCGGTCGAAGTCCCCGCTCTGGTCATCGAGGATGTGAGGGGTATCCTCGCGAAGGTGAAACCTGTAGCTGGAATGCCTCTGACCTTCCAGAGCGAGGGGATCGGGCAGCCGCGCGATGTGTGGCTTCTGCCTTTCTACAAACTGCATGATCGGCGCTACACGGTCTACTGGAAGGTCTATACGCCGGCCGAGTGGGAGAAGCGCAAGGCCGAGATCGCCGCTCGCGAGTCTCGGCGCCGAGAGATCGAGCGCCTGACCATTGATGCCGTGGACTTCAACGATCCGCAAAGCGAACAGGTGCACCGTTTTCAGGGAGAGAACACAACCGAGGGATATTTCGAGGGAAGGCGGTGGCGCGCGGCACGCGGCGGATGGTTCAGCTATGAGCTGAAAGTCGTGCCGGATCGTCCGATCGTGCTCGTTTGCACATATCGGGGGAGCGAAGGACCGCCGCGCGTTTTCGACATCCTGGTCGAGGGGGAGAAGATCGCGACTGAGAGCTTAGAGATCCATCCGACCGAGCTTTTCGACCGAGAGTATCCCATCCCGGAGAGGCTCACTCGCGGAAAAGAACATATCACGGTGAAATTCCAGGCGCACCCGAGGTTCATCGCGGGAGCTGTCCTGGACGTGCGAACCGTCTTGCAGAAGTGATGTCCATAGCTCCTCACGAGGAGGGGGCCCGATACCCCCTCCTCGGTGTTCACTGCTGAGGTACTTCTTTCTCCTCGGCGTTCCAATGGGGAGGTTCGACCCCCAGGAGGTGGTGGACGAAGAAATCGTACATCTTCCGCGTGCCGTAATCTCCTCCCATCGTGTGGCCCTGCCCCGGAAGGACGAGAAGGTCGAATGTCTTATTAGCTTTGATGAGCGCGTTGACGACTTGCATCGTGGACGCGGGATCCACGTTCGTGTCTAATTCGCCGACGATGAGCAGGAGTTTCCCCCGCAGCTTGTGTGCGTTCTCCACGTTGGAAGAAGCGGCGTAGTGAGGGCCGACGGGCCATCCCATCCACTGCTCGTTCCACCAGATCTTGTCCATGCGGTTATCGTGGCAGCCGCAGGACGAAACGGCCACATGATAAAACTCCGGATGGAAGAGGAGAGCGGCCAGAGCATTCTGTCCTCCCGCCGAATGGCCATAAATGCCCACGCGCGTCAGATCGTAATAGGGATACCGAGCGGCGACGGCTTTATGCCAGAGGATACGATCGGGAAATCCGGCATCGGCCAGGTTCTTCCACGCGACATCATGAAAGGCCTTGGAGCGATTGGCTGTTCCCATGCCGTCAATCTGCACGACGATGAATCCCAGCTCGGCCAGAGAGCGCATGGGGGAGTAGACGCTGAAGGATTTGGGAACGAACGACCCTTGAGGTCCGGCGTAAATGTTCTCGATGACGGGATATTTCTTCGCGGGATCGAAGTGCGTCGGACGGATGATGATGCCCCAGATGTCGGTCTTCCCGTCGCGCCCTTTGGCGACGAAGACTTCGGGCGGGCGCCATCCGGCGGCGAGCAGCTCCGAGATGTCCCCCCGCTCCACTTCCAGAAGCACTTTTCGATCCTCCGTGCGCCGAAGTTCCAGAACAGGCGGATGATCAACGCGGGACCAGAGATCCACGTAGTATTTCATGTCCAAGGAGAAACTCACCCGGTGATCTCCATTGGCTTCGGTCAACGCCACCAGGCCGCTCCCATCGAAATTGATCCGGTAGTAGTGGATGAAATACGGATCCTGATCGGGATACATGCCGCTGGCCTGGAACCAGATCTGGCGCTTTTCTTCATCCACCTTCACGACGCCGCGCACGACCCAGGGGCCTCGGGTGATCTGGTTTTTGACCTTGCCCGTGAGGCCATCGTAGAGATAGAGATGGCGCCATCCATCGCGCTCTGAGGCCCAGATGATCTCTCGCCCATCGTTGACGTCATAGCGGTAGCGGGTGCCCGTCTCCCGGTGGTTCGGAGACAAGGGGCGGTAGGAGAAGAACGTCGCGCACTCTTCGTTGATGAGAACGCGCGGAGTTCCCGTCGCGGCGTCCACTTCGATCACCCGGTAGACCTGATGCCCTCGCTGATTGTATTCGAAGGTGAAAGCCCGTCCGTCTTTCCACCATACGGGGTTAGAGAGACTGTAGGGATTGGGGAAGAGGCTGTTTTCGATGGGAATGGCCTTGCGCGCCTCGACGTCAAAGAGCACCGGCTGCGCGATGTCCAGAGCGTCTCCGGGCTTGGCATATTCCCGCGTGAAATGCTGGGGTTGAAGCTGATCCGACGGCGAGGATTCGATGTAATGGACCTCTCGACGATAGCCGGGCCGCACGCGATAGGCGACCAGGCGACGAGAATCTGGAGACCACGTGATTGAGGAGAAGGTGTAGTAGTTCCCCTCCGAGCCGTCATAGCTGAGCGGGATCAGCTCGGTTCGGCCCTTGGGGCGAAGATAGACGTTGTAGTTGCGGATGAAGGCCTCCCATCGCCCATCGGGAGAGGTTTTCACCTGCGGCTCTTGGGGCGAAGAGGGCGAGGCCGGAGGGAAACCCCGGCGCGTTTGCTGAGCCTGCGGAGGGAGGAAGAACATTCCGTCCTCGACATCGTTTTCGAACTCGCGCGGGAAATCCTCCTCGGGACCGCTTCGTCCGAAGGGTCCTGTCGGAGCGGGACCCGTCCGGCGGCATGTGTAGTCGGAGAGCTCGCAGCGCCACGTCGCCTGAGCGGCGATAAATTGAATGGCGCGTTCTTGATCGAGAAAAGTGAGCATGGAGAAGGGGAGCGTGGTGGCCGTGTAGGTTTGCCCTGTCGCCGCGGAGAGCGAAGCGGCCAGGCGCGCATGATCGAAGGCCGGTCGCCGCGCGAGCGTCTCAGCGTCCACGAGCATGAATTCGTGTCCTCCCCGGACCGACCTCCGATACCAGAAGCGGGGCGTGTTCTCAATCCACGCGAACTGATCCACGATGTTGAGGGCTAATCCCTCGAAACGCTCCCGCAAGCGGAAGGCGCGCTCATAATCGGCTCGCGTGACTTGAGCCGAGAGAGAAACTAGGGGGGTCGTCAGAAGGGAGAGTCCGATGAGTAGGGCGACAGCAAGACGGTTCCTCATAGCGTCTCACCTCCGGAAGCAGAAAACGCCTTCTCCCCCGTCGGGAGGAGAAAGCGACGTGAGATGAGCGGGGAAGGTGGGTCCCCGGTACAGGCGAGAGAGCGCGCAGGGGACCCGTTCTCCCGCGCTGGGGAGTAACGACAAGGAGGCTGGGAGTTCCCCGCTCACCATGTCACATGAGCGCGGATTTGAATGTTACGCGGCCCGACGAGCGTGCTCGTCGTCTGTCCGAAACTGGTCGAGTTGATGCTGATCGTTCCTCCGAGGCTTCCCACGTTGAGCACCGGGTGATTGAAGGCGTTGAGCATCTCGATCTGTATGTTGAACCGGACGCGCTCGCTCAGAGGAATCTCCTTGAGCACGGCCAGGTCGTTGACCACAAGAGGCGTCCCGTAGAGGTAGATGAACTGCCCGAGCTGCCCGGGCGTCGTGGGGGGCTCGAGGAATTGCGGATTCGCGCGCCCATCGGGTCCGATCAGGCCGGGATCGGCATGGTAGGCGTTGCGGTTGGGGCCGGGACTGAACTGCCGCATCTTCCGCTGCAGCTCGTCGCGAGAGATCCCCTTCAGAATCACGCCGGCTTCGTACTGATTGAACGTCGCCCAGCCGCTGGTCAGCATGTAGACTCGGCCCGAATTCCAGCGCGTGATGCCCGAGAGAGTCCACCCGCCGACGAGGCGATCCAGAAAGCCTGGAGCCTTCGAGAGGAAACGCCGACCGCGTCCGAAGGGCAGCTCGTAGGTCCAGAAGGCTGTGAAAGTGTGCCGCAGATCGAACGGAGAAGGCGCCTTGTCGAGATCGCGGTTCCGAAGCGTCGTGTAGTTGTCGGACGCATTGGAATTGGGCGTCGCGAAGAAATCGCTGAGCGCTTTGCTCCAGGTGTAGTTCGCATTGAGCGTGAAGCCGCGGCTGAGCGCGCGCCGCACTTCGATCTGGAGCCCGTGATAGGTGGACCAGGAATTATCATCCACCAGGGTCATGCCCGTGACGAAGGGATTGGCGCGGAAGAAGTTGATCGGGTAGGGACCCGGCGCCGTGAAGCCCAGAGCCGCACACGGGGCGAAGGTACTGCCAACCAGACGGCAGAAGTAGATGTTGCTTGTCGCCAGGGCATTGGCGAGGGCTCCGACCTGTCCCTGACGGAGGTAGTTCAGGAACGTGCCGTTGCTGAACCCCGAGGCCGCCGGCAGCGCCGGCTGAGACCCCCGCGCCCCAAAGGCCGCCTCGAAAATCGGCAACGGCACCTGCCCCGCCAACCCCCGATTCGCAAAACTGTTCACCCCAGCCGCCTGATTGATCGCCAAATTCCTCTGCGCATTCCGAAACTCCTCCAAAAAACCGTTCTCGAAAATATTCGTTTCACTCAGCGCGTATGTCCTCCAGATGTGCGTGGACTTGTTGCCGACATATCGCAGCTCCAGAACCGTATTGGGCGTGATCTCGCGCTGCAGGCCGAAGGTCCAGTTCTGGACATAGGGCGTGTGCATGAAGGGCTTGAAAGAGGCCAAGCCGCTGACGAAGGTGAAAAGCGACTGGGGCATGGGGAACGCGAAAGCTGGCGGATTCGTGGCGAAGGGCGGTAGAGGAGAAGTGAGCGCTTGAGTGAGGGAGAGTCCGCCCGGAGCGAATCCCGGCATCCCCGGTTGGAGGACAAAACTCTGAGTGAGGCCGGGATTATTGCCGACGCTGAACTGAAGCATGTTCATCCCTTCGTCGTAGTAGTTGATCCCGTAAGCCGCGCGAATGACCGTCTGGCGATTCTCCCCGAAAAGCTTGCTCAGGAAGGCATTTTCGAAAGAGGGATTCCACGCGAATCCGAAGTTCGGCGCTGGATTCACCTTGTCCGATCGGTAGGAGATGGACTTTTGAAAGATCTGCGGCTCCGGGATCCCGTCGAGCACGCCCGGTCGAAAGAGCTGACGCGATGGTCCCATGAGATGCTCGAACCCGGGGTCCGTGTAGATGCCGTTGGTGTTTTTGTGCGTGCCGGAGATCTCCCAACGGAATCCGTAGTTGAGCGTCAGGCTCGGCGTCACTCGGTAGGAATCTTGGAAATAGATCCCACCGGTCGAGAACGCCTGACGCCGGATGACGGGAGTGAAATCCTGGTATTGCTTGGTGCGCTCGTTGACGTTGCGACTGCCCGTGATGCTGCTGATGCGCCCCGTGAGCAGAGCGTAGAGAGCCCAGGCTGTGCTCAGATCGGAGCTTCGAATCCGCGGCAAGTTCGAGCCGCTCAGGACCGAGGTGACGGGATCGGCCGCGATCACCCCGAGATTATACGTGGGGACGCCCGCCGATCCGTAGGCCGTCTCGTACATGCTCGTGTGCAAGATGGACGTCCCGAATGTGAACGTGTGTTTGCCCCGAACCCAGCTCACGTTGTCCGAGAGGCTGTATACCGGATTATTTCGCGGGAAGGGCAGCCCCGTTGGGATCGGATGCGTGATGAGCGGCAGACCGATGCGCGGGATACCCAGGTCCCTCCAGATGAAGGGTGTCGCGTGCTGGTTGAAGTTCTCCAGGTTCGATTGCACGCCGAAGGTGAACGTGTTCAGGAGATTGGGCGTGATTGTCCAATCCAGTCCCGTCGTGGCGATGTAGATGGTCGCGTTCGCTTCGTTGGCCCAAAGGCGCCGATCCTCCTTGGAGGCGAGGACGGGATACAAGGGTTCTCCATCCCATTGATTGTGTCGGAGGTTCCATGTCCCGCGCCAGGAGAGCTTCGGAGTGATTTGAAAATCCAGGCGGGCCGTCGGATAGTAGGCTCCCGCGTAGTCTTCTTGGGTCCATTGGAGGGTCACACGATTGAGGTCCGTCGTGCTCGGCAGCAGAGTGCCTCGCGAGAGCGTGCCGTTGATGAGGTCCAGGATCTTTTGAATCGTGGGATCCACCTGGCTCGGATATCCCGCTCGCCCTGCGATCTCCAGAAGATTCACCGAGTAGACCTGATTGTCTGTCCCGATGTACTTGAAGAGCCCGCGCTGCGCATCCGGCGTTAAGACCAACTGCGTCGCCGTGAACGAGGAGGGGACGGGATTGGCCTCGAAGTTCACGAAGAAGTAGAGGCGTTTTTTCGTCCCGGGGATAGGGATGTATCCGCCGAGGTTACCACCGAAGTCGTTATTGCGCACGCGCGGTTTGGGCAATCCGCGAGCGTTATTGAAGAATGTGTTGGCGTTGAGCGCTTCGTTGGCGACCTGGTAGAAGACCTTGCCGTGAAACTCATTGGTCCCTCGGCGCGTGGTGAAGCGAATGGTCATGGCGCCGCCCGCGGCCGCGTCGGCTCCCAATCCAGTCGTCGCAATGGAGACCTCCTCGATCGCATCCAGACGCGTGGGAGCAAAGCCGAAGAAGCTCGTTCCTCCGCTCTTCCACCGCTGAGAGTTGTTGTTCATCCCATCTATGCTGATGTTCATCGAGGCGTTGGGAAGGCCATTGAAGGTGGAATCGCGCGGATTGGTGCCCGGAGTTTGCGCGCCGGCCATCAAGATCGCGAAGGGCAGCGTCTCGCGCCCGGAGAGGGGGAGCCGGTGGATGAAGTCGTTGCGTACAGTCTGGCTGATCGTCGTGGAGGTCGTCTCCAGGATGGGCGTGCTGGTCGTTGTCACTTCAACGGTCTCCGCGATCGCCCCGACCGTGAGGTGAATATCCACGTCCGTCGTGCGAGCCGTCTCGACGATGACGCGGGGGAGGACGGCTGTCTGAAAGCCCGGATGGCGAGCTGTGAGCTCATAGACTCCGGGCTGCAGGTTCAACAGGACGAAGGCTCCGATGGCGTCGGAGGTCGTCGTCTTGACCTGGCCCGTCGCCAGATCTTTGGCTTCGATGACCACGCCCGGCACAACGGCTGAGGTCGGATCGAAGACCCGACCGCGAATCTCACCTGTCGTGCGCACCTGTCCCCAGATTCCAGCCGGGCTGAGAAGCAAAAGGCAGCCCAGCAGAAATCGAACCGCAGTCCTCATGCACGCTTGGCGCATTGATATCCTCCCTCAGCAAATTTTCACCCCTCGCCCTCACTTCGGGCTGGGTATTCTATAGAGGGGACGCGAGAGGTTGTCTTGTACAGGATTAAGGAATTTTCTGAAGGGGGCTTAATCTCGTTCAAGATCCCTTTGGAGCGTTCAAGACAGTCTGCGGACCCTCCCCTATATTGCCGATGCATGGGCGATACGGGATCTTGATTCAGGAGAGGACCGCTATGCTCTGGGGTGAGGGGATTACCGGAAAGCCCGGGAGGAAAGGCCTCTGGAGAGTGGGGATTCTGAGCCTTCTCCCCTTTCTGGCACATGCGCAGGAGAGGCCCTTTTTCACCCGCGATTTCCCCGCGGAGGAGTTTGCCGAGCGGCGTCAGAAGGTTTTTGAGAAAATCGGCCCGGAGGCGATCGCGCTCATCCCCGGGGCTCCGGCTCCGATCGGATGGGTGCGGTTCCGACAATCGAATGAGTTCTACCACCTCTGCGGGGTCGAGGTGCCCAATGCCTATCTCCTTCTGGATGGGCGCACGCGTCGGACCACGCTGTATCTGCCCCACCGGAACGAGCGACGGGAACGCAGCGAAGGCCGGGTCCTTTCGGCCGAGGATGCGGATCTGGTCCGATCGCTGACTGGGGTGGATGCCGTTTTCGGGACGGACCTGTTGGCCGAGCACCTGGCTCGCTCTGTCTCGGGATTTGGAGCAGTCAGGCCGCCTGTTCTCTACGTTCCCTTCAGTCCGGCCGAAGGGGTTTCGACCAGTCGGAGCGCGGCTCTGCCTCCGTATGCGGATAATCTCTCCAATCCGTGGGATGGCCGACCTTCCCGCGAAGGATGGTTCATTCACCAGCTTCATCTGCGCTTCCCTCAATTTGAGATTCGCGATCTCTCGCCGATTCTGGATGAGCTGCGCCTCATCAAGAGCCCCCGCGAGATTCGCCTGATCCGGCGGGCGACGGAGCTGGCGGGCCTGGCCATGATGGAAGCGATGCGCAGCACCGAGCCCGGCGTCAGGGAATACGAGTTAGATGCGCTGGCCAAATTCATCTTCTATCGGAATGGGGCGCAGGCCGAAGCCTATCGTTCCATCATCGCCGGCGGACGCAATGCGTACTGGAATCACTACTATGCGAATCGAGATGAGCTGCGCGATGGAGACCTTGTCCTGATGGACTATTGTCCGGACGTCGGATATTACGTGTGCGATGTGACGCGGCAATTTCCCGTGAACGGGACCTTCAACGCCTGGCAGCGCGAGTTGTACGGCTTTTATCTGGCCTGTTACAAAGCGATTCTTCGGCGCATTCGGCCCGGGGTGACTCCTCAGGTCATCATGCAAGAGGTCGCGCGGGAGTGGGAGGAGATTCTCGCTCGGACGCGCTTCTCCAAGCCCATCTACGAACAGGCGGCGCGGCGGTTCGTCGCTCAGTACAAGGATGCGGCGAGCCGTCCCAACGCCAGTTTGGGACACTGGGTGGGCATGGCCGTACATGATGCGGGACCCTATCGCGGAGAGCCCCTGCGCCCGGGCATGGTCTTCACGATCGAGCCGGAGTTTCGCGTTCCCGAGGAGCAGATCTTCATCCGGCTCGAGGACATGATCCTTATCACCGAGAATGGGGCGGAGGTGCTGTCCGGGTTCATTCCCATGGAGATCGAGGAGATCGAGCGGCTGATGCGCGAGGAGGGACTCTTGCAGAAATACCCGCGAGCCTTCGGTCAGCGCGAGCGATGATTCGAGCGAACCGATCAAGAGGCTCGCCTCAGCTAGGGACCGATTGAGGGGAGAGGAAAAAATGCGGGGACGAGTTCTTGGTCTCGCTTTCTTGTTCTGGAGCGCGCACGTCTCGGGGGGGGATCGGGATTCCGCGCGAAATCCGGCCGAGTATTGGGCCGAAGGTGTTCAATCGTATTTCGACGCCGACCGGGAATCCGGCCCGGGGCACAACGGCGTCAACACGCGGGAGGAGCTGGAGCGCTATGATCCCGATCTGGCGCGGCTTGTCGCCGAGGTCTTCAGGCGTCCGGCCTGGCGCTACCGATCCCCGGGAAGCCGGGGGAATGGCCGATGAAGATACGAGAGCGCATTGACCCCGCTTCGCCGGATGCGCCATCCTCAATATCGCTTCTTCCGCGCGTAACGCGGGACAAAAGGAGGAGAACTATGCGAGCGATGAGGAGCCAGAAGAAAAAGATCCTCGGGATCGTCTCTGTGTTGGTCGTATTTTGGGGGTCCGTGGAAGGGCTGATTCGGGCGGAGGAGAAGCAAGGGCAGCGGACAGCTCGTCCGGCCCCGATGAGATCGGGACCGACAGAGCTTCTGGGAGAGGAATGGGACAACTCGCGAAGTGAGCTGCGTCCGCTCATTGAGCGGTTCACCGTGGACCTGGCGGCCTTGAATCGTTTCTACACAATCACGATCTCGCCGACCCGTCGGGAGCGACTCAAGCGCTTCTACACCGAATGGCTTCAGAGGCTGGAGGCGCTGCCCTTTGATACCCTGAGCCCGGATGGGCGTGTGGATTATCTGCTTTTCAAGAACCATCTGGAGTATCTCCTCCGGCAACTGGGCATTCAAGAGAAGCAGATCGTGGAGATGGAGCCGCTTTTGCCTTTCGCGCGGACGATCATCGAGCTGGAGGAAGCGCGTCGGCGCATGGAGCCTGTTCAACCCGCTCAGGTGGCGGAGCGTCTGACGGCGATGGGGAAGCAGATCGAGGAAGTGCGTCGCGCTGTGGAGGCCGGACTGCGCGGCGAACGAGCAGGCGGAGCCGGAGCATCGCGAGGGACCGAGGCGATTGCTCCCATCCGCGTCTCGCGAACTGTGGCGAACCGGGCTCTCCAGACGCTGCAAAGTTTGCGGAATACGCTCCGAAGCTGGTTCACCTTTTACAACGGATATGATCCCCTTTTCACCTGGTGGGTGACCGCACCCTATCAGGCCGTGGATCAGGCCCTGGGGAATTACGTGGAGTTCCTCGGCCAGCGCGTCGTCGGCGTACCATTGGGCGATGAGCCTGTGGCTTTCGGAGGCGCTCCGGCGCGCACGGGACGGGGAGCGACAGAAGGAGCGCCGGGGACCAGACCGCCGACGATCCCCGTTCAAGCTCCACGAGCGCGTCCCGGAGATGCAAGCGACATCATCGGCGATCCGATCGGACGCGAGGCTCTTTTGGTTGAACTCGCTCACGAAATGATCCCCTATACGCCGGAGGAGCTCATCGCGCTGGCGGAGAAAGAGATGGCCTGGTGTGAAAACGAGATGAAAAAGGCCTCTCGGGAGCTGGGCTTCGGAGAGGACTGGAAGCGGGCGCTCGAGTACGTCAAGACGCGTCATGTCGAGCCGGGGAAGCAGCCCGAGCTGGTGCGCGATCTGGCTCTGGAGGCGATCCGATTCGTCGAGGAGCGAAACCTCGTGACGATTCCCCCACTGGCCAAGGAGATCTGGCGCATGGAGATGATGTCTCCGGAACGGCAACTGGTGAATCCCTTCTTCACGGGGGGGGAGGTCATCTCCGTGTCCTATCCCACCAACACGATGTCGCACGAGGCGAAGATGATGAGCATGCGGGGGAATAACATTCATTTTTCGCGAGCCACGGTGCATCATGAGCTCATCCCGGGCCATCACCTGCAAGGGTTCATGACGGCGCGGTACAAACCCTATCGGGCCCTGTTCAGCACGCCTTTCTGGGGCGAGGGGTGGGCGCTCTACTGGGAGCTTCTCTTGTGGGATCTCGGGTTCCCGAAGACGCCGGAAGACCGCATTGGGATGCTCTTTTGGCGGATGCACCGCTGTGCCCGGATCATCTTCTCGCTCAAATTCCACCTGGGGGAATGGACGCCGCAGCAATGCATTGACTACCTTGTCGAGCAGGTCGGGCATGAGCGGGCCAATGCCGAGGGCGAGGTGCGGCGATCGTTCGGAGGGCAGTACAGCCCGCTCTACCAGGCCGCGTATCTGCTCGGAGGCCTGCAGTTTCGCGCGCTCTATCGCGAGCTGGTGGAGTCGGGGCGCATGAGCGCGCGCGCTTTTCACGACGCCATCTTGCGCGAGAACCGCATCCCGGTCGAGATAGTGCGGGCGATCCTGACCCGGCAGACGCTCTCGCGGGATTTTCGCTCCTCGTGGAGATTTTACGATGTGGAAAGGCGGTGAGCCGACGTGAGAATCTCAGAGAGGGGAAAGCCCATGGGCGAGCGCATTTCTCGACGAACGTTCCTTCAAGGGGCGGGGCTTCTGGGAACGCGGGCGATCCTCGCCTCAACCTCCCTTCGTTCGGAGGCGCGGATCACCGTGCAGGTGCCTAATGGGACGATTCACCCGTTCACCTCTACCAGCGGTGTTTACGTCCCGCCGCGCGGCCGGTCATACATGAAGTTCAGCTTCGACTTCCCGGAGCCTTCGGTCGAGTTCGAAGGCTATCAATTCGGGTTCCTCGTCTTCACGTACGAGAACGTCTACGGGCTGGATCGAGCGCGGATGGCCGTCGAAGTGGGAGAAGGAGGATTGAGCCTGCACTGCGATCGGTTCGTATGGGCCGGAGGGCAAGAGACGACGCCCGGACGACTGCAGGCGCGCTGGCGGCGGCAAGGGCCATTCATCGAGTGGGAGATAACCGTCCAAATGGAGCGTCCGATCAAAGCCGTCACGACGATCCTGCGCGGGGTGCCGCGAGGGCAGATCTCGAGCGCCTTGCAGAGCTTTTTCGATCCGCAGGAGAACGAAGTGCTTCTCGGTTACCCTTTCTCGGGAGGCAACCTCTTCGGTCCGGGATCGGCGCGCGGAATGGAGACGCCGCTGGCCATTGTCCGCGCGGGAGAGAGAGATTTCTTCTTCATCTCCTCGCTCGACGATCGTGTGAGGACCAAGCGGTACTACTTTCAGCCGGGGGAGAGAGGGTATCGCCTGGAGGCCGTGCACGAGACGGAAGGATGGACGCGCCAGACGACGGTGACGGTCCCGCAATGGCGCATCGGGCGCGTCCCAACGCTGGAAGCTGCGGCGCGCCCGCATTTCGAGCACCTGGAGCGGGTTTATCGTCTTCGCTCCTGGGAGGAGCGCGAGGATGTCCCTCCGTGGCTTCGACGTATCGCGCTCGTCATCACACTCCACGGGATGCATTATACGGGCTACATTTTCAACGACTACGCGCGCATGGGGGAGATCCTCCGCTGGGTGGCCGAGCGCATCCCTGCGGATCGCGTCCTGGTTTTCTTGTCCGCGTGGGATGGACGATACTACTGGGAGTATCCCCTGTATCGGCCCGCTCCCCGAATGGGTGGGGAAGAGGGATTCCGGCAGCTCATTCGGGGAGCTCAGCGCCTGGGCTTTCGGATGATGCCCATGTTCGGAGCCAATGCGGCGAATCGGCACCACGCGCTCTTCGCGCGTTTGGCCGATGCCGCAACGGCCAGAATTGACGGCGATCGGTTCGATCTCGACTGGGTGGACTGGGATAACGATCGGCATCAAGATGGCTGGCTCTCGTACATGAATCTCGGAGTCGCCTCCTGGCGCGAGCATCTGTTGGAGCGCACCTCGGAGATCATCGAACGCTATGGGGTGGATGCCTATTTCCTGGACATCGTCGGAGGATGGGTGAATAACCCTCAAGCCGATATGCACGAGGGAACGCGACGGCTCGTCCTGGACTTGCGCGCGAAGTACCCGCATGTGGTCGCCTGCGGGGAGATGCATTACGACGCCTTGCTGGAATTCATCCCTCTCTATCACGTCTTCTCGCAGTTCGCCTATCCGGACGCCGTTCACAAGTACGCGCGCTTTTTCCAGCACCTCAGCCATCCGGCTCCGGGACGAGGGAGCACGGGCGTGCACGAAGCCGGGTTCAACCGCTGGAATCCGCAGACGCTCTCCTTGCGCCCGGAGCAGATCCCCACGCTCAGCGTCGTGGACGATACCTTCACGACTTACCGGGATCAGGTGGAGGCCGTCATTCGGCGCGCTCGCGAGCGAGCGGGGATATGACTTCTCTCCCGCGTCTCGGAAGGGAAGCGCCACGGAGGAGATCCATGCGACAGATCGGCAAGAGGGGATACGTTCTGGCGATCGGTCTTCTTGGGGTCATCGCTCCCCTGGGGGCACCCTTCGGGCAGCAGAGGAGACCAGAAGAGATCGGAACAATCCGAACGGAATCGTTCGTGATCCGATACGACCGGCGGGGGATTACCGCGCTGTGGAATCCGCAAGACCCTTTTCAGGCGGATCTGCTATTGGAAGGACGATTGGGAGAGCCCGTGGTGACCTACCAGGTGGAGGGAGGAGATTGGTTGGGGATCTATACGGGCGCTCGAACGCTTCAAGCCGATCCCGAACGAGGGCTTCTCACCTACACGGATTTCGATCCCGGATCGCCGTTGAAGATGGTTCAACAGTTCGTGATTCGGGGATCGGTGCTGGATTGGACTCTGGAGATCGAGACGACGATGGACTTCCCCGTCCTCATCGGCGATCTGGCGCTTCCGATCCCCTGGCGCTCCCCTTCAGGGGGAGACGCTCGGACGATCTTCGAGCGCAGTTGGACCAAGCACCATTTCATCGCCGGTCACGGCTCGTTCCTGTATTTCGTGCGGCCCAGCGGAGAGCCTCCCTATCTGATCATCACCGTGCATCCGGGGACGAAGTTCGAGTACTACACTTCGGAGGGGCGACGTAATTACCGGGCCTATATTCATTCGGGCCTCTCCGGAGGTCGGGAGACGCGGGGGAGCTGGCGGCAGGAACACACTTTTTTGAAGCTGGAAGCGGCTGGCCGACCGGGAAGTCGGGTCCGCTATGGAGTGCGCTTGCAGTGGGCACACTCCTACGGGGAGATGCGCGAGATCCTCTATCGGGAGGGGCTCTTTGATATTCGCGTCGTCCCCGGCATGACGGTTCCCGAGGACCTCACGGTGCAGCTCTCCCTTCATACGAAGGCCCGGATCGAGGCGCTCGAGCTGGAATTCCCCGAGCAGACGCGAATTATCCCCTTGGGAGAGAAACGCCCCGATCATCATCTCTATCAGATCGCTTTCGCTCGACTCGGAGAGAATCTCGTGACGATCCGGCATGACGGGGGGCGGAAGACGATCCTGGAATTTTTCGTGACGGAGCCTCTGGAGACGTTGATCAAAAAGCGCAGTTGGTTCATCACGCATCGGCAGCAGCATCGGGACCCCTCGAAGTGGTACGACGGCCTCTACTCGGTCTACGATATGAAGAACAAGGTCTTGCGAGGGCCGGACAATACCGATGGATTCGACTACTGGTGGGGATACGTCCTGGCGGCCGACGATCCAGCTCTCGGGAAGGCTCCCTTTGTGGCCGCCAAGAACGTTCACTTTCCGGATCCGGAGGAGATCGCGTCGGTCGAGTATTACATCGAGCATTTCGTCTGGGGAGGACTGCAGCGCACGGATGCCGAACATCCGTATCCCTATGGCATCTATGGGGTGCCCAACTGGAAGGTCAATCGGGATCCGGACCTTCGGAAGCGAGCGGGCATTCGCAACCGACATCTGGATAAGATGCCCATTTGGCGATCGTTCGATTATCCGCACGTCATCATGCTCTACTTCCACATGTACGAGATCGCCAGGAAGTATCCTCATCTGACGCGCTATCTGGACGCGCGAGGGTACCTGGAACGCGCCTATCAGACGGCGCGCGCCTATTTCCTCTACCCGTACGAGATCCTCCCCAACGAATACGAGACCTACAAGATCGGGTGCTACAACGAGCTGGTGATCCTGGATCTGATCGCCGCGCTGGAGCGCGAGGGTTTTCCGGAGAAAGCGGCGTGGCTGCGGAACCAGTGGGAGAAGAAGGTCAAATACTTCATCTATGACGATCCGTATCCCTACCGTTCGGAGTATCCCTTCGATCGCACAGCTTTCGAGACGACCTATGCCGTGGCCAAATATGGCGCGACGCGGGAGATCCCGCCGGATTCTCAGCCCTGCTGGTTCGATAAGCGGCTGGGGAAGTGGTACATGCATCCGGTCGTGCGGAAAGAAGATGCGCGAGCTTTCATGGAGCGGCAACTGAGGGCCAATCTGGCCGTTCGGGGATGGTTGGAGGCGGCCTATTATTTGCTCGGAGCGGATTTCACCGGCTCCTCTGACGTGGGGGCGATGAGTTATATGGCGGCGATGGGCGGGTGGGGGATTCTCGATTACGCGATCCATTTCGCGACGGATCCTTCGGATTGGCTTCAGTTGGGATACGCTTCGTTCTTGAGCTCGTGGGCGCTCATGAACACAGGACGGCCGGAGACGAACTACGGCTATTGGTTCCCCGGAAAAGAGAACGATGGCGCAGCCGGATGGCAATTCATGACGGCGAAGTTCGGGAGGGCGTGGATTCGAAAGGACATGCCGCGCGGAGCGTGGCATTATGATGGAGAGATTGATCTCGGTTTCGGAGGGGCTCTGCGCATGGCCGCTACGATTCTGACCCGCGATCCTCTCTTCGGATGGTTCGCCTATGGGGGCGTGCTGGAGATGAGCGAGGAGGAGTTCGCGACCATCCCGCGCGATGGTGTGCGCAAGCGGTTTTACATCGTGTCGAGCGATCGCCGATTGCGCATCGAGCTGGATCGCGATGGATTCTCGGCTCACCACCCCATCCGGGTCTCCCGGGATGGGAAGCGCCTTCGCTTCACGCTTGAGAATCGAACCGGCGATGCGCATACGACCCTACTGAAGGTCTTCGCGAAAGATTCCTACATGGTCCTTCAGGAGGGGAGACGCATGGGGGTTGTCTCTGCCGGACGCGAAGTCGAGATTCCGGTGAACGTCTCGACAGCTACGACGAACATCGAGCTGATCGCCGAGGCGGCCCGGTGACGCGTGGGGGGAGGGAGGAGATGAGCGGGAAGCTCTCACGTCGAGAGATGCTCAAAGGGATGGGAGCCGCGGGCGTCGGAGCCCTCTGGGGGGGAGGTTTTGCGAGAGCCCAAGGGGAGTTGCGGATTGCCGGGCAGACGGTCGAGCTGCTCATCTCTCCGGTGAGCGCGCGCACGGTGCGCGTGAGCCTCGTCCCTTCAGGGCCCGGCGGACCGTCGCCTGTCCCTCACGACGGGGCTTTGGTTCGAGAGTCGTGGGGACCGCCGGTGTCTCGCCTGCGAGCGCTCACCGGTACGCAGCGCGTGCGCTCGGGAGATCTCACCGTGTGGATCTCGCCCGAGCCATTGACGCTTCATGTGGAAGATGCCGGAGGGCGCCTCGTGCAGCGCCTGCGGTGGGATCCGCATTCGGGCCATATGAGCTTCCTTCTGGGCGATGGGCCGGTTCTGGGACTGGGGCAGGGAGGGCCGCAGTTCGATCGGCGCGGGGCGCGCGATCTCATGAGAAGCGGTCAAGGAGGGTATCGGCTGCGCACGCACGGAGGACGCGTCCCGATCCCTTGGCTCATCGGGACATCCGGCTGGGCGATGTTCGTTCATCAGCCGGATGGGATCTTCGACCTCACGGGATCGGAAGGGCGGTTCGAGCCTCGGTCGCCCGAGAGACCTCTCCCTCAGGATGTTTTCATCGTAGGGGAGCGGGAGCCGGTCGCCCTCATGGCCGAGTATGCCCGGTTGACGGGATTCCCCGAGATGCCCCCTCTCTGGGCCTTCGGCTATCAGCAGTCCCATCGTACTTTGTCCGGACGCGAGGAGATTCTCTCGGTGGCCCGGACTTTTCGCCAGAAAAGGCTCCCCTGCGATGTGCTCATCTACCTGGGGACCGGATTCACGCCCTCGGGATGGAATACGGCGAATGGGTCCTTCTCGTTCAATCCTTCGGTCTTTCCCGATCCCGAGCGGATGATTCAGGAGTTGCACGCGATGAATTTTCGCGTGGTCCTTCATGTGGTCATTCTCTCGCGCGTGCTTCGCGGCAGTGTTCGAGACCGATGCGATTGGGAACGATTCAACGAAGAGGAAGCCGGGTGCTATTGGGCGCTGCATCGTCGGGTCTTCTCCATGGGAGTGGATGGATGGTGGGTGGATGAGGGCGATCCTCTGGATCGCGCGTCTCGCCTGACGCGGAATCGCCTCTATTGGGAAGGGCCTCAGCAGGATCGTCCGGATGAGCGCCCGTACGCGTTGCATCGCAATGGACATGCCGGGATGCAACGCTACGCGGCCTTTCTCTGGTCCGGCGATGTGTACTCCACCTGGGAGACGCTGCGCACGCATGTCCCGGTGGCGATCAACACGGGCTTGAGCGGCATCCCCTATTGGGGGACGGATACGGGGGGATTCGTGCCGACCCGAGAGCTGACGGGCGAGCTGTACGTGCGATGGTTTCAGTTCAGTGCGTTCTGCCCGCTCTTTCGCTCGCATGGACGCACATGGCATCTTCGCTTGCCATGGGGGTGGAATACGGGACAGCTCGGTCCCGATGAGATTCGCTCCTACAGCGATGCGGCCAATCCCGATTCGAGCGAGCTGCGCAATCCCCATGTCGAACCGATCTGTCGCCAGTACCTGCAATGGCGCTATCGGCTCCTGCCCTATTTGTACAGCCTCGTGCGCGAAGGATATGAGACGGGGATGCCGATCCTCCGCGCTCTTTGGCTCCACTATCCGCGCGATTCCGCGGCTGTGGCGCGCGGGGATGAATATCTCTGGGGGCGCGATCTTCTGGTGGCGCCCGTTTTGGAGAAGGGCGCGACGGCACGTCGCCTCTACCTGCCGGCAGATCTCTGGTACGACTTCTGGACCGAGGAGCGCCTGGAGGGCGGGCGCGAAATCGAGCGGTCTGTAGACCTGGCCACACTGCCGCTCTACGTGCGCGCGGGAACGATCCTCCCTCTTGGTCCCGTGAAGCAGTATACGGCCGAGCGAAGCGAAGAACCTCTCACTCTGGTCATTTATCCGGGCGCCGATGGGGAGTTCACGATCTACGAGGACGACGGCGTGACCTTCGCCTATCATCGAGGGGAGTGGATGAAAATCCAACTGCAATGGCAGGATCGCGCGCGGCGCCTGCGCGTGCAGCTTGTCGAAGGCTCGCGTCGCCTCTCTCCCTGGCCACGGCGCTTCCGGATACGGGTTGTGCCGGAGAAGACCGAACGAACGATCCTCTTCACGGGAGAACCTCTGGAGGTCTCCCTGTAGCTTCGCCTCAAGCTCAAGAAGCGCTTGGCCGGACGACGGGGTCTCGCGTCCAGCGTCCGTCAACCAGGCGCCAGATGCCGAGGGGGTTGTCGTCTTTCAGCTCATCGGGAAGTGCCGCATCGGGGAAGTTCTGATAGCACACGGGACGGACGAAGCGAAGGATCGCACGCGCTCCCACAGACGTGGAGCGCCCGTCGGAAGTGGCCGGGAAAGGACCTCCATGCACCATCGCATGACAGACTTCCACTCCGGTGGGAAAGCCATTGAAGATGAGCCGTCCGACCCTGGTCTCCAGCAGCGCGATCAAATCCGCGAAAGCGCGCAGGTCCTCTTCCGTTCCGTGCAGGGAAGCCGTCAACTGTCCTTCCATCGTCCGCGCGAGAGCCAGAAGTTCCTCCCGATGCGAGTATGTGACGACGAGCGTCGCGGGTCCGAAGACTTCCTCGCTCAGGTCCCGGTGGGCCAGATAGGTCGAGGCATCCGTTTGAAAGAGAGCCGCGCGCGCCTGGCATTCTCCCAGTTCCGATTCCAGAAGCGTGACCGGCGAGGGCGCCCGCAGCGAAATAGGGGTGTGAGAGATCCGCTCCCGAATGGCCTGACGATAGGTCGCGCTGATGCCCGGAGTCAGTAGGGTGAAGATCGGCGTTTGCGCGATCAGCTCGGCGAGCTTCTCCAGAAAGGGAACCGAAGCCGTTCCTTCTTCCAGGATCACAAGCCCGGGCTTTGTGCAGAATTGGCCCGCTCCCAGAGTGACCGAGGCATGAAGTCCTTCGGCGATCCTCTCGCCGCGCTCTCGGAGAGCACCCGGGAGGATGAAGAGCGGATTGATGCTGCTCATCTCCGCGTAGAAGGGGATGGGATCCGGTCGGGAGGCGATCTCTCGCATCAAGGCGAGCCCCACGCGGCGAGATCCGGTGAAGGCCACGGCTTTCACTTCCGGATGCTTGACCAGAGCGCGCCCCACATCGCCTCGGATGTCGAAAAGCAGCGAGAAGACCCCTTCGGGCATCCCGCAGGCGCGCGCCGCTTCGCAAATGGCTCGGCCGACCATCTCCGAAGTCCCCGGATGCGCCGGATGAGCTTTGACGATCACCGGATTGCCAGCAGCCAGCGCCGAGGCCGTGTCTCCCCCGGCGACCGAGAAAGCCAGCGGGAAATTGCTCGCGCCGAAGACGACGACCGGACCGAGCGGGCGCAAGAGCGATCGCACATCGGGCTTGGGCACGGGCTGACGATACGGATCGGCGCGATCAATGCGCGCATCCACCCACGATCCTTCTTCCACAAGATCGGCGAAGAGTCGAAGCTGAAAACACGTGCGCGCCCGCTCCATCTGAAGGCGCGCAAGCGGAAGAGCCGTCTCCTGAGCGACGCGATCCAGCAGCGCATCTCCCAGCGCCTCGATGTTCTCAGCGATCCGGCGCAAGAAGAGAGCCCGTTCGGGTCCCGACACGCGCCCGTAGTGGGTGAATGCCCGAGCGGCCAGGTGAACGGCTTCTTCGATCTCCGATGGGGTGGCCGGATAGTAGGCCGGTTCCAACTGCTGGCCTGTCGCCGGGTTCACGGCGAAAAACGGCTCTCCCGTCGGAGTCCCCGATCGGAATCCGATGAGCGATACCCCTTGAAGAGACATCAGGACACCTCCTGACGAGGACGGGTGTTCAAAGCCATGCGAATCACCGATCGTGCGTGCTCCAGTTCCGCGCCCGTGAGTTCCAGACGGGGAGGCCGCACGCGCGCATTTCCCATCCCCACTTCTTGCTGCACGAGCTTGATCAACTGCACGAACTTCGGCACCGTATCCATTCGCAGCAGAGGAAGGAACCAGCGATAGAGTTCCCATGCTTCCTCCCACCGCCCTTCGGTCGCCAGGCGGAAAAGCCTCACCGACTCTTGCGGGAGCGCGTTCGCGAGCCCCGCGATCCATCCCACGGCTCCCATGGCGAGACCTTCCAGGATCAGATCGTCCACGCCCACGAAGACAGCGAGACGATCCCCCAGAAGCGCTCGAATCGCCGTCACGCGCCGAACGTCCATGCTGGACTCCTTCACGGCATGGAGGTTCTCATGCTCCTGGGCTAATTCGTAAATGTGCTCGGGGAGGAAGTCCGTCCCGTAAGCGATGGGATTATTGTAGAGCATGCACGAAAGCGGCGTCGCGCGGAAGACAGCCGAGACGTGAGCTTTCATCTCTCTCCAGTCGCCCCGATACACATAGGGGGGGAGAACCATCAAGCCACGACAACCGATCGCGGCCGCCTGTCGCGCCAGCTCCACGGCTTCGGCTGTGCTCAGAGCCGAAATCCCGGCGACGACCGGCGCGCGCTCGCCCAGGGCCCGAACGCAGGTGCGAAGAATGGCGAGTTTCTCTTCGAAGCTGAGGGTCGCTCCTTCGCCCAGCGAACCACAGGCCACAATACCCGTGCACCCATTTTCGATCAGCCAGAGGCAATGTCGGGCCATGAAGTCGTGATCCACGTGCAGGTGCTCATCGAAGCTCGTCGTGATCGCGGGCATAACGCCTTTCCAAAGCATCGTCGGTCCTCCTTCAGGAAGAGATCAGGAGACGTTCTGAATCAAACTCTCCGCGCGAGCCGGCAGGATCGGGGGCCGAACGGAGTCCGGGTCCCATCCGAAGAGAAATTTCACGGCGGGGCCGCAAATGCGCCCCTGACACGGTCCCATCCCGCAGCGCGTGTGGATCTTGGCTTCTCGCCAACAGCGATAGGGGCGGAGGCGCTCCAGGGAAACATCTTCGCAGCGGCAAACGATCGTATCCTGCCTTGGAAGCGCTCTCAATTCCGGACGCAGGGCGAAGGCCCGATCGAGCCGTTCGGCGAACCGCTGCCAGCGCGCGCGACGCCGAAAGAGCGCGCGGGCGGCTTCCGGACGACCCGAAGCCGCATACCCGGCGATCTCTCCTTCCACCAGCGACAGCTCGACGCCGCCAATTCCCGTGGGCTCCCCGGCGCAAAAGATATTTCGGCGCGACGTCTCCTGAAATTCGTTCACGCGCACGTATCCATCGCGAAGCTCACATCCCAGAAGCAACGGCAGCTCCACATTGGGGACCAGGTGGAATCCACAGGCCAGATAATCGCAGGCGATCTCCCAGGTGCGCGTCCCCTGGCGCAGCGTGACGCTGCGGAGTCGCTCATCCCCTTGAGCCGAGATGGGCCAACAGTCAAGCCAATAGGGCGCATCCCAGAGACGGCTTCTCAGAAGAAGCGCTTGACCCAGCTTCGAGGGGAATCCGAGCAAGCTCCGACCAAGCGAGAGGACATGAGACCGCGAAGCCTGTTCCGCAATCCCCACAACATGGGCTCCACGTTCCCGCAGAAAAGCGGCCACAGCCAGAAGCAGAGGTCCCGTTCCGGCGACGAGAACCCGCCGGCCCTCGATGGGAAGCCCCATCTTGACCATCGCTTGAAGTCCCCCCGCCCCCATGACCTGAGGAAGCGTCCATCCGGGGAAGGGGAGGAATCGCTCGCGCGCTCCTGTGGCCACAATCAACGCCCGGGAGCGAAACTCGTATGCATGTTCCTGATCTTCTCCGATGAGGATCCCCTCGTCCGCCTCAAAGAGGATCCGAATGCCCGTGAGGATGAGCGGGCCGGCGCGACGGACCTTCTCGAACCAGGATGCCGCTTGCGCGGAGCGAGGGGCGAGCCATTCTCCCCGCCAGATCTGTCCTCCCGGAGCCGGATTCTCATCCACCAGGACAACCTGACGTCCGCTTTGAGCCGCTGCGTAGGCGGCTGCCAAACCGGCTGGACCGCCACCTACGATGAGAATGTCCGTCGTGAACGCTCGTTCCCTCATGGGGTTCGTATGTCCATGCCGTCGCGGCAGAGAATCTGACAGCTCCGGCAGTGCGGCTGGCCGTTGATCGTCACGCGGCATTCAAAACACACTCCGATGCCGCACAGCGGGCCGCGGGGCTCTCCGGTCACCGACCTCCGGAACACGGTGACTCCGTGCTGCAAGAGCGCCGCTAAGACGGTGATCCCCGCCGGGACAGTCACCACGCGCCCATTGATCGTCATCACGATGGTCTCAGGCATAGGAAGCCGTCATCCGGGAGGGGAGATAAGGTTCCGCGGGGATCTCCGAAGGACGCTTCAGCAAATGCGCCACAAGAAGTTTGGCCGTCCCCAAAGCGGTCGTGATCCCGAGCCCCTCATGACCGGTCGCCAGATAGATGCGCGGATGCTCCGGAAGAGGACCGATCAAGGGGAGATTGTCTGGCGTGGCCGCTCGAAATCCCGTCCAGACGCGCAAAATTGAAAGCTCTCGCAGCTTCGGGACATACGCGCACGCGCGTCGGAGCATGCGGGCCAGCAGGGCCGGATCCACGCGCGGATCCTCGACCCCATACTGACGCGAAGATCCGATGAGCATCTGCCCCGTGGGACGAGGTTGCAGATTGAACGCGACCGAGTCCTCCTCGTGCGCATGAGCGCTCCGAAGATATCCCGTTTCGATCACCTGATGATGCACGAGGGGAGGATAGCGATCGGTGATCGCCAGATGTCCCTTGCGTTTCTTGACCTCCAGTCCCGGAGTCAGCTTCGGAGCCCAGCTCCCTGTCGCATTCACGACAGCCCCGGCTGGGATGAAAGACCCGTCGCGCAAAGTCACTCCGTGCTCATCCAGCTTCCTCACCGCCTGTCCGAGAAAGATCGTCGCCCCACGATCCCGAGCCCGTTCTAAAAGGAATCGGGCCGCGCAGGGGGGGTAAATCACGCTGTCGTGCGGAACCAGGAGTCCTCCCCGTAACCCCTCGCGCAAATGGGGCTCAGCTTCAGCCAGGGCGCGCTCGTCCAGAATCTCCACGGGAACGCCACGCTCTCGATAGAAGCGCTCGCGACGTCGCAGATGGACCATCTCCTCCTCATCGGCCGCGATCCAGATCGTTCCGCATCTCTGGAACTCACATTCGGGGGGGAGTTCCTCGGCCAGTTGGTCCCAGAGGCATTGCGAATAGCGCGTCAGAGCGAACTGCGCTTCCGAATCGTCCATGACGACCAGATGCCCCATCCCGGCCGACGTCGCTCCGGCACCGACAAAAGCCGCTTCGATCACCGCGACGCGCAATCCCTCACGCGCACATTCGGCGGCACAGGCGGCGCCGACAATCCCCGCTCCGATGATAACGACATCATAGGCCCGCCGACTCATCGGCGAATTCCCCAGCAGAAGGGATCCCGCTCATCGAGAATCAGTTCCGCCTCCGCCGTGATGAAGGCCGAACCGGTGATGCTCGGATAAATCATCCCTTGGGAGACGGAGATCGTTCCCTCGAAGACGCTTCCGAGAATGCCTTCCTGCCTGTAAATCTGTCCCTCCTTGAGCTTCCCGTCAGCATAGAGGCAGGCCATCTTCGCGCTCGTCCCCGTCCCGCACGGAGAGCGGTCGTAGCTTCTTCCAGGACAGAGGACGAAGTTCCTGCTATCAATCCCGTCCCGCGAAGGGGGACCGAAAAGCTCGATGTGATCTATCTCGGCTCCGTCGGCCCCTCGGATGCCCTGGCGCGCGAGCGCCTGGCGGATGCGCCAGGTGAAATCGGTCAGACTCTCCACGTTCTCCAGCGTCAGCTCAAAGCCATGGTCTTCAACGAGGAAGAACCAGTTACCCCCCCAGGCCACATCCCCGACCACGGGGCCATATCCGGGGACATCCACAGCGATGCGCGCAGCCAGGCGATAGCTCGGGACGTTGCGGACCGTCACCGTTCCATCCTCGTTCAATCGCGCTTCGACCACTCCCGCGGGGGTCTCAATCCGATGTACTCCCGGTCGGATGCGGTTCAGATACGCCAGCGTCACAACGAGCCCCATCGTCCCATGCCCGCACATGCCGAGATATCCGACGTTGTTGAAGAAGATCACTCCCGCTGTGCACGAGGGGTCTGTCGGCTCACAGAGGAGTGCCCCGACCAGGGCATCCGACCCACGAGGCTCGTTGAGGACCGCCGAGCGGAAGTGGTCGTACTCTCGCCTCATACGCTCAAGTCGCTTCGCCAGAGGGCCTGTCCCCAGATCGGGGCCCCCTCGAATGACCACACGCGTCGGTTCTCCCGCCGTGTGCGAATCAATAACGTGAACGCGTTGAATCCTCATCTCGGCCATACGGTTTCCCAATCCCTTTTGTTCGTCCATCGTTTGCGCTCCTCTGCTGAAGAGGAGAGGGAATGAGCCGATCGGGAGCAGCGGTGGCATCGCGTCCCGAGCAGGGATTCTCGATATTGAGCCGGAGTGATGCCCATGTAGCGCTTGAAGGTCCGGGTGAAGTGACTCTGATCGGAGAATCCGGCCGCCAGGGCGATCTGACACAGCGGGGCATCCGAGGTCACCAGTTCCCGACGAGCGAATTCCAGGCGCAGGTGCCGGATATACGCTCCCACGGTGCAGTTGAAATACTTGTGAAACATCTGCGCTAGGTAGACCGGATGGACACTGACGCTGTGTGCGATCTCGGCCAGAGTCAACGATTCCGTGAACCGGGCGTGAAGGAGCTCCTTCACGCGAAGGAGCCAGGGGGGAGGCTTCTGCGGGAGCTGGGCGAAGGAGCGACGCGAAGCCTCTCCGAGGATGGTCAGCACGAGCCCCTCGATGATCAGTGGGGAGAGATCATCGGATCCGTGGCGGAACTCCCGGTAGAGCTTCATCCCCAGATAGACGAGGTCCCCCCCGCGAAACTCGGCCGCCTCATTTCCGATCGGAGCTTGAGGGCGGACACGTTCCAGCCAGGTCGGTGCCAGCTCGACGATGAAGAGATGCCCGCCTCTGTCATGAAAATGTTCGGCGTGCACCTCATCGGCCGGGTGTACGATAAGAAGCGGGGGCTCGCATACGCGCACGTTCGTTCCGAACGTCTCCGTATATCCTCCTCGGATCACCAGACACAGCAGAGCATGCCCATGAGCATGCTTGGGGGTTTTGAAAAAAGGGGAGTACACTCTTTCCGAGAGGATGAGTTCGGAGGCCACGCGGCTCTGCAGGGTTTCCCCGTAGAGATATCCCAGGGGGAGGCGCTCGACGCTCCAGCTCTGCTGGCCGTCCTTTGCGTATTGTTGAGCCTGCGCCATCGGCGTCACCTCCAGAGTTCAAATTGGGCATATCCTATATAATATAGGATATGCTTGACTGTCAAGCGGCTTTGTGCCATAATCTGCGCCCTGAGCGCCGGTCCGCGCCAGAAGGGAGCACGCAGGAGGTGCCGACAATGGAAAAAAACGTCGCAGCGCTTCGAAAGCCTATTATCCGGAGGTCCCTGGCCATGGAGGTGGCCGATAAGATCCGGGAGAAGATCCTGCGAGGGGAGCTTCGCGAAGGGGAGCAGTTGCGCCAAAAGGCTCTGGCCGAGGAGTTTCAGGTCAGCCAGATCCCCGTGCGGGAAGCCCTGCGACAGTTAGAAGCCGAAGGGTTAGTGACGATCATCCTGCATCACGGGGCCGTTGTCTCTTCGCTCTCGCCGGAGGAGATCGAAGAGCTTTTCGAGATCCGCGCCGTCCTGGAGTGCGCGATTTTGCGTCATGCCATCCCTCGCTTGACGGATGAGGACCTGGCGCGGGCCGAGCGTATCTTGGGAGAGTATGAGCGGGCGTTGGATGAAGCGGATTCCGAGAGGTGGGGGGAATTACACTGGCACTTTCACTCGACGCTCTATGGAGCCGCCCGTCGTCCCCGCTTCATGTCTCTGATTCAGACGACCAATGTGAATGCGGATCGGTACATTCGCCTGCACATTCGATTCTCTCTGGAGATGCATCGGCAGGTCAAGCAGGAGCATCGGCTTCTGCTCGAATACTGTCGGGCGCGGGATATCCGGGCGGCCACGCAGCTTCTGGAGCGGCATATTCTGAACGCTGGGAGCGAGCTGAAGGAATACATCCGGCGTTATCGGGAGAAGGCGTGAAGATTCCACAGGAGGGAAAGGGTATGTCCAAGCCAACGACCTTAGGCGTCATTGTAGGGAACCGGGGATTTTTCCCGGCGCATCTCTGTGAGTCCGGTCGTGTGGAAATCCTGCGTGTTCTGGAAGAGGAAGGGTTTCGGGCAATTATCCTCCCCTTGGAAGCGACCAAGTTCGGTGCGGTCGAGAGCTACGAGGATGCGCAAAAGTGCGCTGCCCTCTTTCGCGCGCATCGGGAAGAGATTGATGGGATTTTGGTGACGCTGCCCAATTTCGGAGACGAGCGCGCCGTGGCCGATACAATTCGCTGGTCCGGATTGAATGTTCCCGTTCTCGTTCATGCCTTCGCGGATGAGCCGGGAAGGATGACGATTCAGTATCGGCGGGACAGTTTTTGCGGCAAGATCTCCGTCTGCGACAACTTGCGTCAGTATGGGATCCCCTTCTCTCTGACGCGATGGCACACGGTGCATCCCTCGCATCCTTCGTTCCGGGAGGATTTGCGGCGCTTCGGGGCGACCTGTCGTGTGGTCCGTCGTCTGCGAGGAGCGCGAATTGGTGCCCTGGGGATGCGTCCGGCGCCATTCAACACCGTGCGGTATAGCGAGAAATTGCTGGAGCTATCTGGGATCACGGTGGAGAGCGTGGACCTCTCAGAGGTCATCGGACGCGCCAATAGGCTGAGCGAAACGGACGCTTCGGTTCGGGCCAAGCTCGATGAGATCCGGGCCTACACGGATACGGCGGGAGTCCCCGAATCCTCTCTGATCAAGATGGCGAAGCTGGGCGTCGTTCTGGACGGCCTCATTCAGGAGCGGCATCTCTCGGCCACGGCGATTCAATGCTGGACGGCGTTAGAGGAATACTATGGCGTCGTCCCCTGCACGGTGATGAGCATGCTCTCGAATGCCCTTCTGCCGAGCGCGTGCGAGTCCGACGTGACGGGCTTGGTGAGCATGTATATCCTGCAGGCGGCTTCGGAGAAACCGGCGGCTTTGCTCGATTGGAACAACAACTATGCCGATGATCCGAACAAGGGGGTTTTGTTTCATTGCTCCAACCTCCCCAAGGCCTTCTTCCTGGACACGCGGATGGGATACCAGGACATCATCGCTGGAACCGTGGGGCGGGAGAACACCTATGGGACGATCCTCGGACGGATCGCCCCAGGACCGTTCACGTACTGTCGCGTCTCGACCGATGACATGCGGGGACGAGTGAAAGCGCTGGTGGGCGAAGGGCGCTTCACGGAGGATTCGCTGGAGACGTTCGGGGGGTATGGTGTCGTGGAGATCCCGAACTTTCAAAAACTCCTGCACTTCATCTGCCGCCAGGGATTCGAGCATCATGTCGCGGCCACGCGGGATACGGTGGCCGAAGCCGTGGCCGACGCGCTCAGCACCTACATGGGGTGGGATGTGTATCTGCATCAGTGAATCTGGGTCGAAGGAGTGAGCCTGTGGCGCTGATTGATTGGATCATCATCGCTCTCTATTTCGGAGGCCTGTTGGGGTTAGCCTGGTGGACGATTCGGAAAGGGAAGGAGACGGCCGACGATTACTTCCTGGCTGGTCGAAACCTGGGCTGGCTTATTGTCGGAGCTTCGATCTTCGCCTCCAATATTGGCTCGGAGCATCTGGTCGGTTTGGCCGGATCCGGGGCGACCAGTGGCGTGGCCATGGCGCACTATGAGCTGCACGCGTGGTGCCTTCTGGTTCTGGCCTGGGTCTTCATCCCGTTCTATCTGCGCTCTCGCGTCTTCACGATGCCGGAATTCTTGGAGAAGCGGTATTCGCCGGCGGCTCGATGGATTCTCTCGCTCATCTCACTGGTCGCGTATGTGCTGACGAAGATCGCCGTGGGGATCTTCGCCGGAGGCGTGGTCTTCAGCACTCTTTTGCCCGAGATGCATCTGACCTTCGGTTCGATCTCGCTCGATAGTTTTTGGATCGGCTCCGTCTCCGTGATTCTCCTGACGGGCCTCTACACCATCTTGGGGGGCTTACGGGCCGTCGCGTATACGGAAGCCGTGCAATCGTTCATCCTCATTGTGGGCTCGGTCTTATTGACCCTTTTCGGGCTCGTGAAGCTGGGCGGATGGGGCGAACTGCGCGCGGCGTTGGACTCGGAGATGTTCAATCTCTGGAAGCCGCTGATCCCGCCCGGGATGGAGGGGACGTGGGAGCCGGTGAAGGAGCCCCATCGGATCGCGTGGTATTTCAACGGGAACTATCCCTGGTTGGGAATGCTGCTCTGTTCGCCGGTCATCGGCCTCTGGTACTGGTGCACGGATCAGTATATCGTCCAGAGAGCGCTGGGGGCTCCCAATGAGCGAGAAGCGCGTCGCGGGGCCATTTTCGCCGCGTATTTGAAGCTCCTGCCCGTTTTCATCTTCATCATCCCGGGCATGATCGCTGTCGCCCTGGCGAAAACGGGGCAAGTGCCGGCGCTCGGCGCGATGGTGGATGGGAACGGAGAGGTCATCCCGCATGTCGCTCAGGCGGCTTTTCCTCTCATGGTCAAACATGTCTTGCCGGTCGGCATTCGGGGGATCGTCGTCGCCGGGTTGCTCGCAGCCCTGATGAGTTCTCTGGCGGGTGTCTTCAATGCCTGTTCGACGTTGTTCACGATAGATTTCTATCAGAAATTCCGGCCTCAGGCCTCTCAACAGCGACTCGTCTGGGTGGGGCGCATCGCGACGACGATCATGGTCTTGATCGGGTTGCTCTGGATCCCTGTGATTCGAGGGGGGAAGGGGCTCTACGATTACCTGCAAGGGGTGCAGGGGTACCTGGCTCCCCCGATCTTCGCCGTCTTCTTCTTGGGCATCTTCATGAAACGACTCAACGGAAAGGCCTGTCTGGCGGCCCTGATTGTGGGGTTTGCTCTGGGGGTCTTTCGCCTCATCGTGGATACGCCGGTGGCCTTGAAGTTGCCGGGTTTTGAAAACGGGTATCCCGAAGGGTCGTTCTTCTGGATCGTCAACAACATTTACTTCCAGTACTACAGCGCGTTCATCTTCGTGGTATCCATTCTGGTTCTGATCGGAGTGAGCTATCTGACGGAAGCTCCCTCCGAAGACCAGATTCGCGATCTGACTTATGCCACGGTGACTCCGGAACAGAAGCGGGCGTCTCGCGAGAGTTGGAACAAGTGGGATGTCCTGCATTCGGGGATTGTCGTCAGTGTCATTGTGCTGGCGTATCTCTACTTTCGAGGGTGATCGGAGCCGTGAGAAGAAAACGTTATGCTCTTGGTCTGGACTTCGGGACCAATTCCGTGCGGGCTCTTGTCGTGGATGTCTCTAACGGGCGGGAAGTGGGGACGGCCGTGTGGGAGTACGAGCATGGGGAAGCGGGCGTGCTTTTGTCGGACGATCCGAACCTGGCCCGCCAACATCCGGCCGATTACGTCAAGGGAGCCGAAGTGAGCATCACACGGGCTCTGGCTCAGGCTCATCGGACCGTGCCCGGATTTCGTCCGGATCAGGTCATCGGGATTGGCGTCGCGACGACCGGAAGCACGCCGATCCCGGTGGACGAGAGAGGGCAACCCCTGGCCTTTCGGAGAGCTTTCGCGCGAAACCTCGCGGCCATGGCATGGCTGTGGAAAGACCATACGGCAGTCGCCGAGGCGGAGGAGATCACCGAGAAGGCGCGACGCTTGCGCCCTCAGTACCTGGCCAAGTACGGTGGGGTGTACTCCAGCGAGTGGTTCTTCAGCAAGATCCTGCACTGTCGGCGCGCGCATCCGGAGGTCTTCGAGGCCGCCTATCTCTGGGTCGAACTGGCCGACTGGATCCCCGCGCTGTTGACAGGGACGGAACATCCCGACCGGCTGACCGTGGGCATCTGCGCGGCCGGACATAAGGCGATGTATAACGACGCGTGGGGGGGATATCCGGACGCGGAATTCCTCGCGGCGCTGGATCCGAAACTCGCCCAGTTGAGAGCGCGCTTGCGACCCAAAGCGTATTCGGTGGATCATGCCGCGGGAAGACTCACGGAGCATTGGGCTCGGCGGACAGGTCTTCCCGCGGGTATTCCCGTCGCCGTGGGCGCCTTCGATGCGCATCTGGGGGCGGTCGGCGCGGGCGTCGCTCCGGGCACGTTGGTGAAAATCATCGGGACGAGCACGTGTGACATCACGGTCGTTCCGAAGGAACAAAACGTGCCGGACATCCCGGGACTCTGCGGCATTGTGGAGGGAAGCGTCCTTCCGGGCTACTATGGTCTGGAAGCCGGACAATCGGCAGTCGGCGATATCTTCCACTGGTTCGTCAGCTATGTCCGACCCCTCGGACGGGCGGGAACCCATGAGGCTTTAGCCGCGGCGGCGGCCCGATTGAAACCCGGCGAATCGGGGCTGCTCGCCCTGGATTGGAACAACGGGAATCGGACTATTCTGGTGGATCAGCGACTGACAGGGCTGCTTCTCGGGCAAACGCTCTATACGACGCCGGCCGAAATCTATCGCGCTCTGGTCGAGGCGACGGCTTTCGGAGCCCTTACGATCATCCACCGATTGGAAGAGTATGGCGTGAAGATCGAGCGCGTGATCGCGTGCGGAGGGATTGCGGAGAAGAATCCCTTCGTCATGCAAGTCTACGCGGATGTCCTCGGACGTCCCATTCGCGTGAGTCGCTCCTCTCAAACCTGTGCCCTCGGAGCGGCGATCGCCGGAGCTGTCGTCGCGGGCAAGCGCGCCGGAGGATACGATACGTTCTCCGAAGCGCAGCGGGCGATGACGGGACTGAAGCCGAAAGAGTTCCGCCCCGACCCTCGGGCTCACGCGATCTATCGCGAGTTGTATGCTCTCTACCGCACGCTCCACGATGCTTTCGGGACCCGAGAGTGGCAGGGTAATCTCTACCCGGTCATGAAAAAGCTCATCGAGATCCGAAATCGCGTGCGACGGGGAGAGGCGTGAAGATGCTTCAGGAGCTGAAAGAGCGCGTCTGCGAAGTCAATCGGCGTTTGGTTCAGGAAGGGCTTGTCCTTCTGACATGGGGCAACGCCAGTGGCGTTTCTCGCGGGGAGGGAGTCTTCGTGATCAAACCCTCGGGCGTCCCCTATGATCGGCTGAAGCCGCAGGACATGGTCGTCGTCTCGCTCGAGACCGGCCAGGTCGTGGAAGGGACTCTTCGCCCGAGTTCCGACATGCCGACGCATCTGGAGCTGTATCGCGCTTTCCCCGAAATCGGAGGGATCGTGCACACGCACAGCTTGTATGCGACGATCTGGGCCCAAGCCCAGCGCGAGATCCCCCCTCTGGGAGCGACTCACGCGGATTATTTTCACGGTCCTATCCCGTGCACGCGCTCTCTCACCTCGGAGGAGATCCTCTCCGAGTATGAAGCGCACACAGGGCGCGTCATCGTCGAGCGCTTCGCTTCTCTGGACCCCCGACGCATGCCTGCTGTGCTGGTCGCCGGGCATGCGCCCTTCGTCTGGGGAGAGACCGTGGAGGAGGCTCTGAAGATAGCCATCGTCCTGGAATACGTCGCCCGAATGGCTTTGGAGACCCTCCGTCTGAATCCGGCGTGCGAGCCCATCTCAGCCACCTTGCTGGATAAACACTTCCTCCGCAAGCATGGTCCCGACGCCTACTACGGGCAGCCCGATGCCCGGTGAACCGGGAGTGCGGACTTAATCCTGATCAAAGCCTTAAAAATGTTCAAGACAACTCGAAGGAAATCCCTTTAACATCGCGCTGCTGAAGGCGTGCTGTTGAAAAACCAGCAGAGAGGGAGGATCTATGCGAAACCTCACCTCAACCATTTCGCCTGTGCTCATCGGGATCGTTCTCCTCTGGGGTGGGATAGGGTCCCATTCTTTCGCTCAATTGCGAATCGTCGGGGCGATCTCTGGGATCGTCGAAGATCCGACAGGAGCCGTGGTCCCCAATGCGAAGGTCGTTCTGAAAGACGTCAAAACCGGGCTCACTAAGGAGGCCGTTTCCAGCGACCGAGGGACGTTCCTCTTTCCCGATCTGGCCAGTGGTGTCTATGAGATCACAGTGACAGCGCCCGGATTTCAGACGGCGGTTCTTTCGAACGTTTCCGTTTCGACCAGTCAGGTGACCGATGTGCGCATCCGCCTGGAGGTCGGACAGATGTCGGAGACGGTCACCGTAGTCGCTCCGTCAGAGGGGCTGGAGGTGTCCTCTCAACTGGTCGTGAGCACGATCACCAAGGAAACGATCACGAGATTACCCTTGGCCAACCGAAGCAACGTTCTCGCCCTGGCGCGATTGGCTCCGGGAGCGGCTCCGGCCACTGGCGGAAGCACGCGGTATAACAATCTGGCCGGCGGGGCTCTGAATGTGACCGTGGACGGCATCAACAATGCTTCGAACGGCTTCAAGAGCGGAGGGACCGTCTTCTTCATGACCGTCCCCGTGCGGTTGGGTGCCGTTGAGGAGGTTTCGATCGAGACGGGCGGATTGGGTGCCGATTCCGGGGCGCAGAGTGGGACCAACATCAAGTTCACCACGCGGCGAGGAGGAAGCGAATATCACGGGAGCCTCTTCTACGAGCCACAGAGCGAGAAGTTCAATGCCAACACCTGGTCCCGAAATGCTCAGGGTCTGCCGCGCACGCGATTTCGTCGTCACGATTTCGGGGGAAATATAGGCGGCCCCTTGCTGCCCTTCGGCCCCTTCAAGAAGAAGATGTTCGTCTTCGCCAACTTCGAGCGGAGGCTGCAACCGCAACGGTTCGCGCGCACCATCTCCATTCTCACTCCGGAGGCTCAGAGAGGGATCTACACGTACATCGTGAGCGGCACGACCGATCAAGTGAGAACTGTGAACGTCCTGGAGCTGGCCGCGGCCAAAGGGTTGCCGACCCGCCTGGATCGGGTGACGCAGACCATCTTGGCTCTCCACAACGAGGTGCCCAAATATGCGACTCGGGTTCCGGACAACGATCTCAATCGCGACGTCTACGCCTGGGATGAGGAGAATAATCTCTACCAGTATTTCCCCACGGTGCGCTTCGATTACCACATCACGCCGGGGCAGCAGTTCACGTTCACCTGGAACTATTACCATAGCTGGCAGCCGGGGGAGCGCCGCTTGCCCGTGCCGGGGGTGAACCGGGTCAATCCATTCCGCCTGGGGTACTTCATCTACTCGCTGGCGTTGCAATCCACCTTCTCCTCGCGGACTCTCAACGAATTCCGCTACGGGGTGCAGCACAGCGGCGATACGAACACGCGCGCCGAATATGGGCTCTATTATCAGTTCGAGGGCAAACCGCTGCGCATCGGAACGACGTTGCCCTTCGGCGTGGTTGTTCCTTTCATTGATCAGCAGAATGTGACCGGTCGCCATTTCATCACGACCATCTACGACACGTTGACGCTGCATCGGGGAGAGCACACGTTCACGCTCGGCGGCAGTTTCCGCAAGACGGTGTGGAACGATACGGCGGAGGTCTTCCCGCTTCCTACCTATACGACGGGCACTCCGGCCGGCGATCCTCTGCAGGCCGCCACGGCGTTCACGACGACGACGATTCCCGGCATCAATCCCACGCAGCTTGGGGATCCGCTGGCTCTCTATAATCTCCTGGTGGGACGGGTCGCGGCCGCCAACTTCACCCGCGTGGTCAATCCGGATACGTTCCGGTACGATGGGTTCATCAACTACACCTGGACCAATTCGCTCATGGGGGGGGTCTATGTGCAGGACCGGTGGCGAGTCAGCCGGAGTTTGACTCTGAACTATGGGTTGCGGTGGGAGATCCAGGGACCGATGAAGGACGGAAAGGGACTGGCCGCCTCCCCCGATCTGGCCAGCATTTTGGGGCCGTCCCGAAGGCTCTTTGCTCCTGGGGAGCTGAGCGGGAATCCTCCCCCGACGCTCGAAGCGGGCCGCATCCCCTACAAGACCGACTGGCGCAACTTCGCTCCGAACTTCGGCTTCGCCTGGAATCCCTCCCGGCTCCGGGGGATCCTGGGCAAGCTCTTCGGAGACGCCAAGACGGTCGTGCGCGCTTCCTACGGGATCGTGTACTACGATGAGGGGACGCAGTTTTTCGCCGCCAATCTCGGTCCCAACGTCGGGAAGTTTGTGAGCGCGACCCCGTTGATTCCGGGGCAGCCCGGACAGACGAATCTGCCGGCGTTTTACACGCTCTCGGACATTGTGGCCAATCCGCTGACTCTCTCTTCCTTCGCCTTTCCCACGACCGAGTACAGGCGGGTCATCAATCAAGCTGATCAAACGTTCGCGCGCACCATCAACGGATTCGATCCCACGCTGCGCGCTCCGTACACGATCAACTGGAATTTCGGCATTCAGCGCGAGCTGTGGACCGGTTCCGTGCTGGAAGTGCGATACGTGGGGAACACCTCGAAGCTCGCCTGGCGCACGAGCAATCTGAACGAAGTCAATATCTTCGAGAACGGGTTTCTGGAAGAGTTCAAGAACGCGCAGCGGAATCTGGCCATCAATCAAGCGGCGGGTGTGAACAGCTTCCAGTACCGGGGACTTCCGGGGCAGGTCCCCTTGCCGATCTTCGATGCCGCTTTCGGAGCGCGGGGCGGTGTGCCTCCGATCGCTCCGGGGTCCGGATACCAGTCGCCGACCTTCATCACCCAGTTGCAGACAGGAGCCGTCGGAGCCATGGCCACGACGTTGGCGACCAATCCCAACTACGTCTGCCGCATGTTCGGGAGCGCCTTCGCTCCCTGCCTTCGAATTGACCCGCGGTACAATGCGCCCGGACCTTATCCGATCAATTTCTTCCTGGCGAACCCCTACGTGGCTGGTCGTCTGGGCTATGTGGATGACACCGGATGGCATAGCTATAACGGCCTTCAGGTTCAATGGCGGCAGCGGCTCTCGCGCGGATTCACGTGGACGACGAACTATACCTGGAGTAAAAGCCTGACGAATCTGGCCGCGGATGATCAAAACCAAAGCCTCGACTTCACGACGCTGCGGAACATTCGCCTGGACAAGCGGGTCTCCCCGTTCGATCTTCGCCACGTTATTCAATCCTTTGGGACCTACGATCTCCCCCTCGGAAGGGGGCGGTGGGTGGAGCTCAACAATCGCATCCTCAATGCGGTGCTCGGAGGCTGGACGTTGGGTTCGATCTTCGTGTTTCAAACGGGAATGCCCATTCAACTGACCGGCGGCTTCCAGACAGTCAATAACACCAACAATCCGGCGGCCTCCGGCGTGTGGCTTGCTCCCGGCGTCACTCTGAAGCAGATCGAGGAGATGTTCCGAGCTCCGCGAAGGCGCTTGACGGGCCGAGCGGGAGTGACGGACCTTCAGAGGCTCGCTGTGGACCCTCGGCTCGTCGGTCCCGATGGTCGGGCCAATCCGCAGTTCCTCATGCCGAATACGACCCCAGGAGAGTTCGGACAGTTGCTGTTTCTGCGCGACCGAAACACCTTCCAGTGGGATGTCTCGCTCGTGAAGACGTTTCAGATGACTGAAAAGACCCAGCTCGAATTATTCGCCAGCTTCAATAATGTCCTCAATCACCCGCGGTGGGGCTTCCCCAACGCCAACGTCTTCAGCACGACCTTCGGCGTTGTCGGAGCCCCTACCGGGAACCGCACAGTGAACTTGAGGGCCACCTTGAGCTTCTGAGGCGTCGGGGGCCCGGCTCCGAAGTTGGGCTGGGCCCCTTCGGCGAGCACGCCCATGGGCCCTCTCGGAGGTCACGGGCCCCTTAATGTTGTTTCAGCCACCTTAAGAGCGTTCAAGACAGAGACCGCAGGGCGATGGGAAAATGAAACAGGGTGAGTTTATATGAGGAGGATGCCTATGAGAAAACAATCCTGGCGCATGGTAGCTCTCGCACTTCTCCCCCTGTTGCTTCTGGGAAGTGGGCTGGGCCGGATTCACGCCCAGCAACAGTTGGGGACTATTCAAGGAACGATCGTGGATCCCGCGGGAGCCGTGGTCGTGGGAGCGACCGTCACGGCAACCAACAAAGATACCGGAGAGACTCGGACGGTCCTCTCCAATGAGAGCGGGTTCTACCGGATCGTCAATTTGCCTCCCGGACGCTATGACGTGACCGTGGAGGCCAGAGGGTTTCGCAAAGCAGTGCGCTCCGATGTGATCTTGTTCGTGGGAGCGACATTGGGCGTGAATTTCGAGCTGGAACCCGGAGTGTTGGAAGAAGTCATTGAGGTCACGGCGAGCATCGCGCAACTGCAGACGGAGAAGGCCGACGTGTCTGCTGTCGTCGAGCGGAAGAAGATCGTGGATCTGCCGCTTCAGTTGCGGAACGTTTTTCAGTTGGCCGCCCTGCAGCCGGGAATCACCGGATTAGCGGCGGGAGCGGATTTCCTGACGCCAGAATATGGGATTGGCGTCAATGCCAATGGTCAAAGGGGATCTGGAAATAATGCCTCCCTGGATGGGGCGAGCATCAACGGGAATCCCTGGGGAGGGACGGTTTTGATAATCCCCAATGTGGAATCGGTTCAGGAGTTCCGTGTGATCACGAACAACCCGTCGGCTGAGTACGGGCGAAACACCGGAGCGACGATCAGCATTGTCACCAAGTCGGGCACGAACGAATTCCACGGGTCGGTCTTCTTCTTCCACCGCAACGATAATCTCCGGGCTCTGAATATCTTCGCGCGCGGAGCGCTCCCGCGCGATGCGACTCCGGAGCAGAGGCAGCGCGTCGCACCGGAATTTCGACGGAACGACTTCGGCTATAGTTTGGGAGGGCCGATTCGCCGCGATAAGACCTTCTTCTTCACCTCCTATGAGGGGCTTCGTGCAGCAACGGGGCAAGCCTTCGTGACGACTGTGGAGACGCGCGAGTTCGTGGACTTCGTGTTACGAACGCGTCCGAACTCCATTGCGGCCTACCTTTTGAAGAACTTCCCCCCGCTGGCCTATCCGACGACCGATCTGCGCGATCTGGGGAGTCCCGTTCCCGGAGCGACGCAGATCGGGCCTCCGGACGGAATCCCGGATGTGGGGAATGTCGCCGTTGCTCCCTCGGGCGTGCGCAATGGGGATCAGTTCAACATTCGGATTGACCATCTTCTCTTCGGAGGAAACGGGCGGCTGCGCGGGACATATTACCGGACGAAACTGGATCCGGTGGATGTCGCCGTGCGCCCGAAGTTCCGTCAACCCTTCCCGCATCGGAATCAGTTCTTGAATCTCGCTTACACGCATATCATCTCCCCACGAACCGTCAACGAATTCAGCTTCGGGTACTTGCGGATGCACGGGCGCGCTCCGGATCTGAATCCCGAGTCTCCGACGATCACCATCTTGGGTCTGGGAGCGGGTTTCGGAACGGCCTTCTGGATGCCCATTCGGTTCGCGCAGAACGTTTTCGAGTACAAGGACACGCTCATGATGAACCGGGGGAATCACGGGTTGAAGGCCGGTTTTGAGATTCGTCGGGTCCAGGACAATCATGATTTCCATCACTGGGAGAGACCCAACTACACGTTCAACAGCATCTTGAATTTCGCCAACGATGAGCCGCTCACGGAACTGCGCGCTGTGGATCCGGCGACGGGGTTGGCGACGGGGATCTCGGCGGGTTATCGCAACTTCGAGTTCGCGGCGTTCCTTCAGGATGATTGGAAGGTGCGGCGGAACTTCACGCTCAACATCGGTCTGCGCTACGAGAACTTCGGCACGCCGAGCAAGGTCGGATGGAAGTTCCAGAACCTCATCTATGCGCCGGGCCGCAGTGTCTTCGAGCGCATCGCCAATGCGCGGATGGCCTATGTGGATCAGTTGTACAAGTCGGATAACAACAACTTCGCGCCGCGTTTTGGCTTCGCGTGGGATGTTCGAGGCAACGGGAAGCTCGTGATCCGGGGAGGGACGGGGATCTCGTATAATCGGCTCAACAACACCGTCTACACGGATGAGAAGATGAATCCTCCGCGATTCGCGGCAGCTTCGACCGATGTGCGCACTCCGGGAGCACCTCCGATTGTCTACACCCTGGGACCGCACTATCCGCCCAATCCGGCGCTGGCTCGCGGTCTGGACGAGCGCGGAGGGATTCGGGGCACGCGCGTGAATCTGCGCGTCGTGGATCCCAACATCACGACTCCGTATGCGCAGAATTGGTTCCTGGGCATTCAGCGCGAGCTGCCGGGAGGACTGGTGGCGGAGATCAACTACATCGGCTCCGTAGGGCGGCATCTGCATACCGGAGACGGACCGGGAGGCGAAAATTACAATCGCTTCGCCGGAGATTTGCTCGACGGTCGGCTGGATCGGCTGAACCCAAGTTTCGGGGTTATCAGCCTCGGAGAGACGGCAGCCAGCTCGAGCTTCCATGGAGGGACGATTCAGGTCAGTCGCCACTACAGTCAGGGGTTTGCTTTCCAGGCCGCTTTCACCTTCGGCAAGGCTCTGGAGACGCCGGGAGCCGCCATGGAGGTCACACGTCGCGATCTGGATCGTTCGGTCACCGGGTTCCATCGAGGGAAGAAGCTCTCGCTCAATGCTATCTGGGAGATCCCGTTCTGGAGGGAGCGTCCCGTAGTGCGACATATCCTGGGGGGGTGGCAGCTCAACGCGATCGTGCAGATTCAGTCGGGGGCGCCCTTCAGCGTCTTCCATGGAGCCGCTTATCCACGGGGAGACTTCAACGCCGATGGTCAGACGGGAGACCGACCGAATACGCCAAGCTGGGGGAACACGAAGCGCGATCTGAGTCGCAGCGATTTCCTGCGGGGGATTTTCACCGCGGCGGACTTCCCGCTGCCGGCTCCGGGAACATTGGGGAACCTCGGGCGGAATACATTCCGCGGGCCGTGGTATGCGAGCACGGATCTGTCGCTCTTTAAGAACTTCCGCGTGACGGAGACAGCGGCGATCCAATTCCGCGCCGAGTTCTTCAATGCCTTCAATCGCGTGAACCTGGGGACGCCCGTGGCGGATTTGAACAGCCCGCTGTTTGGGCGCTCGACCAGTGCGGGCGATCCCCGTGACATTCAGCTTGCTCTGAAGATCCTGTTCTGACGCGCGGACGGAGCGGGGAGGCTCAGGGAGAACCACCTCTCCGCTCCGCAATTCTTCCCCTACACCTGTGCGCCCTATGCCGAAGAGGAGATATACGCGTCGGATGTTTCTGGGCTCCGCCTTCGGCGCTGGGGCTGTGTGGGCGCTGGCCCGGACCTGGCGAAGTGAGCCGCCGAGGGCTTTTCTCTGGGCCGCCTCTCCGGCCACGGATTCCCGGATCGAGGTTCTGCTGGGCGAGCCGATCGGACGGATCGCGCCGGAGATCTATGGCCACTTCATCGAGCATCTCGGTGGGGTGATCTATGATGGGATCTGGGTGGGAGAGGACTCGCCGATCCCCAATATCGGAGGGATTCGAAAGGCTCTGGTCGAAGCCCTGCGCGAGATCAAGCCGGGGGTCGTGCGCTGGCCGGGAGGGTGCTTCGCCGATGCCTACGACTGGCGCGATGGTATTGGGCCGCGCTCGCAGCGACCGCGCCGAACCAACTTCTGGGTGGATAATCGAGAATGGCGGGATGTGGGGATCGTCCCCCAGAAGTATGAACCGAACCATTTCGGCACGCATGAATTCATCCGCTTCTGCCGCTTGATCGGGGCCCAGCCCTATATGGCGGCGAATCTTCGGACGCTGCCGGCCAGCGTCTTCCACCAGTGGATCGAATACTGTAACTCCCCGGCCGGCAGCACCACGTGGGCGGACGTGCGCGCGGCTAATGGAGATCGCGAGCCGTTTGGCGTCCGCTACTGGGGCGTGGGGAATGAATCGTGGGGATGCGGAGGAAATTTCACCCCCGAAGAATACGCGATGGAATTCCGCCGGTTCACGACCTGGGCCGTGCCCGATTATGGCGTCGGTCTGAGGTTCATCGCGGCTGGGCCGAGCGGACGAGACCTCGAATGGACGCGCCGCTTCTTTCTGAAGATCGCCGAGCGGCGCGCCTTCGATCGGCTCTGGGGATGGGCCCTGCATCACTACTCGAGTTATCCGGGGGGCGAAGCGCTCAACTTCGATGCGACCGGATGGTACGAGCTGCTTCAGAGCGCCGACCGCATGGAGTCGCTCATCACCGCTCACTGGCAGGTGATGGGAGAAACGGATCGAGAGCGTCGGGTCCGACTCGTCGTGGACGAATGGGGGGCCTGGTACCGCATGACAACCAACATTCATCCGACGCATCTGTTCGGCCAGCAGTCTACGATCCGAGATGCTCTGCTGGCCGGATTGACGCTGGATACCTTCAACCGTCATGCCGATAAGGTGGGCATGGCCAATGTCGCGCAGCTCATCAATTGCCTTCACTCGCTCTTTCTGGCTCACGAGGAGAAGTTCGTCAGGACGCCAACCTACTACGTCTTCGCCATGTACGCCGATCATCAGGAGGGCCAAGCCGTGCGCACCCTTTTCTCCGCTCCGCGCGTGAGCTGGACCGATCGGTCGAATCGTCCTCAGCTCTTCTGGGGGCTCAACGGATCGGCGTCGGTGAAGGAGAACGTGGTGACGCTCACGGTGACCAATCCCCATCTGTCCGAAGCTCGCGAGACGGAGATCCTCGTGCGGGGAGCCCGGATCGCGTCGGCGCGCGCGACGATTCTCGTGGCGCGGAGACCGCAGGACTGTAATACCTTTGAGAATCCCCGCGCGATCGTCCCCCGAGAGGAAGATGTTGCCGTCCGGGATTCTGTGCTCGTATATGCGTTTCCTCCGGCTTCGGTCACCAAGCTGCGCCTTCAGCTAGGATGAGCGCGCTGTGGGGATCGGGCCATTTCCCGGAGAGAAGGGCATGGACGATTCCGAGAGGAGGTCCTCATGAGGTTCATCCGGTTTGGGTTCGCTCTCCTTTGGCTCGGAGTCTCCGTGTGGCCGCAATCGGTGGATCGCTCGGCGTGGGCGCCTCCGAGCGATTATCCCATCACTCCCGTCCCATTCTCTGCGGTCCGTTTGGAGCCCGGGTTCTGGCGCGCGCGGATCGAGACGAACGCGGCGGCGACCGTCCCCCACATTCTCCGACAGTGCGAGGTCACAGGATGGATCGCGAACTTCCTCAAAGCCGCCGGCAAGATGGAAGGGCATTTCGAGGGGTGGTGGTTCAACGATTCAGACGTCTACAAGTCCATCGAAGCCGCGGCGTACAGCCTGATGTTTCATCCCGATCCGGAGCTGGAGAAGCGCCTGGATGAGATCATCGCCCAGATCGCTGCCGCTCAGGAGCCGGATGGATACCTCTTCACGCCACGCCGCACCATGGCGCCGGATTACCGGTTCGCCGCCTCCGTCGGACCCGAGCGATGGTCCCGCTTGGGGTCCAGCCATGAGCTCTACTGCCTGGGGCATCTCTTCGAAGCGGCCGTCGCGCATTATCAAGCGACCGGAAAGAGGTCTTTTCTGGACATCGCTCTGAAGAGCGCCGATCTTTTGGATCGCGTGTTCGGTCCGGACAAAAAGCGCGATGTTCCGGGACATCAGGAAGTGGAAATCGGCTTGATCAAGCTCTATCGGGTGACCGGGGAGGAACGCTATCTCCGGCTGGCGAAGTTCTTCCTGGATGAACGCGGGCACGCGCGAGGGCGTCGGCTCTATGGGACGTACAGTCAGGATCACAAACCCGTCATCGAGCAGGAGGAAGCCGTTCTTGTCTCAGGTGCCGGGGATGGCCTATGCGCATCGCCAAGACCAGCTCTATGTGAATTTCTTCATGGCCAGTCGCGCGACCATTCCCGTTGGGGCTCAGACCGTGACCGTGCGACAGGAAACGAAGTACCCTTGGCAGGGCGAAGTCACCCTGACGCTTGAGCCCGAGCGTCCGGGACGCGAGTTCACGCTGCTTCTGCGCATCCCGGGCTGGGCGCGTAACGAGGCCGTTCCGATATGGGTGCGAGAAGGATCGCTATAACCGCACGACATTCGATCCGGTAGTCACCGATGGCCTCCGGATCGTCGTTCGCGCGCAGGAGAATTTCTGCGTCGGGATTCACGAGTGGCGAGTGTATTGAGGGGATACTCGGTGAGGACCATGAGAATACGCGTCGGGAGATCGGTTCGCACACTCCGCGGTCTCTGCTTCGTTCTTCTTCTCGGGCTGCCACCAGACCAAGGCGAGGGAAGGAGTTCGGCTATGGTGAAAAAAGAACCCTGGGGGCGAACCCCGGATGGACAGGCTGTGGATCTCTACACGCTGACCAATTCCAGGGGGATGGAGGTCAAGATCACGAACTATGGAGGGATCGTCGTCGCCCTTCGCGTTCCCGATCGGCAGGGCCAAATGGAAGACGTCGTCCTCGGGTTCGATCGTCTGGAGGATTATCTGAAAGGGCATCCGTATTTCGGAGCTATCATCGGTCGGTATGCGAACCGAATTGCCGGAGGGCGTTTCACGCTCAATGGCGTCTCCTATCAGCTCACTCTCAACGAAGGATCGAACCATCTGCACGGTGGGCGTAAGGGGTTCGATAAGGTCGTCTGGAAAGCGCGTGCGGTGCGGTCCGGGCGCGGAGTGGGCGTCCGACTCACGTACAGGAGTCCGGATGGAGAGGAGGGATACCCGGGGAATCTCTCCGTCACGGTGACCTATATCCTGACGGATGAGAATGAGCTGCGGATCGAATACGTCGCGACGACGGATCGAGACACGATCGTCAATCTCACGCATCATTCTTACTTCAACCTGGCCGGTCAGGGGAGCCGGGACATCCTCGAGCACAAGCTGCTCATTAACGCCGACTATTTCACGCCGATTGATGCAAACCTCATCCCTACGGGAGAGATTCGCCGGGTGCGCGGGACGCCCTTCGATTTCACCCAACTGACGTCTATTGGCGCCCGGATCGGGCTGGACGATGAGCAGTTGCGCTTCGGCCGAGGCTACGATCATAACTGGGTTCTCAACGGCCCTCCCGGCGAGTTGCGTCTGGCCGCCCGGGTCATCGAGCCGAGTTCCGGACGCGTGCTCGAGGTGTGGACAACAGAGCCTGGTCTGCAGTTCTACTCGGGAAATTTCCTCGATGGGACGATCACGGGTAAGGGGGGATGCGTGTATCGGCACCGATATGGCTTTTGCCTGGAACCTCAGCATTTCCCCGATTCTCCCAATAAGCCTCACTTCCCCTCGGTGATTCTCAGAAAAGGGGCTCGCTATCACACGACGACTGTCTATAAGTTCTCGGTCCTCTGAACACGGGGGAGAGCTGCGCCTGAGATCTCTGGCCGTCCTCGGATGGGGAAGGGAGCCGGTCGCTTCGACCCCTTGTGGAGGGAGAGTTTCTCTGTGTTAAAATGGCCAGGCGATGAGCGAACGCGTGGAATTCGACGTGTTGTTTGTGGGAGCAGGGCCGGCGAGCCTGAGCGGGGCGCTGCATCTGGCCCATCTCATTCGGCGACATAACGAACAGGTCGAATCGGGACAGCTTCGGGAGCCCCCTCTTCAAGCCAGTATCGCCGTGATCGAGAAAGGGCGAGAAGTTGGGGCGCATATTCTCTCAGGGGCTGTCCTCGATCCCCGGGCGCTTCGAGAACTGGTCCCGGATTTTCCGAAGCGCGGCGCTCCGCTTTCGACGCCTGTGGTGGAGGATCAGGTCTGGTTCCTCACGCGAAATCGAAAAATCACGGCACCGATCGTTCCCCCTCCTCTGCGAAACCATGGCCATTACATCATCTCGCTCGGGCAGTTCGTGCGGTGGCTGGCGGGACTGGTCGAGCAGGCAGGGGGTGACATCTTCCCGGAGTTTCCCGGCGCGGAACTGCTCATTGAGGGAGATGCCGTCGTGGGCGTGCGGACCGGCGATCGAGGACGGGACCGGGAGGGCCGCCCCAAAGGCAACTATGAGCCGGGGGTCGAAATCCGCGCCAAGGTGACAGTTCTGGGAGAAGGCGTTCGCGGGTCTCTGGCGAAGGTTCTCATCGAGCGCTTCCGTCTGCAAGAGGGAAGGAACCCTCAGGTCTACTCCCTAGGGATTAAGGAGCTTTGGGAGATCGAGCCGGGACGCGTTCCTCCGGGGACGGTCATTCATACGCTCGGATACCCGCTGGATTCTCGAACCTTCGGAGGGGGATTCCTCTACGCCGGAGCCGATCGGCTGCTGAGCGTGGGCTTTGTCGTCGGATTGAGTTACGAGGACCCCTGTTTGGATCCGCATCAGATCTTCCAGCAGTTCAAAGCGCATCCGGAGGTGGCGCGCCTCCTCAAAGGGGGCAAGCTCATCCGTTACGGGGCGAAGGCCCTGCCCGAGGGGGGCTACTATTCGATCCCTAAGCTCTTCGTCAGCGGAGCCCTTCTGATCGGAGATAGCGCCGGTTTTCTGAACTCCCAGCGATTGAAGGGAATTCATCTGGCGATGAAATCGGGCATGCTCGCCGCCCATGCCATCTACGAGGCCCTGCGAAAAGGGGATTTCTCCGAACAGCAGCTCGCCCGATACGAAGAGTTGATCCGCACCAGTTGGCTCCATGAGGAGCTGTATCGCGTTCGGAATTTCCACCAGGCGATGGAGCACGGCCTGTGGACGGGGCTCTTTCAGGCTGGGCTTCAAGTCCTGACGGGCGGGCGCGGACTGAAAGATCCCCTACCGATCCTCCCCGGACATCAACGGATGCGGCGGCTGGCTGAGTATTACCGGGGACAGGATGCCCGATGTCCTTCCCGAGAATGGAAGCCCGATGGCGTGCTGACCTTCGATAAGTTGACCGATGTCTATTATTCGGGGACCTCTCACGAGGAGGATCAGCCCTGCCATCTGCGGATCGCCGATTTCGATATCTGCCACACGCGATGCTCGATCGAATACGGCAATCCCTGCCAGCGCTTCTGCCCGGCTCATGTGTATGAGATGGTCCCCACGCCGGAGGGGGGGAAGCGCCTTCAGATCAACGCCTCAAACTGCGTCCACTGCAAAACCTGCGACATCATGGACCCCTACCAGATCATCACGTGGGTCCCTCCGGAGGGAGGGGGAGGGCCGAATTATCTCATCCTGTGAGGGGTACAGGCGGGAGACTCTCGGGCCGTCAAAAGGTTCCCCTGCCTTCCCTCTTTGAGCGATTTCGGGTAAACTTAAACCTATAGCGCGAATCATGGTAGCGCGTGCTTTGACGATCGCAGGCTCGGATTCCGGTGGGGGAGCGGGAATTCAAGCGGACCTGAAGACCTTCACGGCGCTCCGGGTCTATGGGCTCTCTGTGCTCACGGCTGTTACGGCGCAGGATACCTGCCGGGTGGCCGGAGTGATCGAGTTGCCGGCGGATTTCGTACGCCTGCAGTTGGATCTGGTTGTGCGCGACATCGGAGTGGATGCGGCCAAAACGGGGATGCTCTCGAGCGCCGAGATCGTGGAGGCTGTGGCCGAAGCCGTGAAAGAGCATGGTCTGGAGCGACTGGTCGTGGATCCGGTCATGCGCGCCAAATCCGGAGATCGCCTCTTGCGGGCGGAAGCGGAGGAAGCCCTGATCAGGCGGCTCTTCCCGTTGGCCTATCTGGTGACGCCCAATATCCCGGAAGCGGAAGCTCTGGTCGGAGGTTCGATCCAATCGGTGAAGGAGATGGCAAAGGCGGCGCGGCGAATCTTCGATCTGGGGCCGCGCGCGGTGCTCGTCAAAGGAGGGCATTTGGATTCCGAGGCGGAGGCCGTGGATGTCTTCTACGATGGTCGGCAGATTCACGAATTTCGGGCCGAACGGATTCGGACGCGGAACACTCATGGGACGGGATGCACGTATTCGGCGGCTATTACGGCGTATCTCGCGCGCGGAGAAGAGCTTCTCGAGGCGGTTCGTAAGGCGAAAGACTATGTGACCGCAGCTATTCGACACGGATTCCCGCTGGGCCGGGGTCACGGTCCGCTCAACCATTTTTGGGGGGAGGCGGAGTAGAAAGACGGCTCGCCTGCTCAGAGAACGCCCCTACGGGTATCGAGCGCCGTGTCCGTAGAGCAAAGCAATCGTCAAGAAGACGCGAACCTTTATGTTGAAAGTTTGCATCTAAAAAGGGTGAGTTCACTATGGGGAGAAAAACAATGGTCGCTAAAAAACAAGAAATCGCTCTGAACCTTCCGCGTCGGCCCACAACGGTCGAGCGGTATGTGAAGATCATCAAATTCGCGCTGGGGCGCAATCGAGATGTCGAGGCCGTGGCGAAGCATTTCGGGTGCTCGCCGGCGACCGTGCTCAACGCGATTCGGGCGTTCGGTGTGACCTACGGTCAGGTACGGCGCCGCCGCACGCTTCCGCAGTTGAAATTGGCGGAAGAGTATCTTAAACTTGAACGGCGATTGAGCGAGCGGGATCGAAAAATCATCGAGATGTATAACTCGCCGGAGGCCCCGACGCTGGAGCAGATCGGGCGCGCGGTGGGGCTGACGCGTCAGCGCGTTCACCAAATCTTGAAGAAGGCGAAGGCGCTGGGCGTGAAGCTCGTCGAGCGCCAGACCCCTCCTGAGGGACACTGGATCGAACGGTGCCAGCTCTGTAAGAGACTCCTGCAGCTTCAGGAGGAAGAGCCGCTCCTGACGCGTCGTCAGATCGGCGAGCGGTTGGGGGTCCCCATCTGGGTGGTCCATTGGCACCTGAACCGATTGAAAGCTCGAGGGTTAGTCAAGCGCCATTTCGGGTACTTCCGAAGCGAGCGGCTCATCCATGCGATCCAGCTCTATAACAGCAATCCCGAAGTGAGCGCGTGGAAGCTCGGGCGCACGCTCGGGTATAAGAACCTGCCCGGGATTTTCTGCGAACTGGAGAAGCGAGGACTGGGGTATTTGCTGCGTCCCCGCCAAACGCGCCGTGTGACACGGTCGCGTCGAGACGCTCACGAAGGATCCGTGATCAATGCCCGGCGAGCGTTCCGCAAGCGATCCGTCCAGGAGAAGGTTCAGTGAATCGCCCAGGTACTGATCCGCGCCTGGGGGCCCAGGAGCCTCGCGACAGGACATGTCGCGGGCACGCGGAGGGAGTTAAGCGCGTGAGTATCTGCTGAGCGCTTCCCTGCGGCACAGAAGAGGCGCCCTCTCAGGGAGTGTGGACTTTTCGGTCATTCGGCCTGAGGAAGGGAACCGATGGAGAAGCTGTGGGGGGGGAGATTTCGCGAAGAACCAGACCCCGAGTTCGCCCAGTTCAATGCCTCCTTCCCTTTCGATCGAAGGCTCGTGCATGCCGATATTCGGGTGAACGAGGCTTATTGCCGCGCCTTGCAACGCGCCGGTATCCTCTCTGAGGACGAAGCGGCGCGCATTCTCGAAGCGTTGCACGAGATCGGTCAGCGCGCCCAGCGCGATCCCGGGTATTTCGATCAGTGCCCCGCCGAGGATGTCCATGGATTCATCCAGGCGCGCCTGGCTGAGTTGGTTGGCGAAGCGGCTGATAAGCTTCATACGGGGCGGAGCCGGAACGATCAAGTGAGCACAGACCTGCGGATCTATCTCCGCGAGCAGTGCGATCTTCTGCTCGATGAGCTTCTTCGGTTGCAGGACGCTCTGCTGGATCTGGCCGAGCGCGATCCCGAAGCCGTGCTCCCCGGATACACGCATCTGCAACGGGCTCAGCCGATCCTCTGGGCGCATTATTTGCTCGCTTATTTCGAGATGTTCGAACGCGACCGGGAGCGAGTGCGTGCGGCGCGCGCGCGCCTGAATGTCCTCCCGCTCGGTTCAGGAGCCCTCGCCGGGACGAGTTTCCCTGTGGATCGCGAAGAGCTGGCGCGGGAATTGGGATTTGAGCGGGTGGCCTGCAATAGTCTGGATGCCGTGAGCGATCGCGATTTCGTATTGGAAGTCGCCTTCGCTGCCGCTGTGCTCCAGATGCACCTCAGTCGTCTGGCCGAAGATTTCATCCTCTATGCCAGCTCGGAATTCGGATTTCTCACGCTCGGGGAGGCCGTCTCTACGGGCTCTTCGCTCATGCCGCAGAAGAAAAATCCCGATGCACTCGAACTGATCCGAGGGAAGGCCGGGCGCGTCTTCGGCCACCTCATGGGACTGCTCACCATGATGAAGGGCTTGCCTTTGGCCTACAACAAGGACATGCAAGAGGATAAGGAGGCCATCTTCGACGCCCTCGATACGGTGCGCGCGTGTGTGAGGATCGCGACCAAAGTTCTCGCGCATGTTGAGATTGATCGGGAGCGCATGGCGCAGGCCGCTCAGCAGGATTACACGAATGCGACGGAGCTGGCCGAATATCTTGTGCGGAAAGGGGTGGCTTTTCGGCGCGCTCATGAGATCGTCGGACAGATCGTCCTCTATGCCCTAGAGAGGAAGAAAGGGCTGACCGAACTCTCGCTCAAGGAGTATCGCGACTTCGCCCCTCAGATCGAGGAGGACGTCTACGACGCCCTCTCGCTCGAGAGGGCGCTGGCGTCCAAACGGGAAATCGGCGGGACATCTCCGGAGAGGGTTCGCGCCGCTCTGGTCGCCGCGCGAGAGCGAGTGAAGAGGGCGCGCGCGTCCGCTCTTTCGAGCGGAAGAGGATGAGGCGGAGACGCCTCTACCGGGGAACGATCATCGTTCCGGAGCCTTCATCGGTGAAGATCTCCTGCAGCAGGGCATTCCGCCGGCACCCGTTGATGATGTGTACATCGGTTTGGCCGCGCGCCAGGAGCCGAAGGATCGCATCGGCTTTCGGGAGCATCCCTTCGGCCAGACGTCTGTCCGCGAGCAGTTCCGTGAGCTGAGCGAGCGTGAGGCGAGAGAGCTTCGTCGTCGGATCATCCCTTTTCAGAAAGATCCCATCCACATCCGTCAGCAGCAGGAGCTTCTCCGCATCCAGAGCCGCCGCCAGCTCCGCGGCGATCGTATCCGCGTTGATGTTGAAGATATTCCCCTGCTCATCGGCCGCCAGAGAGCACACGACGGGAAGATACCCGTTCTCCAGAAGCAGAAGCAAAAGACGACCCTCGACCGCCTCGATGTCTCCGACGTGTCCGTAATCAATCGTCTCTTCGCATCCCGTCTTCGGATTCAGAATGCGCTGGGGGGCTCGGCGGCGGGCGCGGATGAGGTGGCCATCGAATCCCGTGAGTCCCACGGTCGGAGCGCCCAGCCGATGCAGAGCGGCAGCCACTTCCGTGTTGATCTTGCCGGCGAAGATCATCTTCGCGATCTCCAGCGTCGCATCGTCGGTGACGCGCCGTCCGAGGACGATCTTCTGCTCGATGCCCAGCCGTTCGGCCAGACGCGTCACCTGATCTCCTCCGCCGTGCACGACGACGATCCGGATTCCGACCTGGTGGCAGAGGACGATTTCCTCAGCCAGGGATTGAAGGATTTCCGGGCGCTCGGTGACCTTCCCGCTGAGCTTCACGACAAAAATCTTCCCCTTGAATTTCTGGATGTACGGGAGCGCTTCGCGCAATAGCTCCAGGCGATCGGAAGCCATCGGGAATTCCCTCCGTGATTTAGAGGAGCATCGAGAGAAGGGCCTTCTGCACGTGAAGGCGATTCTCGGCCTGTTGGATGACCAGGGAGCGCTCGCTATCCAGGACGGCATCGGTCGCCACGACATTGCGCCGGATGGGCAAGCAGTGCATGAAATATCCTCCTCCGGTCAGGCGCATCAGGTCCTCGTCCACGATCCAGTCCCGGTACTTCTCTCGCACGGGGCGTTCCTCTTCCCAGCGCCCGTAGTAGTAGCGGCTTCCCCAGCTCTTAGCGTAGATGATCTCCGCACCGCGGCACGCTTGGTGCCGATCGTGCAGGACGCGCACCGAAGCCCCATTGCGATGGGCCTGCTCGCGAATCTGTTGCATCAGCTCCGGGTCCAGCTCGTATTCGGGAGGACAGGCGATTGTCAGGTCCATCCCGAACTGAGCGGCGATCAGGGCGAACGCATTCGGAACGGCCATCGGAAGAGGCTTCGGATGATAGGCCCAGCAGAGAACCACGCGCCGTTGATCCACGAGTCCAAAGATCTCGCGAATCGTCATCACATCGGCCATGGCTTGAAGCGGGTGGAACATCGCCGATTCGAGGTTGATGATGGGGACCGACGCTTCGCGCGCGAAGCTCCGGAGGATCGGATCGCATCTCTCCTCCTCGAAGGAACGCAGGGCGGGGAAGCTGCGCACCCCGATGGCCGCCACATAGCGCGAGAGCACGCGCGCCGCCTCCTTGATGTGCTCGCTTTTGTCCCCATCCATGACGACGCCCTCTCGGTACTCGAGCGTCCACGTCCCGCGCCCGACATCGAGCACGACGGCCTGCCCCCCGAGCTGGTGAATGGCGATCTCCATCGAAGCGCGCGTGCGCAGCGAAGGATCGAAGAAAAGCAGCGCCACGGACTTCCCCTGAAGTGGACGCCCGTGCCCGAGCGTTTTGTATCGAACGGCCAGATCGAGGATCTCGGAGAGTTCCTCGCGCGTGAACTCTCCCGTGCTCAGAAAGCTCCGCCCTTTGAGCGTCGCGCCCGGCATGGGGAGATGTTCTGTCGAAAGCACCATGATGGCCACTCCTCAGGGATGGCTTCCCGGCCACTTCAGGCCGGTCGTTTCGTCCAGGCCGAACATCACGTTCAGGTTTTGTACGGCCTGGCCTGCCGCTCCTTTGACGAGGTTATCCAGAACCACGAAGACAATTGCTTCCGTCCCGCGAACGGCCCATCCGATGTCGCAGAAGTTCGTGTGTTTGACCCAGGCGACATCCGGAGAGACGTTCGGACCGAGCAGGCGAACGAAGAACGCATCGGCGTAGAATCGGCGGAAGAGATCACCGATTGTCTCCTCCGTCTGCGGCTCGGCGAGCACGAGGTAGATCGAGGCGAAGATGCCGCGCACCAGAGGGGCCGAGTGCACCTGCAGGAGGAGACGTTCCGACCAGCGATCCTCAAAGAGGTGCTCGAGGGCTTGTGCGATCTCCGGCAGATGCTGATGGACAAACGGCTTATAGGCGAAGAAGCTGTTGGCGCGTCGCGGATGATGCGTCGTCTCCACAGGCTTGGCCCCTGCGCCCGAAGAACCCGTCTTCGCGTCCACGACCACGCGCCCGACAGCCAGATGCGCGGCCGCAAACGGAGCGAGCCCGAGCAAGACGGCCGTCGCGAAGCATCCCGGATTCGCCACGCGGGAAGCGCGCGCGATCTCCGCGCGATACAATTCGGTCAGCCCATAGACGAAGCGCTCCAGATGCTCCGAAGCGCAATGCGGCTTCCCGTAATAGGTCTGGAACACACGGGGATCTTTCAGGCGAAAGTCCCCTCCGAGATCAATCACCTTCACTCGATCGGGAATGCGCGGGACAAGCTCCATGCTCTGTCCGTGAGGCAGAGCGAGGAAGAGACAATCCAGCCCGTCGGTGAGAGAACTCACCGTATCGGCCGTCGGCATGGGGAGAAGCGGTATCTCCGCCAGTCGGCGCAGATTGGGATGGACATCGGCGACCGATCTCCCCGCCCGCTCCTGAGCCGTCACCCACGCGATCTCCACAGAGGGGTGAAAGAGGAGCAACCGCAGAAGCTCGCCCCCGACATATCCGGATCCTCCCAGGATGCCCACGCGGATCTTCATCGTCTGGCCTCCTTGGGTTCGCGCGCCGCCACCCGCTCCGAGAACGCGCGGACCTTCTCCCGGACCAGGTGATAAAGCCTCTCGCCGTTTCTCAGGGCGTTGGCCGCTGGAATCCCCCATTCGCGCTCGATGAACTCGCGGCCCATCGCGCTATCGGTGACCGCTCCGGAGAGGACATCGGTCGAGAGGCCCTTCATCCGAAGCAGTTGGATCCCCCCCCAGGCCCCCACGAAGTCGCTCGCGCAGAAAACCGTCGCCGCCACGAATCGCATCAGCTCGGCGTCTTCGAAGAGCGTGTGCACGTTATATCCGCCGAGGACCCCATCGCCCAGTTCGAGGACGATCAGATCCGGCTCCACGCGATTCAGTTCGGCGATGAGCGCTTTGGCGATCGCCGGGAGATCAGGGACGGAGACGGTCGAAGGATACCCGCAGTCCAGAAAAGAGAGAGTCTTCACCGCGCCGTGATCTTCCATATTGAGCGTATCGCGCAGGCAGGCGATGCCGGTGAGCTTGGCCGCCGCGACGCGGTATCCGGCCTGAGTGAAGTGCTTGATCAGTTGCGTCGCGGCGAACGTCTTCCCCGAATTCATGCACGTCCCGGCCACCAGAACGAGCGGGCGCGATCTCTCCAGATGGGAGCGGGGAGCCAGGGCGTTTTTGGAGATGTTCAGGATAGGGGGCGGAGAGGCGCCGTCCTCCTCCCCATCCACGACCATGCCGAGAAGCTCGACCTCAATGGCTTCTCCCACCTCCGTATAGTGATCCACGCAGCGGCCGATCACCCCTCCGAGGTTCAGAATGTGCAGCCGATCTCCCGGAGCGAGGGTCGAGGGGATGTTCCCGACAAATCCCTTCAGGGCGCGCCTCTCCCCGAGAACGCCAATGATCACGTCATGACGCACGATCTTGCAGAGGCGCCCGCTCGGCAGTTCCAGCTGGTTGTACAGCGCGTTCTCGGTGAGGACGCGCACGACGACGACATTGCCCGCGCGAGCCTCGCATCGCGAGGTCACGGGAACAATCGGCGGGAGTTTCAGATTCACCGTCGCCGATCCGATCTTATCCACCCGAACGAGATGAACGCCTTCGAGGGAGGATCTGATGAACACGCCCTTCTCTTTCGGGAGATTCCGGTCGAGCGTTTCGACGTCACGACAGTATCGGTCTTCGCTCATGCGTCCGCGCCTCCTGGTGAGAGGGGGATCGCTTCGGCCATCTCGCGCATCGCGTGGACGCGCAGTCGAAGGGCCTGCAGCTTGATGAACCCCTCCGCATCCTTCTGGTTGTACACCCGGTCGGCCTCGAACGTCGCATACTCCGGCCGATAGAGCGAACACGGGGATTTGCGTCCGAGGACAATGCAATTGCCCTTGTAGAGGCGGAGCCGCACTGTCCCTGTCACATTCTTCTGCGTCTCATCAATGAAGGCTCTGAGAGCTTGAAATTCCGGCGAGTACCAGAAGCCGTAGTAGATCAGCTCGGCGATCTTCGGGATGAGCGCATCGCGGAGTCGCCCGAGCTCTCGATCGAGCGTGATGGACTCCAGCGCGCGATGCGCCACGTGCAGGATCGTCCCCCCGGGCGTCTCGTATACCCCCCGCGATTTCATCCCGACGAAGCGATTCTCCACAAGATCCACGCGACCGATCCCGTTTCGGCCTCCGATCTCATTGAGGACTTCCAGCATGCGGACCGGCGGCAGGAATTCCCCATCGAGGGCGACCGGAATCCCCCCCTCAAACATGAGCTCGATCGTCGTCGGCCGATCCGGAGCGCGCTCGGGGGAGACGGTCAGAAGGAACATCTCTTCTGGAGGTTCGCGCCAGGGATCTTCCAGAATCCCTCCTTCGTAGCTGATGTGCAGAAGATTGCGATCGATCGAATAGGGCTTCTCTCGGGTCGCGCTCACGGGGATGCCCTGTCGCGCGGCGTATTCGATCAGTTCCGTGCGCGAGCGGAATTCCCATTCCCGCCAGGGAGCGATCACCCGAATGTTCGGATCGAGCGCATAGTACGTCAGCTCGAAGCGCACCTGATCGTTCCCTTTGCCCGTCGCTCCGTGCGCGACGGCATCCGCTCCTTCTTGTCGGGCGATCTCCATCTGTCGCCGCGCGATGAGCGGGCGCGCCAGGCTCGTCCCGAGCAGGTAGAACCCCTCGTACACGGCATTGGCCTTCAAGGCCGTGAAGACGAAATCCCGGACGAATTCTTCCCGCAGATCCTCGATGTAACACCGACTGGCTCCTGTGGCGAGAGCCTTCTCGCGAAGACCCACCAGCTCCTCTCCCTGGCCGATATCCGCCGTGAAGGTGATGACCTCGCAGCCATAACGCTCCTTGAGCCATCGGAGCATCACCGAGGTATCAAGCCCTCCCGAATACGCGAGCACCACTTTTCGAATCGGACCGTCCGTCATACGCCTCCTCTCTGTGCGGCGAAAGCGCGCACCTCAGGTCTTCCCCGACGAGGAACCCCGCCAGGTGAAAAGCTCGCTGATTCGCCGAATCGCCTTGCGCTGAGCCTCGCGATCCTTCACGGCGATGAAGACCGTATCGTCGCCGGCGACCGTCCCCACGACTTCCGGAAAATGCGCCCGGTCAATCTGCAAGGCCACCGGCGAGGCTTGCCCCGGCTCGGTCTTCACGACGATGAGATGATCTCCCGCCGTGTCCAGATCGAGGATCTCCAGAACGCCGGCGACCGGGTGCCTCAATCGAGGCAACGTGTAGTAGCCGTTGACCTTGACCGCCCCAAGCCGCGCCAGATCTCGCGAGATCGAGGACTGTGTGGCGGGAATCCCCCGCCGACGCAGCTCCTCGACCAGCTCGGCCTGCGTGCGAATGCGCTTGGCCCGAATCAGCTCGAGCACCTTTTCTTGGCGCGTCCGCCTTCGCATAATATGCAAAATTTTTGCATTTTCGAAAGATCAGTGCATACTTATACCCGATGTCCCTCTCGACGTCAAGGGGATCGGTCGGATCGAAGCGCGGAGTGCTTTCTTATGGGGGACTCGCGACCTGGATACCCCGATCTCCGCTAGCGCCTTCGCTCGAAGATCGCCGCCACTCCCTGGCCTCCTCCCACGCACATGGTCTCCAGTCCGTAGCGAGCATCCCGTCGCTGCATCTCGTAGAGGAGAGTGGCGAGGATCCGCGCCCCGGTAGCGCCGATGGGATGGCCCAGGGAGATGCCGGAGCCATTGGGATTGAGGCGGTCATCGTCGGGAGAGATCCGCCACTCTCTGGTGACGGCGAGAACTTGGGCAGCGAAGGCCTCGTTCAGCTCGATGACGTCCATGTCGTTGAGGGTCAGCCCAGCGCGGGCCAGGGCCTTTTCTGTGGCGGGGACAGGGCCAATACCCATGTAGGCTGGCTCCACTCCGGCCACAGCCCAGGCCTTCAGATAGGCCATAGGTTCCAGCCCCAATGCTTCCACCTGATCGGCGGCCACGACCAGGCAGACGGCGGCGCCATCGTTCTGCTGGCTGGAGTTGCCTGCGGTCACCGTACCGCCAGGATAGACGGGGGGCAGCTTGGCCAGGGTCTCAAGAGAGGTATCCTCCCGGGGTCCTTCGTCCCGGTCCACCAGAAGAGTTCCGCCCTTCTTCTGGGGCACAGGGACGGGAGATAACTCCTTGTGAAACTTACCTGCCTTCTGAGCGGCCACCGCCTTTTGATGGCTGCGCAGGGCGTATTGATCCTGCTCCTTGCGGGAGATTTCGTATTTGCGGGCCAGGTTCTCCGCCGTTTCGATCATGCCGGACACCGGATGGGTTTCTGGGGGACTGGTGCGCTCGCGGGAGCGCCAGAGGCGGTCATGAAGAGTGATGGAGCCCTGGCGGATGCCCCAGCGGATGGAGCCGGGGATATAGAGTTCGGCATTGCTCATGCTCTCCACGCCGCCGGCGATGACCACGTCGGCCACGCCGGTCTGGACCATCATGGCGGCCAGCAGGATGGCCTGTAGCCCGGAGGAGCAGCGGCGGTCCACTTGCATCCCCGGGACCGTGACCGAGAGGCCCGCCTTGAGGGCACAGTAGCGACCGATGTTGGCCGCTTCGCCGTTAGGATACCCCTGTCCCAGAATGACGTCATCAATCCGTTCGGGATCAATCCGGGTGCGCTCCAGAAGAGCTCGGATAGCGACAGCTCCCAACTCCTCGGCGGGTATATCTTTCAAAGCCCCTCCGAACTTCCCCACCGGCGTCCGCACCGGCGATACAATGGCCACTTCCCGCATGACTTCACCTCCTCGGGGGATTATACTCGGGCCTCTGAGAGCAGAGCAACAAAGATGTTCTCGTCTGCCCTGAATCGGTTCGGCCTTCGACTGAGAGAGCAAGCGGTGGGGATCAGGGGAGGAATTGTCGAATCTGGGGATCGCGTGCGTTCCAGAAGAGTTCGTCGGCTCCGTCGAAGATCACGCGCCCCTCGGCGAGCATGAGGATTTTCGTATTGATCAGGCAGAAGCGATCGCTCTCCTTCCGAAAGAGGAGTTTTCCCTCGGGGGTTCGCTCGTAAAAGTGGGAGGCCAGGTACCGGACTTCATCCATATTCTGGGTGATCCAGAGCGAAGTGACTCTGTGCAGATCGCGCAAGCGCATGGCGAGTCGGCTGATGCGTCGTCCGATGACGGGATCCAGCCCCGAGAGGGGGGAATCGTAGAGGATGATCTCCGGATCGCCCACCAGAGCGCGAGCGATCGCTGTGCGCCGGCTCATCCCGCCGGAAAGCTCGCTCGGCATCATCCCGTACGCGTGCTCCAGCCCGACCAGGCGCAGCGTCCGCCGCACTTCTTCCTCCACCTCGTCCAGGGCATACCCTTGTTCGAGGAGCCGGTAGGCGACGTTCTCGGCGACCGTGAGCGAGGTGAAGAGGGCATCCTCCTGAAAGACCACTCCGATGCGCTGTCGCAGCCCGAGGATCTCCTCCTCGCGCATCGCCGTGATTTCCCGTCCGTTCAAGAAGATCTGCCCCTCATCGGGGCGCAGGAGTCCGATCGTCAGACGCAAGATCGTGGATTTCCCAGAACCCGTCGGTCCCAGGATGATGCGCATCTCGCCCCTGTAGACGCGGAAGCTGATCCGATCCAGGACCTTCCGCGGAGGGTCTTCAAAGGAGAGCGAGACGTCGCGGAACTCGATGACGGGTTGATCTGCGGCCGGAGAGAGCGAACTCTGTGAGACGTTTTCTTCCACTTCCCGGCGATCGAAGATGAGCCCTCGCCTCATTCGAGCGCCAGCTCCTCGAAGACCTCTTGTTCTTCGACCTCCTCCAGGGCCCCGATGAATTCCTGGACGTAGGGATCCTCGCAGCGACGGAGTTGCTCCTCGGTCCCGCTGAAGTAAATCCGGTGATGGCGAAGAATGAGGAATCGGGTGTTGATGAGCGAGAAGATCTCGTCCTCGCGATGCAGGGCGATGATCTCTCCGTTGGCATGGTGCGTGTAGAGAATGGAGGAGAGAAAACGCACGTCATCGAGGCGATGGGTGACGAAGATAGAGCTGACGCCCTGCACGTCGCGATACTTCGCCGCCAGCTCGCAGAGCGCTCGCGCCGTCGGCGGATCGAGTCCGGCCGTGGGCTCGTCAAAGAGCAGGATCTGAGGGCCTCCGACCATCGCGCGCGCGATGGCGACGGCACGGCGCATTCCTCCGGACAGCTCGCCGGGGAGGGCATGCAGATCCCCCTTGAAATCAATGAACGCGAGCTGGCGCATGACTTCTTCCTCAATGCGCTCCTCAGGCCATCCCTCTTCGCGCAGCCGATAGGCGACGTTCTCGTAGACGCTCAAACTGTCGAAAAGAGCCCCGGATTGAAAGACGATCCCGATCTTCCGGCGGACGGAGAGAAGCTCCTGTTCGCTCAGGGAAGTGATCTCCTGGCCCTGGATGAAGATCTCCCCTCGGTCGGGGCGAATGAGCCCGAGCGTGAGACGCAGGATCGTGGACTTGCCGCTTCCGGAGCCTCCGAGGATGACCGTCATCTCACTCGGTCCGACCCGGAAGGAGATGTCTTCGAGCACGAAGTGTTCTCCATCGTACGAATGCCAGACATTCCGAAACTCGATGACCGACGGCACTTCCGTTGGCATCGCTCTCTGCTTCTCCTCTCCCGTCATGGGCGACGTTTGTTTATAGCACAGGAAGCGCGTCCCGGGCTATGGCCCGTCGCTCGACGTGAGATCGCTCGGGTCAAGCGAAGAGGGAACGACCTGAGCGCTCGCACCCGTGAGGCCCCCCCATTTCTGGATCGCGCGAGAGGTCTTTCGATCCGCTGCCGGGGGGATGGAATTTCCGACCGGGAGGGCTTCTCCGAAGACGCGAGTCACGCGAAAGCGCGCGCCAGGGGGGTGCGCTCGGAGAACTCTTGCTGAACGCGGGCGGCGTTCTCAGGCACTCTCCGGCGTCCGATGCGGAGGAGGAGGAGATGCGCTCACGCGTGAGCGCATCTCTTCGGCTGTGCCGCAGTTCATCCGAGACAGAAGCCGACGTTCACCAGTCCGACGCCGATCGGAACGACAAATCCCAGACACGGGACGATTTTGAAAAAGGGCGGCGTCTGGGTGAGGACGACGTTGAAACCGATCGCCGGCCCGATGATCCCCAGAAGCGACTGCGCGGCTTCGACTTCCTTGGACGAAGCGCGCTTCGGAAGGGGCGTGAACTTATACTCGGTGGCGGGCAGGCTCGCGACGATGTTTCCGAACTGATCGCGGAAGTTCAGAGACAGGCGGCGCGTCTGGGGATGACCGCCGATCTCCAGCGTGTAAAGCCCGGCCGGCAGTGTCTTATTGTTCAGGGAGAATGCCTTGCCGGCTTCCAGGATGCCCACTATTCCCAGGCGTCGGGGATCCCAGGAGGAAGCGGGCGTCAGCGTCACCGGCGTATCCCCGATGCGCAGGAGTTTCGCCTGGGTGGAATCCACGGTCAGGCCGATCTCCGCCGCGCGATTTTGAACGAAGAGGTCCAGTGTCTGGAACAGGCTCTGCACGTCCAGGCCTTCCACAGTCGCCGTCCCGGGATCCTGAGCCCCAGCCGGTTCCCCGGGCGCAGCGTTCATGACATGGGGCAGGGGGAAGAAGGAGAGAGCGAGCAGGATCGCGATCATCATCTTCGTTGGGGGCATCTTCGTCATTGTTCTTCTCCTCCGAATAAGGATTCTCTCGGGGAGCGACATCTGCGGAGCACCGTGCGGGGGAGAAGGCATCGGGCCTCCTCCAGGGACCCCTCAGATGGCGATCTCTCCGCGCGTCATCTCTCATAGTCTGAATCCGTCCGATGGGACGATGCGGCGTCGAGCGATCGTTGCACGGATTTTTCGAGGCTCGCTCACAAACGGAGCGTCTCGATTGCGCCGCTTTTTGAGCGCGAGTACAATCCCTTCTCCACAAGTGGTTCGAAAGCCATCGGGGAGGGAAGCCTATGATTCGATTCGCGCGCTTCGGGCACATGGGGTTCGCCCTCATCCTCATGGTCGGAGTGGTCTTCCCGGCGCAGCGGACGATTCCTTCTCCGCGAGACTATCTCGGGTTCGATATCGGAGAGGATCGTCGGCTGGCCAGTTGGCCTCAGATCGTCGAGTATTTCCGGAAGTTGGACGAGGTCTCCGAACGCATGAGCGTCGTGGAGCTGGGGCGGAGCACGGAGGGGCGTCCCTTCATCATGGCCCTCATTTCAGCTCCGGAGACGCTCGCGCGCGCGGAGGAGTATCGTCGGATACAGAAGCGGCTCGCCGATCCGCGCGGCCTTTCCGAAGAGGAGGCGCGCGCGCTCATCGCGCGAGGGAAGGTCGTCGTTCTGATCACGTGCAATATTCATTCGACGGAAGTCGCCAGCGCGCAGACAGCCGTCGAGTTCGCCTGGCGCATGGCGACGGAGGACTCTCCGCGGGTGCGCGAGATTCTGGAGAACGTGATCCTTCTGCTCATCCCCTCGCTCAATCCGGATGGGAACCAGATGGTCTACGAGTGGTATCAACGAACGCTCGGCACGCCCTATGAGGGGACGAGCCCGCCCTGGCTCTATCACAAGTACGTGGGTCACGACAACAATCGGGATTGGTACATGTTCACGCAGGTGGAGACGCGGCTGACGGTCGAGAAGGCGCATAATGCGTGGCATCCGCAGATCGTCTACGACGTGCATCAGATGGGACCCTATGGAGCGCGCCTCTTTATGCCTCCGTGGATTGATCCGATTGAGCCGAACATTGATCCGATCCTCCTGCAGGAGATGAACTGGCTGGGGATGAAGATGGCAGCGGATCTGACGGCGGAGGGGAAGAAGGGAATCGTCGTCAACGCGATCTACGACCTCTGGACGCCGGCGCGCTGCTATCAGTGCTATCACGGAGGGCTGCGCATTTTGACCGAATCGGCGAGCGCGCGTCTGGCGTCGCCGATCGAGATCCCCTTCGAGCGCCTGCAGGGAGGGCGGGGCTATGACGCGCGGCAGCCCAGTTGGAACTTCCCGGAACCCTGGCCTGGGGGGACGTGGCGCTTGCGCGATATCGTCGAGTATCAAATGTCGGCGTTCTTCTCACTTCTGCACACGGCGGCGCGGCATCGCGATCACTTCCTGTGGAATTTCTATCGGATCGGAAAGCGAGCCGTCGAGCGAAAGGATCCGCCCTACGCCTTTGTCCTTCCTCCGGAGCAAAGGGACAAGGCGGCGATGGCCAAACTGATCGACGTCTTGCGCTTCGGATTGGTCGAGGTGTGGAGAGCGCGATCGGCCTTTCACGCGGATGGGCAGACATTTCCTGCGGGCACCTATGTCATCCCGCTCAGGCAGCCGTATGGGGCTTTCGCTAAAGCTCTGCTGGAGCGGCAGCGCTATCCCAATCTGCGCGAGTATCCCGGAGGTCCTCCGAAGCGTCCCTATGACGTGACGGCCCACACGCTTCCTCTGCTGATGGGAGTTCAAGTCCTGGAGATCGCGCAACCATTTTCCGCTGATCTGGAGCCGGTGGAACGCGTCGAGGAAGAGGCGGGAGGGATCATCGGGGGAAGGTCGTCCCACGGATATGTGATCCGGCCCGAAGGACATCGCGAGGTCGCGGCCTTGTTCGACCTGCTCAAAAAGGGAGTGCGGGTCTATCGCATTGTGGAATCGTCAGCGTTTCCGCCGGGAACAGCGTTCGTCCCGGCCGGACAGGAAGCACTCCTTGAGGAGACCGCCCGGCGCTTCCGGATCTCGGTTCGCGCGGCTTCGGAGCGCCCGCGGGGGACTTTGCTGCAGCTTCGGCTGCCGCGTGTGGCGCTCTATCGCAGCTATGTCCCTTCGATGGATGAGGGATGGACGCGCTGGGTCTTCGATCAGTTCGGTATCCCGTACGAGAACGTCTCGGATCGGGACGTGCGCGCCGGAGAGTGGCGGCGTCGATTCGATGTGCTCATTCTGCCGGATCAATCGCCCCGCGCTCTTGTGCAAGGACATCCTCCGGGCACGATGCCCGAAGAGTATACGGGCGGTCTGGGCGAAGCGGGCCTGGCTCACGTGCGCGCCTTCGCCGAAGAGGGAGGCAGCGTGATCGCTCTCAATCAAGCTTCGGGTGTGCTTCTGAAAGACCTGAGCGCCGAAGTGCGCGACGTGCTCTCCGGCGTCCCCGAGAGAGAGTTCTACGGGCCGGGTTCGATTCTGAGGGTCGAATTCGATCCGACGCATCCGGTGGCCTTCGGGATGGAGCGCGACGGAGCGATCTGGTTCGAAGAGGGGCCAGCCTTTGAGGCGGAGCGGTCAGCCGTCGTCATCGCCCGGTATCCCTCGGGCGATCCGCTTCTGAGCGGATGGCTCCTTGGAGGAGAACGCCTCTCCGGGAAAGCCGCGCTCGTCGAAGTCCCCCTGGGACGAGGTCGCGTCATCCTCTTCGGCTTTCGACCACAATATCGCGGGCAGTCCTACGCCACGTTCAAAACCCTCTGGAACGCCTTGCTCTATGCGGCGGCGGAGAAAGTGACCTGGTGAGAGAGCGGCGACGATGTTCAGCGCGCAGATGAGCTGGTTGACGAGTTTGGTCTTCTGTCCGCTTCCACTCGGCCCTGTGTAGACGATCGTCTTGCCGAGGGCACGGAAGATGGGAAGGCAACGTTGGAAGGCTTCCGGCGAGCCCCCGACCATGATGGCGAGTGTGCCGTTCTGTGGCTCATCGTCGTTTATTTCACCGCGCAGGGTGAAGCTAAACG
>CAZTMT010000007.1:0-167443 GCA_964615335.1 uncultured Clostridia bacterium
GACATCTTTCCACAGAAAGCCCCCGAAGGGGGCGACAGAGAATAGCCTAGGGCGTAAGCCCTAGGGAACCGTGAGCCCAAAATTTTCTCAAGAGCCCCCGAAGGGGGCGACACATCGGGCGGCCACCCAACCGGTCTGGTTCACACACGCCAGGCCATCACATTGGGAGATACACGAACGTCGTCCTTCGATTCGTCAGGCTTCTGACCCGGTGTGCCGCCCGCTCGCGCGGGCTCGGGGATAATTGGGGACCTCGTTTCCTGGGGTTCCGCTGCCGCTCCACCCCAGGCTATTTTCTGTCGCCCTCTTCGAGGGCTCTTTGCGGAATGGGGTTCGGTCCCAATGGGGTTTCGCTGCTGCCCCCCTGGGGTTCCGCTTCGCGTCACCCCGGGCTATTTTCTGTTGCCTGCTGCAGCAGGCTCTCTAGCGAGGTTTGGTCTCAAACGAGGTTTCCGCTGGCGCTCCACGCTCTGTCGCTTTCTTGGAGGGCTCTTTTGGCTTCTTTCGTTTTTTCTCGAGCATCTTCAGGTGATTTCGTGCGACGGTGGCATAAGGACCCGACGTGCATCGCTGGAAAGCTTCCCATGCCGCTTCGTATTCTCCCCGTCGTTCGTGCACCAGGCCGATCAGGTAATAGATGTCCGGATTCGCCGGATCGCGCTCGCGCGCTTTCACATACTCTCGAAGCGCTTCCTCGTATCGGTGAGCCGCGAAATGTTCATTCCCCAGACGCACATGCTCGGCGACGGTCAATGCCGGGCTCGCTGTCTCCTCAACGCGAGCAGATGGCTCTTTGACGGGCGTCGCTTCGGATGCCGAGCCGGTCTGAGAGGGAGGGGTTGGGGGCGCAGCCACGGGAGAAGAACGACGAACGCGCGGAGGGACCGATGCCGCATCTTCAGGGGATCGCTTTACCAGCGGAGCTTCCGCCGGAGGAGGCGATGCGCGCTCGGGCGCCACGCTCCTGGAAGAAGACTCAGGAGAAGGAGGCTCAGGGCGAGGCGAAAGCGTTCGCTCGGCTCTCCACCAGAGGGCAAGACCGGCAAGCCCAAGGAGCACCAAGCTGGCCGCGAGCCACTGCCCGGAGCGCGCCTTGAGTGAAAGGATGCGCGTGGCTTTCTGCGTCGTCGGCGAGGGAGCGATCGGTGCGGTGACAGCGTCGGCGATCGTCTGGAAGTTCGGCGGCACATCGGCGGAAGCAGGTCTTGAAACCCTTCGATCCGGCGTTGGAGATGCGCTCTCTCTCCTGGTCCATGCTAGGCGAAGCCCGCGCCAGCCTGGAAGACGACGCCGACGCAGCGAGAGCATCAGAGAAGCGATCTCCCCCGGGACGACGGTACATTCGACGCGAGTCAGAACATACCAGGGGTGCCGCACGGTGATCCGGTGCTGGCCCGCAGGAATTCGCTCCAGGAGGCACGACCCGCGCTCGTCGGTCACTCCGACGCGCTCTCCATCCAAAAGGACTTCGGCCTGCGCCACAGCGCAGTGCACAATTACGCTGCCCACGCGCTGGGGTGTCAACGTGATCCGGAGCGTACGCTCTTCCCCTGGTTCCAGGTGAACCGAGCCGCGCCACGGATGATGCCGGGCCGATTCCACCTCCAGCAGATGCGCGCGGGGGCTGAGCCCTTCGATCTCCCACTCTCCCGTGGCATCGGTCCGCCCGACATATCGTCCATCCACATAGATGAGCGCTCCGGCAATGCCCGTTTGGCTGATCGCTTCCTCGCATCGGAGGCGCAGTCTTGCGGACTTCACCCCCACAGCCTGTCGAAAGGCGCGCGCCATCTCCAGCGCTGAGGAAAAACGATCCTCGGGATTCTTCGCCAGAGCCCGCAAGAGCACCTCCTCGACAGCCCCGGAGAGATCCGGGCGAAAGAGCCGGGGCGCAGGCGGCGCCTCGTGCAGATGTCCGTAGATGATCCGCTCGACGGACTCGGCCTCAAAGGGGAGGCGCCCTGTGAGCATCTGATAGGTGACGACCCCAAGGCTGTAGATATCCGACCGATGGTCAATGCTCGCCCCCAGACGGAACTGTTCCGGAGAGGCATAATGCCACGTCCCCATCGCGCGACTGACGCGCGCATCCGCTGTGTGCGCGAGGGCTTTGGCGATCCCGAAATCGAGGATCTTCACCATGGGCTCGCCCCGATGATCAGTGAGGAGCATGAGATTGCTGGGCTTCACATCCCGATGGACAAGGCCGCGCGCATGAGCATGGGCAAGGGCTTCGGCGATTTGGTCCAGAAGCAACGCCACCTGATCCACGGGCAGAGGCCCTTTCTGTCGCAACTCAGCTTCCAGCGTGCGTCCTGCGAGCCACTCCATGACGAGGAAGGGCAAGCCGTCAGCCGCCAGGGCCGCATCCGTCACTCTGACGATATAAGGATGATCCAGTCCCACAGTAGCCTTCGCTTCTTTGAGGAAGATCTCGACCATCTCCGGCTGAGCCAGAGCCAGATCTGGCTTGAGGACCTTCACGGCGACCGTCGCGGTCGTCACCACATGGCGCGCCCGGTAGACGACACTCATCCCCCCGATGCCCACCAGCTCTTCCAGGTAATACCGCTGGGCCAGCAGGGTCCCGGTCAGGCCATAGGGGTCGCGCTTCTTTTGTCGCTCCATCTCTACTCCCTCTTCGTCCGGAGGAATCCAAGAGTACGGCAGAGCAAAGGCAAAGGCAAGGGTCTTCGGCGCTGGGGCGTGCCGAAGCCTCCTTCCGCCATGCCTTCCCTTTGCTCATTCTCCCCGGATCGTGATAAAAAAGCGATGCCGGACGAGAACGAACCGCGCGCGAGGTGAGACCACCCATGCGCGAGCGCCAGAAGAAAACGCGTCGGAAGAGGATGAGAATGTGGATCCGCCGGGCGATCGGCCTGATCCTGCTCGGGCTTCTGGTCTACCACAGCTTCATCTTCTTTCAGGTTCTCCGCCTGCGGCGAACCAATCCCGGGATGACGGCCCTCATGCGAGAGCGCGCCCAGCAGGCGCGCGCCCAAGGGAAGATGCCCCGACGGGTGCAGATCTGGATCCCCTACGAGCGCATCTCTCCTCATCTGGTGCGCGCAGTCCTGGCCGGAGAAGACCCCCGTTTCTTCGTCCACCACGGCTTCGATTGGGACCAGATCCGAGAGGCGCTTCGGGAGAACCTCGAAGAAGGAGAGATCGTGCGCGGCGCCTCGACGATCACCCAACAGTTGGCGAAAAACCTCTTTCTCTCCACAGCGCGCAATCCGCTGCGCAAGCTCCACGAGGCCGTCATCACGGTGGAGCTGGAAATGGTTCTGGGGAAGCGGCGCATCCTGGAACTCTATCTGAACGTCATCGAGTGGGGAGATGGGATCTACGGGGTGGAAGCTGCCGCTCGCCATTATTTCGGCCTCTCGGCTGCCGCCCTCACGCCGGAGCAGGCGGCTTTTCTGGCGGCCATCATCCCCAATCCGCGGGAGACCTACAACCCGGCCAAATACCCTCAGCGGGTCGAGCGCCGCCGCCGGATCATTCAACGCCGCATGCGATGGGTTATTCTCCCCAACCTTCTCTCCCGCGCGTTTTTCCATCTTGACTCCCCGCGCGATCGGGAGTACGCTTAAACCTTCGCACGCGCCACTGGGTGTTTGCGATTCGAATCTTGTCGGCGAAGTATTCGCGGGCGTCGCCACGAGAAAAGGACCCCTCGATACTCCGAAGGCAAGAGAGATTTCGAAGCCTCGTGCGCAGAGCGTGAAGCCTTCGCGCTTCTTCCGCCCGGCGCAAGGAGCTTCTGAAACGAGAATAGTGCAGAGGAGACTGTATGTCCGTAAAACTTTATGTCGGGAATTTGCCCTACAGTGCGACCAGCCAGGACTTGGAAGACCTCTTCAGGCCCTTTGGCCCCGTCCTCTCCAGCTACGTGATCACCGATCGCGCCACCGGACGCTCTCGCGGATTTGGATTCGTTGAGCTGGCCTCCGCTGAAGCCGCCGAGGCCGCCATCAGCCAACTGAACGAACGGGAGTATGAAGGTCGGACACTGATCGTCAACGAAGCTCGGCCCAAACCGGAGCGCTCTCCCAATCAGTTCGGATACGAACGGGGAGGGGGACCCTCCCGAGGAGGACGCCGTCCTCCGCGCGGATCGGGCCGATCCCCACGATGGTGATCCCAAGCGCTTCTGATTGAGCGCGAGGCCTTCCCGCACCGGCTGCCTATCCCCCAGGTTCGGCCGCGCAAGAGCTGGGGGCTATCCCGCGCGCCGTCTCTGCGTCTCGTTGACAGTCGCTCACCGAGAGTGCTAGCTTTAAACATCATGAACGCGCACGGGGAGGATATGGAGGAGAGAAGCACACGCCGTATTCCCATCCGGTTCGCCCAGAGTGAAGAGACTCCCTCGGACTATCCGGCCCGACCGCACACGAGCGAAAAGATGGCGGCGGAACCGGAGATCACCGAACTGGATGCGACGATTCAAGAGATCGGACAGGACCTGCTCGCCGCCAGCCCTTCGGAGGAAGCGACCGCAGCACGGCCTGCCGAATCTCCCTCTGAGATCGCCCGCCTTCACGAGGAGAAACAAGCCCTCTATGAGAGGATGATTCGCCTGGCGGCCGAATTCGAGAACTATCGCAAGCGCATCGAACGCGACCGGGAACGCATGCGGGAGGAGATCGTCGCCGAAGTCCTCACCCAGCTTCTGCCCATTGTGGATGACTTCGAGCGCGCGCTGGAAGGGGCGAAATGGTTGCGCGAGATAGACGGACTGCTCCAGGGGTTAGATCTGATCTATCGTCGGCTCCTGGAAGTACTGGCCCGCTTCAACGTGCGTCCCATCGAAAGTCTCGGACGCCCATTTGACCCCATGCGTCACGAAGCCCTCGCTGTCGAGCCGACCGACGAGTACCCGGAGAACACGATCCTGGACGAATATCAACGCGGATACATGATGGGCGATCGCCTGTTGCGCCCGGCGCGCGTCAAAGTGGCCGTTCGTCCCACCTCGGGGACCTCCTCGAAGTCCTGAAAGAGCATCCCGTCGTACTTCCTTCTCGCTTCGCCCCCGCCTGGATTCGCACAAGGCCGTATCAGAGCAAGCGCTCGTACAGCAGCGCGAGTGCCGCCTGAGCGGCCAGCTCGCGAATGCGGGCGCGATCTCCCGGGAACCAGTGACGATGGCTCTCGGTATGAACATCATCGGCCAGTCCGACGAAGACCACTCCCACGGGAGTCTCCGACGTTCCTCCTTCCGGTCCGGCGACCCCGGTGACGGACACTCCGATCGTGGCCCCCAGGCGTTCTTTCACACCGCGGGCCATGGCTTCAGCGACCTCAGCGCTCACCGCTCCTCGCACCTTCAGAAGATCCGCCGACAGGCCTAACAGCTCCCGCTTGGCCTCATCCGAGTAGGCGGTGATCCCCCCCCGGAAGTACTGCGAGCTTCCCGGGACGTCGGTCAAGCGCTTGGCGATCAAGCCTCCGGTCACGCTCTCGGCGACGGCGACCGTATAGCGCTTGATCACGCAGAGCCGTCCGATCACTTCCTCCAAAGACTCTCCCCGCGTCGTGAAGACACGCGCTCCGAGCGCCTGCTCGATCTGATCCGACAGCTCGTCCAGCCGCTGCTCGATCTCCTCCTCGGTCGTGCCGCTGGCGGTCAGGTGAATCTCGATCCCGGCGGTCGTCGCCAGAATCGTCGTCTGCGGATTCGCATAGCGCGTGTAGATTGGAGCGATCGCCTGATCCACGGCGGACTCGCTCATGCCGGCCACCCGGAGCGTGCGACGCCGCATCTTGATCCCCCCGGCCAGCGGCTCCAGTAACGGCATGACCTCGCTCTCGAACATGGCCTGCATCTCCGAAGGAGGTCCCGGTAAGGCGATGATCACACATTCGCCTTGTTCGAGAAACATCCCCGGCGCCGTGCCATACCGATTCTCCAGCACCACAGCCCCTTCCAGCACGAGCGCCTGTCGCTCGTTGATCTTGGGCATCGTGAGTCCGCGACGGGCGAAGCGCTCCCGAATCCGCTCCAGAACCTGTTCATCGAGAACCAAGGAGCGTCCGAGCGCGCGCGCGAGCGCCTTGCGCGTCACATCATCCTCGGTGGGACCTAATCCCCCCGTGAGCACAAGAATCTCCGAGCGCGTGAGCGCCTCGCGAACAAGGCGTTCCAAAAGAGCTTCATCGTCCCCCACGATCACCTTCACGCCGACTTCGATCCCCAGAGCGTTCAAGCGCTCGGTCAACCAAAGAGAGTTCGTGTCCACACGAAAGGGCGTCAGCAACTCCGATCCCACGGCCATGATCTCCGCCCGTCGGGGCCGCGCGGGCTTCATCCCTTCCTCCTTTCAGGAAAGCAGCCGGCCAAAGAGCAGAGCCAGATCCAGCGTGAGTCCGGCATAAGCTCCGGCCAGCAGGTCATCAGCCATGATACCCCAGCCTCCCCTCCACCGTTCCACACGCCTCAGAGGATACGGCTTCCCGATGTCGAAGAGGCGAAAGAGTCCGAAGCTCATCAGTCCCAGCCCCATTCCCTCCCCCGAGAAAGGGTCGCGTCCGCTGAAGACAATCAGAAGGGCGAGGAACTGACCGGCGATCTCGTCAATCACGATCTGAGGGGGATCCATCCGGCTGAAGAACGGAAGCGCGCGAGAAGAGGCCCACAGGCCGACTCCCAGAAGAAGCACGGCGACGATCTCCGGCACGGCCGGTATTCCCAGGGTGTGCTCCACAGCGGTGCTGATCAGGAAAAGGCCCCACCCGAGGAGCGCTCCGACCGTTCCCGGAGCGCGCGGCACAAGACCGCTGGCCGCTCCCGTGGCGATCCACCAGGCCAGGTGATCTCCCAGAAACAGAGGGCGCGTTCGCTCCGAGACCCATCGGACGCGCGTTGTCTCCTCCGTGGCTTCCCGAATCGGTTTCTCTCTCATGGCGACTGCGGACGATCCCCCTCAGGCAGGAGGTGCCGTGCGCATCCGCCCGATCAGGTCGTACTGATGAATGCCCGTGATCTCCACAGGGACGAAATCTCCCGGCCGCGGCAGCCGATCCCCTTCCCCTGCCGGAACGCTTCCCTCAAAGAGGACAAGACCATCAATTTCCGGGGCTTGCGAGGCCATGCGCCCGCGCAGCAACAAAAGATTCTGCCGCGCTTGCCCGGAGCCTTCCCGAGAGCCTTCGGTTGCGTCAGAGAGCCCGCCGCGCGCGCGGGCTTCGACATACCCCTCGACCAGCACGTCCACAACTCGACCGATCCAGCGACGATTCCGCCGCCGGGCGATGCGCGCCTGCTCTTGAAGAAGCCGCTGCTGCCGCTCGCGTGCGACCTCTGGCGGAACCTTTCGCGAGAGCTCCGCAGCGGCTGTCCCCTCCTCATCCGAATAGAGGAACACGCCCACATAGTCGAACTCCACGGTGCGACAGAAGTCGAGCAGCTCGCGAAAATCGCGCTCCGTCTCTCCCGGAAATCCCACGATGAACGTCGTGCGCAGCGTCGCCTCCGGAATGCGCCGCCGAATGCGCTCCACCAGACGTTCCAGAGAGGATCGCGTTCCCCCTCTTCGCATGGCTCGCAACAGACGGGCGCTCACATGCTGTAACGGAATATCGAAGTACTTGCACACTTTCTCCTCTTCGGCGATCGCATCGAGTAACGCATCGCTCACATGGTTCGGATAGCCGTACAGGAATCGAATCCACCGAAGCCCCTCGATCCGCGCCAGGGCGCGCAAGAGCGCCGCCAGCCCCTCTCGCATCCCCAGATCCACGCCATAGTGCGTCGTATCCTGAGCGATGAGAACCAATTCCCGAACGCCTCGGGCGACAAGCTCCTCAGCCTCCCGGAGAAGAGAATCCAGCGGGCGACTCCGGAATGGACCTCGCAGCGCCGGGATGATGCAGAACGAACACAGGTGATCGCACCCCTCGGCGATCTTCAGATAAGCCGTATGGCGCGGCGTCGCCACCAGGCGCGGACGCGCGGGATCATCCAGATAGATGGGCACCTCCCATGAGGAGAGCCTCCGATCGCTCGTCGTCCGAGAGAGGACGGGAAGCGCGCGTTTTCGGCGGCGTGGCTCCCCGATCTCTCCGTCTCGACATATCTCAACGATGCGTTCGATCTCCTGCGTCCCCAAAAGCGCATCCACCTCGGGCAACTCGCGCAGCAAATGATCCCGATACCGCTCGGCCAGACATCCTGTGACAACGAGCTTGCGACAGCGCCCGGCGCGCTTCCATTGGGCCATCTCCAAAATCGCCTCAATGGACTCTCTCTTGGCCAGATCAATGAAGGCGCACGTGTTCACCACGAGAATGTCCGCCTCAGCCGCCTCCGCCGTCAGCGCAAACCCTTCGCGCACAAGAAGCCCCATCATGACTTCGCTGTCCACAAGATTCTTCGGGCACCCGAGACTGACAAAACCCACCTTCGCCATACCCGGGCATAGTAAATCGAGCAGCCCGAGATTGTAAAGGGGACTGAAGAACCCCATTGAGATCAAACCCAATTCCGCAGAGAACCCTCGAAGAAAGCGACAGAGCCCGGGGTGGAGCACGGGCGGAACCCCCTGTAAGACCAAACCTCATTCCTCAAAGAGCCCTCGAAGAGGGCGACAGAGAATAGCCTGGGGTGAAGCCCGAGCGGAACCCCAGGACACGGGGTCCCAATTATCCTTGAGCCCGCGCTCGGCGGGCGGCACACCGGGTCAGAAGCCGGACGAATCGAAGGACGCCATTCGTGTATCTCCCAATGTGATCGTGTGAGAACCAGACCGGGTGACACCCCGATGTGTCGCCGCCTCAAGCCAACTCCCATCTTTGCGCTTGAGTTTCAGCCCCGCTCCTCCTGCTCCTTGGACGGTCGCTTCACGGTACTTCTGCCGTGATGCCTCGGCCAGAAATTCTTCCAAAGACCTCCCGATAACCTCTTCCTTGCCGCAGCCAAGCCAGGAGAGCAGGATCTGGTTTATCGCCCGGATGTTCCCGTCAGAATCTGCCTTATAAAGCCCGACGGGAGCATTTTCATAGAGATCCTGATAGCGCTGACGTTCTGCTTTCAGTTCTTCTCTCAACCTGCGCTCCTCTAGAACCGGAGCGAGGCTTTGAGCCAAACTCCGTACCACAGAGGCCTCCCCTTCTGTGAAAGAGCGTCTGTTCGCCTTCTCCGCCAGGTAGATCCTCCCATAGACCCTGCCGGCCGTGGCAATGGGTACGCCCAGAAAGCTCCGCATCACCGGATGGCACTCAGGAAAGCCGGCGCGCAGCGGGTGCTCGGTAAGATCTTCTAACATAGCCTCTTCATACTCCCAACATCCCGATGCCCTGTGGGAACGAACCGATCCCCATCGCCTTCGCCCTGCTCCAGTTGGACAAAGTTCTCTGATTTCGTTCAAGACCCCAATCGTTCCATAAGAGGTCGCATGTTGAGGGAAAAGTGACCGAGCCCCTTTTAAGATCCGGTCAGATGATGGATCCTCCACATCAGGAAGGATGTGCCGAAAGGACCGTCGCTCGGAGGCATATCCGCTCCCGAAGACGCCCTGGGCGCGGCCATCCGGGGAGAGGCAGAGGGATGATTTCAGCGAGCCTTTCCTGCGCAAGGGGGAAAGCCTTGGGACGTATCGGGCACGGGAGGAGTGCTGGTGATTCGCTCGGCCTGCGGTCCGCGAGAGAGTGTCGTTGGGCCCCTGGCTGCGCCGCTTTACTTCCGGTCGGTTCTGTGCTAATCTAACTTAACTTGAAGAAGGAGAAAAACTTGAGTGCAAGGGAGGCGCGCATCGCTTGTGGCTTTGACGAAAGACGTCAAACGCGATCTCATCGAGAAGTTTCGCGTGCATGAGAACGATACGGGATCGCCCGAAGTGCAGGTGGCGATCCTCACCTATCGCATCGCACAATTGACCGAGCATTTCAAAACGCACAAGAAGGACTACCATTCCCGCCGGGGCCTGTTGAAGCTGGTGAGCAAGCGACGTCGGCTGCTCGAATACCTGAAACGCACCGACAGCCGGCGGTACTATCAGCTCATTGACCGGCTCGGGCTGAGAAAGTGACTTGAGAGAGCACGATCACGCGCGACACGAAGCGGAGATTGGACGCGATCTGGGCCGGAAGGCCGCCGTTGGGGAGATGCGCACGCGATCGGCGGGATCTCCTGAGTCACACGTCGGCTTCTCTGGCCATCTCCTCTGGATGTGCGATTTTCCCAAAACGACTATTCCTGTGGGGAACGGGCCTGGGCATCTCTTGGGGAGAGCGTCGCCAGGCCCTGAGTCATGACCCGACAGGGGACGGACGACGATGAGGACAATGGTGTTAAGCGATTCGATTGAAATTGGTGGAAAACGGATCACCCTGGAGACGGGACGCATTGCGCGACAGGCCGATGGGGCGGTTCTCATCCGCCTGGGCGATACGATGGTCCTGGTGACGGCGGTGGCCGAGAAAGAGCCCCGCGAGGGGATTGATTTTCTGCCCCTCACGGTGGATTATCGGGAGAATAACTACGCGGCCGGGCGCATCCCCGGGAACTATTATCGGCGCGAAGGGCGTCCGACGGAGAAAGAGGTCCTCACGAGCCGCTTGATTGATCGGCCCTTGAGGCCGCTCTTCCCCGAAGGCTTCGCCTGTGAGACGCAGATCATCGCCCTGGTCATCTCGGCAGATACGGATTTCGATCCCGACATCCTGGGAATCACAGGGGCTTCGGCAGCTCTGTACTTGTCGGATATCCCCTTCTTCGAGCCGGTCGGCGGTGTTCGCGTCGGCCTGATCGAGAACCACTACATCTTGAATCCCACTTATGAGCAGACGCGCCAGTCGCGATTGAATCTGGTTGTCGCGGGGACCGAAGATGCCATCGTGATGGTCGAGTGTGGGGCTCGCGAAGTCCCCGAAGAGGTCATTGTCGAAGCGCTTCTGTTCGCGCATTCGGAGATCAGGAAGCTCTGCACGTGGCAGAAGGCGCTCTTTGAGAAGCTGGGGATTCGCAAGCGCGAGGTCGCTGCGCCGACGCTCGACGAAGAGATCGTGCGGGAGCTGAAGAGGACCTGGGGGGCGGAGCTGCGTCAGGCTCTGGATGTCACGAGCAAATCGAAGCGGGAGAGCCAGCAGGCGCTGGATGCGCTTCGGAGGCGCATCCTGGAGGCCACTCCTGAAGAGCAGCGCGAGCAGACGAATCGCGCGTTTGACGTTCTGAGGGAGCGCTTCTTCCGCGAGGACATCCTGGTTCACCGGCGTCGTCCCGATGGGCGTCGCTTCACGGAGATTCGTCCGATTCAGTGCGAGGTGGGACTCTTGCCGCGCACGCACGGCAGCGCTCTCTTCACGCGGGGAGAGACGCAGGCTCTGGTGACGACGACTCTGGGCACGCGCGAAGACATCCAATATCTGGACAGCCTGGAGTTTGGGGAGATCGAGCGGCGCTTCATGCTCAACTATAACTTCCCTCCCTTCTGCGTGGGCGAAGTGGCGCGGCTGGGCGCCCCGAGTCGGCGCGAGATCGGGCATGGGGCCCTGGCTCATCGCGCTCTGGAGCCGGTTCTGCCTTCGGAGGAAAGCTGGCCCTACATCATTCGGGTCGTCTCGGAGATCACCGAGTCCAACGGGTCGTCCTCGATGGCGACAGTCTGCGGCGGGAGCCTCTCGCTCATGGATGCCGGCGTTCCGATCAAAGCCCATGTTGCGGGCATCGCCATGGGCCTGGTCATGGAGAACGACAAGTACGCGATCCTGACCGACATCGCCGGAGCGGAGGACCACTACGGGGACATGGACTTCAAGGTCGCGGGGACGCGCCAGGGGATCACGGCCCTGCAGATGGACATCAAGATCAAGGGGGTGGATGCCGAGATCCTCGCGCAAGCGCTCGAGCAGGCGCGGGAGGCCCGCATGGTGATTTTGGACAAGATGGAGCAGACGATCGCGCAGCCGCGACCGGACATCAGCCCCTATGCTCCGCGCATCTTCACCATGCAGATCCCGCCTGAGAAGGTGCGCGATGTCATTGGCCCCGGAGGCAAGGTCATCCGCAGCATCGTGGACAAGACCGGATGCAAGATTGACATCCTCGACGACGGGCGCGTGCATATCGCTTCGACCAGCAAGGAAGCGGCCGATCAGGCCATGCAGCTCATCCGCGATCTCACGATGGAGATCGAAGTCGGCAAGACTTACGTCGGCCGCGTCTCGCGCCTGACCGAATTCGGGGCTTTTGTCGAGATTGTCCCGGGGACGGAAGCGCTCCTGCATATTTCGGAAGTGGCCCCACATCGCGTGCGAGACATCCGCGAGGTGCTCAAAGAAGGGGACATCATCAAGGTCAAGTGCATCGCCAATGACGGCATGGGGCGCATTCGCCTCAGCCGCAAGGCCCTGCTTGTGGAGCAAGAGCGTTCGGCCCGCAAGCGCTCCGAAGAGCGGCCTCGAACGGAAAATCGCTCGCGCCGGCCTTCTCGATAGAGCCCCTCCGCGAGGCCAAAAACATGCGGGGGGATTCCGGTCGAGCCCAAGGCGCAAGGGGAGAGAAAGCATGCCAGGGCGCGCCAGCATGAGGAGGCGTGGGCTCATCCTGGGTGTGGCCCTGTGGGCTCTCTTCACGCCTCATCTCACGGGCGGGCCCAGGCGCTCGGAGTCCCCCCCGTTTCCTGTCGGCGAGCACCTCCGCTATGCGATCTCCTGGGCGCAATATCTGGTCGCCGGAGAGATGGCGCTCGCTGTGAAGGGACAGGGCCATTTCTTCGATCGCGCTGGTCTGCATCTGGAGTTGCGCGCGCGGACGATCGGCCCTGTGCGCACGCTGGTGAAAGCGCTCGATGAGCAGTGGACCTCCTACGTGGATCCGGAGACGTGGCTTCCCTACCGCGTGGAGCACTGGCGGCAGGAGGGGGATCGGCGCACGGATCTCACGATCACTCTGGATCACCGTCAGAGGATCGCGCGCCTGAGCACGGGGGGAACGATCCCGATCTCCTCGGAGACGCGCGATGTCGTCGCCTTCCTCTACTACCTGCGCACGCTTCCGCTGGAGCCGGGGAGTCGCCATCGGTTCTCCCTTTTGAGCGAGAACCGTCGTCTGCTCGTTCAGGTGCACGTCCTGTCGCGTGCTTCTGTTCAGACGCGCGCCGGGCGCTTCGAGGCCATCGGAATGGCCCTGCGCCTGCACGGGCAGAAGGCGGCCAAAGAATCGCCCCTTCAGCTCTGGCTCTCTGCTGATGAGCGGCGCCTGCCCGTTCTGATCACAGCCCGAGAAGCGTTCGGAGAGATCCGCGTGGAATTAGTCGAAGCGGTCGCCGGCGTGACGACCGCGCCGGCTCCGACAGGGCGGACGGAGCGAATGCGATGAACGCGCGCGAGAAAGCCCTGCTCATGGATGCCGCCGAGATTGAGGAGGCATTGCATCGTCTGGCGGAGGAGATCGTGGCCTTCGAACGCCGGACCGATGCGCTCATGCTCGTGGGGATCCGCACGCGAGGTGTCCCGCTGGCCCGTCGCTTGGCCGAGATCCTGAAGCAGCGATACGGCTGGGATGTCCCCGTGGGCGTCCTGGACATCACCTTCTATCGAGACGATCTGAGCCGCATCGCGCCCAATCCCGTAGTGAGAAAGAGCGAGCTGCCGCGTGACATCACGGGCCGAGTCATCGTGCTCGTGGACGACGTCCTCTACACGGGACGCACGGTGCGCGCGGCCTTGGATCACCTGATGGACTACGGGCGACCCGACCGCGTGCGCCTGGCCGTGCTCGTGGATCGCGGTCACAGGGAGCTTCCCATCCAGGCCGATTATGTGGGGCGCACGATCCCGACCGAGCGCGACGAGATCATCAAAGTCATGCTTCGCGAGGTGGACGGAGAAGATCGAGTCCTGCTGCTGGAGAGGAACCAAAATGACGCGTGAGGCCGAACAGGAGCGGTACGGGACAGCCGGCGATTCTCCGGAGCGCGCCGAGCCTTCCCGAACGCGCCTTGCGCGAAAAGACCTTCTCGGCATTCGCGATCTCGCTCCCGAAGAGATCCTCCTGATTTTGGACACGGCCGAAGCCTTCAAGGAGGTCTCCGAGCGCGAGATCAAGAAAGTCCCCACGTTGCGCGGGAAGACCGTCGTGAATCTCTTCTTCGAACCCTCGACGCGCACGCGCACGAGCTTCGAGCTGGCGGCCAAGCGCCTCTCGGCGGATACGATCAGCCTGGCGGCCACAACGAGCAGTCTCATGAAAGGGGAGACGCTGCTGGATACGGTGCGAACCCTGGAGGCGATGGCCATTGATGCCCTTGTCGTGCGCCACTCCATGGCCGGAGTCCCCCACCAGCTCGCCCGACATCTCCCCATCCCGGTCATCAACGCGGGCGATGGCGCTCATGAACATCCCACGCAGGCGCTTCTGGATGCTTTCACCATCCGCGAGCGGAAGGGGCGCATCGCCGGATTGAAGGTCGCCATCATCGGGGATCTCCTGCACAGCCGCGTCGCGCGCTCCAACATCTATCTTCTGACCAAGCTCGGAGCGAGCGTCTGGGTGAGCGGTCCGCAGACGCTCGTGCCCCCGTATTATGAACAGCTTGTCGCCGATGGCCTCTACGTCACCCCCCGCATCGAGGAGGCTCTGGAGGAGGCCGACGTGGTCATGGCGCTTCGGATTCAACTGGAACGGCAGCAGGAATGCTTCTTCCCTTCCCTCAAGGAGTACGCGTGGCGCTTCGGTCTGACGCGCGAGCGGCTCCGACGCGCGAAAGAGGATGCGATCATCCTCCATCCGGGTCCGATGAATCGCGGCATCGAGATCGCCTCCGATGTCGCCGATGGGCCTCAATCGCTCATCCTCGATCAGGTCGCCAATGGCATCGCCGTGCGCATGGCTGTCCTCTACCTCCTCATGGGAGGCTCCACGACATAGAAAGCACAGCCGCGCTACCCGCGGAAATGGGCTGGCCCCCTTGTCCTTTCTGCGTTATGCTCAATGAGTCGCTCAAGGAGAAGCCCTCATATGGACCGGTGGATTGCCGCGTTGAAGGAGATCGTGGGCGAAGAGGACGTCATCGCTGAGCCCGAGCGTCTTCTGGTCTACGAGTGCGATGGTCTGAGCATTCATAAACACCCCCCTCGGGCCGTTGTCTTCCCGGAGTCCACGGAAGAGGTCGTCCGTGTCGTTCAGCTGCTCCGGCACTACCGCATTCCTTTCCTCGCGCGGGGGGCGGGCACGGGATTAAGCGGCGGCGCCGTGGCTCTGCAGGGCGGAGTGATCCTGGAACTCGCCCGCATGAACCGCATCCTGGAGATTGATTATGAGAATCGGCTCGCCGTCGTAGAGCCGGGGGTGATCAACCTCATGCTCACCCGAGCCGTGGCCGACGCGGGGTATTTCTATGCTCCCGATCCATCGAGTCAGATGGCGTGCACGCTGGGAGGCAACGTCGCTGAGAACGCAGGAGGGCCTCACTGCCTGAAGTACGGCATGACGGTTCATCACGTCCTGGGGCTGGAGGTCGTCCTCCCCACGGGAGAGGTCGTGACGCTTGGCGGTCGCGGAGCCGATGCTGTGGGGTATGATCTGCTGGGCCTCTTCATCGGGTCCGAAGGGACATTTGGCATTGCGACCAAGATCACCGTGCGCCTGCTGCGGCGCCCCCAGACGGTGACGACCCTGCTGGCCGATTTTCTCACAGTGGAAGAGGCGAGCCGCGCCGTCTCAGCGATCATCGCTGCCGGGATTCTCCCTTCGGCTCTGGAGATGATGGATCGGGCGACCATCGAAGCCGTCGAAGCGTCCGTCTATGCGGCCGGTCTGCCCACGGACGCAGCGGCCGTGCTCCTCATCGAGCTGGATGGGCTGGCCGAGAGCGTCCACTATGAAGCCGAGCGCGTCCGCGAGATCTGTCGCGCAAGCGGCGCGCGCCAGGTCCAGGTCGCTCGCGATGAGGTCGAACGGGCGCGCCTCTGGGCCGGACGCAAAGGGGCTTTCGGAGCTCTGGGGCGCCTCAGTCCGGACCTCATGGTGCAGGATGCCGTGATCCCGCGCAGTAAGCTCCCCGAAGTCCTGCCCGAGATCTATCGCATCGCCGCCCGATATGGGCTTCGCATGGCCAATGTCTTTCACGCCGGGGATGGGAACCTGCATCCGAACATCTGCTTCGACGGAAGGGATACCGACCAGGTGCGCCGCGTGAAAGCCGCCTGTCGCGAGATCATGGAGTTGTGCGTGCGCGTGGGAGGATCGCTCACCGGAGAGCACGGCGTTGGTCTGGATAAGATCGCGTACATGTCGCTCGTCTTCACCGAGGAGGATCTGGACGCGATGGCCCGCGTGCGCGCCGTCTTCGATCCGGATGGGCTCTGCAATCCGGGCAAGGTCTTGCCGGTGCGGCGCTGCCGCGCTTTCTGAAAGCCGCGCCAGGAGATGCTCGAAGCGCTCATGTCCGAACAAAAGCACGCATGGCCAGAAGCCGAGACGATAGCGCGAGAGCTGGCTTCTCTTGTGGGAGAGGCGCACGTCCTCTCCCCGGCTCCGGAAACGTACGCCATTGATGATCGGCTTCCCGCGTGCATCGTCTTCCCGGGGACGGTCGAAGAAGCGCGCGCCATTTTGCGTCTGGCGCATGCGCAGGGATGGGCCGTCGTAGCGATGGGCTCAGGTCGCCGCCTCTGCTTCGGAAATCCCCCCGAGCGCGTGGACGTGCTCCTTTCGACGCGTCGCTTGAATCGTATTGTGGACTACGAACCGGCGGATCTCACGGCGAGCGTCGAAGCGGGATGTCTGCTTGACGCGTTCAACCGGGAAGCCTCTTCGTATCGGCAATGGTTGCCCTTCGACCCTCCGGAGGCCGAGCGGGCGACCCTGGGGGGGATCGCCGCAGTGGACGATTTCGGTCCGTTGCGCCATGGCTACGGACGACCGCGCGACTACGTCATCGGCCTGGAAGTCCTTCAGGCTGATGGAACGTTTCTTCGCGCTGGCGGACGCGTCGTCAAAAACGTCACCGGGTACGATCTCAACAAGCTCTTTGTGGGGAGCTTCGGAACGCTCGGTCTTCTGGTGCGCGTGAACTTCAAGCTGCGTCCGCGTCCGGACGCAGAAGCGACGATCCTTCTGCTTGACTCGGAATGGGAAACGCTCGCTGCGGGAGCGCGCCAGATCCTTGGCTCCGATTTCCTGCCGGCGGCCCTTCTGTTTGCTGACGAGAACGCCATGTCGGTCCTGCTGTCCAGAGAGAAGCGCAAGGGGCTTCTGGTGCGGCTTTTGGAAACGCCTCCTGCCGTCGCCTCTCAGCGGGAACGCCTGAAGGCGCTCGCGCGCGCGAGGGCACTGGAGTTGCTCGAACTCCCCGAGGAGTCGAACCGCCAGATATGGGAGGCGATCGGCCACATGCATCGGCTCATCCCAACCGATCTTCTGGTCCGGCTTGCTGTACTGCCCTCGGACACATGGGAGGCCGCGCGCCTCGCTGAACGTGCCGGGAGCCAGTGGCTTCATCCCTTCTACGTCCTCGCGCAACCGGGAACAGGCATCGTGCACGTCGGAGGGAGGCTGACCGAGCAGGGGGATGACGTCGTCGCTCGCGTCGCCCAGAGTCTCATCCATCTTCGGGAGATGTGGGCGCCCCGTCGGGGACATCTCGTGATCGAGCACGCGCCGCCTGCGCTCAAGCGGCATATGGACGTGTGGGGAGAGGTGGGATCGAGCTTTCCGCTCATGCGCGCGCTCAAGCAGACGTTCGATCCGAAACGCATCCTGAGTCCGGGCCGATTCGTGGGAGGTTTGTGACCGATGAGCCAGGCCATCGCAGGGGCTCTTCACAGTGAGGCGGAGAAGCTTCTGGCCTGCATCCACTGCGGGCTCTGCGTGAGCGCGTGTCCGACGTATCTGCAACTGGGCGATGAGAACGATTCGCCGCGCGGGCGGATCTATCTCATGCGAGCGGCGGCCGAAGGGCGCGTGCCGATGACGTCGGCTGCGCTCGCCCGACATATTGACCTCTGCCTGGGCTGTCGCGCGTGCGAGACCGTCTGCCCCTCGGGCGTGCGCTACGGTCGGCTGCTCGAAGCGATGCGCGCCGATCTGGCGCGCGAGCGCCGGAAGAGGGAGCAGTGGGGCACGCGCGTCCTTCTGAATCATATCTTCACATCGCCCGTGCGTCTGCGCTGGTTCTTCGCCCCGGCCCGATGGCTGCGACGTCGGACTCTCGCGCGACGGCTGGCCGAGAGTTCTCTTCTGCCGGCTCGCGCGCGACTCGCTCTGGAACTTCTGCTGGCGACCTCTCCCGAAGAGGATCGCATCCGCGACGCCAAAGAGGTGCTCGCGCCGGTTGTCGAAGACCCTCGGGAACAGGATGACGGAAAGGCCGCGAGCCGCCGCGTCGCCTTCTTCGCCGGATGTGTCGCGCGCGAGCTTTTCGAGCACACCCACCGCGCGACGAAAAAAGTCCTCGCGGCCCACGGATGCGCGATCGAGGAGCCTCCGGATCAAGTCTGCTGCGGCGCCCTGCACGCGCATGCCGGGGAGATCGAGACGGCGCGGGCGCTGGCGCGGAAGAACGTGCAGGCCTTCGCGCGCTGCCCAGTCGAAGCCATCGTCGTCAACGTCGCCGGATGCAGCGCGATGCTCAAGGAGTATGGCGATCTTCTGGCTGACGATCCGCAATACGCTGCGCCGGCGCGCGCCTTCGCCGCGCGCGTGCGCGATGTCTCCGAATATCTGACCGCTATCGGAGTGCGCCCGGGACCGCGCCCGGTGACAGGCACGGTCACCTATGATGCCCCGTGCCATCTCTATCACGCGCAGCGCGTTCGGGAAGCCCCTCTGGAGCTGATCCGTTGCATTCCCGGAGTGACGTTTGTTCCCTTGCCCGAATCCGAAATGTGCTGCGGGAGCGCCGGGATCTACAACATGCGCCATCCGGAGATCGCCGATCGCCTGCTGGAGCGCAAGATCGAGAACCTGCGTCGCACAGGGGCCGACATCCTGCTCACCGGCAATGCCGGATGCCTCATGCACCTGCGCCGTGGCGTGCGGCGCGCGGGTCTGCGGGTCCGCGTCCTGCATCCGATCGCGCTTCTCGCGCTCACATATGAGTGACTTTCGGAAGCGGAAGATGCAGATTCATCGGCTGCCGATCCCCACTCCCTTCCCGGTCGGTCCGGTCACCGTCACACTGCTTCGAGAGGATCCGATCACGCTCGTGGATACCGGGCCGAAGACAGACGAAGCCTTCACGGCTTTGCGCGAACAGGTGCGAGCATGTGGGATCGAACTAGGTCAGATTCACCGGATCGTGCTCACGCATGCGCACGAGGACCATGCGGGCCAGGCTGCGCGCGTGCAGGAGATTTCCGGAGCGAGCGTCTACGTCCACCCCTGGGAGGCCGATCGGTTGGGCCAGACCTTCGATGGCGCGATCTACCGCCGGCTCCTCACCGAATTGGGTGTTCCCGAAGAGGTGATCGCGCGTTTCGAGGACACTGGGCGAACACTCCGCGAGCTGAGCGCTCCGGTAGTTGAGGTAGAGCCTCTGAATGATGGAGATGAGCTGGCTTTCGAGTGCGAGTCCTGGCGCGTCCTTCACGCGCCCGGCCATACGCCGGGGCACATCGTTCTCTTCTCCGAGAGTCGGCGCTGGCTCATCGCCGGAGACACAGTCCTGAAGCACATCACGCCGAACCCGGTGCTCACGCCGGATCCTCGGGACACGCATCGGCGCTTCCCTGCGCTGCATCATTTCCTGGCGAGTCTGGATCGGCTGCGGGATCTCGCCCCGAGGCGCGTCATCACCGGTCATGGGGAAGAGGTCGAGGATTTCGCCGCCTATTGGCATCAGATCCGGCAGCATGTCCGGCAACGACAGGAGCGCGTGAGAGCCCTTCTGGGCCAGGAGCCGGTGACTCCCTGGGACCTCTCGCTGCGCCTCTTCCCCGATGTGCGCGCGGAGCAGCGATTCCTGGCCCTCTCGGAGACGATCGCGCACCTGGATCTGGCTGTCTCCGAAGGGGCGCTCATTCGTCAGCGCCAGGAAGGAGTTGAGTATTATCGGGCGAACGGGTGAGCCGACCGCGAAAATACCCTGCCCTGTTGCCCTTATGTTGACGCCCTCTTCCCCCCACCTCTAAAATCGAAGGCTGGGGTGGATTCTGATGCTTACGCGGGGGGGATGAGAGCGGCGAATCGGCGCTCTCGATGATCATTTTTCAGGGAGGGAGAGAACTCATGCGATCTATGACCTCGCATCTTGTCCTCGTCATCGGAGCGGGTCCGGCCGGGATCTACGCTTCGGGAAAACTCGCCGAATCAGGCCAGCAGGTCGTCCTTGTGAACCGGGACATCAAACCGGGTGGACTCGCCGAATATGGCATCTACTTCACCAAGCACAAGATGAAGGAGGGGATTCGGAAGCAGTTTCGGCGCATCCTCTCCCATCCGCGCGTGCACTACTTCGGCCACATTCGAGTGGGGAAAAAGGGCGACCTCACGCTGGATGAAGCGCGCGCCCTTTTGCGTCCCTCGGCCATTCTCATCACTACGGGCGCTCAGGGGACGAAATTCCTCGGCATTCCGGGCGAGCAGGCTCCGGGCGTCTATCACGCGAAGGATCTCGTCTATCACTACAACAACCTTCCTCCGTTCAGCCAGTGCTGCTTCCTGATCGGCCAGTGCGTCGCGATCATCGGGATCGGGAACGTGATGGTGGACATCGCGCATTATCTCGTGCATGCCAAGAAGGTCGAAGAAGTCATCGCCGTCGCGCGGCGCGGTCCCGGCCAGCGGGCCTATACGGATAAGGAGTTCAAGGCCATCGCCGCGAATCTCGACACGGAGGATCTGCGTCAGGAGTTGGAGCGCATTCGACCTCGCCTGGAAGCGATCGGAGAGAATATCGAAGAGCTGTATCGCGAGCTGACCAAATACGTGGACGCTCCTCCAGAGGAAGGACCAAGCCCGACGCGCTTCCGCTTCCGGTTCCTCTGCGCTCCCAAGGAGATCGTCCTCGGGCCGGACGGGCGCCCGATCGCTCTGCGCGTCGAGGATACGGAACTGGTCCGCCGGGATCACTCCCCGGTAGCTAAGGGCCTGGGGACCTACTGGGACATCCCGTGCGACACGGTCATCTTCGCCGTCGGCGACAAGGTGGATGAAGACTTCGGCCTGCCCGTTCGCGGGACGGAATATGTGACCAATCCGAATCCCGACCCCCACTATCCCGGCGACGAAGCCTACCAGGTTTATGATCCCGAGAAGGGAGAAGTCCTCCAAGGTCTCTTTGTCGCTGGATGGTCGCGGAAGGCCTCCGATGGCCTGGTCGGAAAGGCCAAGCAGGATGGGGAGCGGGGAGCCGAGGCTGTGCTTCACTATCTGGAGCGGCTTCAGGTCGAACCGCTTGAAGATCTCGACGAACGGCTCGAGGCGCTGCGCGCTCATCTGCGCGCGCGTGGCGTGCGCTTTGTCGAATACGAAGACATCCAGCGCCTGGAAGAGGCCGAACGGCGCGAGGCCGAACGGCGCGGACAAGAATGGTTCAAGTTCGCCACGGACGAGGAGATGTTCCAGGCGATCGAATCCACGACCGTCGTCGGATGACGCAGGCCGCATCGCCAGGGGTGCGGACGAAAGCGTAGTCCGCTCCTTGACGATGCCCGTCTCCGATGGTACATACTCCGATCGTGCCGACAAATCTCACACACAGGGTGTGCTGATGAAAACCTATCGCCAGGCTCTTCCGTATCTCCTCATCGCGGCTCTCCTTGTGCTCGGAGGAATGCCGCAGACATTTCTTCTGTCGCCCCGCCCTACGTCTTCTCCTGAAGCTGTTCGAGCGGCGGTACTGCAGGGCGAGACGGTGATCCGGGAAGCGGAACCCAACGATACTCCGCAAACAGCCCAAATGATCCCTTTTCCGCGTCCAGGGGAGAAAGTCGTCTTTCGGGGACGTGTCGCTCGCGGCGATAAGGGCGGGCGGAGCGAGGAGTTGGAGTCCTTCTTCAGCCGATTTGATCTGGAAGTGGGTGATATCCACGACTGGATCGTCGCCGATCCGGATGCTCTCGGAGAAGCCTCCCCAGGAGATGGCCCTATCCCGCTGCGCATCACGGCGGATTGGGGGCCGGTGACCATGACATCGCTGGCTCAGCAGGAGACGGACCTCGATTTCTGGGTGGGGACTCTGGTGGATGATCAGACATTTTTCATTGATGGCTTCAAGGTGCTCAGCGATATCCAGATGGCGACCGACCAGAGACCCGAATCCTGGCCTCGTCGCGATCAGGCGCATCAGACTGTCGTTCTTTACCTCCAACCGAAAGGTATTCGGACTCAGGACGGAGAGCCTCTGCCCAATGATGGCTTTGCGCGGAAGCTGGTCATCGGCATCCAGCACTACAGCGGCCCGCCAGCTGAGTACACGGTGACGCTGGAGAACATGGCCCCGGCTTCGACGGGAACGGGACAAGGCTCCTCGCTGGGGTCGGAAATCCACCAGGTGGATGATGGGCTCTTCTCAACGCGGTTTTTCTCAGGTCCTCAGGGAGGGATCATCCTCAATCGCTTTCGCCCCAGTCGTTACCCGGCCCAATTGGTCGCGGTGAGCCACCCTTTCCTCGCCTTTAGTGACCTGCCCGATCCGACCGGCCGCTCCATCCGCGTGCTCGTGCTCGCCGGAGACAGCGATCGGCCCGATGCGACCCCTCCGCCTCTGGCCGAAGCGCGCGTGCTTTTTGACAAGATGCTTCCGATTCCCCGCACGATCCAAGTCATCGGCGAAGTCATCGAGCTGCCGATTGATCCCCCCGTGGTCATCGAATCGGGCGTCGTCTACGTGGGCTTTCAATTCCCCAGCGAACCGGCCGAGCAGACGGGGATCGCGCTCGCTCTCGATCGAAGCCCGGCACAATTTCTGCGCACCTATTTCTCGAACGACAATGGCCAGACCTGGGGACGACCCACACAGGACGAACCGTTCACGGGCTTGCGCGTCTTCATGAACGCCGATATTCGCGCGACCTTCGCCTTCGGGAAGTCCGTATCGCAGATCGTGCGGGCATCGCGACGCGCCCGGGAGGCGAGCAGACGGGCGCGACCGCTTCGGCTCGAACGCATTCTGGAGCTGAAGCGAGCCGATGTGATCGGCTCCTTCTAACGGCTCGTCATGTGGGACGAAGGCATAGACGTTCTGGTTCTTCTGGCGGAGCGGAAGATCGCGGAGGCCATGGAGCAAGGGGCGTTCGATCGCCTCGCGCTCAAGGGTCAGCCCATTGCTCTCTCCCGCGATCCCTGGCAGCCGCCGGAGCGCCGATTGGCCCATACGATTCTGAAGAATGCCGGAGTCGCTCCTCCGGAGCTTTCGCTCCGCCGCGAACTGATGGACGTAAGGCGAGAATTCGCCCGCGCGAAGGATCCGGAGCAGAAGGCACGCTTGGCCCGCGAGATCCGCGAGTTGATCCTTCACATCAATGTCCTCATGAAGAGCGCTCCCACGAGCCGATGGATTCCGTGAAGAGAAACGGCGGGACTCACCGCTGGATCCCTGTCGGGAAAAGGCGACGCGCCGAGACCGTATAGATGGCCTCGCGCGCGTCCCCATCGGCGAGCGAAGCCTGAAGATAGACTCGGCCGTTTTCCAGAAGGACGAACTCGCCAATACGCACGATGCGCCCATCTCGCCGAGGGGCCGCATCACCGATCTCGACGATCGTCGTCGTCACCGTGAGGGGTCCCAAGCTGACCAGGTAAAGTCCTCCGGGCGTCTCTCGCTCGACGACTGTCGCGCGAAAGAGGAGCTGCTCGTTGTCGTTGCCGGCGAGTTCGCCGAAACTCTCGAAGCGTCCCGGACCGAAGGGCACGCGACCGCCCTGCAGGACCTTCGATTGGAAGAAGACGAGCGGGCCGACGGTGACCGCCTCGAAGATACCCTCCCCCACGCGTTCCCCCGTTACAGTCGCGACGAAGGCCAGTTCGTTTCGCGTCAGCGCGACGAAACGGAACTGCTCGAATCGTCCGAGGCCGGGACCTCCCGGAGCGTCCTCGCCGGAGAGGACGATCGGCCGAGCGAACTCACTGAGCCGCGGGAAGAGCGTCATGAGGAAAATCCCTTGAGGTATTTCGGCATCCTCCAGCTCGGCGATGAAGGCGATGCGCACACTGCCCACGGGAAAGGAGTTGATCGCGAGCGTGGAGAAATGGCCGAAGGCATGATATCTCCCGCGACGGAACCCGAGCGGCTGCCCCTCTAGGACCAGAGCGCCCACATCCCCGCCGGCCACCAGAGCGAAAAAGAGGCCGCTCCGCATTTCCCCCTCTTCTTCCACTGTCGCGTGGAAGACGAGGACTTCCGTCTCCGGAACAGGGAGCACTCCGAGCACGCGGATCCGATCGGTCAGCTCCATGTGTCCGAAAGCGGCGAAGCGCCCGCGCGTTTGCGGAGCCAGTTGTCCGGCGAGCACCAGAGGACGCGCGCGCTCGCGTGCGCGGACCAGAAAAAGACCGCGGGAAGCCTCCCCGCCCTCGAGCGCGGCCTGGAAGACGATCGTCCCCCGAGTGTTGATCCGGACCGGACCGAAAGTCCGGAAGCGCCCTCCGCGCGTCATGGGCGCTTCCTCCCCCATCGCTACAAGACGAAGCGGACGCGGGCTGTTTTTCAGAAAGAGGCCCTCCGGAGCCGTGTAGACAATCTCTTCGTGATCGTTCACCGCGAGATGCGAGAGTTCGACGTCCGGCTCATCCGGAGGCGCGGCGATCGAGCGTCCTCCCCAAGCCGATTCGGAACCGATTATCAATCCCACAGCGAGCAGGACAAGGCCACGTCTGCGCATAGATGCTCCCCCCCCGAAGTCAGAGCGACGGTTCTGACTCTTCCTGAGTGTGATCAGCCAAGATGGCGACCATATACCCGACGCCAGAAGGAGCCACGTACGAGAGGACACGGGGGCGCACGGGAACTCGTCGAGTGGCGCCGACGGCGACCAGGGTCGGACGATGTCCACATTCGATGGCGAGATTGCGAAGCTCGGGCCTGATCCGCGCGAGCCGAGCGAAGTCCCCCTGTCTTACGGATGACACTATCGCCTCGTCGAATTCCCGCGCGCGGGGATGATACCCATAGGGGGCGTCTTCGCTCAAGCGATGGCTCAGATTCGCGCTCCCGATGAAGACGGTACGGCGCGCGAGCGCATGCGCGGCCCGCTCGACACACTCTCCATAAGAGATATGCTCCTCCTCGGAGAGATACGAACTCCCCAAGACGATGAGGCGCCCTCTCCATCCCGCCTCGCAAAGGAAATAGAGTGGGACCAGTGCCCCATGATCCAGGGGCGTGCCCTCTGGAATCTCGAAGACTTTCACCCGACGTTCGAACGCTTCGCTGATGATCTCGTCCACAAGCTCCAGATCGTTCTCGAATTGAAAGACCAGAGAGGGGCGACCGTAATGAGCGAACGATCCGCGCAAGACGTCCCCGACATGAATGCCGAAGGCATCCACGGCGACCGGCGCGTGAGGAGTCACCAGGACGATCGTCTCCGAGGCGAGGCGTGCGATTCGCTGGGCGAGCTGCTGGATCGCACCGATCAGAGGTGCAGTCTCGGATGTCGGCTCGCCGCCGAGAGCGCCAATGAGGATCGGCGCATGTGGCAGGATCGCACTCAAGGCGATGCCCAGGGTCATGGATGAACACTCCGTTCCGCCACGGCAAGGGCAGCTCTCAACCGCTCCGGAGCTTCCCACACATAGCGTTTCAGTCCTCGGAGATACCAGCGAAAGCCGAAGGCGCGCATCTCGCGGTAGGCTTGCTCGGGCTCCCACCCTTCGTAGAGAATCCGATAGAGCGCGATGATGACGCCCGTTCGGTCAGCCCCCCGACGGCAGTGCACAAGGACAGGGCGGGAACGGGGATCGGCCAGGATCTCCAGAACGCGCAGAACGTCCGCATCGTGAGGACGTCGCCATCCGCTCAAGGGGACGTTCACATACTGCATCCCCAGGGAACGCACCAGCGCCTCCTCCTTCTTTGCGCGCTCGCCCGGACCTCGCAAATCAATCACCGTCCGGACGCCCAGGCGAGCCAGATGCTGAAACCCCGCGTCACTGGGCTGACCCGAACGATAGAGACCTTCGGCGACGCGCGCGAAACGGGGCAGACCCGAGACCGTCGTCTCCTGCGGCGGCCAGAGAAAAGGGAGAACAGCGCAGGAGAAAAGAATCCACCAGAGCGGTCTCTGACACCTTCTCATGCGCGCACCTCCTCCGGCAGACCTCGCTCGGAGTTCCAGGGAAACATAGCACAAAATGTGCCTTTCTCCAAGCAGGACGCGCACCCCTCAGGTGAGGACGATCGTGCGGTCCGGCGCACGCAGCTCGTAGCGAATGCCGCGCCATGAGATGCGACGAGAGAACGCAGCGACCAGGCAATTGTAGAAGAAGAGCAGGCTCGCCAGAGGGAACAGAAACCAGTACGCCGCGCGATAGGGGCGAAGCCGATCGCGATAGTCGGCCAGAATCTCTTCGACGGCGCGCGTGCGCACAAGCGCCTTGAGGACGCCAGGAACATAGACGGCCAGAAGAGCGAGCGCCGAGCCTTTCACCCCCTCTCCCGAAGCGAGGTCCGCGAGCGTCCGCCCGGCGGCCCAGAAGAAGGCGCTGAGAAAGAGACTGGTGCTCAGCGTGAGCAAGAGCCAGAGATGCGGCGCGTATCGGCGCGTGATGATGATCTGGCGCGTCGTGAATTCCAGAACTTCGCCAAAGGAGCAGTCTCCCAAAGAGGGGAGCAGGCACCGAGGGACGAAAACGATCGAGCCTCCGGCGCGTCGAATGGCTTCGGTCAACCGATAATCGTCCGAGACGCTTCCCCGCCAGTACTGCGGCAGGCGAATCCGATGGACCGTCTCGCGCCGAAGGGCCATCGAGCCCCCCCACGCGAAATTCCGGGAATGCGGACCCAGCGCCGTCGCAATCGAGGCATTCCAGAGCGAGCGGAGGAGCGAGGCCCAGCTCCGGGCCGGGACATACCAGCGATATCCGGTCGTCGCCCCCACATCGAGCGTCTCCAGAGGAGCGACCAGATGGCGCAGCCACTGAGGATCGCGCTGCACATCGCTATCGGTGAAGACATAGACGTCAGGAATGCGCTCCTCGGGCCTCCGCGCCTCCAGATACTCGAGCGCCGCAAGCAGATTGTGCACCTTCTGGCCGCACGCGCGCGCGCGCCCGGCTTCCAGAACCGTCGCCGCGACCCCAGCGCTTTCTCCGAGGATCTCTTCAATCACGGGATAGGCCGGATCGGATCGAGACTCGACGACGAAGATCACCTCGTATTCGGGATAGTCTTGCCCAAGGAGCGCGCGCACATTCTCGCGAAATCCCGGATCCACACCGCGACAGGGTACGATCACCGCCGCAGTCGGATGGAAGCCGGTCGCAGGCTTGCTCAAGCTCTCGCGCACATACTTCCAGTATCGAATCCCCGCCCACAGAGATCCCCAGCCCTGGGCGATAGCCAAGGTCACCACGATCCAGAACATGATCAGGGTACGAGAGCGAACAGACGAACCGGTCCTCCCGATCCCCCCTCAATGGGGAGAACACCCGCGATGATAACCGCTCCCCGAGGGGGAAGATCGCCCAGCCGCGCGACGTTCTCCAGATGATACTTCCCGGCCCCATGCATGATGTGATGCACGCGAAAATCCTTCGAAGGGCCGTAATCCACGCTGAGCGTATCAATGCCGATGCCGCGGATCTGCCGCTCGCGCACGAGGAATTCGGCGGCTTCGGGCGAGAAGCCGGGGAAATGCATCACCCCGTGAGCATCCCGATTGCGATAGGCTTCGGGATCGTTCCATCGCGCGTCCCATCCCGTGTAGAGGAAGACGACGGCTCCCGAAGGGATTCGGCCATATCGCCGTTCCCACTGCCGAATCTCCGGGACCGAGAGCTGATAATCGGGATCGCGGGCGACCTTCTCCCGCACATCCAGAACGACAGCCGGAGCGATGAGCTGCTCCGGGCGAAGCTGATCCACCGACGCTTGACCGGCGACGAAGTGATTCGGGGCATCCAGATGCGTCCCCATGTGCTCGGGCATGGCGAAGAAACCCGAGAAGACCCCATCCCGCTCCAGCGTCGCGATCGTCCGAAACTCGAAAGGCCGATAGGCCGGGCCCGGCCAGTAGGGGATCGCCGGACTCAATCGGTGCGTCAGATCCACAATGCGTCCGCGCCCCGAGAGCACGCGCTCCAGCAGACCCTGTGCTTGAGCCAGCGATCCTCCCGCCAGCAGCAAAAGAGAAAGGACGAGCACTTTCCTCCTCATAGGGATGGCCTCCTTCTTCATCTCTTCTGCTCGCACCCTGCGTTCACAGCAGGAGCGTCGAGCGCCCGATCCCGATATAGGTGAATCCGGCGCGGCGCGCTTCTTCGGGATCGAAGAAATTCCGCCCATCCAGAAGCAGACCGCCCCGCATGACGCGCCGCAAGCTCGCGAGATCGAGATGGCGAAACTCTTCCCATTCGGTCACCAGAACGAGCGCATCGCATCCGCGGGCCAGATCCAGCGGATCTCTCGCGTACACGAGAGCCAGATCGGGATGCTCAGCCCTCACGTTCTCCATCGCGACGGGATCATAGACCTTCACCTGGGCGCCTTCGTCCCGCAGTCCCCGCGCGATCGTCAGGCTGGGCGCATCGCGAATATCGTCCGTATTGGGCTTGAACGCGAGCCCGAGCAGACCGACCGCGCGCCCTTGTAACGTCCCGAAGTGCTGCCGAAGTCTCTCGACCACAAGACGTCGCTGGCTCTCGTTGGTCGCCCAGACGGCGCGCAGCAGCCCCGGATCATATTCCTTCTGCTCGGCCAGGCGAATCAGTGCCGAGAGATCTTTCCCCAGGCAACTCCCCCCCCACCCGATGCCCGCCCTCAAGTAGTGCGGACCGATCCGATGATCTAACCCCACAGCCTCCATGACGCGCGTCACATCGGCGCCGACGCGCTCGCAGATGTTGGCGATTTCATTGGCGAAGCTGATCTTCAGAGCCAGAAAGGCGTTGGCTGCGTACTTGGCCATCTCCGCGCTATTGTAGTTCATCCACAGCAGTGGCACGCGCCGCAGCCCCGGAGGACGCGGCGGCAGATACTCCGGTGTCGCAAACGTCTGCTCCAGAATCGGCCGATACAATTGCTGCACCAGAGGAAGAGCTCGCTCATCCTCCGCGCCGACGATGATGCGATCCGGGTAGAGGCAATCCTGCACGGCATTCCCTTCGCGCAGGAACTCGGGATTACTCACGACGAGCACGGGATGCTCGGGATAGGACGTCCGAAACCACTGGGCCATCCAGCGCGCGGTCCCCGTGGGAACGGTAGACTTGCTCACGAGAAGACGCATCCGCGGCTCCGCCGAACGCGCGAGCGCGCGCCCAATAGCCTGCAGCGCTCTCTCGATATGGCCCAAATCCACATGTCCATCCACGCGCGGGGGAGTTCCCACGGCGATCAGGATCACCTCCGCGTGCTCAACGGCCCCTTCCACGTCATCGGAGAAGGAGAGCGCTCCCGCATCGTTTTGAACGCGCAGAAGGTGCGGCAGGCCGGGTTCGTAAATCGGCGAGATGCCCTCGCGCAACCGCGCGATCTTCCGCCGATCCGTATCCACCCCCACGACCGTGTGCCCGATATGGCTCAAACAGGCGGCCGTCACTAATCCGACATATCCGGTTCCCACAACACACACGCGCATGCGCACCATCTCCCTCACATCGTTCTTCAGAATCTCGCGCACGATCAGGGGCCAGTTACTATAGCACTCTCTTTCCCGAGCGTCAAAGGGAAGCTCATCGAAAGCCGCGGCGCGCTCCGTCACCGAGGGGCCACGAGCATTCCCAGAGGAGCGGCCAGATGAGAGAGGCGCCATTCCGGTTCGGAGTCCAGGAACTGCTCGTTCAAGGAGTACAATTCGGGCCGAGACGATGAGGGGAAGAGAGTGTGAGATACGGCCTCGACCTCTTGGGCCAGAGGGGAGCGCGAGGGAGTCGGAGACATTCCCCCTTCGTCCGCATCATGCTGAATCACGACGATCGTGCGAAGCCCTCCCTCGACCGACCGTGCGCTCTCTTTCTCCGGGAGGGGGGGCACCGGCGGGGGCTCGTCCGGCGAGAGCGATTCGCCCCTCGGGCGACTCAACCGATCCTGATAATAGACGAGCGTGCGATGGATCTCATCCCGAATCGCCTCGGGCTCGCACAGGAGGGTGCGCACGGACAGAGGCTCTCGGTCCCGCGTGAAGAGGAACGTCATCCAGTTCCCCTCCCTGGAGACCAGAAGCGCGTCCTGCCCGGAGGGGAGCGTCGCCATCCACCGGCTCTCGGCCAGATTATTGGGCAGCAGAAGCCCCGGTCGAAGCCCGGCGTCCTGAAGCAGATCCTCGTAGGCGGCGAGGACCTCGCTCCGAGCCGCGACGACCAGGAATCGGGCTCCTCGTGATGCGGCCGCGCGATCCGAAGGGGGCGATTCCGCCAGGCGTTCCGCAGCGATCGTCAGCTCTGTGGCGGAGACGCCAATGAGGCGCTCGATCTTCCACGCGATCATCGAGGCCAATTCCTCCCTGGCCCGGGGCACTTCCTCCATCTCCAGCAGAAAGAGGCGGCACGTCGCCGAAGGCAGCGCCACGGCCCAGCGGCGCACATGCCGCAAGCCCGCCCGCTCGAGCGCGCGCTGCAGGGCGCGCAAAAGAGGCTCTCGGACTTTGACGTTCTTCCCTTCAAAGGAGGGCTCCAGGACTCCTTCGGCGAGCGGCTCGATGGCGACTCGGCGCACCAGAAGACGTTCGCGCGCGCGGCGCGCCTGAACCAGAACAATCTCTCGCGATCGCAACGCCAGAGCCGCCTGAGGAAGGACCGGAGCTGTGAAGAACGCGCGAATTCTCCGCGCGAGATCTCCGAACGTCGGCCGCTTATGCCGCGTCATCCGACACGTCTCCTGAACCGACTCACCACTCGCTATAGGGCGTCCCTTCGGAGGAGATTCCTTCGGCCCCGCTTCGGACATCCCGAATTCCGGCTTTCCCCTCGACCGAGAGCGGCTGATCCTCAGGAACGGGGACCCACGTCTCCCGAGATCCGGTGATGGGATCCAGCGGCAGCTCGCGCAGGTATCCCTTCTCGACCAGCTCCTGCAAGGACTCGGGATATCGCCCGTGGTCGGCCGCGAATTCCTCGATTTGACTTCGCAACAGATGGAGATTCTGCTTGAGGACGGCCTCGCGCGCGCGCAGGATCACCCGCTGATAGGCGGGGATGGCGAGGGAGACCAAAATGGCCACGACCGCGAGCACGATGATCACTTCCAGCAGGGTGAACCCTCGGGAGGGCTCCCAGCGACCGGGAGATCGGGCGAGGAGCCCTCCGGCGGCTGCACGGCGTTCACCAATCACGATAGCGCGTTCCATCCAGCGCCACCCCATCGCTGAGCGAGTAGACGTCGAACACATTCTGTCCGCCCCAGGATCGGGAGTTCGGTTCGTCTTGCGTCGAGCGCAAGCCCCACTCGGCGCGTCCGGTCATCGGATCCACGGGGATGCGGCGCAGGAACCGAATCTTCCGATCCGGACTTCCGGCCAGCGGCACGCCTTCGACAAGCACGTTGAGATTGGGAGGATACCCTTCGCTTTCGGCCTGCATCTCGAACCGGCTGATGAGCCCCGCATCATACGCCCGCTTATAGCGATCAATGGCCGTGCGCAGCTCGCGCAGCGCGCGGCGCAGCTCGATCTCGCGCTGGCGTTGAACGGCATTGCGCGCGATGGGAACAGCCAGAGCCGTGAAGATGCTCAGAATGGCTACAGTGAGAATCAGCTCGAGCAAGGTGAATCCGCGCGAGGATCCTCTCGGCGCGAAGGCCCATGACGGCTTCACGAGCGCAGGAAGACAGTGACGCCATCTCCTCATGGCCTTCACCTCACGGAGACCGTCAAAGGCAGCGCCTTACAGCCCACGGTGCGACCATCGGCCGTCAGGAAGCGCGTGCTGGTGGACTCGATCTCTAACGGCGCGCTTCCGCTCTGCAAGACCTGAAAGAGAACGACAGCCAGTCGTCCGCGCGCCGGTCGCGGCGGACCCGTCGCGCGCACGGTGAATCTCACCCGTCCGCTCGGATCGGACTCCGTCTGCACTTCGGCTGGCGCCTCGCTGCTTGTGAGCGCTCCCCCATCGGCGACATTGATCAGGCGCAGCAGTTGCGGATCGTAGGTGAGCATCACCGTGGCTTCGCGAATCTCTTCCTTTCCGTTCAGAAGGAGCGTGACCTGCACCCACTCTCCCACTCGCGGTGCGGCCGTGTCCAGATGCAAAGAGAGCGGAATCGGCTCTCCTTCTGGTGTCACCGGAGTCGTCGTCGAAGGAGCCGCTCCTTCCGTGGGCGGCGTCACCGAAGGCTCAGCCTCTTTCTTCTCCGGCCCGGCGGCGCGTGCAACATCCTCGGCGGAAGCGCTCCCGACCGGCACCCGCGTTTGCTCCAGGAAGCGCTCGATCGTCAAGGGCGTCCCCTGGCTTTGGAGGGTCCCGGCCAGCCGCGCCAGGCGATCCCGCTCCTCGATAGAAGCCGCGCGCAAAATGTGCGGAGTCACCGTGATCAGAATGTCCGTCGTATTGCCCGTCTGCTTGGGGATGCTGAAGAAGCGCCCGATCACGGGCAAGAATCCGAGAAACGGAATGCTTGTGCGCCCCTGCTCATCGCGCTTCTGCGCGACGGCGGCCATCATCGCCGCCTGCCCCGTGCGCACCGTGGCCACGCTTTTGAGCTTGCGCGTCGTGAAGATCGGCGTCAAACTCGTCGGCCCCTCATTGAAGCCCGACGTCTCGACCTCCATCTCCAGCTTCACGTATTCATCGCTGTAGACGGTCGGGGTGATCGTCACGTTCAGGCCCACCGGCCGATATTCGATCTGCGGGAAGCCGAATCCGAAGATGTTATTGAGGAGTCCGGTCTGCGGTGTCCCCGGCTGTTGTCCGGGCTGCGTCGGCGCGACGTTCACAAAAGACGTCGGAATCGAAGCCGTCTGAATGGGGATCTGGCGCCCGATATTCGCCGTCACCTGCTGTCCATCCAGAGCATGCACCTGAATGCTATCGAGCAGATTGCTCCGCCCGCGCGTTTGCAAGAAACGGATGATGCTGGTGGGGATCGCCAGCGCCAGCCGTTGCTCGGTGATGACCTGTCCCATCGTCATGCCGAGCAGATTGAGCGTGCCGGGACGGATCTGCCCCCCCGGAGGGGGCGTGGAGAAGAAGCCCTCGTAGAGGAGCTGGTTCCCGATCTCAATGAGGTCATTGCGGGCGACTTCGTAGATGCTCACGTCAATCATGACCTCGGGTTTCTCTTTGTCAATGCTCGCGATGATCTCCCCGAAGAGCTTGAGATTCTCCGGCGTCGTCCGGACGATCAGGGCGCGCAGGTCCTGGTTCACCATGATCTGCGCCCGGAGCTGACCGGCCATTTGTGCCAACTGCTGCTGCACCTGCACGGGATCGGCGTGCTTCAGGTAGAAGGTTTGCACCTGCGTCTGCTGCAGGCGATTGCGATTGGCCGGTTGATCAAGAGCGACCAGGATCGTGTTCTCGGTGAGGGGTTGGAAGAAGAGCCCGTTACTCAGAAGGATGGCATCCAGAGCTTGAGCCTTCGTGACCCCGCGCAGCTCGACGGAGATCCGCCGATCGGGCACGCTCTGATCGAAGAGGACGTTCAGGCCGAGTTGACGCCCCAGTTGCGCGATGACCGCTTTCAGATCATCGCGAAAGATGACGTCTTGTTTGGCCTCCTCCTGGTGCCGGGCTGACCCTTGAGGAGGCTCTGCCGGGGACTGCGGACGCGCGCGTCCGGCTTGAAGCTCCGGGGGACCCGGCGAACCGAAGGTCGAACCAGTGGGCGCCGGAACGTCCTTCCCCCCCTTTTGCGCCAGCTCCAGCGCGCGTCGGGCCAGCTCTCGCGCCAGTTCGTTGGTCTGGTCGAACTGGTAGGCGCGACGGAAGGCATGATAAGCCTCCTCATACTGTCCGGATTCCATCAGCTCGCGCCCCCGCCGCGTCAGGAGCAGCGAGGCCTGAAGCGCCGCGCGCCGATAGGCGATGTGATATTCGGGGCGGTCCGACTCGGAGAGGGCCAGAAGGTACTGTTCGGCTGCCTGATCGAATTTCCCCGCCGCCTCCAGCTTCTGCCCCTCCTGAAAGTATTTCTTCCCCTTCGAGCCGGCTTCTCCCGGGCTGGCCCACAAGAGGATCAGCGCGATGAGAACCCCGGCGTGCACGCGCTTCGGAAAGGACGATTTCCCCATCATCGTTCCCCCTCCTGCTACTTGCCGGACATCCCCGGCGATCGCGCGGGGATTCCGTTTGGGGTCGGAAGGTGCGGCGCCCGCATCCGGCGCCCCTTCGCGACCGGATGATCCCTCACTCCACAAAAGTCACGCGGTTGATCTCGCGCAACGTCGTGATGCCTTCCAGAACCTTCTGGACGGCCGACTCGCGCAGCGTGCGCAACCCTTCGGCCCGCGCCGCTCGCCGGATCTCGGATCCGGGACGTCGCGCGATGATCAGCTCGCGAATATTGTCGGTCATATCCAGAAGCTCATGGATGGCCGTGCGCCCGCGATATCCTGTCCAATTGCAATGATCGCATCCGACGGCCTCGTAGAAGGTGCGAGTGCGAAATTCCTCCGGAGGCAATCCCGAATCGAGAAGCTCCTGATCGCTGGGTGTGTAGGGGCGCTTGCACTGGGGGCAGAGCACGCGAACGAGCCGCTGCGCCAGCACACAATTGAGCGCGCTGACGAAGTTGTACGGCTCCACGCCCATGTTCAAGAACCGCCCGATGACGTCAATGACATTGTTGGCATGCACGGTCGTAAAGACCAGATGCCCCGTGAGCGCCGACTGAATGGCGATCTGCGCCGTCTCCGGATCGCGGATCTCCCCGACCATGATCTTGTCCGGATCGTGACGCAAAATGGAGCGCAACCCGCGCGCGAAGGTCAGTCCCTTCTTCTCGTTGACCTGAATCTGTGTCACCCCCTTCAGTTGATACTCGACCGGGTCCTCGATCGTGATGATCTTGTCCTCGCCGGTTCGGATCTCGTTGATGGCCGCATAGAGCGTCGTCGTCTTGCCCGAGCCGGTGGGGCCGGTGACGAGGATCATCCCGTAGGGCTCGCGGATGAAGTGGCGGAACTTCCGCAGCGTCTCGGCGTCGAATCCGAGCACGTCCAGGCGCAGGTCGCGGAATTTCTCGCTGAGTTGTTCTTTGTCGAGGATTCGGATGACGGCGTCTTCGCCATGAATGGTCGGCATGATCGAGACGCGGAAGTCAATCGTGCGCCCGCGCACGCGCACGCGGAATCGGCCATCCTGCGGGATGCGCCGCTCGGCGATGTCCAGCTCCGACATCACCTTGATGCGCGAGATGATCGTCTGATGATGTTGAATGTCAATCGGCGGCCCCGCGGGATAGAGGACGCCATCAATGCGGTACTTGATCACGACTTCGGACGCCTGCGTCTCGATATGAATATCGCTGGCTCGCCGCTCCAGAGCCGTGAGGATGACCGAATCCACGAGCTTCACGATCGGACTCATCTCGCGATCGCCCATGAGCCGATCCAGATCCAGATCCTCCTCCCCCTGCTCGGTCTCCTTCACCAGCGCCACGCGCAGATGTTCGGTCGTCTCATCCAGGACGCGCTGCGAGGCATCCCCGCGCGTGAGAACGGCTTCGATCGCCGAAGGGGTCGCTACGGCCCAGCGCACTCTCTCCTTCAAGCGCACGCGGATCTCATCGAGGCGATCCAGATCGGTGGGATCGGCGACTGCCACGACCAGAGCATCCCCCTCCCGCTGCACGGGCACAAAGCGATATTGCACCATCAGCTCAACCGGCAGGAGTCGCAGCAACTCCTGATCCATGCGCACGCGCGTCAGGTCCAGATAGGGCAGCCGATAGCGCTCGGCCAGACGGCGCGCGCGCTGTTCTTCCACAAACGGATCGGAAGCCACCTGGGCGTTCCCCCCATTTTTCGCGCTCAGGGCTTCGAAATAGGTGTTCTCGGCCATACCCTTTCCCTCCGTGAGGGATCTCTCACTTGGCTCCCAAGGTCGAGATGAAGGTGAACAGCGGCAGATACATGGCCAGCAGGACGAAGGTGACCAGACCGGCCATGAGCACGAGCATGACCGGTTGAATGAGCGTGGTCACCTGATTGAGTTTCACCTCCAGCTCGGCATCGTAGAAATTGGCCAGCTCATCGAGCATCTCCTTGAGGCTTCCGGCGCGTTCCCCCACGCGGACGATGTCCACGGCCAGAGGGGGGAACCATCCCGCCTCTTCGAGGCTCTCGGCGAAAGCCTGACCCTCCTGAATGCGCCGCAGAACGAGGCTGGACGAACGGGCCAGGACGCGATTGGTGAGCGTCTCGCTGGCCACGCGAAACGATTCGACCAGCGTGATCCCCCCTTGCAACAGCGTCGCCAGACTGCGGGCCAGTTGCGAGACGGATAGATCGCGCACAATAGGTCCAATGATCGGAAGCTTCAACAGCAGAGCGTCGAGCGCCGCGCGTCCGCGCTCGGTCCGGCGCCAGACCGCGAGCCCTCCGATCAGCGCGAGGAGAACCGGAATCCCCCACAGGAGGTTCTCGCGCACGCCCTGTCCAATCCCCAGGACGATCTGCGTGATCAGCGGCAACTCCCCCCCGAAATCCTCGTAGATGATTCGAAAGCGCGGGATGACAAAGCCGGTCATCACGGCGACCAGCAGAGTCAAGGCGCAGAGCAGAAAGATCGGATAGGCCATCGCCGCACGGACGCGCCGCTTGAGAGCGACCATCTGTTTCGTGTAGGCGATGTAGCGCAGAAGCATCTCATCGAGATTCCCCGAGCGCTCCCCGGCCAGAAGGGCTGCCACATACAGTCGCGGGAAGACGTCGCTGCGCGACGCGAAAGCCTGCGAAAGGGGTGTTCCCTCGCGAATCCGATCCTCGATATCTCGCAGCACGCTCCGCAAGGCGGGATGGCTCTGCCGGCGCGCCAGCATGCTGATGGCTTGCAGAACGGGTAACCCGGCGCGTATGAGCGCGGCCAGTTGCTGATTGAAGTGGAGGAAATCCTCCAGCTTCACCCGACGCCCCGAGATGCGCCAGGTCCAGGTCCAGGGCCTTCTCTGCGCGAGGGTGAACACGCGATACCCTTCACGTTCCAGGCGCTGTCGCGCCTCTTCCGGGCTCATGGCTTCGACCCGGCGCAGGGTGATCTCTCCCGAAGGTGTCCCCACGCGAAAAAGGTACTCCGCCATCTTCCCTCTCACCTCCGAATCCCTGGTTGAACGGCTGGCCTCTGGGGCACGACGCGGCGCGGTCCCGGGATCCTTGCCTCAAGCAAGCGTGCCAGAGGGTCGCTCGGGAACATCGCGGGATTCAAGGCCGCGCGAAGACGCGCCTCTCCCACGGCCGCCGGTAAGACAGGGATGAAGACGAAGGGCCAGTCGCTATACCGATCCAGGCCATAGTACACGCGAACCGTCTTCCTCTCGCTCCGACTCACAACGCCCAGGATCGGCCCGGCTCCTTCCTCGCTGGGAAAAGGGGTCTGGGAGACCACCTCTGCCGGGGAAGAGCTGGTGACGCCTCTGGGAGTGGGACCTCGGAACCGCTGGGGTCGCGCCGGCAGGGCCGGCGAACGTCCCGGGAGTGCGATCGTCATCCCAGGCTGCAGAAATTGCAAGAGCATCGGATTGGCCGGCTGTTGGATGCTTTCCAAATAGGCCTCGACGAACCGCCGCAGCACCGGATCTCCGGGCCGCACGACTTTCCATTCCCCATTGGTCATCGGATCCACAAGAGCCGAAGGGCGAAGGAAGCGCACGCGGCGCAGTCCGCGAGGCGTCTGCACGGAGAATCCCCGCACCAGCTCCTCCAGCGAAGAGGGGTACCGCCCCGTCATCTGGACGTACTGCGCGATCGCATTGACGATCTGCAGACCGCGAAAGAGCATCTCCTCCTCGCGCTCTCGCTGCATCTGCCGGACCAGATGCGGGACATATCCCGCGGCGAGAATCCCCATGACTGTCATCGCCGCGATGAGCGCCAGCAAGGCATATCCTCGCTCGGCTGCCTTCGATATCTTCTGGCGCGGGAGCGGAAAACGCATCCTTCACTCCCTCCTACCAATTGCGAGGCCGAGTCCGCAACTGCTGCAACTGCTGTTGAATCCGCTGCCGAATCTGTTGCGGCGTCAGAGGTTGTCCCTGCGGCCCCGTCATCGGTTGTACCTGCTGTCTCTGCAACAGCTCCTGCTGCTCTTCGGGCAAGACCTGATCCTGTGGCTCCTCCGGCTCCGGCTCGTTCATCTCCTCCATCTGCTGCCGCAGGCGCTCCTGTAGCAGGCGCCGACGATCCAGGGGCGTCATCGGCGCGGGCGTCGGCGAGGCGGCTGCCGTCTGAACCGCCTCCATCTCCACGCGGTGCGTCACACCCAGCACGACGTCCTGAATCACCACATGCGTATCCGAGGCCGCGGTGACGCGCCATCGGTTCCCTTTCTTCGGGTCCACGAGCTGACCCAGACGAACGGCATAGCGATCCTCCCCGCTGGCCAAAAAGACGAGATCATCAATACGGCCCACATATTTATAGCCAGGCGCGGGCGGCTCCAGGACCGTCAGTGTCATCGGAGCGGAGAAATCCCCCCGATCATTGCGCACGAGGATCATCAGCTTGCCCGGCGAGGCGATCCAGTGACGCCCCAGGGTCGCCACAAGCTCCGTCGCACTGACGCGCTGGGTCGGCTGCTCCTGCCCGTTGACGAAAACACGCACATCTTCGGGAAAGTGCTCCCCGCGCACGCGAAGGACGACGTCCCCTGTGCGCGCGTAGACCGATTCGGGCACCAGAGACGTCACGCGAAGATTCGGAGGAGGCGTCCTGGGCTCCGAGGGAAGGACCGGAGCCGGCGGGACGTAGTAGACGAAGATGTTGCGACCGTCAGGACTTGAAGCGCTCCGAATCCGCTCCAGAGCAAAAAGCGGCAGAGGGCGAAAACCCTCCTCCGAGACACCCGAGGCCGACGCCCTGTCGGACACAGAACCCGGTGAGCGTCCGGCTCGATTCTCTGGCGTCGGAACCGTCGGCTTCGCGCGCTCGGAAGACCCCGGAGGGGAATCGGATCCGACGTCCCGAAGCCAGAAAATGAGCAGAACCAGAAGCACCAGACTTAAAACCACAAGCCGTTTCTTCGAAACCTCTCGCGTCATGAGGACTCTCCTTCCGACCGCCGGAAGTAAGCCGAGAGGGTGATCTCCAGAGACAGGGAACCGCCCGAGGCGGCCGCCGGGCGCGTCCCACCCTCCACGCTCTTCAAAGTCAAGGACTCCACGATCAGCAGAAGCGGATTCTGCTCCAGAGCGGTCAAAAAGCGCTTCACGTTCGGATACTCCCCGCTGACAGTGAGCGACAGGCGCAACCCCGGGTAAAAATCTCGCCCGCTGGATCGCGCTGCTGTCCCCGGACGATACTCCGCTTCCTCAAGCGAGTGGAACATGATGTCCGAAGAGAGAGCGACTCCGCTCTCGCGAGCCATGCGATTCACTTCGCCGAGCACTCGCGACAGGCCCAGGTCCGGGTCGGGCAGATACTTCTGTTCGAACGTGCGGAGGCTCTGACGGACGGTTTCAGGCGTCGGCGCTTCGGCCCCAGAGGTGGCGCGCACAGCCGCCACGCGCTGCCGGAGCATGTGGATCACCTGTTGATTCTCTTGAAATCGCCGCTCGATTTCTTCCATCTTCTGGCGATTCCGCTCGACATTCCAGAAGAACGCCACCAGAATCCCCACGACGGCCACGGCGGTGAGCCCGAAGACAGCTTCGATCGGGCCCATCCGGCGGGCTCGCCACAAAACCCCATTGCGAAGGACAAGGATCACGGCCTTCCTCCGTTCTGGGCCATCCGCGTCTCAGGGAGATAGGTGACGTCCAGCTCGTACTCCGCTTCGTTTGTCCCCTCCAGCAGGCTCTGCTTCTTCGGTCGGAAATTGCGAAAACGTCCGGAAGCGCGCAGCCGTTCCAGAACATGGAGCACGTCCTGCAGATCCCGCCCGATGAGGGTGAGCGAGACCCGAGCAGGGGTGCCTCCCGAATTCCACAGGTCCCCGGAGGCCGACTCTTCCGGCGCCACACGGATGGACGTCACGCGCGTATTGGCGACGAGCCCTTGTTCGAGATCCCGCAGAAGGTGCGACCACGGGAAGAGGCGTCGCTCAATCAGGTGCGCAGCCGAGCGCAGAGCCTCGCGCTCAAACGGAGACAGCTTTTCCGGAGCGACCGGAGGGGGGATTTGCCCTCGAAGGCGCCGGATCTCCCCTTCCTGCTGCCGGACCAGCTCGGCCAGAGCTTCGGTCTGTCGGGCAAGACTCCGCCGGCGCGCAGCCAGATTCAGGCCCACGCCCAAGCCCAGACACACCAGAAGACCGAGGCCGAGAATCCACACTCGGCGATTCCGAAAGGGCTCGCGAGCTAAATTGATCCGCATGCACATGGCGTTCCTGCTGTATGATACCACCTTATCCCTCTGAAGGCGAATCCTTTGATTGGGACGCTCTGCGGGTGAAAGAGTTCCAAAATTTCCGGCGGAGCACCGTGAGCCTCCCCGGGGGAGGGAGGCTCACCTGTCGCGCCACAGAAGCTCACCGGGGCATCTCCGCCCCTTCCGGAACGATCCACAACTCGAGCCGGCGGTTCATCCGCCGCTCTCCACTGGGATGCGGTCGCGCGCTGCCGATGACCCGGATGATGATTCGATTCGGATCGATGCGCCGGCGCGTGACCAGATAAGCCTTCGCGTTCTCAGCCCGACGACGCGCCACATTCCGGACCTCGCTCCGATCCGAGTAGGCGAGAATCACCAGACGCGCCCGCGGATCCCGGAGCAAGCGATCGGCCACATCATCCAGAGCCGCCTTATGTTCGTTGGTGATGCGCGCCGCGTTCTGCGGGAAGAACAGCTCGCCCGCCGGAATGGGCGTCGGACGCGGAAGCGCATGCACGAGAATGGTTCGGGAATCCGAATCGCTTCCTCCGCGTCCGTCCTCCACGCGAAGCCCGATTGTGACGGAGACCGGCGGCGCTCCCGGACCTGCCGTGAAGCCTGTCGTATTGAGCCGCACCTGCGGCCCCGTCCCCTCGATCGTGCCCTGCGAGGACGACCAGATGTAGGTCAGCGGATCTCCATCCGGATCCGTCGCGACGGCGCGAATGGCGAGCAGGTCTCCATCGGTGAACTGCCCCGCAATTTGAGGCGTTCCCACGACGCTGATCTCGATCGCTTCGATGCGCGGCGGACGGTTCGGCGGTGGCGGAGGGGGTGGAGGAGGAGTCGGCGCCAGCACGGTGATCGTCTTGCTGGCCGTATCGGATCCGCCCCGCCCATCATCCACGGTGACCGTGACCGTCACGCGGACAGGCGGAGCCCCGATGTTCGGATTAATCCCGCGAGTCTCGAGCGTGACGCTCGGCCCAGTCCCCGTGATGCGCCCGGCTGTCGTCTCCCAGGTGTAGATGAGGAAATCCCCATCGGGATCGTAAGCCCGGGCCGTGAAATGAACTGGCTCTCCATCGGTCACTCGCTCCTTATCGGCTTCCAAAGCCGTGATGACCGGAGGCCGATTCGGAGGCGGAGGGATCGGACGGGCTCGACGACGCCCCACACCGAGCGTGATGACAAATCCATTGGCATCGTCCTTGGCGACGGAGACCAGCACCGGATCCTCCGAGAAGAACGCGCGCCGATCGGCATTAGTCAGGAACATGCGCCAGCCACCTCCCAATTGAAACCGCCCCTCGGCGAAGAGGAACCGCGCGCCCAGGACCAGATCCATCGGATTCACCGGGTTCAGCGAGGGCGTTCCCCCACCGACGAAGACCTTCGAGTTCAGCTCAGCCGTGTAGACGATCGCCCGATGAAGCCCCAGCTCCATCCCGGCATTGAGCAGAAGTTCGTTCCGGCGATCCAGGATTTTCACTCCGCCCCGATGAACGGCTCCGGTGAAGATGTAGCCGATGTTCTGATGCAGGCGCAGGCGTTGCCCCCACAGATTCTCGCTCAGGATCACCACGGGTCCTCCATCCACGGCTCCGGCGCCGCGCCCATGAGCCAGAGCCGAGAAGTGACGCGCCGAGGGGATACGCAGCAGCGTGGCCACTCCCCAGGCGATGCGCCGATCGGGATCCGAAAGCGCGATCTTCATCCCCAGGGTGAAATTCCCGAGCCCGTTGGAGGACATGCGCGGACCACTCAGATCGGCGAAGGGGAAGAAGGGGAAGTCGTTGTAGTAACTGGGCCGATCGAACGGACCGAATCCCGGGAAGCGAAAGGCCAGGGCTCCCAGCGCCGGAAGAATGCCCCCGCCCGGAGCGCTCGTCCCCGGAAAGAACGCCGCCCCATCCTTCCCCCCTCGGGGCGGACCGAAAGCCTGAAGGGGATCCGCTCCCGGCCCTCCGAAACGCAAGCGCCCGAGATTAAATCCGCTTCCGCTCAGCAGAAAGGGCTGGCGTGTGGTCACCTGCTGGAAAAAGTCCACATTGCCGAAGACTTCGATCCGATCGGTCAGCCCCAGAGTGAAATTCACGGGGATCTGGTTGACGTCCACATCCCCGGGGTCTCGATCGAAGTTATTCCAGAAGACGCCCCAGTTCCATTCTCCCCGGCCGAGCGTGCGCACGCTGAAAGTCCCAAAAAGCCCCGTGCTCGATCCGCCGATGACCGTCGCCGTCACCTGGCGCGACGCTTCCGGAGCCGCGGGCGCACCTTGCGGGGACCTCACGCGATCTCTCGAGGGCGTGGGGAGACCCCCTTGCCCGCTGATGGAACGTTCCCCTCCCCACAGGATGAGCACAAGCAGCACGACCGTCCCTCGTCTCACCGCACCCTCCTTGCGGGGACCCCACGCGATCTCTCGATCGCATGGAGAGCCCCTTTGTGTCATGGCGTCGGAAGAAAGCGCACAGGTCGCACACCGCTGACACTCCCCACCCGATGGGCCAGATCGTAAAAGAGCGCCAGACTCGATACCCCCTCCTCGTCCAGATCATACGCGACCGATTCCTCCAGATACCGCTGAAGGAACGCCGGCGGGAGATCGAGCGCCTCCGCATAATGCGCGACGATCCGATCCCGATGTCGCAGTCCCTCCTCCTTCGCCGTCCAGAAGTCCACGGCACGACCTCGCTCCAGACGATCCTCCCGAACAGCCCAGAAGGCGAAGACCAGAGGTCTCCCCGTGAACTGCCGCCACAATCGGGCATAGTCGTAGATGAGGAGATCGCGGCGATGGAAACGCACGCGAAGCGCCGGATCTCCGATGAGCAAAGCCGCTTCGGCCACCGAGAGCATCGCCTCCACATCCGGCGGCCAGGGGATATACTCCACGCGACGGCCCCAAAAATGTTCGAAGAAGATGCGCGTCAGAGCCGCTCCGGTCCGCGAGCTGATGTCCAGAGCGACGCGGCGCACCCGCTCGATCGGCTGGCGCGCGGCGAGAAAGACGCTCTGCACTTCCCCCCAAGAGGCGACCGCAATCCCGGGGACGATCACCAAACCCTCGATCCGCTGATACTCAATGGCCGGAATCAAGGCGGCATCCACCTGACCGTCGCGCAACAGCTCGGCACACGTCGCCGGAGCCACGTGCGGGAGAAAAAGAACCGTCTCCCGGAGCGACCCGTGAAGGAAACCGTAGCACAAAGGAGCCGAGTTCAAATATGTCGAGGCCGCAATCACCGGTTTCTTGAACGTTTTCGCCATTCCGCTCGTTCCCGCTCGCGCGCTCTCCCCTGATGGGGTCTCTGCGCGATCTCCGGATCGCGCCAGGGGCCCTTCACCTGTTCATCTCTGTATACTACGAAAGTCCCTCACCTTTGGCAAGCCAATCTTCTCCTCGAACGCCCGCTTCGCTCTTCCGAGGCTTGACGAGCAGGGAAGCTTGTGGTACAGGAAATCCGCCTCGTGTACATCAGCCAAGGAGATGCCCCAATGAAGCTGTCCGAGGAGCGAGTGCTCAGCGCCTTTGAGGAGTTGGAAGCCTGGGTCTTCCGGGAACGCGCGATCCGATTCACCGAAGCCGTGACCGCGAGAAGAGAGAAGGAGGCCACGGGCGAGTTTCTCCCCTATCTGCCGACCGATCCCGATCACTTCCTGGGGCTGGACATCGGCTTCAAACAAAGAGGGGGACACATGACCCCTCAGGTGTGTGTCTGCCTGTTCGTTCGGCGCAAGCTCCCGATGAGAGAATTGCCTCCCGAAGTGCGCATCCCCCCGGAGGTACGAGGCATCCCCACCGATGTCATCGCCCTGGGTTCTATCCGCTGCCCTCCCCCGGCGAGAACATTCGACCTGCGCCTCTCGAAAGAGGAACGGAAGACGATCGCGCGCTGGCTCATCCCTGGAGAGCGCCTCGTACGCCTGAAGGGAGAGGTTCTGCGGACAGCCCTCGACGTTCAAAATTGCTTCGCCGCCGGCGCGTCGCACAGAACGGCCTGCACGCGTCTCAAGCAGCGTTATCTCAAGCGGCCGGTTCCTGCGGGAGTCTCCATAGGACATCCCCAAATCACCGCCGGCACGTTCGGATGCCTGGTCCAGGACGGTCGCGGGCTCTTCATCCTGAGCAATAACCATGTGCTCGCTAACAACAATGCCGCTCAACCGGGAGATCCGATCCTGCAACCCGGCCCCTATGATGGAGGGAAAAACACAGCGCGTTACGAGATCGGAAGGCTTTCCTCCTTCGTGCCCATCGCCTTCGATGGCCAACCCAATCACGTGGACGCGGCCCTCGCCGAAACGGATCTCGGGAGAGTGACAGCCCAGATCTGCTCCATTGGGAAGGTCAGAGGCCTGGGAAAGCCCAGGCGAGGACTTATCGTCCAAAAGCATGGGCGGACAACCGGGCACACCCAGGGGCTTCTCAGCGGACTTTATGCCAAGATCTGGGTGGATTATGATGGGAAGGCGGCCCTGTTTGAAGGGCAGCTCAGGATCGAAGGCGGGAGGATTCCTTTCAGCGCCGGAGGGGATTCGGGGTCGCTGATCGTGGATCTGCAGGGACGGGCCGTGGGACTGCTTTTCGCCGGATCGGAGCTGGAGAATATGACCTTCGCCAATCCCATCCGGGCTGTGCTCAAGGCCCTGAAAGTCCGCCTGGTCACAGGAGACAGGACATGACGAAGAAGCGGGAGTCTCTCGAGAGAGTGCTGAAGCGACATGGAGAGAGGCTCCTGCAGGTGCCCGGAGTCGTGGGCATCAGCGACGGGCAGGATGCCCAGGGACCTTACATCGAAGTGCTGGTGGAGATCCCGATCGAAAGAGTCGAAGGGATTCCGACGGTCTTAGAAGGGTATCCCGTCCGCCTCAGATATACCGGAAAGATAAAAGCCCGGTGACCAAAGCGAGGGTCCAGGAGCGAATCCTCAATGCGCTCGTGGTGCCCAAGAGGAGATGCGCGCTCTCGATTTCAACGCGCTGAACCGCAAGAGGCATCACAATGCGCTCGGGCTCTGCTCTGAACGCAGGGTGCTTCTGGAACAGATTCCCGGGAAACGGCCTGACCCTTCAGGAGAAGCGCAGGAGGGGACCCATTGCGATGCCGCTCCGATGGCGGTATCCTTCTACACGGGTGCGTGATCCAGAGCGATGCCTCACGCGTGGAGATGAACGGACATGGGCATCATCTACATCGAAGGGAAAGTCAGAGGGTCGACCGGGACCGAGAGCGACGTGCGCTTCCTTGTGGATAGCGGGGCGACTTACACGCTGCTCCCTGAGAAGGTCTGGCAGGCGATAGGCCTATCCCCGAAGCGCGAGCACACCTTCACGTTCGCTGATGGGAGCACGATCACCCGAAAAGTCCCGGAGTGCTACATCATTCTCCCCCAAGGGGAGTGCCATACTCCGGTGATCTTAGGGGAGGCCAATGACGAAGCGCTGCTGGGTGTGGTCACCCTGGAGATCTTAGGGCTGGTCCTGGACCCGTTCAAACGAAGGCTACAGCCCATGCGCATGTCGCTGATCTGGAATGAACCCGCTTCTGGCATCACAAAGCAAGGCTGATCGTTCACACCTCTTCCAGCATCCACTGACCCTGTTGCTCCTGACGCCACAAGATGAAAACATGCCCTTCGGCTCGGATGCGGAATCGCCTCCACAGCCGCTCGGCCCGCAGTTCGAGGGCTTCGTCAAGCAGCTCTTCGACTTCGATCCACCGCCCTTCGTATTCGAAGGCTGTGGGGCGTTGCTCTCCCCGATATCCCGAATAGGTTCGGACGCGAATGGGCACAAGGGACATCGTGACAGCTCTCCTCCCGTGGGCTGCCCACCGCGGCTATTGGAGAAACACCATCTGAACAAGCCAGGAGAGAATCAAAAGCCCGAAGTAGGCGACAAGGGGCGTCAGATCGAACATCCCCACCGGGGGGACGAAGCGCCGCAGCGGAGTTGTGATCCGTTCAAATCCCCACCAGATGAAGCGCACCAGGCGCCCCCGGTAAAGACCGATCCAGGAGAAGACGACTCCGAAGATGACGCACATCATGGCCAGCGAGAGCGCGAGCAAAAGCGCATGTCCGATGAGATGCCGGACGCCCGGGCCAAACCGCGAGAGCGCAAGCAAGCGCGCGGCCAGCCCAAATCCCAGGACGGCACGCTGGATGTCCCCGATAAAATGCAAGCCGAAAGCCAGAATCAGAATCGCCAGGATGATGAAGAGAATCGGCGCCAGATCATACCGCGAGGAGAACGCCAGAGGAGTGCGCCGCAAGGGCATCAAGAGCGGTTCGCTCCATCTGCGGATCAGGTAGGGAAACCATCCGAAGGGGTTCAGGCGCAATCCATCCACCAGAAGGCGCGCTAGGACCAGAGCGATGCCCACGATGAAGGCCACCCACAGCAGTCCCCGAATCGCCTCGAAGATCGCCCCGATCAGGCTCATTCCGGACGCTCCCCGAAGATAGCGCGGCCGATGCGGACCATCGTCGCCCCTTCCTCAATAGCGACCTCGAAATCATGGCTCATGCCCATGGAGAGTTCCGTCAGGGGCGGCTCCCAGAGCCCCTGCGCGTTCAGCTCGCGCAGGCATTGAGCCAGGCGACGGAAGTACGGGCGGACCTGCTCGGGATCTTCACAATACGGAGGAATGGCCATTAATCCCCGAATGTCCAGATGTTCAAACGCGCGACAGGCTCGCGCGACCTCCAGAAGCTGCTCCACCGGAATGCCAAATTTCGTCGGTTCGCCGGCCAGATCCACCTGCAGAAGGACCGGAAGTCTTCGTCCCTCTTCCCCCGCTATCCGATCGAGCCGCTGGGCCAGCCGCACGCTGTCCAGCGAATGAATGATGTGGAACAGCCGAAGAGCCTTTCGCGCCTTGTTCGATTGCAGGTGTCCCACCAGATGCCAGGTGACCGACGCGCCGATCTCGGCGATTTTTCGCTCGGCTTCCTGGACGCGATTCTCGCCAAAGTGGGTGAGGCCGGCAGCTATAGCCGCGCGAATGCGTTCGACAGAAACGCCTTTGGTCACCGCCACAAGCGTGATCTCCTCAGGTGAACGCCCGGCGCGCATGGCGGCGCGGCCCATGCGCTCGCGCACGCTCGCGATGCGTTCGGCAATCTCATCTCCCATCGCGCTCTCGAATATACCAAACGCCCGCGCGCTGAGACAAGAAACTCCCCCCTCGGTGAGCCGAAGGAACGCGCGCCGAATAGTATACCCGCGGGATGGTTACTTTTGCCTGAGCGAGGCCAAGAAGGCCTCGATACCCGCCTGGGCGACCAGCCGATCTTGCTCGGGCGTTCCCGAGCTGCATCCGACGGCTCCGACGACGTATCCGTCCACGACGATCGGCACGCCGCCTCCGAAGATCATGAACCGCCCTTGATTGCTCACGTGGATGCCGAAGGCCGGCCCTCCCGGCTGCGCGATCTCGGCATACTCGTGCGTCGCTTTTCGAGTCCCGGCTGCCGTGAAGGCCTTATTGATGGCGATATCAATGCTGGTGATCTTGGCTCCATCCATGCGATAGAAGGCCAGAAGATGGCCTCCATCATCCACGACGGCGATATCCATGGGCACGCCGATCTCCTGCGCTTTCCGTTCGGCGGCTTCGAGAATGATCTTGGCATCGTGCAAGGTCAATTTCGGAACGGTGATCATCGGAACCTCCTTTCAGGATGTGCTCGTGTGGTCTCCTCAAGACCCCGCCTCAGGCGGGTCTCACCCACAAGAGGCCCGTTTGGGGATCGCTCTCCTCGCGCCGGACGCGCAGGCAGGCACCCGGCTCCCATTCCTGATGTGTGCGCATCTTTCCCCGCAGGAGCCACTCCGTGAGTTCGACGTCATACCCCTCGCGAGCCCGCCGGAGCACAACGGCTTCGAACTCCGTGTCGTCTGGAAGTTGCCGGATATACTGGAGCAACCAGTAGCGCTGAGCCCGCTGCTCCAGAGCGCGCACGTCCCGCTCGACGGCTTCGGCTGCCGCGAGGACTTCCAGAAGCTCCTCCCGCTCATACGGGTAGGGCTCGCCGAGAAGGGCCGCTCGGATCTGCCGCTGCACGACCAGATCGGCGAACCGTCGAATGGGAGAGGTCCATTGCGTATAGGCGCTCACACCGAGCCCGGCATGAGGTTGTGGAGAGAGCGAGAGGCGCGAGCGCTGAAGTCCCCGGATGACCTGTTCCAGCAGGAGCGGATCGTAGGTGGCGCGCAACTGCTCGCGCAGCTCCTCGCTGAGCGGCCAGGCGGGAGGATCCTGAGTGCGGAAGATGATGGGAATTCCGCGCCGCACGGCCTGTTCCGCCGCGAGGTGGTTCATCAAGATCATCAGCTCACTCACCAGAAGTCGAGCCGGGGATCCCGGATCAATGCGCTTGACGCGAATGAGGCCATCCCGGACGCGCACCTTCACTTCAGGGCGTCGCAGCCAAAGGGCTCCGCGCCGGAATCGCTCGGCAGCCCATCGCTGCCCCCATCGCAGGAGATGTCGCAACCGCTTCCCTTCCTCTCCGGAATCCTCAGCCAGGAGCCGGTCGGCTTCATCGTAGCTGAGCCGTCGCGTGACGCGAATCATTCCGGGGACGAGCGTCGCTTCCCGTATGTTCCCTTCCGCATCGGTCTGCAGAAGCAGGCTGAGCGTCGGTCTCAGTTCCCCTTCCCGCAAGCTCGCCAGGTTGCAGGAGAGCCGCTCGGGGAACATGAGCACGCGTTCGGTCGGCAAGTAGGCGGTGACGCCCCGTCGGGCGGCCTCTTCATCGAGCGCATCCCCTTTGCGAACATAATGCGCGACATCGGCGATGTGAATCCCCAGACGCCACCCTCCCGGCAGCGGTTCCACGCTGAGGGCATCATCAATCTCCTCGGTCTCCTCATCGTCAATGGAGACCGTCCACGCGCGGGTGAAATCCTCCCGATCCGAGTCTCCGGCGAAAGGAACGAGTCGTTCGGCGGCTTCCAGAACCCCGGCGCGAAAAGACGTATCCAATCCGGCGAGAATGAGGAAGGGATCGGCTGTGGCGTCCAGACGCCCCGTTTTCACGAGCACGTCGTAGGCGATCTCGCGCGGCGCGCGATTCTCATCAACCTCGGCGAGCCATCGCGCGACCTCGGGCATCTGCCGGCGCCGCAGGAAGCTTTCCACCTGATCCACGACGCTCACCCATTCTTCGGAGACCTCCACCGGTTCTTCGGAGGCGAGCACCTGGCGAAGCCACCCGAGGACGCGCGCCTTGAACTCGGCGCGCTGTCGGCGCTGGGCCTCCTGATGACGCAACCGCTCCAGATCCTCCGACGAGCGGGGGGTGAAATGCACTCCTCGGCGCCGGAAGTAGAACCGGTCCTCCCAAAGAGCGCGCAGCATCGCCGACTGCGCAATGGCCGAGATCGTCCCGAAATAATGCTCCGCCAGCTCCGGAAGCGTATATTCCCGCTCCTCCCCCTTCAGGCTCTCCCACAGCAGCTCCAGCTCGATCTCCCGACGCCGGGCTTCGATCTGCGCTCGAAGCGCTTCCAGAAGCGGCAGGAAGTCTTCTCTCGACACGGGCTTGAGCTCGTGCACGAGATAGACGCGCATCGGAGAGACGGAATTCTCGCGTCCCCGCTCATCCAAAAGGTGCCATCTCCCCCGGCCGACTTTGAGGACGAGCCCCAGACGTGGGGTCTCCTCATCGAGGAACTCGACGACTTGTCCTTCGCTGGCTTCGATCCGACGTGCGTTCATGCTTCTCTCGAACCCCCATCCCTTTCGCGTCAGGCCTTCCCCCGGCTCACGCGCTCTCTGTGACGAGCTGTCGGAGCGTCTGCAGCGTGCCCACAAGCAGCCGCGCGAACAGCTCCAGAAGGGGCTGCGTCGCCATACGCAATCCCGACAGAAGGGCCTCGTAATAGACGGAGGCCGCTTCCGCGGGGATGATCAGAGGAGGCAGTCCCGCGCGCAGCGTGTAGAGACTGCAGGCCAAGCGCGCCACGCGCTGATACGACCTCTCGAAAGGTTGCAGATCCATGAGCCGAATATGCACCAGAGTTGCCTGCTCGACCGGGTTCAACTCGGCGAAGCTCTCGGCCGTGAACCACTCCAGAGCGAGACGGAGCAGGTGCGGCAGCTCCTCGGGCGCACAAGGATCGTGCTCCGGATAGAGGGGATTGATGCGCCTTTGACGCAGCAAGTCCGGCCCCTGATGATCCCGTCCCGAGCTGAGACGCATCAGCTCCAGAAGCACATCGAGCGTCAGCTCGACCGGCCGTCCCTCCTCCAAACCGCGGGTGACATATGCGCTCAAGTATCGCACGGCTTCGGCGAAGCAGAGCGCGAGGGCTTCTTCGGGAGCGCGCGCCGCTTCTCCTTCCAGAAGAAGTTGCCGCACGCGCTCCCGCTCGAGCCGATACCCGTCCAGGCGCATCTCCTGATAGACCTGCTCCTGAAGGAGCCATCCGGCCAGCTCGGCCACACGCTCGGCGGGCAGCGGAGCGAGCGCTTCATAGGCGGCTCGCGCTTCATCCACCTCGTGAGCCCATGCCGGGACGCGTCGCTGCGGAAGACGAAACATTCAGAGCTTCAACCCCTTCAAATATTCGCGGAAGGCACTCCCGATGTCCTCCCGCTTGAGCGCCAGCTCCACAGTGGCGATCAAAAACCCCAGCTTATCTCCGGCATCATACCGCTTGCCCTCGAACAGATACCCGTAGATCGGTCGCCGCCGCAAAAGAGCCCGTAGCGCATCGGTGAGCTGGATCTCTCCTCCGGCTCCCGGAGCCGTGACTTCCAGCTCTTCGAAGATATCGGGCGTCAGGATATACCGGCCCACGATCGCCAGGTCCGAAGGCGCTTCCTCCGGTCTGGGCTTTTCGATCATGTCGGTCACGCGATAAAGGCGCGACTCGATCCGCTCGGCCCGCACAACGCCAAACCGGGAGATCTCCGGTCCCGCGACGCGCAGGAGCGCCACCACGGGAGCCCGGTAGCGCTCGAAGACGGCCATGAGTTGCTTCAGACAGGGCGTCGGCGCATCCACGACGTCGTCTCCCAGCAGAACCGCGAACGGTTCATCGTTCACCAGATCCCGCGCGACGAGAATCGCATGTCCGAGCCCCAGAGGTCTTTTCTGCCGCACATAGGCGAAACGCGTCATCTCCGCGATCCGACGAATCTCCTCCCGCTGGTCGTGCTTTCCCCTCTCCTCGAGCGCTTGCTCCAGCTCGAAGGCGATGTCGAAATGATCCTCGATGGCGTTTTTGCCCCGCCCGGTCACGATGATGATCTGTTCGATCCCGCTTTGGATCGCTTCCTCCACCGCGTATTGAATGAGCGGTTTATCCACAAGCGGGAGCATCTCTTTGGGTTGCGCTTTGGTCGCCGGCAGAAAGCGCGTTCCCAATCCGGCTGCCGGAAAGACGGCTTTTCGAATTTTCCCTGGCGTCTTGTGCATCTTCGTGACTCCTCTTACGTCCTCTCACACTGCGGGCGATGAGCAGGAGCGCGCGAAGCACCCTTCCCCCTCAGGTGCGGAACAAGGCGCGCTCTGATACCGATTGCCGTTCTCTCCCAAGCTATGCTAATTTGTAACACGTTGCGGGGAAAGGCGCAATGCTTGACCTTCGCTTCGTCCGAGAGAATCTGACGCTGGTCAGGGAGAAACTGGCGCGGCGCGGGCTGACGGCTGCTCTGGAGGACTTTGAACGGCTGGATGCTCAACGCCGCGAGCGCATCGCGCGCGCCGATGCCCTGCGCGCCGAGCGCAACCGCACAAGTGAGGAGATCGGACGCCTTCTCCGAGATGGCCATCGGGAGGAGGCCGAGAGGCTCCGCCAGCGCATGCGCGAAGTGGGCGAAGAGATCAAGCGACTGGATGCGGAGATCGCCCGTCTGGATGCGGAACTGCAGGCGCTGCTCCTCAGCCTGCCCAATCTCCCTCATGACTCGGTCCCCATCGGTCCCGACGAGACGGCCAACGTCGAAGTCCGGCGCTGGGGGGAACCCCGTGCGTTCGATTTCGAGCCCCAGGACCATGTCGAGCTGGCCACGCGCCTGGGGATTCTGGATCTGGAGCGCGCGGCCAAGATCTCCGGAGCGCGTTTCGCCGTGCTCACCGACCTGGGCGCTCGACTGGAACGCGCTCTGATCAACTTCATGCTCGACGTTCACACGCGCGAGCACGGATATCGGGAGGTTTGGCTCCCGCTGCTCATCAAGACCGAGACGCTCATCGGAACCGGGCAGCTCCCGAAATTCGCGGGCGATCTCTTCTGGGCTGTGGACCGCTCTCTCGTCGAGCGCCTTCCCAACCCGGAGCCCAGAGCCGCGGGATCCGAAGATTTTCCCGCGCGCGTCCGCGAGCTGTTCGGCGACGGGCTCTGGCTTGTGCCCACCGCGGAGGTCCCTCTGGTCAATCTCTATCGCGACGAGATTCTGGATGGCGAAGCTCTCCCGATCTCTCTGACGGCCTATACCCCCTGCTTTCGCAGCGAAGCCGGAAGCTACGGGCGCGACGTGCGGGGCCTCATCCGTCAGCACCAGTTCGATAAGGTGGAGCTGGTCAAGATCACGGCGCCGGAATCCTCCTATGAGGAGCTGGAGAAGCTCACGCGCGATGCCGAACGCATCCTGCAGAAGCTGGAGCTGCCCTATCGCGTCGTTGCCCTCTCGACGGGCGATCTCGGATTCGCTTCGGCCAAGACCTACGATCTGGAAGTCTGGATTCCCAGCCAGCGCCGCTATCGTGAGATTTCGTCCTGCTCGAACTGCGAAGCCTTTCAAGCGCGCCGGGCGAACATTCGTTTCCGGCGCCATCCCGGAGCGCGCCCCGAGTTCGTGCACACGCTGAACGGATCGGGATTAGCTGTGGGGCGCACCTGGCTCGCTCTGCTGGAGAACTTCCAGCAGAAGGATGGATCGGTTCTCATCCCCCGCGCCCTCCGACCGTATCTGGACGGCGTGGAGATCCTGAAGCCTCGACGCTGAAGACGATCCCCGTATGGGAGAGATCCTGGATCCGCACACGCTGCGACAGGAACGTGAGCGCCTGCGGCGCCAGGGCCGATGCGTGGTCTTCACCAACGGCTGTTTCGATCTTCTGCATCCGGGCCACATTCGCTTCCTCGAACAGGCCCGACGCCTGGGCGATGTCCTCATTGTGGCGATCAACAGCGATGCCTCCGTACGCGCCTTGAAAGGTCCGGACCGCCCCATCTTCACCGAGCGGGAGCGCGCCGAGATGCTCGCCGCTCTGCGGGCCGTGGATTATGTCACCATCTTCGATGACCTCACGCCACGCCAACTCATCGCCGATCTGCTCCCGGACATTCTGGTGAAAGGTGGCGATTGGCCTCCCGAAGAGATCGTCGGACGCCAGGAGGTCGAAGCGGCCGGAGGACGCGTTCTCTCGCTCCCCTACCACGAAGGCTATTCTACGACACGTGTGATCGAGCGCATCCGCGCGCTCCTCCCGGCATGATCTCCGCCTCCATGAACCGTCCCGTGGCGAGCGTTCAAGAAGAACTTCTCCGACGGCTTCGGGCCGATCCCGCTGTGCGCGCCCTCCGCGAAGGGCTCGCGCGCGGGGACCCGGTTCTTGCGCTCTCGGGAGTGCACGCGGCCGGAGCGAAAGCGTTTCTGATGGCGGCCCTCGAATGTGTGCTCGGCTCCGGGCCGGAGCGTCCCTGTCCCCTGGTCTTCGTCGGAGCCGATGACGATCTGGACGCGCTCGGGGAAGAAGTGCGCCTCTTCCTCGGCCTGCTCGGTGAAGAGGTGCCTGCTTCTCAGGCCGTCGTCGTCGTCCCCACTCTGGACGCCTCTCCGTTTGATGGCCTCTCGCCGCATCCGGCCATCCTGCAAAAGCGCGCGCTCGCTCTGACGGCGCTTGCGCGCGGGGAGGCCCGGATCGCGCTCGTAGAGGCCGAAGCCCTGCTTCTGCGCACGCCGACATCGGCAGAGCTTCTGCAGTTGGATCTCTCTCTGGCGCCCGGACAGGAGATCGCTCCCGAGAAGCTCGTCGCTTTTCTGCAGGCCGTCGGATACGTGCGCGAAGATCCGGTTCGAGAGCCCGGCCAGTTCAGTTGGCGAGGGGGGATCGTGGACGTGTACTCGCCTTCGGAGTCCGCTCCCGTGCGTCTGGAATTCTTCGGGGACCAGATCGAATCGCTGCGCGCCTTCGATCCGGAATCCCAGCGCTCGACGGGGCGACTGGATCGCACGCGCATCGCCCCTTTGCGAGAGTTTCTCTTCTGGCCCGAAGATCTCCGGCAGTGGAGCGAGCGCCTGGCGCGCGAATGGACTGAACCCGAGTTCGCGCACGATCGGAAGCGCGTGCACCTGGCCGCGCATGCGGGCGAGCCTCCTCAGGGATGGGAATTCCTCACCCCTCTGACGCGCCCGCTGGAGGGGACGCTCTGTGATCTCCTCCCCTCGGCTCTGCTCGTGATAGACGATGCGGCGAGGCTCTGGCCTCGCCTGGAACAGTTCTGGCACGCACTTCAGGCGCGCTACGAGCGGGCTCGAGACAACGGGCGCATCGTCCTGCCTCCGGAACGATATGCTCTCACACCGGCGGAGCTTTTGGCGCGCCTGGCAGCGCATCGCCGGATCGAACTGCATGCTCTGGGACAGGCGCTTGTGGCGCTGGACTCCGCGCGCGCCGCGTCGTCTTCTGGAGAGGATCTGCCGCGCGAGGTCGAATTCCGAGCTGTGAGCCATCAACTCGCTCCTTCCTCGACACGAGACCTTCTGAGCGCCCTCACTCCGGCGCCGGGCGTGGTGACGTTTCTCGTCGCCCGATCCAAATCCCTGGGTGAGTACTTCCTCAAGCTGCTTGGGGAACACGGCGTACCGGCCGACCTTCTGTCCCGAGCGGAGGCTTCCTCGTTACCCCTTCCGGGAGAAAAGGCCCGGTGGCCTGTTCACGTCCTCACCGGATATCTCCGGCGCGGATTTCATCTGCCGGCTCTTCGGATCTCCTTCTTCAGCCAGCACGATCTGCTACGAGAAGAGCCTGAATCGCCTGGGCCGCGCCCGAGCCCCGAGAGGGCGCGCGCCGTTTTCCTGTCGGACTTCAAGGATCTCAAGCCGGGCGACTACATCGTGCACGTGGATCACGGGATCGGACAGTTCGAAGGCCTCGTCCAGTTGACGGCTCCCGATGGCATCCCCCATGACTTCCTGCTCATCCGCTATGCCGATGAGGCGCGGCTCTATGTGCCCGTGGAGCGGATGGATCTGGTCCAGAAGTACACGGGCACCGATGGACAGCCGCCGCGACTGGATCGCCTGGGGGGTCTGACGTGGGCTCGGACCAAAGCGCGCGCCATCCGCTCCATGCAGCATCTGGCCGAGGAGCTGCTCATGCTCTACGCCGAGCGAAAGCTCATCCGGGGACATGCCTTCAGTCCTGACACCCCCTGGCAGGCCGAATTCGAAGCGGGATTCGAATACGATCTGACGCCCGATCAGGAGCGCGCCCTGCAGGAGATCAAGCGCGATATGGAGCGACCGGTTCCCATGGACCGGCTTCTATGCGGTGACGTCGGCTTCGGGAAGACCGAAGTCGCCATGCGCGCGGCCTTCAAAGCCGTCATGGATGGCAAGCAGGTGGCTGTACTGGCCCCCACGACTGTCCTGGTCGAGCAACACTACAGGACATTCTCTCGCCGTTTCGCTCCCTTCCCCATCACGATCGCTTCGCTTTCCCGCTTCAGCTCGCGAGCCGAGATCGCCCGCACGCTTCGGGGATTGGAAGAAGGCACGGTGGACATCGTCATCGGCACGCACCGTCTGCTCAGCCGTGACGTCCGTTTTCGTGATCTCGGGCTGGTCATCATTGATGAAGAGCAACGCTTTGGCGTCGCGCACAAGGAACGGCTGAAACAACTGCGGCGCCGCGTGGATGTGCTGACCCTCACGGCGACGCCGATCCCGCGAACGCTCTACATGGCGCTCACGGGATTGCGCGATCTCTCGATCATTCAGACTCCGCCTCCGGGTCGTCTCGCCGTGCAGACGCTCATTGTCCCTTTCTCCCCGACGGTCATCCGCAAGGCCATCGAGCGCGAACTCGAACGCGGCGGACAGGTCTTCTTCGTCCACAACGAGATTGAGACCATTCATGACATGGCCCACCTCATTCGCCAGCTCGTCCCTCAGGCGCGTCTGGGTGTGGCGCACAGCCGTCTCCCGGAGCGCGAGCTGGAACGCACCGTCCTGCGCTTCGTTCATCAGGAACTGGATGTGCTTGTCACGACGACGATCATCGAGAACGGCATAGACATCCCCCGGGCCAACACGATCCTGATCAACCACGCCGAGCGGTTCGGCCTGGCCGATCTCTACCAGTTGCGCGGGCGCGTCGGTCGGTCCCATCGTCTCGCCTACGCTTATCTGCTCATCCCGCCGGAATCCGTTCTCTCCTCGACCGCGTATCGGCGGCTGTCGGCGCTGAAGGAATTTTCCGATCTGGGCTCGGGATTTCGACTGGCCGCTTTGGATCTGGAACTCCGCGGAGCTGGAAATCTGCTTGGCCCCGAGCAATCCGGGCATATCAACGCTCTGGGCTTTGAGCTGTATTGCCAGCTTCTGGAGCGCACGATCCGTCAGTTGCGCGGCGAGCCCATTGAGGAGGAGATCGTCCCGCAGATCTCCTTGCGCATCCCCATTCGCATTCCGGAGACCTATATCCCCGACATGGGCGAACGCCTGCACGTTTATCGTCGCGTTGCCTCGGCTCGGACCGCAGAGGCGCTCGCCGAGCTGCGCGAGGAGCTTCGGGATCGCTATGGACCTCTCCCGCGCGAGGTGGAACATCTGCTGCTGCTTGGCTCGATCCGAAACCTCGCCGCGCGTTTGCGTCTACGCTCCATTGACCGCCAGGGGGATCGTCTGGTCCTGCAGTTCGCCGAACCGGCGCGCCTGGATCCGGAACGACGCCGCGCTTTCCTGGCCGCTCACCCCCTGGCCGAATTCTCCTCCGATGGGATCCTCTGCTACACCCTCTCGGCCCAGGACGAAAAGGAGCTTCTCGGCCAACTCCGAGCGGACTTGCTCCTTCTGCTGGGAGAGGCCTAAAATGTTTCAGACATCAGGACGGCCAAAGGAGGACGAACACGCGAAACGGACGTGAGCGCATGCCGAGACGACCAACGGCCTATCTTCTGGGGCTGCTCGTAGGCCTGTGGCTCCCCGCGTTTTCCTTCCCGCCAAGCCAGGATGAGCCCGTGCTTGTGGACGAGATCGTCGCGCGGATCAATAACGACATCATCACGCTCTCGGCTCTGCGCCGCGCGCAGGCCGAACTCCGACAGGAACTGGAGCAGCAGGGTCTCACCGGGGAGCAACTCGAACGTGCCTATCAGGAGGCTTCCCGAACGCTTCTGCAGCAGCTCATCGAGACGCAACTTCTTGTGCAGCGTGCCAATGAGCTGGGGATCACCGTCGAAGCCCAGATCAACGAATTCCTCCTCAACTGGGGCCGACAACAAGGCATCCCTCCGGCCGAAGTCGAGAAGCGCCTCGCGGAAGCCGGTCTGGATCCGGATCAGGTCCGACAGACGCTCCGCGTGCGCTTCCTTCGCGAAGCGGTTCTGGCCCGCGAGGTCTACAGCCGCATCTTTCAAAACATCTTCGACCGCGACATCGAGCAGTACTACGCGCAGCACCGGGAGGAATTCACCGAGCCGGAGACCGTTCATCTGAGCGAGATCTTCATCAGCACGCAGGGGCGCTCGCGCGAAGAAGCGCTGGCGATCCTGCGCGAGGTCCAGGAGAAGCTGCGCGCCGGAGCCGACTTCGGCGATCTGGCGGCTCAATACTCCTCGCGTCCCTCGGCGCGCAACAAGGGGGACATCGGGAAGTTCACGCTCGGCCCCCGGCGCACGCTGGGCGATGTCCAGACCAAAGCGATCGAGGGGTTGAAGGCCGGAGAGGTCTCCGCGCCCATTGAGCTGGCGGACGGATTCCAGATCCTCAAAGTGCTCGAGCGCACGGAGCCTCGCCTGCGCCCTCTGGATGCGGATTTGAAGCGTCAGATTCAGATGCGCCTGGCTCAGGAGCGCGCCGAGGCGGCCATCCGCGAATATATCGAGACGCTGCGCCGCGACGCCTATATCTGGATCGCCCCCGCTTACCGGGATCTATACGCGGCGGCTGAATCCTCCTCTCCCAGCACTCCGGCCAATCCGAAAAGGCCCCGATGAGAAAAGATCATCGCGCCCAGGTCCTCCACAACGCCCGCGAGACCCAGGCGTACTGGCGACTGCGCGTCCGCCTTCCGGAGAGCTTCCCGATTCGCCCCGGCCAGTTCGTCATGGTGCGCGCGCGCGATCAGAGAGAGCCGCTCTGGCGTCGCGCGCTGGTCATCTATCGCGCGCAGGAGCATAGCGAAGGGATGGATCTGGAATTCCTCTACAAGGTCCTCGGGCGCGGGACGCTTCTGCTCAGCCGCCAGCGGCCGGGCGATGAGCTGGATGTGCTCGGTCCCCTGGGCAACGGATTTCCCGTGGACGCGAACGCCGAAGCGATTCTGGTCTCCGGAGGGATTGGGCTGCCCACGCTCTTCCTTCTGGCGGAGAGACTGGCGCGCGCGCCCGTTCGGATTCGCCTCTTCCACGGAGAAGCGACACTGGATCCCCAGGAGGGCCTTCCGGCTCTGCATGACTTCGCGCGCGTGCTCGGGCCACAGGCCCTCACGCTCACGACCGAAGACGGATCCGCGGGGTTCAAAGGTCGGGTGACCGAAGCGCTGGAGGCTTTCCTGGAGCGCTCGCGCCCGCACAGGGCCACTCTTTATGCGTGCGGCCCGTGGCCGATGCTTCGGCGCGTGGCCCAGATCGCCGCGCGCTTTGATTTGCCCGCCTATGTCGCTTTGGAAGCGCGCATGGCATGCGGCTTCGGCGTCTGCCTGGGATGCGCCGTGAAGATCCGTACTCCTTCGGATCCGATCCCTCACTACCGGCGCGTGTGCGTGGAAGGTCCGATCTTTCGCGCCGAGGAGGTCGTCTGGGATGATGTGTGATCTCTCGGTCGAAATCGCCGGCATGCACTTCAAAAACCCTATCCTCGCAGCCAGCGGGACCTTTGGCTACGGGCTGGAGTTCGCCGAATGGTTCGATCTCGGCCGCTTGGGCGGCTTCTGCACAAAAGGTCTTTCGCTGGAGCCGCTGGAAGGCAATCCTCCACCGCGGATTGTCGAGACGCCAGGCGGAATGCTCAACTCCATCGGTTTGCAGAATATCGGCGTGCGCGCGTTTCTCAGGGAGAAACTCCCGCTCCTGCGTCGCTTCCAGACGCATATTATCGCCAACGTCTTCGGCTCCTCCTTCGAAGAGTACCTGGCCGTGATTCGTCTCCTGGATGAAGCCGAGGGCCTCTCCGCGTACGAGCTGAACATCTCCTGTCCGAACGTGAAGGCCGGCGGCATGGAGTTCGGCAACGATCCGGATGAAGCGGCCCGTTTGACCGAAGCGTGCAAGCGCATCGCGCGCCGCCCGATCATCGTGAAGATCTCGCCCAATGCCGGCGATATCGTGCGCGTGGCGCGCGCCGTCGAGTCGGCGGGCGCCGACGCGCTCTCGGCGATCAACACGATCCTGGGCCTGTCGGTGGACATCTACACGCGCCGCCCGCGCCTGGCCACGGGAATGGGCGGCCTCTCCGGCCCCGCCATCAAGCCCATCGCTCTGCGCATGGTCTACCAGATCGCGCGCGCCGTCCGCATCCCGGTGATCGGAATCGGAGGCATCACCACGGCCGAAGACGCCCTGGAATTCCTCATCGCCGGAGCCACCGCCGTGCAGGTCGGAACGGCGAATTACCTGGACCCGCTGGCTTCGATCAAAATTCTGGAGGGGGTGCAACACTTTTGCGCGCAGCAGAAAATCACCGCGATCCGCTCGCTCATCGGCTCGCTGCAGATGGAAGATCCTCATCTGGACCCCGCCACGGGATAAAAGACCCCCCTTTAAGCCCTCTCAAAGAGAGCGATCCTCCTTTCTGGTGTCTGAAGAAAAAGGGACCCTCACGGGAGTCCTTCGCGCGCGCGGCGGACGCGCGCCATGAGCTGCGCCACGCGCTCGGGATCTACGGGATTGCCGATCACACCCTCCCGCTTGAAGAAAGTTCCGACGATCGCTCCATCGGCTTCGCGAAGCAAATCCTCCACGTTCTCCGCATTCACTCCGCTCCCCAAAAGCACAGGCGTCTCGCGCGCGACTGCCTTCACCCTCTGCAGGAGCTCCCGCGGAACCTCCTGTCCCGTCATGTCTCCGGTGAGGATGAGCGCATCGGCTCGACCGCGCTGGATTGTCTCCAGGACTTCCAGCTCCAGATCGCGCGCCGCCAGAGGTGCCGAATGCTTGACGGCGACATCGGCGAAGATCCTCACCGAACTTCCGAGTGCTCTCCGCTCGCGGAGGAGGCGATGGGCCTCCCCCTGGATCACTCCCTGATCGGTCACGCGCGCTCCGGTGTAGATGTTGACCCGGATGAAAGCGGCTCCCAGAGCCGTCGCGATCGCGAGCGCGCTGCGCCCATCGTTGCGCAGGACGTTCACCCCGAGCGGCTTCTCGAAGCGTCGCAGGATCTGATGGCCGAGGACGGTCAAAAACGCCACCGTGTGCGGAGGAACGCGACGGGGGTAATAGGGGACGTCTCCGAAATTCTCCAGGAGGAACCCATCCACACCGCCCTGAGCCAGCGCCTGCGCATCGGCCAGAACGCGCGCGCGCACGCTCTCCCAATCGCCCTCGAATCCCGGCGATCCCGGCAGAGCCGGGACATGGAGCATGCCGATGAGGGGCTTATGGACCCCGAAGATGTCACAGAGTTTCAGCATCGCCCTCAGTGTACGGCGCCGCTTCGGAAGAGGCAAGACCTTTCGCGTTTGCTGGACCCGGGAACCCTCTGCCATAATTTTTCGAGGGAATGGCTATGAGACCACGCATTCTGCTTTTCTCCGGCAAGGGGGGTGTGGGAAAGACCTCGGTCGCTGCGGCGACAGGCATGCGCGCGGCCGAACTCGGATACCGGACGATCGTCCTCTCGCTCGATATCGCCCACAGCCTCTCGGACGCTTTTGACCTCCCCGTCGGCCTGCACGAAAAGAACAAGGGGCGCCCGGTTCCGATCACAGAGCGCCTCGCCATCCAGGAGATTGACGTTCAGGAGGAGCTGGAGCGGTGGTGGAGCGAAGTCTACAAATACCTGGCCGCCGTCTTCAGCGCCGCCGGCATGGGAGATCTCGTGGCCGAAGAGATGGCCATTCTCCCCGGCATGGAAGAGATCATCGGCTTGCTCTACATCAACCAGTACATCGAGGAGCAGGCGTACGATGTCATCATCCTGGACTGCGCGCCGACGGGGGAATCGCTGCGCTTCATCAGTCTCCCCTCGGCTCTGGAATGGTTCATGGACAAGATCTTCCACCTGGAACGCACGGTCATGCGCGTTGTGCGCCCCATGGCGAAACCCTTCACGCCGATCCCCCTGCCGGACGATACCTACTACGCGGCCATCGAACGACTCTACCAGCGGCTCAAAGGCGTGGACAAGTATCTGCTCGATCCTGAGGTCACGACGGCTCGGCTCGTCACTAATGCCGAGAAGATGGTCGTGCGCGAGACGCAGCGAGCGTTCATGTACCTCTGCCTCTACGAAGTCGCCGTGGATGCGGTGATCGTCAACAAACTGATCCCTCGACACGTGAGGGATTCGCACTTCCAGAGCTGGCTGGCCGCGCAGATGGGCTATGTCGAGCAGATCGAGGAGTACTTCGCGCCTCTTCCCGTTTTGAAAGTGCCGCTCTTTGAGAGCGAGGTCGTCGGCCGGGAACGGTTGCAGCGGCTCGCCCAGGAGCTGTACGGCTCGCAGGATCCGACGCGCGTGCTCTACGCCGAGAAGCCCTATCGGTACGTCTTCGAGGACGGGCGGTATCAGTTGCAGCTTCGCCTCCCCTTCGCCAGCCGCGAGCACATTGATCTCTATCGCGATGCGGATGAACTGATCATTCGCATCGGGAGCTTCAAGCGTCACGTCCTCTTGCCGCACAAGCTTCTGAAATGTCGCATTCAGTCGGCCTCCTACAAGGGGGATACCCTCGTTGTGGAATTCGCCGAAGCGCCCTCGTCCTGAGACGGCGCGGAGCCAACTGCGGAGATCAACCGGACGGTTCCCCGACCCGATGCAGCTTCATCATATCGGAGAGGCCCAGCCCTTGAAGACTTCCGGCCATGAGGACGATGACCTCTCCCGGCTGCACGAGACGCTTTTGCAGGAGGAAGCGATCGCAAGCCGACAGCAGATCCTCCGAGCGCGAAGGGAACGGGAAGAGAAAGGGTTCCACTCCCCAGACGGCGGCCAACTGCCGATAGGTCGTGATCGAAGGCGTCAGAGCGATCAGACGCTGCGCGGGACGCAGCGCCGCGATCTGCCGGGGCATATTTCCCCTCTCGGTGAAGACGACGATAAGACGCGCGTTCATCTCCTCGGCGGCGAAGGCAGCCGCCTCAGCGATGGCTCGTCCATAGGATCCGGAGGGACGACCCGTGAGGGCCTCATGGAGTCGCGAACGGGAGAGAGGCGATGCTTCGGCCTCTCGAATGATGCGGTCCATCGTGCGCACGGCCTCCAGGGGGAACTTCCCGACGGCAGTCTCCTCCGAGAGCATGACGGCATCGGTCCCATCGAAGACGGCATTGGCGACATCGGAGGCTTCGGCGCGCGTCGGGCGCGGATTCTCGACCATGGAGAGCAACATCTGCGTGGCTATGATGACGAGCTTTCCGGCCCGATTCGCCCGCGCGATGATCTCCTTCTGCAGAACGGGGACGCGTTCGACCGAAGTCTCGACGCCCAGATCTCCCCGCGCGACCATGAGCCCGTCGGCGACCTGAAGGATCTCGTCCACGCGCTCGACGGCTTCGGCCTTCTCGATCTTCGCGATCACGGGGATGCGCGCGCCGGCGTCCTCGAGGATTCGTCTCACGATCTGGCAATCGGCCGCCGATCGAACGAACGAGAGGCCGATGTAATCTACCTGCTGCGCGATCCCGAATCGGAGGTCATCTCGGTCCTTCTCCGTCACGGCAGAGAGGGAGAGGGCAACTCCGGGCAGATTCACTCCGGCATGGGATCCCACCCATCCTCCATGCAGGACGCGACAGAGCAGGGCGTCGGCCTCCTTCTTCTCGACCACAAGTTCGAGCGCTCCATCGTCGAGCAAGATCCGATCCCCCACGGAGGCTTCCTCGATCAAGGCCGGATAATTCACCGAGAGGCGTGTCGCATCTCCCACGACCTCTTCCCCCACCAGACGAAGGTGCGCCCCGGTGACGAGCTTGACCGGCTGGCCCCCGGCGACCTCCCCAAGGCGCAGCTTGGGTCCGGCCAGATCCATCAACACGGCGACAGCCCGAGCATCTCGGGCTGAGATCTCGCGCACGGTCGCAATGACTTCCGCATGCTCTTCGTGCGTTCCGTGAGACATGTTCAACCGGATGACATCTACTCCCGCTTGCAGCAGCGCGGCGAGCATCTCGCGCGAACGCGAAGCCGGTCCAACAGTGGCGATGATCTTCACCCGTCTCATCCTCGCTCTCCCCATTCTGGGCGATGGCCGACGTCTTCGTGCGGGATCTCACAGGGAGTGCGGAACAGACGAAGAGGCGTGGGCTTCGGGAGTCCGGGAGGCTGTTTCCGCACCGGGTTCAGAGCCCGTCGAAGCGCTGCCGGCGCGCGCCGGATCTTCGGAGGAACTCGATGAGGCGGCAGGCCAGGCTTCCACGCCCGGCACGGCTTCATAATTGGCGGAGACAGGGACCAGCTCCTCCTCCCGGAATCCGGGATAGGGGACACGCTCGTGATAGATCGTGCCGAGCGTCTGGACGATCGTCTCTCGAATGCGCGTGAGATCGCGCATTCGGAGATTGCACTCGTCGAACTGACCGTCGGTCATCATATCCTCGAGGATCTTGCGCACCAGAAGCTGGATCTTCTCCGGCGTGGGATGTCGGAGCGAACGGACGGCCGCTTCGGAACTATCGCACATCATCACGATCGCGGCCTCGATCGTCTGCGGTTTAGGTCCCGGATAGCGGAAGTCGCGCTCATCCACAGGCGTTCCCGTGCGCGCGGCCTGCTCGAGGGCTTTCGCATAGAAATAGTGCAGTCGTCGCGTCCCATGATGTTGCGGGATGAGGTCCACGATCTGCCGCGGCAACCCATGCTGCTCGGCCAGACGGATGCCCTCGCGCACATGCTGGATGATCCGGCGTGCGCTCTCCTGAGGTGACCACTGATCATGAGGATTGCTCCCGGCTCGTTGATTCTCGATATAGAGTCCGGGCTCGGCGAGCTTCCCCACATCGTGGTAGTAAGAACCGACGCGCACCAGAAGCGCATGTGCGCCAATCGCCTTGGCTACTTCCTCGGCCAGGGTCGCGACGACCAGGGAGTGATGATACGTCCCCGGAGCTTCCAGAGCCAGCCGTTTGAGCAGCGGAAGCTCCACATTAGACAGCTCGAGCAACTTCACATCGGTCACGATCCCAAAGAGCGACTCCGTGATGGGGAGCGCGAAGGCAACCAGAGCCGCCGTCAAGACTCCTCCGACTATTCCGCAGAGGGCGTTCCAGAGGGCCGGCCCTAAGATCAGGCTCTCTCCCTGACTCAAAGGGACGATCAGAGTGGCGCCCGCATTGGCCATCCCAATGATCAGAGCCGCGCGCGTGATCGTGTCCCGCCTCTGGTAGCGTCCGACTCCGTAAATGGCTACGATGTTTCCCATGAGAGCGTAGAGCAGCAGCGAGAACTCTTGCGCGAGCACGCCCACAAGCAGCGAGACGAGCAATCCCACCACCAGAGCCAGACGCGATTCCAACAGCAGGACGACGACCAGCGCGGCCGCCGCATAGGGGATGGCGAATTGGTACCCCTCGGGGGAGTCGAAGGTGCCCAGCCGATACGCCACACCGCTGGAGATGGCCATTCCCGCGCGCACGACGACAAGCTGCGCCAGCACAGAGAGCGCCGCCAGAAGGAAGATCTTGAAGGGCGTCAGATAGTACACGCGCGTGCGCGCGGCTGCTCGCCCGAGCGCCCCGTAAAGCACAAGTGCGATCACCAGAAGGCCCACGACCCGGCGTCCCGAACGCTCGCCGGCGATCTGGGCGCGTAAGGCCTGCAGGGCGGCATGAATCTGAGGCGTCACGACCTGCCCCCGCGCGGCGATGAGCTGCCGCGGGGCATAGCGCGTCGTCGCGACCAGATGCTCGGTCGCCTGACGGCGGAAACGTTCGGTCAGATCCTCGGCCAGGAAACAATTGGCCCGGACCAGATCCGCGAGCCACCGACCGTAGTCTCGGGCATCGGACGGACTCAAGCTCTTGCGGAGCGCCTCCTGAGCCTCCCTGAGAGGGATCAGCTCACTGGCCCGCACGCGCGGATAGAGGTCCAGACGCTCCAACTCGGCTGCGGACTCCAGCCGAGCGGGAAGCAGGCGCACTTCTCCGGTCACGTTCTCCCGCAACTCGTGCGGATCACCATCGGGACGAATGTATCGGCTCATGACGCTCCGCAAGGCCGCATCCAGGCGCAGGAGCACGGCTTCTCCACTCTGACCGAGCGCCCACTCGGAGACGATCTCTTCGGTCAGTGGAAAAGGAGGACCTTGCGCGCGAAGCGGCGCGAGAACATCAGCCTCCAGACGCGCGCGCACGTCCGCGCGCCTGAGCTGGCGCTCAGTGAGTGCCCGCTGTCCGAAGACCGCTTCCATCCGCTGGGCGAATTGCTGGCGTCCGAGTGCGAAATACTCGCGCAGGGCCGCGAGCGCATCCTCGGCGCGATCCGGATAGAAGCGGACGATCGGAGGGATCTTCCGCGCTTCTTCGCGGCGCAGACGCTCGGTCCGCTCCGGATCAATGACGATCAGCTCCGTGGGCGCGACGAGATCGGTTCGGAGAACCTCTCCCACGCGATATTCCGGAAGCGGCGCCAGAGGGAAGCGAGCCAGAAGTACCGCCGTCAGCACAGCCAGAGGGAGCGCGCACAGGATGAGCTGCATCTGCCCGGAGAGCGTCTTCATCCGCTCCCGGAGGCCCCCGACGATCGCTTTCGCCTTCTCCCGGATTCCCCTCATGCGCTCGATCCCAAACCTTCCCGCTCCCATCGGAACGCGCGGCCCAGCATCTCCGAAAGACGCTCGCGCAAGGGCCAGAGCGTCTCCGGATGCAAGGCCGAGATGGCCAAGGCCCCGTAGCTGCGGCAGAGGTTATGCAAAAGCTCCGAAGCGACCCGATCGCTCTTGTTGAAAACGAGCAGACGAGGAATATGCCCCAGATGCAATTCGCGCAGCGTTCGCTCCACCGTCTCGATATGCCCCTCCACATGGGGACTGCTCGCATCCACAAGATGAATGAGCAGATCGGAATCGGCGATCTCCTCCAGGGTCGCCCGAAACGCACGGATCAGATCAGGCGGAAGATGCCGGATGAACCCGACGGTATCCGAGAGGATGACCTCCTCTCCCCGAGGCAAGCGGAGGCGACGACTGGTCGGATCGAGCGTCGCGAACATTCTCTCCTCGGCGAGCACGTCGGATCCTGTGAGCGCATTCAGGAGCGTGGATTTTCCGGCATTCGTGTAGCCGACGATCGAGATGACCGGGATGCCCGCTCGCCTCCGGCGCTGTCGGCGTTGCTCCCGGTCCACGTGAAGAGATTCGATCTGCTCCTCCAGATGTCGGATGCGCTCGCGAATCCGGCGCCGATCCATCTCCAATTTGGTCTCCCCGGGGCCGCGTCCCCCGATCCCTCCCGTCAGGCGGGAGAGTCCCGTGTCGGCGTCGGTCAAGCGCGGGAGCAAGTAGCGTAACTGCGCCAGCTCGACCTGCAGCTTCCCTTCCCGCGAGCGCGCCCGCTGAGCGAAAATGTCCAGGATGAGCTGCGCGCGGTCGAGGATCTTCAAGTCCGTCGCGGCGGTGATGGCGCGCACCTGTCCGGGCGTCAAACTCTGATCGAAGATGATCATGTCGGCTCCCAGTTGCAGGGCGCGGATGAGGACCTCGGTGAGTTTCCCCCGGCCGATGAGAAACTTCGGATCATACTCCTTACGACGCTGCAGGATCGCATCCAGCACGACGACGCCCGCCGAATCGCTCAACTGCCGAAGCTCCACGAGCGAATCCTCGGCTTCGGCGAGCGATCCCGTGGTCACGCTCACCAGAAGCGCGCGATCTCGGGCGTCCTGCGGATCCCGAAGACGCCGATTACGCGCCAGCTCTTCTTCGAGCGAAGCGATCAGCTCCAGGAAGTTCACGCGCAACTGACCGGGCGGCTGCGGTTCCAGGAACTGAAAGCGGGAAGCCACAGGGGCGCGCGCCCCATCGGATTCTCCGGGATGAGCCGGCATCAGATGCGCCACGTGCACGCGGGCGGGAAGACCCGCGTCGGTCACCTCCAGAATCGCCATCACATCCAGGCGCAGCAGGGCCAGATCCGTCAAATCGTCTTCCGTGAACAGCTCGCCCCCCAGATGGGTGTGAATGCATCGGAGCCCGCAAAATCGTTCGCTCGAAGTCCGCGCGCGGCGCAGATCCGGCCACATGATCCGATGCGCCTCGCCGACCACGACGTACTCGATCCGTCCCTTGCGGTCCACCAGAATCCCCACCTGCCGATGCATCTCGTGCGAAAGCTCGGCCAGCGTGCGCGCAAGCTCGGACGTGATGATCTGATCCGGAGGGAGGCGGCGGTGATAGAGTCGTTCCAACCGCTGGCGATGACTGGCCTTCAGTCCTTGTGTGTGGCCGAAAATCGTGGCGATAGGCTTTGACCTCCTCTACCGCTCGCTTGGGAGCGGATCCCCCGCCGGGATATTCCGCTCCGCTTCGGCTCCCTCAGCAAGCCGAAGCACATGTTATTGTAGCACGAAATCTCCCGCGCGACCGAGGGAAGAAGCAAAACGCCTCCGGTTCCCGCCGCTTGACGCTGGCATGGATACCCCTTTAGACTTCCCTCGTGAGGACGAAGAATGAGCGGGGGATCCTCGGAGCGCCATTCGCCATGCCGTGTGCTCATCACGCGGCCTCGGGATCAAGCCCAAGAGTTCGCGAACCTTCTCCGAAAGGGGGGGATGGAGACGCTCCTTTTCCCCACGATTGAGATCGTCCCGCCCGACGTCTGGACGACTTGCGATGAGCACATTCGACGGATTGAGGAATACACGGACATCATCTTCACCAGTTCGAATGCCGTGCGCTTCTTTCTGGAGCGCTGCGCATCCTTTTTCGATCCGGCGCGCCTTCGGAGGCACACGTTCCACGCCGTCGGTCCAAAGACCCAGGAGGCGATCGCGGCCTTCGGCTTTTCTGCCGCTCCGCTGCCGGAGAATTTCGATGCGCGGCATCTGGCGGAGCGGATCGGCTCGGATCCGACGGCGCGGGAGCGCCGATTTCTCTTCCCGAAAGGAGAGCTGGCCGAGGAGACGCTCGTGCGCCGACTGCGGGAGATGGGCCTTTCCGTTGAAGCTGTCACGGTCTATCGCACGGTGAAGCCGAATCCCCCTCGGGAAGAACGAGACGCCGTATGGACGGCTCTTGTGCGCGGGGAGATTTGCGCGGTCACCTTCTTCAGTCCTTCGAGCGCGCGGAATTTCGTGGATTTCTTCCCGGACTTTCCCGCGCTCTGTCGCGACGCTCTTGGGGGGGGAGCCGGACATGGGCATTCTCTGCGGATCGCTGTGGTCGGCCAGACGACGGCGCGCGCGTGTCAGGAGCTGGGCCTTCCGGTCCACCTGTGCCCGAAAGGGAAAGACGAGTCCTCACCGACCGAGGCCCTGGCCCGTATTCTCCTTCGGGAACTCCGTGAGGTGGGCGCGCGATGAAACCGCTCGAGAACGATCTCTTTCTGCGAGCCTGTCGGAGGGAACCGACCGAGCGCACGCCCATCTGGCTCATGCGTCAGGCGGGACGGTATCTGCCGTCCTATCGCGCTCTGCGCGAGCGCTATGACTTTTTGACGCTCTGCCGAACGCCGGAATTGGCGGCGGAAATCACCCTTCAGCCTGTGGAACAGTTGGGCGTTGATGCCGCCATCCTCTTCTCGGATATTCTCGTCATTCCGGAAGCGATGGGACTGACGGTGCGCATCGAAGACGGCGTGGGGCCGCACATCGAGAATCCCGTGCGCGCGGCCTCCGACGTCGCCCGTTTGAGTGTTCCCGATCCGCAGGAGAGCCTGAGCTACGTTCTGGAGGCCATTCGCCTCACGCAAGAGCGACTCCACAGGCGCGTGCCGCTCATCGGATTCGCCGGAGCGCCATGGACGCTGCTGGCCTACATGGTCGAAGGAAGCGGGACAGGAGACTTTCGACGGGCGCGCCTGTTGCTCCGGGAGGATCCCGCTCTGGCTCACGAGCTGCTCGGGAAGATCGCCGAGACCCTCGTGCGCTTCCTGCGCGCGCAGATCGAAGCGGGAGCCGATGCCGTGCAGCTCTTCGACACGTGGGCCGGCATGCTCGATCCGGATTCCCTGCGCGAATTCTCGCTCGCGTACACGAGCGACGTCATCAGGCGTCTGCAAGCGCTCGGGAGAGACCGTGTCCCCATTCTCCTCTTCTCGCGCGGGACGGGTGCCTGGATCGAAGCGCTTGCGGAGACGGGCGCCGACGTTCTGAGCGTGGATTGGACATGTGATCTGGCGCGCGCGCGCCGGTGCGTCGGAGATCGCGTCGCTCTTCAAGGGAATCTCGACCCGATCGTTCTCCTGGGCTCGCCTCCGGTCGTCGTTCGAGAAGCGCACCGCATCCTGGCGCGCTTCGGCGTCGGCTCCGGACATATCTTCAACCTCGGGCATGGCGTCCTGCCGGAGACGCCCTGGGAAAACGTGCGCCTTCTGGTGGACACCGTGAAGCGAGAGAGTCCACAATATCACCGTTGGGATGAGGGCGCATCCGAGTCCCCGTGAATGCCCGAGGGACTTGTGGCTGTTCGCGGAAAGCCCTCTGGGAGAATGCCGATGAAAAGTTTGGAATTCGTCGAGCTGGATCTGTTGCGAAAATACGATCGGCCCGGGCCTCGATACACGAGCTATCCTCCGGCTCCGGCCTTCACGCCGGAATTCGGACCCGAAGAGTTCTGGCGCGCGATCCTCGACAACAATCGTCCGGGGACGACGGCTGATCTCTCCCTCTACGTTCACATCCCCTTCTGCGATACGCTCTGCTACTTCTGCGGATGCACGATGCTGGTGACGCATCGCCCGGAGACGATTCGAAAGTATCTGGAGCATCTGAAGCGAGAGATCGCCCGGATACACGAAGCCATCGCTCCGGGACGAAAGGTCACGCAGATGCATTGGGGAGGGGGGACGCCCTCCTATCTGCGTCCGGAGGAGATCCGGGAACTGGCTGAATTCCTCAACGCGCGGTTCTCGTACGGGGAGGACCCGGAGGTCGGCGTGGAGATTGATCCTCGCGGACTCACGTTCGAACACATGCGCGCTTTTCGCGAGAGCGGCTTCAATCGGGTGAGCATGGGCGTACAGGATTTCGATCCGGCCGTTCAGCAGGCCATCAATCGGATTCAGCCGGAGGAGATCACCCGACGGGCCATCGAATGGGCGCGCGAGCTGGGCTTTCGGAGCATCAATCTGGATCTCATCTACGGCCTCCCGCTTCAGACGCTGGATTCCTTCGCCCGCACCCTGGAGAAAGTGATCGCGCTCTCTCCGGATCGGCTCGCCGTCTTCAACTTCGCTTATGTCCCCTGGCTCAAGCCGCATCAGAGGCTCATCCGAAAGGAAGATCTCCCGACGCCGGAGACGAAGCTGCGGCTTCTCAAGCTGACGATCGAGACGCTCAGTCAAGCCGGATACGTCTATATCGGCATGGATCATTTCGCGAAGCCGGAGGATGAGCTGGCGCGCGCGCAGAAGGAGAAGACGCTCTGGCGCAATTTCCAGGGATATTCGACGCGCGCCGGAGCCGATCTCTACGCCTTCGGCATGTCGGCCATCAGCCACTTCGATCGCATCTACGCCCAGAATCACAAGGAGCTGAAGTCGTACTCCGCGCGGATCGCTTCGGGGACGCTTCCGACGGCGCTCGGATACCGCCTGACCGATGACGATATCCTCAGGCGCTATGTCATCATGCGGCTGATGTGCGACATGGAGCTGGTGAAGTCCGATGTCGAGCGGAAGTTCGGCATTCGCTTCGACCAGTATTTCGCCGAGGCCCTGGAGAAGCTTCAGGAATTTGTCGCCGATGGGCTGCTGCGAATCACTGAGGAGAAACTTCTTGTCACCGATATGGGCCGACTGGTCATCCGCAATATCGCCATGTGCTTTGACGCGCATCTGGAGCGGATGATGCAGGAGCGACCGATCTTCTCGCGGACGGTGTGAGCCGATGCCGAAGCCGGGTGTGCTTCTCTTCAACCTCGGAGGGCCGGACTCGCTGGAGTCGGTTGAACCGTTCCTCTTCAATCTCTTCTCGGATCCGGACATCCTCAGCGTGCCGCTCGGTCGGTGGGGGCGGCGCTGGTTGGCGCGAGCGATCGCCCGAGCGCGCGCCCCGCGCGTGGCGCGCCATTACGCCCTTATCGGGGGGCGCTCGCCGCTTCTGGAATGGACGCGGCGTCAGGCCGAGCGGCTGGAGCAGAAACTGCGCCCTCACTGCGATGCGCGCGTCTATATCGGCATGCGCTACTGGCATCCCTTGATCGAGGAGGCTGTCGGAACCGCTCTGGACGAGGGCGTCGGCTCGCTCGTGCTTCTGCCTCTTTATCCTCACTTCTCGCGGACGACGACCGGCTCCAGCCTCAACGAATTCCGCCGCGTGTGGGAGCGACACGGCTCTCCGGCGATTCCCGTTCGCACGATTCGCAGCTATCCGGATCACCCCCTCTATGTGCGCGCCGTCGCGGAGCGTATCGAAGAGGCCGTGCACCGCCATGCTCTCTTGGACTCTTCTTGGGCGCTCATCTTCAGCGCGCACAGCCTGCCGGTGAGACTCATCGAAGACGGCGATCCTTATCTGAGCGAGACGCAGCGCTCGGTCGAGGCCGTGGTCGCGTACCTCCGCACTCGGAGCGCGCGTCCGGATCTCTACGCTCGCGTCCCCGTCGCGCTCGCCTTTCAGAGTCGCGTCGGTCCCTTGAAATGGCTCGAACCCTCTACGGTCGAAGTCGTGAGACGATTCGCCCGGCAGGGAATACGACATCTGGTCCTCGTCCCGATCAGCTTCGTCTCCGATCACATCGAAACTCTCTACGAACTGGGCCACGAAGTCCGAGAGATCGCCCGGGCCGAAGGGATTCACACGTTCGCTCTGGTGGAAGCGCTCAACGATTCGGAGACGTTCCTGGAGGCCTTGAAGGAGCTTGTGCTGGAAGCTCTTCGCTCATGACGCCGCAGGTTGTCATCATCGGCGCCGGCATCTCGGGATTGAGTGCCGCCTTCTTCTTGAAGAGAGCGGGGGTTGAGTCTCTGCTGCTGGAGGCGGAAGAGGAAGTCGGAGGGACGATGAAGAGCCAGCGGATCCGAGGGTATCTGGTCGAACGAGGACCAAACAGCGCGCTCGATACGACACCGCTTCTGGGAGAGCTGATCGCCGCCGTTGGCTTGACTGAGAAACGGGTCTACGCTCGGGACGCAGCGAAAAATCGGTACATCTTGCGGGACGGGGAACTCCACCCGCTTCCCATGACGCCGTGGGCCTTCGCGCGGAGTCGGCTCTGGAGCTGGCGGGGGAAGCTGCGCCTGCTGGCCGAACCTTTCCACGGTCGAGCCGCGCGCGAAGAATCGGTGGCCGAATTCGTTCGGCGGCGTCTCGGAGAGGAGTTCCTCCAGTATGCCGTCAATCCCTTCGTCGCGGGCATCTACGCGGGCGATCCCGAACGCCTGAGCATGCGCTTCGCCTTCCCGCGCCTCTGGGCTCTCGAAGAACGATACGGCGGGCTGGTCCTCGGAGCGCTGCGCGGCATGCGGGAGCGAAAGCAACGCTCCGAGCAGGCCAAGACAAAGGCGCGCCTGTTCTCCTTTCGAGAAGGAATGGGGGAACTGCCGCGCGCGCTCGCCCGCTCTCTGGGCAAGACCGTCTGGTGCGCGACGCGCGCGCGAGGCCTCAGGCGCGCGGGCGCGCGGTTTGAGATCGAGCTGGAGCGGGAGGGGCGTCGCGAAGTCCTTCGGACGGAGCAGATCGTTCTGGCGACGCCCGCCCACCAGGCGGCCGCGCTCATCGAAGACCTCTCTCCCGAAACAGCGCGCGCGCTCCGCCGCATCGTGTATCCGCCGGTGAGCGTCATCGTCCTCGGGTACCGGCGAGATCAGGTCGGGCATTCGCTGGATGGCTTCGGCTTCCTCGTTCCCGAGAAGGAAGGACGGCGGATCCTGGGGACGATCTGGAACTCGACGCTCTTCCCTGAGCGCGCTCCGGAAGGGAGCGTGACCCTGACGACCTTCGTCGGAGGAATGCGCCAGTCGGAGATCGCGCGCCGCCCGGATCAGGAGCTGATCGCCCTGGTCTCCGAAGAGCTGCGCGAAATCCTGCACCTTCGCGGCGATCCCGAATTCGCCTTCGTCTCTCGATGGGAGCGGGCGATTCCTCAGTACGAACTCGGCTACGGGGAGATCCTGAGTGCGCTCGAACGCTTCGAGCGAGAGCATGAGGGACTTTACTTCTGCGCGAACTACCGAGGGGGGATCGCCGTCGGAGACTGCGTGCGGAGCGCTCACGAGACGGCCCGGCGAATCCTCGGGACGCGAGAGCGCACCTTGAGCGCGCGGCCGCTGCTTTGATAAAGTTCTTCGATCGCGAGAACACGCGAAAGCGAGGTCAGACGATGGGACAGGACATATCGAGGTCTCCCGACCTTTCGGCCTTCCAGGGGAAAGACTTCTCGCGCGCCGAACATCGTCAGGTGGTGATCATCGGGACGGGTCCGGCGGGCCTCACCGCGGCGCTCTATACGGCGCGCGCGAAATTGAACCCTCTTGTCTTTCAGGGACCGGAGCCGGGAGGACAGTTGACGACGACGACGCTGGTCGAGAACTATCCCGGCTTCCCCGAGGGCATCCTCGGTCCGGATCTGATGCGGCTTTTCGAGGCGCAGGCCGTGCGCTTCGGAGCCGAGATGCGCTGGGGGACGATCACCGCCGTGGATTTCTCCGAACGCCCCTTTCGACTTCTGGCCGACGGGACAACGCCCATTCTGGCCGATGCCGTGATCATCGCCACAGGGGCTTCGGCCAAGTATCTGGGCCTGGAGAATGAGCGCCGATTGCTCGGACGCGGCGTCTCGGCCTGCGCGACCTGCGATGGCGCGTTCTTTCAGGGGGTGGAGGTCGCCGTTGTGGGCGGAGGAGATACGGCCATGGAGGAGGCGCTCTTTCTCACCCGTTTCGCCACGCGCGTGCACGTCATTCACCGACGCGATCAGTTGCGCGCTTCCAAGATCATGCAGGAGCGGGCCTTCGCGCATCCCAAGATCACGTTCATCTGGAATACGATCGTCGAGGATGTGCTCGGCCAGAACCAGGTCGAAGGAGTGCTTCTGAAGAACGTCAAGACCGAAGAACGGACGGTCCTTCCCGTCCGCGGGCTCTTCATCGCGATCGGGCACAAGCCGAACACGGAGATCTTCCGGGGATGGCTCGACATGGACGAGCTGGGATATATTCGGACGCGCCCGGGCTCGACGATGACGAGCGTGCCCGGAGTCTTCGCCTGCGGCGACGTTCAGGATCGCATCTATCGGCAGGCCGTGACGGCGGCCGGCAGCGGCTGCATGGCCGCCATGGACGCCGAACGCTGGCTCTCCGAACAGAGCGCCGCGTCCTCTCCGGGACCGGAGCCGGCAGCCACGATCCCGAATCGCTCCTGAAGGATCCGCGCTGAAGGTGCGCTGACACCTTCGGAATCGGTCGCTCAGCGCTCGTTCTCAGCGCGAAGCCGTCTGCGAACGCGCCGCTTTATATCCGGGGCCGCGCACGACGCGTCCGGGAGTGGCTCCCGTATGCTCGCCATTGCGGAGCACCTGGACGCCATTGACAAAGACATGCACGACGCCCGTCGCATACTGATGCGGCCGCTCATAGGTCGCATGATCCTGAATCCGGGCCGGATCGAAGACGACGACATCGGCGAAGTATCCGACCTTCAACCGCCCGCGGCGATCGAGCTTGAGATTCTCCGCCGGAAGAGACGTCATGCGCCGAATCGCCTCCTCAAGCGAGATCACTTTCTCTTCCCGCACATATCGGCCGAGCACGCGCGCGAACGTCCCATAGGCGCGCGGATGGGGATTCGATTTCAAAAAGACCCCCTCGGGCGCCAGAGATTCCGCATCCGAGCCGAAGCTCACCCAGGGCAGTGCGATTTGCTTCTTCACGTTCTCTTCGGACATGAGGAAGTAGACGGCATCCACGCGGCTGTCGTCTTCGATCACCAGATCGAGGATCGTCTCCTCCGGAGAGCGCCCCCGCTGGCGCGCGACTTCGGCCAGCGTCTTTCCGGTGAGCGGCTTCAGGGCTTCGCTCTTGAATCCGACCAGCAGGACATTCTCCGGCGATCCGGCCATCAGGTAGAGATTCTCCCACTGATCCGTAGGCGTGCGCATCTCGCGCAGAACGCGCTCCCGGATGGAGGGATTCTTCAAGCGCTCGATCCAGGCGCGATGTCCCCCCTCCTGAACCCAGGGGGGCATGGCCGCGTTCAATCCCGTCGCCCCCGCCGTGTAGGGATACATGTTGGCCGTGATGCGAAGGCCTTCGGCGCGCGCCGCTTCGATACGGCGGATCGCCGCATCGAGTTTCGGCCAATTGGCGCGCCCCGCCGCCTTGAGATGATAGATCTCGGCCGGAATCCGCGCCTCGCGCGCAATGCGGATCACTTCGTCAATGGCCTCAAGCAGCCGATTCCCCTCGCTCCGAATATGCGAGATGTACATGCCGCCATACTCGGCTGCGACCTTGCACAGCTCGATCAACTCCTCCGTGCTCGCATAAAAGGCCGGCGCATAAATGAGCGAGGAGCCCACGCCGAGCGCTCCTTCCTCCATCGCCTGACGAACCAGTTGACGCATCTGCTCCATCTCCGACGGCGTCGGAGGCCGATTCGCGTAGCCCAGAACGTGAATGCGAATGGTCGTCGCCCCGACAAAGGAAGCCACATTGGGGGAGACACCGCGCTGCACGAGATACTCCAGATACTGGCCGAGCGTCGTCCAGGGGATGTCGTACTTGATGTCCCCTTGCCGCTCGAGCATCTCCTTTTTCATCGCTTCATTCAAAGGCCCCATGGACCAGCCTTCGCCGAAGACCTCCAGCGTCACCCCCTGCCGAATATCGCTCTGCGAGCGACCGTCGGCGATGAGCGACTCGGTCGCCCAACTGAGCATATTGATGAAGCCCGGAGCGACAGCGAGCCCAGACGCATTGATCTCCACACGCCCCCGCGCATTCCCCAAAGACCCAATGGCCGCAATGGTATCTCCCCGGATGGCGACGTCTCCGACAAACGGAGGCGAACCGCTGCCATCATAGATCGTTCCCCCACGAATCACCACATCATACTCCGCACGCGGTGAACATGAACCCACGAGCATCGCCAGACAGAAGAACACAACCGCTGGTCGTCTCATCGCTTCCCTCCTCCGTGCCGATATGAGCCCCTAATAATACGGCCAACGGCAGGGTCCAAACAATAGTTCGTTCTGCGCGACCGGGGGATCCGAAGGTCCGCCTCCCCTGAGCGTCGGCCCCACAAGCCCCGGCTCTGGCCCCGGTTATGGACAGCCCCAAAGTCTGGCCCTGCGATCTCCGGCCAGTTTGCACTTTCTCCTTGACAGTGCGGTCCGCTTTCCGTAGCATACGCGAGGTGGACTAAAGTGGACTAAAGTGGCTCGCCGGTCGCGGGCCCTGAAGGGCTGTTAAAGTTCAACTTTAAGAGATCGCGGGAAGTAGCTGGGAGAAGCGGATGTTACGAGGCAACTACACAGCCCGCATAGATGAGAAGGGACGGATCAAGATCCCGGCTGCCTTCCGCGACATCATCCTGCAGAAGTATGGATCGGAGTTTTTCGTCACGAGCCTAGATGGGGATCATGTCCGGCTTTATCCTCTGCCCGAATGGGAGAAGATCGAGCAACGGCTGGCTCAGTTGCCGGAAATGGACCCGACCAAGGAGAAGTTCCTGCGGGTGACCAACTTCTACGGGCGGCAGGCGACCATGGATGGGCAGGGACGGATTCTCATCCATCCGCCGCTTCGGGCCAAGGCTGAGCTGAACGGCGAGGTTGCCGTGTTAGGCTACATCACCTACTTGCAGGTGTGGAATTTGGAGAAGTTCGAGGCGCAACTGGGAGTCTTCACTAAGGAAGATGCGGCAGCCATTGCGAAATTGGGGATCTGACGTGGGCGTGGCCGAAAGGATACACCGGCCGGTTCTGGTGCGCGAGGTCCTTGAGCTTCTGCGCCCCTGTCTGGACGGAGTGATCGTGGACGGCACGGTGGGGACAGGGGGGCATGCCGAAGCCCTGCTTTCGGCCTCCGAGAACGTCCGCGTCATTGGGATAGACTGGGATGAGGAGGCGCTCGCTCTGGCGCGGGAGCGGCTGCGACAGTATGGGGATCGGATTGTTCTGGTCCATGGGGATTTCAAGCGCCTGGAGGAGATTCTGACCTCGCTGGGTGTGGAGACGGTCGCCGGGATTCTCCTGGATCTGGGCGTCTCGTCGCTTCATCTGGAGAGAGCGGAGCGGGGATTCAGCTTCCAGCGCGAAGGACCGCTCGACATGCGCATGGATCGGCGACGCGCGGTGACGGCGGCCGATCTGGTGAACACGCTCAGCGAGCGCGAACTGGCCGACCTGCTCTTCCGGTATGGTGAAGAGCCGGCCGCGCGTCGGATCGCACGGGCGATCGTTCGAGCGCGCGAGGTCCAACCGATTCGGACGACGACGGAGCTGGCCCGGATCGTCGCGCGGGCGGTGGGCGCTCGCCGGACGCGGCGCACTCATCCGGCGACGCGAACTTTCCAGGCGCTGCGCATCGCGGTGAACGAGGAGCTTGTGGGCCTGGAGGAATTTCTGGATCGAGCGATCGCGCGGCTCGCTCCGGGAGGACGTCTGGTCGTCATTTCGTTTCATTCGCTTGAGGATCGGATGGTCAAACGCCGGCTCCGCTTCCACGCCGGAGAATGCGATTGCGCGGCTCGGCGGGCGGTGATATCCGGGGAATCGGGCGCCTGTCCCTTCTGCGGAGCGGCGCGTCGCATCACGGTGCTCACGCGCCGGGCGATCCGTCCAAGCGAAGCCGAAGTGCGAGAGAATCCGCGCGCGCGGAGTGCGCGCCTTCGAGCCGGCATGCGAGAGGAAACGCCGCCGGATAGAGCGCGCGACGTGGTCTTCCCGTTCGACTCAGTTCCAGAGAGCACACATTCCGGAGGATGAGATGACGCGGCATGTGCCCAAGCCCATTCCGAACGCTCAGGTGCCTGGGTTAGCGCATCAGAGGGCGACCCATCGCGTCGCTCTCGTGCTGGGGATTGTGGGTGTCCTGGCCCTCTCGCTCATTCTGGCGACCTGGCAGCATGTTGAAGCGCTGCGTTACGGCTATCGGCTGAACCAACTGGTGCGCGAGCGGGAACGACTGGAGGCTCTCAAAAGGCAGCTCGAATCGGAACGAGCCTACTACCGTTCGCCGCAAGTCATCGAACCGCTGGCGCGGCAGCTCGGGCTCATTCGCCCTGACCCCTCTCAGGTGATCGTTATCGGAAGGGGATCGGCGGCAGCGCCCGCGCGTGCGTTTCCCGAGAGCGATCTCTCGGCACATTCTGTGAAGGAACTCATCGGAGAGCGCACATCCCCGAGTGAGCCCAGGGTCTCCGGAGCCCGAGCGGAGAGCTCTCCCGTGCGGCGACGCGAGCGACGCGTCCAGAGCGTGGCCTCCGATCGCCAGGCCGATGCGCCGAAGCCCGAGAGCGCGCCCCTTGCCGGTGAGTCGCGCGCGGAGAATGGGATCGAGCCATCACCGAAAGCCGTGGAGCCTCAAGGGAGTGCCCTCACCGAAGAGAAGTCGACCGATTCGGAGGCTCAGGCATCCAAGCGACGCAGACCTTCCAAACAAGGGGAGCCGTGATCAAACGCGAGCTGTACAAGAAGACGATTCGGCGGCGCCTGCTCCACCTGATGGGGATGCTCGTGGCCTGGATGCTCCTTGTGGGCGGTCGCCTCGTCTACGTGCAGATCGCTCAACATGGATTCTGGCGCGCGCAGGCGGAGCGGCAGCAGCGGCGAGCGATCCGCGTCGCGCCCGTGCGCGGGACGATCTACGATCGGGCCGGTCGCGAGCTGGCCAAGAGCATAGAAGCGCCTTCGATCTTCGCTGTCCCGAGCGAGATCGAAGACCTCGAGCGCACGGTACGAGAACTCTCGCGCGCGCTGCAGATGGAACCTCGCCTGCTGCGGGAGCGGCTCTCCGAGCGGCGCGAATTCGTCTGGGTGAAGCGAAAGGTCACGCCGGAAGAAGCGACGGCGGTCAAGGCGCTGGGACTGCCGGGCATTCACTTTGTGACCGAAAACAAACGCCTCTATCCGCAGGGAGAGTTGGCCGCTCATGTGCTCGGATATGCGGGCATAGATGAGGTCGGATTGGAAGGGATCGAGTTCGCTTACGATCGCGAGATTCGAGGAGAGGAGAGCACGGTCTTCGTCTACCGGGATGCGCGGGGTCGCACCTACGAACGGATACAGCGTCCGGTCGCCCGCGGACATGACCTCGTTCTCACTCTCGATGCGACGATTCAGTTTCACACCGAGCGCGAGCTTCTCCGCGCCGTGCGCCAGACCCGGGCGCGCAGCGGCGTCGCCATTGTGCTTGATCCCAGGAGCGGAGAGATCCTCGCTCTCGCCAATGCTCCGACCTTCGATCCCAACGCGTTCGCGAAGGCTCCGGCCGAAGCCCGGCGCAATCGGGCGATTCGCGATCTCTACGAGCCGGGATCGGTCTTCAAGATTGTGACCTTCGCCGCCGCTCTGGAGGAGGGGCTTCTGCGTCCCCATGAATTTGTGCATGGGCTTGGAGGGCGCATCGTGCTGGCCGGACACGTGATTCGCGATCATCGGCCTTTCTCTCGCCTCACGGTGCAAGAGGCGCTCGAACAGTCGAGCAATGTCGGGACCATTCAGATCGCCTTGCGCGTGGGAGCCGAGCGCCTGGCCCACTACATCGAACGCTTCGGTTTTGGCCGACGCACCGGAGTGGAGCTGCCGGGAGAAGCCCGTGGGCTGGTTCGCCCCCTCGAGCGGTGGACGCCCGTCTCGGTGGGATCCATTGCGATCGGTCAGGAGATCGGGGTGACGGCTCTGCAGATGGCCGCGGCGATGGCGGCGGTCGCGAACGAGGGCGTATGGGTTCAGCCTCATCTGGTGCGGGCTGTCCGCTCGCGCGAGGGGAAGGTTGTGCAGCGCACAGATCCCGAGCGGCGTCGTGTCCTGAGCGCGCACACGGCTCGCGTGCTGACGGATCTGCTGCAAGGAGTGGTCGAGCGCGGGACGGGACGATTGGCCCAACTGAGCGGATACTCAGCGGCGGGCAAAACGGGAACGGCCCAGCAATTCGATCCCCGCACGCGAAGGTATTCCAGGACGCGCTATGTCGCCTCGTTCGCCGGGTTCGCTCCCGCGCACGATCCGCGCGTGGTCGTTCTGGTCGCTCTGGACCATCCGCGCACGAAACATCTGGGCGGAGAGGTTGCGGCGCCCGTCTTCAAGAGGATCGCCGAAGCGGCTCTTCACGCCCTCAATGTGCCGCCGGACCGACCTCAGAGCCGCCCCGTGCTCGCTCTGCGCACCAACTTCGCCTCGGAAGGAACGGAAGGGGAGATCGGTCCCGCCTTCTCTGAGGCAAGCGAGGGAGAAAGGCTTCGCGTGCTGGCGCTCCCGGCTTCTGGAGGCAGCACTCGTGATCCGCTGGGGAAGAATCTGGTGCGCCAGGGCGGAGAGACAACGGGCGTTCCCCTGGTGCGCGTCCCGGATTTTCGCGGCCAGGGGATTCGCGCGGTGACCGAGCAGTGTGCGCGCATCGGCTTGCGCCCGATTATCTCCGGATCGGGACGAGCCGTGCGCCAGGACCCCGCGGCCGGAACGCTCGTCGTTCGCGGGACGACTTGCCGCGTGGAGTTTCAATGACAGCCGGAGAGTTTTGCCGAACCGGCGACTGGCGATGCACATGACGTTGAAACAAGCCGCGGATGTGACACGGGCTCAGGCCTTCGGGCCACTCGAAGGCGTGGTGACGCATCTCGCGTACGACTCGCGACGAGTCGTTCCGGGAAGTCTCTTTGTCGCCATTCGGGGCTTTCAGAGAGACGGAAATGCGTTCATCCCCGAAGCGATCGCGCGCGGCGCCGTGGCGATCGTCTCCGAGAATCCCTGTCCGCCGGACTTTCCGCGGACGTGGTTGCAGGTCGCCGATGCGCGACAGGCTCTGGCGGAGCTTGCTCTGGCGTTCTTCGATTATCCCTCGCGCGCTCTGACGCTCATCGGCGTGACGGGGACAAACGGCAAGACGACGACCACCTACCTCATTGACGCTGTGATCCGGGCGGCCGGAGAACGATCGGCGCGCCTGGGGACGATCACCTATGCGCTCGATCAGCAGGAGATCCCGGCCGAACGAACGACGCCCGAAGCGCCCGAGATTCAAGGCTTCCTCAGGCGCGCCGTGGAGGCGGGATGCCGATACGCCGTCCTGGAAGTCTCCTCGCACGCGCTGGAACTCAAACGCGTGCACGGATGCGAGTTCACCGCGGCCGTCTTCACGAATCTCACGCCCGAGCACCTGGACTTTCATGGCACGATGGAGGGCTACTTCGCCGCCAAGCGCAAGCTCTTCGATGGCACGCTCGGAAAGGCGCCCGAGATCGCCGTCCTGAACGCCGAGGATCCGTGGGCGGCTTCTCTGAGGACCGTCTCGCGCGGCCGGGTTCTCACCTATGGGATCAGCTTGGGCGACGTCTGTGCCCGCGAGGTCTCCTTCTCTCTGCAGGGGACGCGCCTGACGGCGCGGATTCCCACGGGCGAGCTCGCGATATGCTGTCGGCTGCTCGGACGTCCCAATGTCTTCAACATCCTGGCGGCGGTGGCGACGGGATGGGCGCTCGGGTTCTCTCCGGAGACGATCGTCCGCGGGATTGAAACGTGTCCTCCCGTGCCCGGACGTTTCGAAGTCGTCTCCGAACGAGAGCATCCCTTTCTGGTCATCGTGGATTACGCGCATACGGAAGATGCGCTGCGGAACCTCCTGCAGACGGCGCAAGACCTGCTGCGCGCGCTGTCCGAACGGGGGCGCATCCTCACCCTCTTCGGGTGCGGAGGGGATCGCGACCGCCGAAAGCGCGCTCCGATGGGAGAGATCGCAGGCGCGCTCTCGCATCTGGTGATTGTGACCTCGGACAATCCGCGCTCGGAGGATCCGGAGGCGATCATCGCGGAGATCGAAGCGGGAGTGAAGCGAACGCCCACGCCCTATCTGAAGGTCGTGGACAGAGGGGAAGCCATCCGATTGGCCATCGAGCTGGCCCAGCCCGGGGACCTCGTGTTGATCGCCGGAAAAGGGCACGAAACGTATCAGGTTCTCAAAGATCGCGTGATTCCCTTCGACGACCGCGACGTCGCCCGCGCCGCGTTGAGGGAGCGTTTCGGAGGCAGGCGATGAAGCTCAGGGAGATAGCCGAGATCTGGAGGACGACGCTCGCCCCGGAGATCGCCGATCGGGAACCGCGCGGATTCTCCCTGGATTCGCGCACGATTCGGCCCGGAGAACTCTTCTTCGCGATCCGGGGGCGCGCGCGCGATGGCCACACCTTCGTGGCCGAAGCGCTTCGGAAGGGAGCCTGCGCGGCTGTCGTTTCGGCGATTCCCGAAGGAGTGGAACCCTCGGTGCTGATTCGCGTTCCCGATACGCTCTGGGCGCTGCAGGAGCTGGCGCGCACAGTGCGCGCGCGATGGGGGGGAACGGTCATCGGGATCACGGGCAGCTCGGGCAAGACGATGACCAAGGAGCTGACGGCGCGCCTTCTGGAAGCCGGAGGGTATCGAGTGATCAAGACGCTGGGTAACTACAACAACGCGTATGGACTGCCGCTGTCGCTTCTGCAGTTGATCTCCGAAGGAGCGACGCCCGAGAGCTTCTCGCATGCGGTCCTGGAGATGGGCATGAGCGCTCGGGGCGAGATCGCGCATCTGGCCCGGATCGCGCGCCCTCAGATCGGCGTTGTGACGACCGTCAGCGCCGTGCACCTGGAATTCTTCCCTTCGGTCGAGGCCATCGCCGAAGCGAAGGCGGAACTCGTAGATGCTCTGCCGGAGGATGGGTTGGCCGTGCTCAACGCAGACAATCCGCTCGTTCTGCGCATGCGCGAGCGACGTGCGCTCCGGGCTGTGCGCATGTTTGGCATCGAGAACCCGGCGGACATCCGAGCCCGAGATCTGCGCTCGCTCGGATTGGACGGGATGGAATTCACGCTGGTCACTCCCCGAGGAGAGGAGCGCGTGAGGACTCCTCTTTTGGGGCGACATCAGGTCATGAACATCCTGGCGGCCACAGCGGTGGCGGACCTCGCAGGCGTGCCGCTTTCGGTCATTCGGGAGGTTCTGGCGACGGTGCTCCCCTACGCGCGGCGAGGGGAGATCATACGCTTCCCGCAGGGATTCGCCGTCATTGATGACTCGTACAATTCCAATCCGCGCTCGCTTGAGGAGATGGCGCGAACGCTTCGGGAGATCGCTGGGGCTCGACGGCGTGTCATCGTCGCTGGAGAGATGCTGGAGCTGGGAGAGTCGGCGGCGGCTCTTCACCGAGAATGCGGGCGAGAGATCGCCCGACTGGGAATTGACCTTCTCATCGGCGTGCGGGGCCTCGCGTGCGAACTGATCCGCGGCGCGCGCGAAGCGGGAATGGATGCCTCGTCCGTTCTTTTCTTCGAGACGCCGGAAGAAGCGGGGCAGTGGCTCTCGGAGAACGTCCGAGCCGGCGATGTGATCCTCATCAAAGGGTCGCGCGCCGTGGGTATGGAACGCGCTCTGGAGACACTTCGACGCGCATGGGCCGATCGGGATCCCCACGCGAGCGAGAGATCGCAGGGGGTGCCCCCCGGTGAGCAAGGGATTTCGCTGAGCGAGGACGTACGGTGATCGGGCATGTTGCGCTACCTGCTCTACGAGGTCTTGTACGTGCGATATCACGAGCAGTTCCACCCCTGGCTCGATCCGCTGAACGTCTTCCGCTACATCACCTTTCGCACGGCCTATGCGGCCATCACGGCGCTTCTGGTGAGCCTTCTGCTCGGCGGATGGTTCATTCGCAAGCTCGCCCAACACCAGATCGGGCAGCCGATCCGTCCCGAGGGTCCCGCTCTGCATCAGGCCAAGCGCGGGACGCCCACAATGGGAGGCTTGCTCATTGTCCTCTCGGTCCTGCTGGGAACGTTCCTGTGGGGGAACCTGAGGAACGGCTACGTCTGGCTGGCCCTGGGAGCGCTGGTGCTCTTTGGCGCCGTCGGATTTTGGGACGATTACGTGAAGATCGCCCGAGGGCGCTCGCTCGGATTGACGGGACGGCAGAAACTGCTCGCTCAGAGCGCCATCAGCGCGACGATCGGGCTGGTGCTCCTCTACGGGCTCGATTACTCTCCCATCCTGAGCGTCCCTTTCTTCAAGAAATTCCGTCCCGAACTTCCCGCTCTCCTCTATCTGGCCTTCATGCTCGTGGTGATCGTCGGGGCTTCCAACGCCGTGAATCTCACCGATGGGTTGGATGGACTGGCGACGAGCATCGCCTTCATCACGACGGCGGCGCTCACGGGGTTCACGTATGTCACCGGACATGCCGAATTCGCCCGATATTTGAACATCGAGCACATGCCGGAGGTGGGCGAGCTGACGGTCTTCTGCGGGGCGCTCTCGGGAGCCTGCTTGGGATTCCTCTGGTTCAACGCGCCGCCGGCCGAAGTCTTCATGGGGGATGTGGGCAGTCTCTCGCTCGGAGGAGCGATCGGAACCGTGGCCGTGATGGTCAAACAGGAGCTGCTCTTGCTTCTGATCGGAGGTGTCTTCGTCCTGGAAGCCCTCTCGGTGATGGCGCAGGTCTCCTTCTTCAAGCTCACGCGGCGCATGACCGGACGGGGGCGTCGGCTTCTGAAGATGGCTCCGCTGCACCATCACTTCGAGCTGGTGGGGTGGAAGGAGCCGAAGATCGTCTTTCGGTTTCTGATCATCGCGATTCTTTTCGCGTTGCTGAGTCTTTCGACGCTGAAGTTGAGATGACCGCGGACGTGCGGGGCAAGACCATTGTGGTCGTGGGATTGGGCGAAAGCGGCGTGGCCGCGAGCCAGTTTCTGGCGCGTCGCGGGGCGCGCGTCCTGGCGACCGATGTGAAGACCGAAGCGGAGCTGGGGCGCACGCGCGAGGCGGTGAGGGCCTTGCGGGATCTGGGCGTGGAAGTGATTCTGGGCGCGCATCCGCCGGAACGCTTGCGCGCGGCCGATGCCATCATCGTGAGTCCCGGCGTGCCGCTGACGCTGGAAGCCCTCGCGGAAGCCCGTCGCGCCGGCGTCCCGATTCTGGGCGAGGCCGAGCTGGCTGCCCGCTTCCTGAAGGGACGATTAATCGGGATCACGGGAACCAACGGGAAAACCACGGTGACGGCCTGGATCGGAGATCTGCTCGCTCGCTGCGGATATTGCGCGCACGTGGGGGGAAACATCGGGCGCGCGCTCGTGCGCGTGGTCGAGGAGGTGCACGATGCCGGCTGCTTCGTCGTCGCGGAGCTGAGTAGCTTTCAACTGGAGACGATCGAGATGCTTCGCCCTCGCGTCGCCGTGGTCACCAACATCGCGCCCGATCATCTGGATCGCCATGGTTCGTTCCCGGCGTATGTGGCGGCCAAGTGTCGCCTCTTTCGAAATCAGACCGAAGAGGATTGGGCGGTCTTGAACGCCGACGACTCGGTGGTGCGCGCCATGGCTGGCCAGACCCGCGCGCGCGCTCTCTTTTTCAGCCGGCTTGCGGCAGAGGAGAAGATCGAGCGCGGCGTTCTGGCGCGAGCCGACCGACTCCTTCTCCGATGGGACGGACGAGAGCGCGAGCTGGCGCATCGGTCGGATGTCCCGCTCCGAGGAGAGCATAATGTCGAGAACGCTCTGGCGGCCCTGGCGGCGACGCTCGCCGCGGCGAGCCTCACTCGTTCGGAAGAACCTCTGGGGGAGAGGCTGTGGGCGCTCGCCGAAGCGCTTCCTTTGCGCGATGCCCTGCGGGCCTTCCCCGGAGTTGAACATCGCCTGGAGTGGGTCGCGCAGATCGAAGGTGTGGACTACTACAATGACTCCAAGGCGACGAATGTCGCCTCGACGATTAGGGCGCTTGAGGCCCTGCCGGGTCCGCTCCTCCTCATCCTGGGAGGGCGCGACAAGGGAGACGATTTCACGCGACTGCGCCCTCTGGTGTCTGAGAAAGTCGCTCACGTGCTTGTGCTCGGCGAAGCGGCCGAGAAGATCCGGGCGGCGCTCGAAGACGTCGTACCCATGACGCGATGCACGACACTGGAGGAGGCCGTGCGCGCGGCCCATCATCTCGCGCGACCGGGGATGAGCGTGCTCCTCTCTCCGGCGTGCGCGAGCTTCGACATGTTCGAGAACTTCGAAGAGCGGGGCCGCGTCTTCAAGGAGGCCGTGCGGCGGATCGGAGGGCACCCCACGCGATCGGCGGAGCCTTCTCTGCCGGAGGACCAGCGATGCTGAACGCGCGACGGAAGAAGACCAAGCGGGCGACTCCTGACCTGGCCTTCGCGTGGAGGGAGGGGGAAGATCCCCGCCTCTCCTCTTCGGAGCGCGTGGAGATCGCCGATAAGGGGCTCTTCACGCTGGCCATCGCCCTGGCCCTCTTCGGCGTCGCCATGGTCTACAGCGCTTCGGCTGTCCTGGCGGCTGAGCGCTACGGGACGCAGTATTACTTCCTCGCGCGACAGGCCGTGTGGATCCTGCTCGCTGTGGGAGCCTTGGGCGTGACGATGCGCATGGACTACCACATCTACCAGCATCTGCGCCTGCTGCTGCTGCTGCTGGGAGGGACATTTCTGCTGCTGGTGGCCGTCTTCTTCTTCCCCGCCGTCAATGGAGCGCATCGCTGGATCCGATGGGGATCGTTCTCGGTGCAACCTTCGGAGCTGGCGCGATTCGCATTGATCGTCTTTTTGGCGGCGCATTTGGATCGGCGCATTCCGGCGGGTATTAAGCGCTTCGAGCTGACGTTCCTCCCCTGTGCGCTCGTGACGGGAGCGATGATGGGGCTCATCGCGAAGGAGCCGGATCTGGGCATGGCCGCGTCACTGGGGCTCATCTTGCTGGTGATGTTCTTCATCGCGCGCGTGCCCCTTCGGCATCAAGCGACGCTCGGAGTGGTTGCGCTTCCGGTGCTCTTTTGGCTGATTGTCCGTGTGAACTGGCGATGGGAGCGCCTGCTGGCGTATCTGGACCCCTGGCGGGATCCGCTCGGCAGCGGATTCCAGACAATTCAGTCGCTCATCGCCCTGGGCAGTGGGGGAGTCGCGGGAGTGGGCTTCGCGCAAGGACGACAGAAGCTCTTCTTCCTGCCGGAGCCGCACACGGACTTCATCTTCGCTCATATTGGCGAAGAGCTGGGGATGCTCGGGACCGGACTTCTGCTGCTGGCGTTCGGCATCTTCCTGTGGCGCGGGATGCGCATTGCCTGGCGCGCGCCGGATCTCTTCGGCACGCTGCTGGCCAGCGGGATCGTCACGGCGATCGTCATCCAGGCGCTATTTCACATGAGTGTCGCCGTCGGACTTTTTCCGGTGAAGGGGACGCCGCTGCCTCTGATCAGCTACGGCGGCTCCTCGCTGGTCGTCACGATGGCTCAGATCGGCGTGTTGCTCAATATCGCCCGACAGGCGAGGTCCGAAGATGTGTAGGATTCTCATCGCAGCCAGTGGAACCGGAGGGCATCTCTTCCCCGGGCTCGTTTTGGCCCAAGCCTTTCGGCAGCGCGACCGGGCGGCGGAAGTGACGTTTGTGGGGACAGCTCGGGGGCTGGAAGCCCGGCTTGTGCCGCGCGCTGGGTTCCCGTTGGAGACGATCGAGATCGCTGGACTCAAGCGCGTGGGATGGCGACAGGCTCTTGGAACGTTGCTGTGGCGCCTCCCGAAGAGTCTCCTTCAGTGCTGGCGGATCCTGCGCCGGCGTCGTCCGGATGTGGTCATCGGCATTGGGGGGTATACATCCGGTCCCTTGGTGCTCATGGCCGCGCTCTGCGGCATCCCGACCCTTATTCTGGAGCCGAATGCGCATCCGGGATTCACCAATCGCGTGCTGATCCACTTCGTACGGGCGGCCGCCGTAGCCTTCCCGGAGACGGCAGCTTTCTTCGGCAAGAAAGCGCGCGTGACGGGGAATCCGGTCCGTCCGGAATTCTTCGCGCTCGCGGATCAGGCCAGACGGTCCGAGCGAGCGCGCCACATCCTCATCTTCGGGGGAAGCCAAGGCTCGCGCGCGCTCAATGAGCGCATGGTCGAGGCTCTGCCTCGACTTTTCGCCACGCTTCGGGATCGCGGGTCGGAGCTGGAGGTCACGGCGGTGCACCAAACGGGAGAGAGGGACATCGCGTGGGTTCGCGCCGCCTACGAGCGGGCGGGAGTAGAGGAGAAGGTCACCGTGGTCCCCTTCCTCGAAGATATGCCTCGCGAGATGGCGCGCGCCGATCTGGTCATCTGTCGAGCCGGAGCGACGACGCTGGCTGAGCTGACAGCCGCCGGTAAGCCGGCCATCCTCATCCCTTTGCCCACAGCCGCCGATGATCACCAGCGCAAGAACGCCGAAGCGCTCGAACGGGCCGGCGCTGCACGCTGCGTGCTTCAGGAGGACGCGACGCCCGAAGTGCTCGCCCAGATGATGGCGGAGCTGCTGGAGGATCCGGCGCGTCTGGAGGCGATGGCCCAGCGGAGTCGCCACCTGGCTCGCCCCGACGCCACCGAGGCGATTCTGGCACTCGCCGAGGAAGTGATGCGCCGCTCTTCGACGCTTCCGGCCCGGCAGCCGTGCTCGGAGGAGCGAGGATGCTGAAGCGCATTCGCACGATTCATCTGGTCGGAATCGGAGGCGCTGGGATGAGCGGCATCGCCGAGCTGCTGCTGAATCTGGGCTATCGCGTCTCGGGCTCCGATCTGCGCCGATCGCCGATCGTGGAGCGCCTGGAGCGCCTCGGAGCGCGCATCTGGATCGGACATCGGGCGGAGAATATCGGCGAAGCGGACGTCGTCGTCTTCTCGACCGCTGTGCGTCCGGAGAATCCCGAACTGGTGGCTGCCCGCCAGAGGCAAATCCCCGTCATCCCGCGCGCCGAGATGCTCGCTGAACTCATGCGCCTGAAGTACAGCATCGCCGTGGCCGGATCGCACGGCAAGACGACGACGACCTCCATGATCGCGACGGTCCTGGCGCATGCCGGCCTGGATCCGACGATCGTCGTCGGAGGACGACTCCGCGCCCTGGACAGCCACGCCAAGCTCGGACGCGGGGAGTTCATGGTCGTCGAAGCCGATGAGAGCGATCGCTCGTTTCTGAAACTCCCGCCCACGTTCGCTGTCATCACCAATATTGATCGCGAGCATCTGGATCACTATGCCGACCTCTCGGAGCTGCGCGAGGCGTTCGTCGAGTTCGCCAATCGCGTGCCCTTCTATGGTTCGGTCATCGCCTGTCTGGATGATGAGAACGTGCAAGCGATTCTCCCCCGGATCACGAGAAAGGTGATCACCTACGGCCTCTCTTCGCAATCGGAGGTCTCGGCCGTCGAGATTGAAACGCCCGACTGTTTCCACGCGACGTTCTCCCTGCGATGGCGCGGAGAGGGACTGGGGCGCATCCGCTTGAGTGTGCCCGGACAGCACAATGTGTACAACGCTCTGGCGGCCTGCGCCGTCGGTCTGGATTTGGAGATCCCGTTTGAGACGATCGCGAGCGCTCTGGAGGAGTTCCGAGGCGTGGAGCGCCGATTCCAATTCAAGGGGGAAGTGGGCGGGATCCTCTTCGCGGACGATTACGGCCATCATCCCACGGAGATCAAGGCGACGCTGGCGACGGCGCGATTGTGCGGGCGGCGTCTGGTCGTCCTCTTTCAACCGCATCGGTACACGCGCACGCATCTGCTTTTGGACGATTTCGCGCGCGCCTTCTACGATGCGGATGTCGTGCTGGTCACCGATATCTATGCAGCGAGCGAAGAACCGATCCCCGGGGTCACAGCCGAACGGCTCGTCGAACGGCTGCGCGAGTTCGGCCATCGGAACGCCCACTACGTTGGCGATCTGGAGGAGGCCGTGCGCGCCGCGCGCGCCGTCCTGCGACGGGGGGATCTCTTGCTGACGCTCGGAGCGGGGAACGTCGTGCAGGCGGGCGAGCGCCTGCTGGCCGAACTGGCAGAAGCGGCGGCGCATGAGCCCACAAGCACGGGAGGGCCGAAAGGCCAGGAGGAGTGAGATGCTCACGCGAGCGAACCAGGTCGTCATCCCCAGAGCGCGCCGGACGCGCGAGCGCCGCGCGCGGCGCCCGGATTCGTCGTCGAAGTGGAGGGACATGCTCATCCGAAAAGGGACAGGGACGATGTTCCAGATCCTCCTGCTTCTGCTCGGATTGGGAGGGCTCGGCCTGGCCTACCGCGCGCTGACAAGCACGTCCGCTTTTCAGGTGAAGACGCTCCGAATCGAAGGCAATGTCCGCGTTCCCCCTGAGGAGATCCAGGCTCTTGTGCGCGAGGCGACGGCTCGGGGAACGCTCCGCACGGACCTGGGGGAGCTGCGCGACAGGCTGCGACAGCACCCGCTCATCAAAGACGTGGAGATCACGCGCGTTCTGCCCGATGAGCTGCGCCTTCGGATCCGCGAGCGCGTCCCGGTGGCCCTGGTGGCGCAAAGTCATCGAACGCCCGTCTGCGTAGATGAAGAAGGGGTTATTCTCGGGGATTTCCACCTGCTTGGATCGCAGACGCTCCCGCTGCTTGTGGGATGGAACGAAGAAGATTCGGACGTGGCCCGCGTCGAGAACCGTCATCGCGTGGCGCTCTATCGGCAACTGCAGAAGGAATTGAGCGAGCCCGAACCGAGCTACTGGGATCGCGTGGATCAGGTGAACATTCGCGACGTGCAAGATGTGACGGTGAACCTCACCGAGAGCCCCATGACGTGGATTCATCTGGGAGATCGCGACTTTCGTCGGCGATTCGAGCTGAGTTTGCAGATCCTCAACGCCGTCAAGAAGCAGGACGCGATGGAGCTGCGCCGCCTGGGCGTCGCTCCGACGGCAGAGTTGCTCCAGGAGGATGTGACGATCAGTTACATTGATGTCTCGCAACCTGCGCGCGTCGTGGTTCGCCTCCCCGAGCCCCGGCGCGCGACGTCAAGTCCCGAGCGATCACGGGGGGCAGCGGAGGGCCCCTCCCGCGATCGAGAGATCGCGAGGGGATCCCGAGCGGAGTCCCCACAGGCGACCCCTCGAGCGCAAAGGCACGCTAATCCGAGACGAGCGAGGTGACCTATGGCCAAACACGAGACTCACATCGTCGGACTGGACATCGGCACGACCCGAACAACAGCCGTCATCGCCGAAGTGAACGAGGATGGGAAGCTGGAGATCATGGGTGTGGGGACGGCGGAGTCCCGGGGACTGCGCAAAGGCGTCATCGTGAACCCGGAGGCCGCTGCCGAACCGATTCGACGCGCTGTGGAAGAGGCCGAACGCATGTCCGGCCTCATCGCCGAGTCGGTTTATGTGAGCATGTCGGGGACGCTCCTGCGCGGGCTCAACAATCGAGGGATCATCGCGATCACGAGCGCCGATCGGCGGATCACGCGCGCCGACATCCGGCGCGTCATCGAGACGGCCTGCGTCGTCACCCTCCCGGGCGGACATGAGATCATTGATGTCCAGCCTCAGGAGTACATCATTGACGGGCAGGACGGCATCAGCGATCCGCTCGATATGTTGGGCACGCGCCTAGAGGTCGCCGTGCATATCATCACCGGCCCGATCACCGTGCGGCAGAACATCATCAGCGCCGTGAACCGAGCCGGCCTGCTCGTCGCCGATATTGTGCTGGAACCGGTCGCGGCGGCCGAAGCCACGCTCACCGACGACGAGCGCGAGTATGGATCGGCGGTCATCAATATCGGCGGCGAGACAACCAGCCTCGCTATCTATCAGCGCGGGGCTGTACAGCATACGGCGATCCTCCCCTTCGGAGGCTCCCACTTCACCAACGATATCGCCTTCGGACTGCGCACACCGATCCCGGAGGCCGAGCGCATCAAGCGCATCTACGGATGCGTCCTTCCGGCTCTGGCCGCCGAGAGCGATGAGACGATCGAAGTCCCCAGCGTCGGTCGGCGTCCCCCGCGCTCGCTCTCGCGTCAGCTCTTGTGCGAGATCCTCCAGCCGCGCGCCGAAGAAATCCTCGGCCACGTCAACGAGGAGATCAAACGCGCCGGATTCGACCGCGAACTCTCCAGCGGGATCATCCTCACCGGAGGCGGGGCCTTGATCCAGGGCTTGACCGATCTCGCCGAACAGATCTTCGATCATCCCACACGCCTGGGATACCCCTTGGGCGTGACCGGACTCTCCGAGGAGATGAACAGCCCGCTCTACACGACCGCCATCGGCCTGGTGACGATCGCCTCTCGCGGACGCATGGGACATTACTACCGTTCGCTGTCTTCTCAGGGGGCGATCTCCCGGACGGCGGCGCGCGTCCGAAGCTGGCTGGCCAATCTCTTCTGAAGGTGAACGAAAAACATCTTGAGGAGGTGAGACGATGCAGGCGGAGACCAAAGACTTCATGAGCAGCTTGAGAATTGATTTCGCTGAGGAAGCCTCCAACGGAGCCGTGATCAAAGTCATCGGTGTCGGCGGCGGAGGAGGCAACGCGATTAACCACATGATCGAATCCGGCATCCAGGGCGTGCAGTTCATCGCGGCCAATACGGACGTGCAGGCCCTGAAGATGTCCAAAGCGCCGATCAAACTCCAACTGGGCGCCAAATTGACCAAGGGGCTGGGCGCTGGCGCCAACCCCGAGATCGGGCGACAAGCCGCTCTGGAGGACACCGAGAAGATCCTGGAAGTCGTCGAAGGGGCTGATATGGTCTTCATCACGACCGGACTGGGCGGAGGCACGGGGACGGGAGCCGCTCCGATCATCGCGAGCCTGGCCGCCGAAGTGGGCGCTCTCACGGTGGCCGTCGTCACCAAGCCCTTCCACTTCGAGGGACGTAAGCGCATGCTCGTGGCCGAGCAGGGATTGCGCGAATTGAAAGAATGCGTCGACACGCTCATCACGATCCCCAATGAGCGGATCCTGAGCGTCGTGGATCGCAACGTCTCGCTTCTGGACGCTTTCAAGCTCGCCGATGACGTGCTCCGTCAAGCCGTCCAGGGCATCTCCGACCTGATCACCACGCCCGGATTCATTAACCTCGACTTCGCCGACGTCAAGACGATCATGAGCGGCATGGGGAAAGCTCTGATGGGCATCGGGCATGGGACAGGAGAGAACAAGGCTCTTGACGCAGCCAAGCGAGCCATCTCCAGCCCCCTGCTGGAAGAGGCCTCGATCGAAGGAGCCCGCGGCGTGCTCGTCAACGTGACCGGAGGGTTGGATATGACGCTGTACGAGATCAACCACTCCATCACGCTGATCCGCGAAGCCGCCAACGAGGATGTGAACCTCATCTTTGGCGCCGTGATTGATGAGAACATTCGCAACGAGATCCGGATCACGGTCATCGCCACCGGATTCGACCGCGAGGCGGAAAGCGCAACCGCCCTGGAGCCCAAGGGCACATCCGCGCGATCATCGGCGTCGCATGAATCAGGAATTTCCACGCGATCGCCTCAGGACCTGGACGTGCCGACCTTCCTGAGAAAACGCGCCGATTGAGCCGGTGACACAACAGGGAGGCGAGAACGTGTCTCCGCCTGCACGTTTCGATGGGGCCCTCGGGCGAAAGGGCCCCATGGTCATCCCCTCGGCCCGCCTCTCCCCGACCGCGCCTTCAGGCGCTCGCGGAAATCCCCGCGTCGGGATTTAACGAGATCCTCTCCCGCTCAAAACCGGCAGGGGGAACAGAATTCGCATTCCCCCACAGAGAGAGCGTCTCGCGGAGCGGCTCCAGCGACCGCACCCCACCGAGAATCTTCCACGTCGTGCGCTCGACGATGGCCTCCTCGGCGGCTCGCTCGCTCATGGGCAGATCAATCCGCTGAAGCCGGGAGACGAAACGAATGATATGCACCAGCTCATGCGTGAGGACGTACAGAAGAAGAGCAGAGAGATCAGAAGGGGGAGGAAGCACCCGCGCGGCCTCCAGCAGCCGATGATCTTGCAGGCAAATGCGATACAGCTCATGTCGTTGCAGGACATGCGAGCCCACGCGCCGCACGAATTCGTAGCAGACCAGATGCGCCAGCGCGCGATCGGTCACTTCCTCAGGATGCAGATTCTCAAGCGTCCGGACCTCATAATGGATGCTTTCGCCCTCGCGCTGGGAGAGGGCATAAAACTGCCACACGAGCTGCTCGGCCCGACACCGCGCGCGCTCGACAAGCCTCAAATGCTCCGGCTCGAATCTGCGCCGCATCCAAAAATTATATCACGAGGCGTCCGAGCGGCGCGGCTTCGACAGACCGCCTCCAGCGCATCGCCCCAGAAGCTCATCTCGACAATGCCCTCACAGCCGGATGACATGATCCCGAGGCCCGACATCTCGCGTCGCATTTCGCAGGTCAACGACCAAGGGGGCGCGCTCGACAATCAACCGATAATCGAAACCCCTGTGATCGGTCACAATAACTGCACAATCGCACGCGGCCAGAATCTCGGCCGTCACGGGCACGCTCTGGAAAGTGCGCGCCCCAACCTCCACGCGCGCGATATAGGGATCCGAATACGCGATCTCCGCCCCGCGGCGAAGCAATTCTTCCATGATCGTCAGAGCGGGAGATTCCCGCACGTCGCCGACATCCCGCTTGTAGGCGACGCCCAGAATGAGAAGGCGAGAGCCCTTCACCGGTTTCGCTCGCTCGTTGAGCGCTTCCACGATGAGATCCACCGCGTAATGGGGCATGAACCGATTGATCTCCTCGGCCACGCTGATGAGCTTGGGCTCAAAGCCATGAAGGCGCGACTTCCAGATCAGATATGCCGGATTCACAGGAATGCACGCCCCTCCGATCCCCGGCCCCGGAGAAAATGCCATGAAGCCGAAAGGCTTGGTCGCCGCCGCTTCGATGACCTCCCAGACGTCTATTCCCAGGGCCCGACAGATGAGCGCCAGTTCGTTGACCAGGGCGATATTGACGGCGCGAAAGGTATTCTCCAGCAGCTTGGCCATCTCGGCCACGCGCGCCGAGGAGACCAGGTGCACCACCGGAATGATCTGCCGATAAAGCTGCGCGGCCACGCGCGCGCTCTCCGCACTGGCTCCTCCGACGATCTTCGGAATATCTCGAAGCCGATAGCGACGATTCCCCGGATCCAACCGCTCCGGAGAGAAGGCCAGATAGAAATCCCGATCCAGGTGCATGCCCCCCTGCTGAAGGCGCGGCAGGAGCACTTCTTCGGTCGTCCCCGGATAGGTCGTGCTCTCCAGCACGATGAGCATCCCGCGATGCAGATACTTCCCCACAGCCTCAGCCGCCTGCAGGATATAGGAGATGTCCGGCTCCCGCGATTTGCTCATCGGCGTCGGCACGCAGATGAGAACGACGTCAGCCTCCCGGATCGCCACCGCGTCGGCCGTCGCGCGCAATTTCCCCTCGCCCACAAGAGCTGCGACCTCGGACGAGGAGACGTCGGTCACATAGCTCTCCCCCCGCTGGATTCCCTGAACACGATGCGCGTCGGTTTCAACTCCCGTGACGGGAAATCCGGCGCGCGCGAATTCCACAGCCAGGGGCAGCCCCACATATCCCAACCCCAGGACGACCACATGCGCTTGCCGCGCGCGGATCCGCGCTTCCAAGGCCTCAAGCGCTCTCTCTTGCATAGATGCTTCCCTTCTACGCCCGTGATCTCCCCCATCGCCGAGCCCTTCATTATACCAGGTCCTCCAAACCCGCGGTTCCCTTCTCGGATGGACACCTCGGGCCGCTGGGATCTCTTAAGGAGGCGATCGCTTCCGGGCCGCCCTCGTTTCTAAATACTCCCCCTGCCCCATAGAAAATACTCCCTCGGACCGATTGATGCCTCCCCACAAAGCCGTAAACTCTACGACCAAAAGCGATACAGGAGGATGGGATATGGGACGGGATATATCACACGCGCGCGGATATCGGCGAAGGTCCCAGAGCCTTCTCTTTCTGCTCGCCGCAAGCCTCCTCATGGGAGGAGCTTTCCCCTCGCCCCCCTGCGCCTATCGCTGCCCAATTTGACTGTAGCACCAGATCCAATTGTCCGGTACCGGGAAGGTGCTCGACCTTGCACTTTGTGAAGCAGGCATATGGAGGAGATGGAAAATTCTGGATACGTTTTGATCATATTACCGGCGATGAAGCCCGTCAGGGGGTCGCGATGCTTGATGCTGTAATGTGCACGCAGGGAGGATTTGGGGAATCCTTCCACGACTACCTTTATTCTGGGGGTTGGCCTGTGGAGGGCTTCTGCATCCCGAAGCAGGACCACCCCCTGGAAGGAAACTGCACCTTCCTCAGGGCCAATATCCAGATACCGCCAATCGGTAAGACGCAGGTGGAGCTACAGGAATGCCGGACCTCCAATGGCGACCCCGGCTGGTTTGTGGATTTGAACTATCTCGCCAGGCTCGTCGGGTGTGATGAGAAGACGGACAACTGTACGATTCCCGAGATCACAGTCACGTATGAGAACGAATGCAAGGGGGGTTCCGGAGGTCCCCCGCCTGCTGGCAGCTCGGTCGTTACTCTTGTGAAGAAGACGACCGGGGGAGATGGGACTTTCAAGGTGAAGCTCCTTTATGGGTCTGGCAAGCAGTTCTCTCCGTACGACATACCTATCACCACTCAGAATGGTCAGGGGCATTTTTCTTTTCCTTTTTCCCCCGGGTCGATCGACTTTTTCTGCTTCAGCGTTGAAGACCAGGTCGTAAAAGGGGACTGCCACTTCGTCAGAAGCGAGTGCCGCTTGCACGGCCAGATTGATGGGAAGCCTATAGATATTATCGCCTCTCCCTCCGTCTGTCCGGATGGATCCCCCGGATGGTACTTAGACGGAGAGGCGATATCGTGCACCAAGAAGGAGGGCTGCAAGTACGACATCAACATCACCTGCACCTATGAGAATGAGTGCCGTAAAGGCGCCGATCACGATGTGGAAGAGCTGATCGAGTCCCTTGTGCAGGCGGAGCGACTCCGTCCGGCGATCGTTGCGACGACCTTCATCGCAGTCAGTCCCGTCAGGACAGCGTTGTCGGATACAACTTCGTCCACAGTCCCCCGAGGCCTTCTGCTTGTGGATTCCGGCACAGATCAGCTCCGCGTCTATCTGCTGAAACGCGATGGGACGTTCGCGCTCTTCAAGAGATATGGGACCGGCTCAAGGCCTGTAGCCGTCGCAGCGGGAGATTTCAACCGAGCTGGCAAGACGGATGCCGTCGTCGCCAATTCGCTAGATAACAGCCTCTCTCTTCTTGGGCAATGGAGATGGAACGTTCCAGAGAGGGCGTCAGATTGCGCTTCCGGGCATCAGACCCGTTGGTCTAGCTGTGGCCGACTTCGGTGGAGATGAACGGCTGGATCTGGCTGTGGCGCAGAACGAATCCAGCGATGTCGCGGTCCTGATGGGCCGGGGAGATGGGACGTTCCGTTCTCCCGTGGTTATCCCTCTGGCAGAGGGCAGGCCCAGTTCCATTCTCGCGACCGATTGGAATGAGGATGGCATGATGGATCTTCTCGTAACCGCTGTGGAAACGATCAGTGCGGTCGTCTTCCTGCAGAACGAGCGTGGACGCTTCTTCCAAGCACGGCAAATCGAAGTCGGAAGCGATGACGATCCGTCTTACCTGGTGGCCAGCGCTGTCGGGGATTTCAATGGAGATGGTCACCTGGATGTGGCTGCGGCGAACCTATTGGGTTCGGTCATCTTCCTCCTTTCTCGCAACCGGTCGAACGGGCTCGACTTCACGCGCGTGGATGTCTCGGGAGTCGAAACTCCTGCCTCCATCACAAGCGGCCAGTTCTTGGGAGCGGCCGGCGTCGCCGTCCCGAACTTCACAAGCAATACGGTCACACTGATCACCTTCCAGCAGGGAAGACCGAAGATCGCCCGGCGGATTCGAGCCGTCTCGGAGCCCGTTTCGATCTCCCAGGGTGACTTCGACAGCAATGGGATTCTCGACCTCGTCGTCGCCGGTCTCCCCGTAGGGAACCTCGCGTCTCTGCTGGGGCGTGAGAACGGGACGTTTCTTCTCAAGAGATGACCGAAAGGGCTGGGGCGCACCGCAGCCCCAGCCCCGCTCAGGCGATCTCTGAAAGGGATCGAAGCAGAAGAGCCACTGGGGGATTATCGGCGATATCGCGATACCGATGGATGAAGCGAATGATCCCCTGACGATCCACCAGGAAGACGCCCGGCATTTGCCGGATGTCGCCCACGGGGTTCCCGGCACTATATCCTCGAACCACGGCAGAGAATCCGCGCCACCACACTCGGGGTCCGAACAACTGGGCGAGTGTTGCCCCGTGCAGGCCATAGGCGGCATAAGCCTTCCGCTCGGGATCGGCCAAGCAAGGGAAAGGAACATCATGCTGGCGACAAAAGGCGCGCGTGGACGGGACATCTCCCTGCCCGATGAGCACGACCTGGGCTCCCTGCTGCCGGAAACGCTCAGCTTCGCGTCGCAACCCGGCGACGTGTTCCCGACAAAACGGTCAGCCGAAATGGCGGAGGAAGACCAAAATCGTCGGCCCGCGCTTCCAGAACTCCGAGAGGGAGACCGATTGACCATCGGCCCCTTTCAGCACGACATCCGGAGCCGGATCTCCTACGTGGAGCATCGCAGCTTCTCCCGACGGTCTCGATCTGGTTCCGTCTCGACGTGCGTCGCTCGGATTCATCCCTTCACCACGCCGATGGGACGCAGGCGGGCGACGCGCCGAGCGATGCCGGCAGCTTCGACGACGCGCGCGACGTCGTTCACGTCTTTGTAGGCTTCGGGGATCTCCTCGAGCACCCCGTCTCGGCTTGCCGCTTTGACCAGAACGCCGCGCTCAGCCAACTGTTGACGCACCTGATTGATATCTCGCCCCTTCTTGGCCGCCGTGCGCGACATGACGCGTCCGGCTCCGTGGCAACTGGAAGCGAACGTCTCCTCGGCCGCCGTGCCGATGAGCACGTAAGAGGCGCGCCCCATATCGCCGGGAATGATCACCGGCTGCCCGATCGGACGATACGTCTCATGCAACTCGGGATGCCCGGCAGGCAGCGCGCGCGTGGCCCCTTTGCGATGGACCAGAACGCGCCGGCGCTGGCCTTCGACGGTATGCGTCTCGAATTTGGCGATATTATGCGCGACATCGTACACGATGTGCAGATCCCCCTGCGTCCCGAAATGCTTGAGGAAGACCTCGCGCACCCAATGGGTGATCATCTGCCGATTGGCGAAGGCGAAATTGGCTGCGGCGTTCATGGCCCCCAGATAGTCTTGTCCCTCGGGCGAGCGGATATAGGTCGCCGCCATCTCCTTATCGGGCAGATGGATCTTGTACTTCTGCATGGCCGAGCGCAGGACCTTCAGATAATCCGTACACACCTGATGTCCGAATCCGCGCGAGCCCGTATGAATGAGCACGGTGACCTGCCCCGGTCGCAGACCGAAAGCCCGCGCCGCCGCTTCGTCGAAGATCTCCTCGACGTACTGAATTTCGAGGAAGTGGTTACCCGATCCCAGTGTCCCCAGCTGATCTGCCCCACGCTGCCGGGCATGCTCGCTCACCGCCTTCGGATTGGCTCCGGGAATACATCCTCGCGATTCGATATGGTCGAGATCTTCCTCCCGCCCGTAGCCGCGCTCAACAGCCCATTGCGCGCCCAGGCGCAGGACATGATCCATCTCCGCCCGATTCACGCTGATCTGCCCTTCGCGTCCCGTCCCAGCCGGCACCGCGCGAAAGAGATCCTCCACAATGCCCTCCAGCTTCGGACGAACCTGCTCCACGCTCAGCTCGGACCGAAGCAATCGCACGCCGCAATTGATATCGAATCCAATACCGGCCGGCGAGACGACCCCTTCCTCGGCATCCGTCGCGGCCACGCCTCCAATGGGAAAGCCATACCCCTGATGCACATCCGGCATGACGATGGGACGCCCGACAATACCGGGCAGAAAGGCGAGATTGGCCGCCTGCTCAAGCGAGAGGTCCTTGGTCACTGTCTCCAGCAACGACTCATCCACGTAGATGATGACGTCCGTCTGCATGCCCGGCTTGTACGTGCGCGGGATCATGTAGCGATATTCGTCGAGCTTAACCAGAATCTGGTGCCACGGCTTCGACATAGTGATTCCCCTCCCTTTGTCCGGAAACCTCAATTATACACGACCCGAATCCTCTTGCGAAGAAACGAGACCTGTCAGGTGCGGGACTCATGGCCCTGAAAACACCTCAAAAACGCAAGCGACAGACAATAGCCCGGAGTGAAGCGGAGAACCCACATGGAGACCGAACCCCATTCCACAGAGAGCCCTCGAAGAGGGCAACAGAGAACAGCCTGGGGTGAAGCGAAGCGGAACCCCAGGGAATCCAACGGGACAAAATTTCATTCCGCAAAGAGCCTGCGAAGCAGGCGACAGAGAATAGCCTGGGGTGAAGTGCCAGCGGAACCCCAGGAACCGGGATCCCCAATTATCCCCGAGCCCGCGCCAGCGGGCGGCACATCGGGTCAGGAGCCCGATGAATCGAAGGACGACGTTCGTGTATCCTCTGATGTCGTGACCTGGCGCGTGGGGACTAGACCCGCTGGGTGACACCCCGATGTGTCGCCCCCTCCGGGGGCTCTTGAGAAAATTTTGGGCTCGCGGTTTCCTAGGGCTGACGCCCCAGGCTATTTTCGCTCGCCCCGTGGGCTCTGTGCGGAAAGGCATCGTTCCCCCCAAGGGGCTCGCGCCCCAGGCTGCCGACCTGTCGTCTGCCGCCGCTCTTTTTTCGCCGTGTCGGATCTTTGCTTCTCCTCTCACTCTGGCGATTCGGAGTCAGGGACTTTCCAGACAACGCGCCAGATGCGTTCGAAGATACCCTCGGCGGGCATTTCTGATGAGATGTCCGAAGCGAGTCGCCGAGAATACGCGATGCGCAACCGCGAATAACTCTGGAGATCCCCAAGAACCGGCTCGATCTGCGAACGATACTCGGCCAGGACTGCGAGTTTCTCCGCCAGCACGCTGCCGATCTCGCATAGCTCGGGCGCGAGCCACAAGCGGGGCTGCCCTCGACGTGCCCTCCACTCTGCCCAGGCGAAACGAGAGAGGAGGAACCCGCGGGTCGCGATTCGCAGAGCCCAGGCTCCCACCTGCGCGCGCACGGAAGCCAGTGTCATCATCGTCGTATACGCTTCGCGCGCGCGCGCCCAGGCCGAGCGTCGAGGCGTGCTCTCCTTTCGGATCGCACGGACACCAGCCGTCTCCATCCGATGCTCCACAAGATAAGGGATCAGAGCATAGGGGGCATCTTCGTAGAAGCACACGTCCAGGTCGCGCGAAGCCTCCGTCGAGCCTTCCGCCCTGCGCGTGACAAGCATCACACCGGCTTCGAAGAGCAGACGATGGTCGGCATGATGCCCCACACCCAGAGGCCAGTACACGCGGCGTGGGCGAACCTGCTCCAAGAGATGTGCCAGCTCGCAGGCCAGATGGGCTGCCAGCCTTCGATCCTCCGGAACCTGGCGCGAGAAGGCCCCATAGAGTGTATGATAGGCACGATCCCGGAAGATTGCCTCCGGATATCCGAGCCAGAGGAACGCGACATTGAGCCGCCGCATGGCCCGCTCATCCTCGCGACGCCGTTCGGACATCTCTCCCACGCGCGCCCGCACATGAGGGGGGATCTTCCGACACGGTCCTTCATCGGCGGTGAAGACAGTGACCACAAGCACCGATTGTCCTCGAGCGCGCTCTCGCAAGATGCGCCCCCCGCAGGAGAAGGCCACATCATCCAGATGCGGGGAGATGTAGACCTCATCGAATGCGTCCAGAGACTCCATTTCGAAGAGCGCTTCAGGAGTGACGCGCCACAAGCCAGCCGTTGGGCGACAAATCCATGACGATCAGCTTGGCATACCAGCGCTTTCCCGTCACCTTCTCCCAAAGCGAGAAGCGGCGAACGGCAGCGACGCGCGCGCCATAAAAGCGCCGGTAAAACTGCGTCAGGCGTTCATCCCCTTCTTCTTCGGCGACCGCCCCCTGGATGCCTCGTACTCCAGCATCCCGAAGATGCGCGATGACGACCTCGCCAAGCCGCGCTCCGATCTTCAGCAGCGCGAGCTTCTCCTCCGTGAACGCTGGGTCCACGTTGACATGCACATGGCCCGGATACGCTCTCCAGGAGACTGAGGGAATCTCCCGCCACGCCCGCGTGAGAACCCACCAGAACACGCGATAAGTCTCCGGTCGCCGATACCTTCCCAGCAGAATATTCTTCACGATGCGGAAGAGAATACCCGGAAGGATGCGCCAGACGAGAACGCGCAGATATCGTCTCGTATCCTTGCAGGCGAGCGCATATCCGACAACCCGTCCGTTCACCTCCGCCACAAAGCAGGATTCGGATTCGTAGAGGATGTAGTAATCGGCGAAGAGCCGGCTCACGATCTCCGGATCCTCGAAGATCCGCTCTGTCGGATACCCCCTCAGGACCGAACGCTGGCAGATCGCACGAATGGACTCGTGATCTTCAGGGCGCGCATTTCGCACACAGATGCGGGCGAACATCTCCCTCATGAGACCCTCCGCGCGACGAGGACGGCGTTGATGCCTCCGAAAGCGAAGGAATTTGAGACGACGACCGAGAGCTTCTGCTCGCGGGCGTGATTGGGGACATAGTCGAGATCGCACTCGGGATCGGGCTCGGTATAATGCGCCGTAGGGGGGATGATCCCGTGCTGCAGGGCCAGAAGGGCAGCGGCGAATTCCAGAGCCCCGGCTGCTCCCATCGTATGCCCATGCACGGCCTTGGTCGAACTGACAGCCAGGCGTCGGGCGTGCTCTCCGAAGACGCGCTTGATGGCTTCGGTTTCGATGCGATCGTTCGCCCGCGTCGCCGTCCCGTGCGCGTTGATGTAGTCCACAGCTTCGGGAGGAAGCTGCGCCTCTTCGAGCGCCCATTGCATGGCGCGCGCTGGGCCTTCGACGGAAGGATCCGTGATGTGGCTCGCATCGGCCGAGGTCCCGTAGCCGAGGATCTCGGCATAGATGCGCGCCCCCCGCGCGCGCGCATGCTCGTACTCCTCCAGAAGCAAGACGGCAGCTCCCTCCCCCACGACCATTCCCTCGCGATCGCGACTGAAGGGACGACAGGCGCGCGCCGGATCGCCCGCGCCGCTGGCCAGCACGCGCAGCGCTTCCCAGGCCCTCATGACGCCCGGCGTGAGGGGGGCATCGGCCCCTCCGGCGAGCATCGCATCAGCCCGTCCATACTTGATCTGATGGTAGGCCCAGCCGATCGCCTGCGCGCCCGACGCACAGGCTGTACTGATGGCCAGAATCGGACCCCGCGCCGAGAAGGACATGGAGATCTGAGACGCCGCCGCATTGTACATGATGCGGGGGATCGTGAGCGGATGGAGTCGCGGATTCCTCTGACCATACAACCGTTCATACCCGGCTTCCAGCGTCTCCATCCCTCCGAAGGATGTCCCCAGAGAGACGCCAAAACGCCAGCACTCGGCTTCCGTCGGCGAGAAGCCCGAATCGGCCAGAGCCTCGCGCGCAGCGACCAGGGCGAACTGCGTGAACCGATCGAGCATCCCCAGTTGCTTTGCCGTGAAATGAGCGGAGGGATCAAAATCTTTCACTTCGGCAGCGACTTTGACGCTCAAGCCGTCGGTCGGAAAGCGCGTGATCTCACCGACCCCCGAACGCGCCCGCACGAGATTTTCGAAGAACTCGGCCGGGGTCTTTCCCACGGCCGAAATCACACCAAGTCCCGTGATCACAACTCGTCGCATGCTCTCCTCCTTTCAAAGGGAAGGGAGCGCGGCACGCCCGGAAGGGGACATCTGGATTCTTCGAACGTGCGGCGCACGTCCGGTGCGGCGAGAAGCTCATCAGGAGGCGGGTTCCGCCGAGTACCCGATTCCCTCCGTCCGTTCGAAGACCATCCGGAGCCGCTCGATGACATCCCGCACCGAACGCATCCCCACGGCGATGTTCTCCGGGATGGAAACCTTGAACTCCTCTTCCAGTTCGAAGATGATCTCCAGGCCCATGAGCGAGTCCACGCCCAGCTCTTCAAATGTCGCTTCGGGATGGATCCGCTCCGGATCGAGATGACACGCGCGCGCGATCGCTCGAATCACCCGCTCTTGCAGTTCCATAGTCGCACCCGCCCGCTCTCTAGTGTGAAGCTTTTTAATATCGCAAATCCTCCGGGAAGTCAACGGCCGCCCGACACCAAGCCCATCACAGAACCTCTGTCTTCACACATGAGCCTTGGTGAGGTCCTGAACCTTCTCCTCTCGTGCCGGCGCGCCGGAGGCGCTCGAAAGAATCGGCCCGCTCCCTTTCAGTCGCTCGGTTTCCGCAGGACGCGCCTCCCCTCGATGCGATAGTTCCCGCTCAGAACGAGCGCGACGGCCTGCACATACAACCGATGCTCCTCGGCCAGAATGCGCGCCGAGAGCGTCTCCACCGTATCGTCATCGTAGACGGGGACGGCCGCCTGCGCGATGATCGGCCCATGATCCATCTTCTCATCCACGAAATGGACCGTGCAGCCGGAGATCTTAACGCCGTACTCGAGGGCCTGACGCTGCGCCTCCAGTCCCGGGAAGGCCGGCAGAAGCGAGGGATGAATGTTCAGGACGCGCCCGGGAAACTCGCTCAGAAAATAGGGACTCAGCAGGCGCATATATCCGGCCAGGCAGACCAGCTCGACCTGACGCTTCTTCAGCTCGGCCACCAGACGCCGCTCGTGCTCTTCGCGACTCAAGCCCTGATGAGGAATGACCAGCGTCTCCACGCCGTGCGCCCGAGCTTTCTCCAATCCCGGAGCACCGGCGACGTTGCTGATGACCAGGGCGACCTCCGCATCCAGCTCTCCGCGCTCGGTCGCCTCGATCAGAGCGAGCATGTTCGAGCCTCGACCGGAGATCAAAATGCCGATCTTCTTCTTGCTCCCCATAGGCGCCTGTGAACGTTCGGAGAGGACACCGACTCATCGGACCGGCACTCTCGCCGAACCGTCCTCTGGCTCACCTCCCCTCCGACGAGAGGAGGACGACTTCCCCCTGACCGACGATGACACGCCCGATCTCGTACGCGGGCTCCCCCAGTTGGCGGAAATGCTCCAGAACCACAGGAACGTCCGAGGGCGCGACGATCACCATCATCCCGATCCCCATGTTGAACGTGCGATACATCTCGCGGGGTTCGAGCCCGCCTAACCGCTGCAGCAGACGAAACACGGGAAGGATCGGCCAGCTCCCTTCCCGAATCTCCACAGCGCATCCCTCGGGAAGGACGCGCGGGATGTTCTCCAGAAATCCCCCCCCGGTGATGTGCACGAGCCCTTTGATGCGCCCGCTCTCCAGAAGGCCCCCAAGCAGGGGGAGATAGTTCCGATGCGGTTTGAGCAATTCCTCCCCGACGGAACATCCCAGTTCATCCACCTGCGTCTGCACGCTCCACTGAGCGACCTCGAAGAAGAGCTTGCGCGCCAGGCTGTAGCCATTCGTATGCAGGCCGAGCGAAGCCAGCCCGAGCACCACGTCGCCGGGTTCGATGCGCCGACCATCCAGCAAGCGCTCGCGCTCGACAAGTCCGACGATGAAGCCGACCAGATCGTACTCGCCCGGGGCATAGACGCCAGGCATCTCGGCGGTCTCTCCCCCCACAAGCGCACATCCCGATTCCCGGCACCCCCGCACGAGCCCCTTGACGATCTCCGCCACGATCTCCGGAACCAGTTTCCCCATCGCGATGTAGTCCAGAAAGAAAAGCGGCCGCGCCCCATGAACGAGGATGTCGTTCACACAATGCGCGACCAGATCATATCCGACCGTATCATGCCGACCGACGAGCGTCGCGACCTTCAGCTTAGTCCCCACCCCATCCACGCTCGCGACGAGAACAGGATCGCGATAGGCCGAGAAGTCCGCGCGGAAGAGCGCACCAAATCCCCCGATGTCCATGAGGACGTCCGGAGTGAACGTCGTTCGCGCCAGCCGCCCGATGGCCTCCTTCGCCGCCCGCGCGGCCTCGCGATCCACACCGGCTTCCCGATACGTGATCCGTCGCATGAGCGAGGAAACTTAACATATCCTCCGCACGCCCGCCAAGAAAAAGCCCGCGCCCTCTGCCGCACGGTGCTCTCCCGCAAAAGAGGAAAATCCTCCGGGGCGGGCGAAAACTTCCGGGAAAAATATTTCGGCCTCTTTCCCCCGAGCGCTTCCGCTTCTCTGTCATCCACGCGCGGGAAGCAACGTCATTCTCAAAACGGGCCGATGCCAGCTCCAGGCTATTCTCGGTCGCTCTCTTTGAGGATTCCCGGCGGAAAGAACGCTCGGAGCGCCATGCTCACGTCCCCGCACCCGGTCGCCGTGTAAAAAAAGGTTCAGCCGTCTTGCTCAGCTTCATGGGTGCGGGATAACCAACTTCTCCGCGTCGCTTAACACTTCCGCAAGCTGTCTTCACCCCCCATCGCCGAAAAGGGGCTTGACAGACAGACAGTATAATAGGGCCGTCAAAGCTGGACCGAGTTCAGCATGGAGGAGAGACATTTTGATCCTTCACTTCGCGAAAATCCCCTCTGATCTCACTGTGCGGGCGGCCGATTTCTCCTTCCCTCTCGGTTACACCCATCCCATAGAGGCGGGCCAGAGAATGGACTCTATACGGATAAGGGCTCCCCTGTGCTCGGCCCCAGGGGTGAGAAGCTTCACCCCAGAAAGGCTCCTTCAGCAGGAGATGGAGCTTCAGGGGGAAGAGATCTGTGATCCTTCTTTGGACGCATCTCTTGGCCTTGGCTTCTTCCAATGCGATCTCTCCACGATCTTTATCTCATTCTGCGAGAGCGGAAACAACGAAGGTTGCGAATGGCTTCTTCAAATCTGTAGGGATAGATGTCGCTCCACAGCAGAGAATTCCGTCTTCGCCCTTCGCGCCGATGTGACGCAGGATATACTAGCGGGATGTGTTGGATGCTGTGCCGTCGCAAATCCAGTTTTCATAGCCGCCTGCTGCGGCGCTGTTGTGTACCTGTCCCATCAGTATTTTGAAGCCCAGTGTGGTATAATCCGCTCCGAATACGACAATTGCCTTTCTGGCTGCGATCAAGAATACTGCGAATGCTCAAGCCGAATCGGGTTTGTAGATGTGCAGAGCAGAACGTCTGCGACTGCTGCAGGGTCTACCTGTCTGCAACTTCTCGTTAAGGAGGAAAGCCATGTCTCGAAGGATACGGAAACCTCTCTTGACGGGATTTGTGATGGGTCTTTTCTGGGCCACTGCGTGGGGCCAGAGTGATCCGGCAAAGCTCATTCAGCAGATCGAGGCACAAAGGAAACAGATCGCCCAGATGAAACTGGAAGGGCTCGTCATCACTGAGGTTCACTTCGAGGGCATGACCAAGCGGTGGGAGCGAGCCTTTTCGCTGGCTTTCAAGCGGCCAAACTTCTTTCGGCTGGAGGTCAAGGACGACTTCTCGCCAAAGCTTCTGGTCTCGGATGGAGAGTGGGTATGGCAGTTCCTCGAGCGCAACGGTACCTATATGAAAAGGCCGGCAGCCACCTACCCTCGCTGGTTCGACACCTGGGTTGGGATATTCATCCCTGAGCAGTTCGCGGAGTCCACAACATTACATCCTCCGGAGCCAGGTCTTTTGGGCGAGGTCACGCAAACGGGTCAAGAGGAATTAGAGCTGCAGCCGGGTCAACACGTCCTCTGCTACGTTTTCGAAGCCCAGATGAAGCGGAAGCACCCCATGTACGAGCAAGCTCGCCTGAAGATATGGATTGGGATTGATGACGCACTCCCGCGGAAGATCGAGGGCACGTTCATCCCTCAGCCCACACGGCGCGAGTCTCTGGCCAGGGCTACAATTCTTGTGAGAAGCATCGAGCTGGAACCTAGGCTCTCCGAATCCCTGTTCGTCTTCGTTCCCCCAGCGAACGCGAAGCCCATCCGGTGAGGTGAGACGGGAAGCTTCAGCGAACGATCTCGGCCATCCGCTCAGGGACACCTGTGCACGGGGAGACTTCTCGGGTCCCGTGATGGACGTCTTCGGCGCTCTGAACCCTCGAAAGAGGGGGAGAGTGCTGGCGATTGCGCCCGCCACGCCCGGGTGGTATACTCTCAGGCGATCATAACCGGTTGTGGGTTTTGAGTGACAGACGCAGTGGCTCATGACCCCCGACGGGTTATGAGCCGATTTTCTTTGTGCCGACGCGCCATGTGGAGCGTCGCGGAAAAAGGAGAGCGAGATGGGTCAAAGAGCTGAGAGAGGAAACATCGTTCGCGTCCACTATACGGGACGGCTGCGAGATGGGTTCGTCTTCGACTCCTCGGAGGGAGGGGAACCGCTGGAATTCGTCATCGGAGCGGGCATGGTGATCCCGGGCTTCGAGCGGGCCGTCATCGGCATGCAGGTCGGGGAGAAGAAGACCGTGGAAATCCCTCCCGAAGAGGCCTATGGGGCTTATGTCGAAGAGTTCGTCAAGGAAGTGCCCCGCTCGGAGCTGCGCGTGGATTTCGAACTGGTCGAGGGGATGACGCTGGAGCTGCATACGGAGTCCGGGCGAGTGATCCCCATCACGGTAGCCAAGCTCACCGAAGATACGGTGACGCTTGATGCGAACCATCCCCTGGCCGGGCAGACGCTCATCTTCGATATCGAGCTGGTCTCCATCGCCTGATCGAAGCGACACCGGATGAGAATGACGCGCCCTCCTGACGGCAAGAGTTCCCGGTCAGGGGAAGGCGCTTCAGCGGTCCTTGGGCGTCTCCCGCGGGTCTTGCGGAAGGGATACCCTCTGGCGGAAATGCTCGTATCCGCGCGGTCGAAGGGGCTCGCGCCGCCCCGCGCGCTCCAGGTAGATCTGCCCGACGTCTTCGATCGTGCGCCCGATGCAGGTCACCGGAAGATCGGGGAAGCGCGCTTTCATCTCCTCGAGCCGATGCGCGTGCTCTTCTCTCACCGTGAAGAGAAGCTCGTAGTCTTCCCCTCCATGCAGGGCCATGTCTAGGGGATCAGCGCCGAACTCGCGCGCTTCGGCGACAAGGGGAAGCGCATCGGCGACAAGACACGCTCCCACGCGGCTCTCCCGGCAGAGATGGTGCAGGTCTCCGGAGAGGCCATCGCTCAGGTCAATCATCGCGCGCGCTAACCCTTCTTCGGCCAGATATTGTCCGATCGCGAGGCGGGGTTCCGGAGCGAGATGGGCCAAGAGGGGGCGTCGCACGCGTTCGGGCAGATCATCGCTCAGCCGATAGCCTCGCCGGAGCAACTCCAGTCCGAGAGCCGAGAGGCCCAGCCGACCGGTGACATAGATGCGCTCTCCCGGTCCGGCCCCGTCGCGGCGCACGACGCGCTGCGCCGCGCATTCCCCAATGAGTGTGACGTGGGCGCTCAGTCCCGCGGGCGACGCGGCGAGATTCCCCCCGATGAGCACAACGCCATACCGATGGGCCGCCGCCATCATCCCCTCCAGAAAGGCTTCCAGATAAGCTTCATCGAGATCCGCAGGAACGGAGAGCGAGAGGAGGAAGAAACGGGGGCGTCCCCCCATGGCGGCAATATCGCTGATGTTCACCGCGAGCGCCTTCTGCCCCAGCAACGGCGCTGGCGCATACTCGCGGCGAAAATGAACGCCTTCCACAAGGGCGTCCGTTGTCACCAGCCACCAGGATTCCGACGACAGCTCGAGGATCGCCGCGTCGTCTCCGATCCCCCGGATGACACCGGGGGCCGAGCGGGGCGCCATCTCCCGAATCTTCCGAATCCACTCGAATTCACCTCTCATGGGATGCTCTCGCCGTCTGGTCCCGGCGCAGGGAGGATTCCAGGGGAATGTTGTACTTGGCGAGCTTGCGATAGAGCGTGCGCCGATCGATGCCCAGAATCTCCGCCGCTCGCGTGTGATTCCCCCCCGTCTCTTCGAGGACGCGGAGAATATGTCGCCTCTCCACCTCTTCGAGCGTGCGGGGTTCGCGCTCGGGAGATTCCCGTCGCTCCATCGGGGTGATCCCGCTGATGTGCGGGGGGAGATCGCGGATCGTGAGAACCGGCTCGCTGCTCATCGTGAGCGCATACTGGACGGCGTTTTGCAACTCGCGCACGTTGCCCGGCCAGGAGTAGCTCATGAGCAACCGCATGGCCTCATTGGAGAAGCGCCGCACGGGCTGGTTGTTCTCGCGCGCGTACTGCCTCAGGAAATGCTCGACCAAAAGAGGGATGTCCTCCCGCCGCTCCCGCAGTTCGGGCAGATAGAGCGCGACGACGTTGAGCCGATAGTAGAGGTCCTCGCGGAACTCCCCACGCCGCACGGCCGCCTCCAGATCCTGATTCGTCGCAGCGATGATGCGCACATCGACAGGGATATTCTCTCGTCCTCCCACGCGGCGAATGACCTTCTCTTGCAGCGCGCGCAAGAGCTTGACTTGCAGATCCGGTTTCAGCGCATCCACCTCATCGAGAAAGAGCGTCCCTCCGTGAGCCGTTTCGAAGAGGCCGGGGCGCGATTCCGTCGCTCCGGTGAAGGCTCCGCGCACATGTCCGAACAGCTCGCTCTCCAGAAGCTCCGTCGGGAGGGCGCCACAATTGATGTCCACGAAGGGGCCTTTCGCCCGGGGGCTATTGTAGTGAATCGCGCGGGCGACCAGCTCCTTCCCTGTCCCTGTGCGCCCGACCAGCAGGACGGTCGCCGACGAGCGCGCGACACGTTCCAAGGTGCGGAACAGCTCCTGCATGGGCTTGCTCCGACCGATGATGTTCCCGAAGCAGTAGCGCTCGGCGAGCTGCTGTTCCAGATCGGCCACGCGCGTCTCCAGGCGCCGACGTTCCAGAGCGCGCTCAATGCGCATGCGCACATCATGGAGCTGCAGGGGCTTGCTCAGGTAATCTTCCGCTCCCTGACGCACAGCCTCCACCGCCGAATCAATCGAACTGAAGGCCGTCATCATGAGGATGATCGTGTGCGGAAAGAGCCGTTTGATCTCCTGAAGCACCTCGATCCCCGACCGGTCCGGCAGTTGGATATCGCAGAGCACGACATCGAAGACGCGCTCGGACATCTTCCCGAGGGCTGTCTCTGCGTCCGATGCCGTCTCCACCTCGAATCCCTCGCGCGTCAAAAAGCGTGCGAGCACCTCCAGCAGTGAAACGTCATCCTCGACGATGAGAACGCTCACTCGTCCCATAAGCTCTCTGGAAAGTGTGTTTCATCCGCATCGTCGAATGCAAGCAGTCAGGGACGTGCGCGATTCCGAAGAGGGCCGAGCGTCATGGCGCGTCCCTTTCGGAGGGAGCCTCCTGGCCCGGATCCGCAGCAGACCGACAGGCCCATTCCGGGCGCAAGGGGAAGCGTAGACGGAATCGCGTCCCCTGGCCCGGAGCGCTTTCCACATGGATCGTCCCCTCGTGCGCCTCAACGATCTGCCGCGTGATGGCTAATCCGAGACCTGTGCCTCCCCGATCGGCCCGAGTGGTGAAGAAGAAATCGAAGATGCGCGGCAGATATTCCGGAGGGATCCCGACGCCCGTATCCTCGACCACCAGCTCAATCTGCTTCGAAGAGCCGCCGGAAATCCCTGTGCGGACAAGGAGGCGTCCCCCCTCGGGCATCGCGTGCAGAGCATTGGTGAAGAGGTTCAGCAGAACCTGTTGCATTTGATTCCGATCGCCCCAGAACGGAGGAAGATCGGGCTCCAGCTCCGTCCGGACTTCGACGCGCGCTTTGCGGAAGTTGTGGCGCAGCAGCGCGAGCGTCTCCTCAACGAGGGCATTCACGTCGAAGGCGCGAAACGCCGGTGGGGCCTGGCGGACGACATCCAGAAGCTGGCGCAACATCTCCGTGATGCGTCGCGCCTGCGCGAGAATACTTCGCAAATCCGAGGCCATGGAGCTCTCCGGAGGGAGATCCAGAAGCAGAGACTCGGCGATATTGGCGATGACCGACAAAGGCGTAGCGGCTTCATGGGCGATGCCCGAAACGATCTGCCCGGCCAGCACCATGCGTTCGGCCTGAAGCGCCTGACGTTCGAGCTGCCGCTGCAGCGTGACGTCTCGGAAGAGGTGAACCCATCCCAGAACCTCTCCGCGAACCGATCTCACGGGAGTGACGATGAGCTGGAGCGTGCGTCCGGTCGTCGCATCGCGCCCCTCCTGTTGAACGAGCCCTTCCTCCAGCGCCGCCCGCTCATGCGGGCATGTCCCGGTGTGCCCGAAGCGCTCCCAGAGGAGCCGACAGGAACGCCCGCGCCAGTACTCCAGAGAGAAACCAAACAGGCGCACGAGGGCTTCGTTAGCCTGCTCGATGATCCCTTCGGGCGTGGTGAGCGCCAGGCCATCGGCGATCGCGTGAAACATCGCCTCCCACCGAGCGCGCGCTGCGCGCACCTCTTCCAAAAGAAGCTCCTGCCCCGAGAGCGCGCGTTCGAGCAGATCCGTGCGCTCGGCGATCCTCTCCTCCAGAAGCCTTTCCAGGCGGGCAGCGACCGCACTCCAGACGCGCACGCGGCAGGCCCATTCGGCGTCTTCTTCCGGAGGGAGGACATCATCCGCTTCCGCATAAAGGTGCGCCCTCTCGCGGTCGGAGAAACCCTGCAGCAGGATCGGGAGAAAAGCCGTCTTCTCCTGAGCCCGTATCCGCTCGATCCAGGATCGGACCAGCGTCGCAGGGGCGCTCGCGGCGATCAGGACAAGGCGCGCGCCGGTCAGAAGCGCTTCGAAATCTCCCGTCGTGTCGGCGGCGCTCCACCACGTCGCCGAGAGACCCAGTTGCTCAATGCGCGTGCAGAGCCGCTGCCCTTCAGCCGCATCTGCGGCGATGACCAAAACGTCGCTCATTCCCTTCGAGGTCCTGCCGGGTCAGAAGCCTGATCCGGACTTCGCGCCTGACTCTCTCGCTTCTGTAAAAATTCGGACACGCCACGCGCGAAATCCTCGGTCAACCGCGCCAGGACGTTCACGTTCGCCGCTGCGCGAAGCGCCGTCTCGAAGCTCAAGCCATCGAGGTGATAGAGGACGTACTTGGTCAGGCGCAGGGCCTCAGCTCCGCGCTCAGCCAGCTCCGCGAGGAACTCCTCGGATTTCTGCTCGAAGACCTCATCCGGGAAGACAGAGGTGATCAGGCCGAGGCGCTCGGCTTCCGCCGCAGTGATCCGTCGCCCGCTCAGCATCAACTCCGCCGCTTTCTTCTCCCCCACCGAACGGCGCAAAAGGACGCTGACCAGAGCCGGGATGAACCCGATCCGAATCTCCGGATACCCGAACTCGGCGCTCTCGGACGCCAGCACGATATCGCAGGCCGTCGCCAAACCACAGCCTCCCCCCAAGGCGCGCCCGCGGACCAGAGCGACGATGGGTTTGGTCATCCGGCGCATCTGAAGGAAGAGCTGGATCAGGCGTTCGGCGTCGCGCATCTTCTCGAACACGGCCGGGTCTGCCGTCGGGCGAAGAGTCGTCACGTCAAGGCCGGCGCAGAAGTCTTTTCCTTGAGCGCCCAGCGCGACGACCTTCGCCGCCGCTCGCTCCGCGTGCGCCAGAGCGCGCGACAGCTCCTCCAGCATCTGGGGATCGAGCGCATTGCGCTTCTCCGGACGATTGAGCGCGATGCGCACGATCGCGTCCTCCTCCCGATAGAGCACGTGCTCAAAACGGACTGTCACCTCCATCACATCTCCTCCGAATCCAGAAGACCGAGCTGCCGAGCGAGCGCGTCGTCCACCTCGATCTCCATCCGCAGAAGCGCTGTGCTGAGCGTCTTCCCCTGAGCATCGAGGCGCAGAGAGACCGTCCCTCCTCCCCCGAGCGCCTGATGCAGCAGAAAATTGAGCGCCCCGAGATTCGGCAGCTCGAACCGCTCCACCTCGCCCTGACAGATCCCGCGAAAGTGCTCCTTCACGCGCTCGGCCGTGACCTGCTCGACCAGAAGGGGATAATACTCGGGCCGATACGCGATGAGCCCGATATTCGCCGTATCCCCTTTATCCCCCGATCGCGCATGAGCCAGCTTGTAGAGCGGCACCTTCATTCCTTGCTGCCTCTTGAGAGTTTATTATACACCCACGCGGTGAGCGCTCCGGCGAGAAATCCATAGATCGCGCTCCAGACGAATCCGAGCACGCTCCCCAGATACGTCACCCGATAGCCGGGATAGAGCAACCCCATGCGACCGAGATGCTCGCCTCCCGTGCCCTTGATCGTCACAACGAGGCTCACGCCGAAAAAGACTATCCCCCAGACCAACCCGATGGCCAAACCGAAAGCTCTGACGTTCAGCGGCATCGCCCTTCCCCCCTTATGTGGGATATCGTCCTCCTCTCACGCGGCTACGATAACACTTCTCCCTCTGGGGGCGTCAAGGCGATGCGGCACAATGTCCGGCCTGCAGCGGATGCGTCACAAGAAGAGGCTGAATCAGCGAAACAGCTCGGCAACGCGCAGCGCGAAGCCGGGAAGTAGAGGAGAGGCCAATTCCTCTTCGTCACTCAATGTGCTGACCAGATGAAGGGCGACTCCCCGGCGGCGATAGACTTCGACCCGTCGGCTTTGCCAATCCACGATCCAATACTCCCTCACCCCGTAGCGGCTGTAGAGATACCGTTTCGCGCGTTTATCGCGTCGCCCATTCTCCGGTCCGGGAGAGAGGACCTCAACGATCAGATCGGGGGCGCCGCGCAACCGACCGGTCTCAGCATCAAGAGCCCTCAGACGAGCCCGACTGATCCAGACGACGTCAGGTGCGACAGCATCTTCTTCCCCCAGGATGACTCCCGGCGACATGTTCACGACTCCAAGGCCCGTTGCTTCAGACCAAGCCTCCAGGGCCGAAGCTATACGCAGGCGCACGCGCTGATGGATCCAATGCGGTTGCGTGGACACATGCAGCTCCCCCTCAATCAGCTCGTACCGCTTGCCGTCCTCGGGTAAGGCCTCCAGATCAGCAACGGTCAGCTTGATGACCGATGACATCCCTGCTCCTCCTCGCTTCATGTCAGCGGAGAGTGTACCCCCGGAGCGGCCGCGGAGACAAGGCGCGAGTCTTGAGAACGGCCTCAGCCAAAACCCGAAAGAGCCCAGCAGGCGACAGGGAACAACCCGGGATGAAGCAGTAGCGGAATCCCATTTTTGAGATCGAACCCCATTCCGCAAAGAGCCTGCCGCAGCAGGCGACAGAGAATAGCCTGGGGTGGAGCGGCAGCGGAACCCCAGGAAACGAGGTCCCCAATTATCCCCGAGCCCGCGCCAGCGGGCGGCACATCGGGTCAGAAACCGAACGAACCGAAGGACGCCATTCGTGTATCCTCCGATGTCGCGACCTGGCGTTCATGAACCAGACCCGCTGGGTGGCCGTCCGATGTGTCGCCCCCTTCGGGGGCTCGTGGGGAAATTTTGGACCTCGCGGTTCCCTAGGGCTTACGCCCCGGGCTATTCTCTGTCGCCCCCTTCGGGGGCTTTCTGTGGAAAGATGTCGTTCCGTAAAAGGGCTGACGCCCCAGGCTATTTTCTGTCGCTCCCTTCGGGAGCTTTTTGTGGAAAGGCATCGTTCCGTAATTGGGCTCGCGCTCCAAGCTATTCTCTGTCGCCCACTCCGGGGGCTCATTATGGAAAGGTGTCATTCTCAAATTGGGCTCACGCCCCGGGCTAATCTCTGCCGCTTCCTTCAGGGGCTTTCTAACGTTCCTGCCGGGGTGTTTTCAGACGGCGCTTTCCTCCGCACTCGGGAGGCTGAGAAAGGATCCCTAGACTTCTTCCTTAATGCCCGTGACGCGAAGGCCCGCCGATTTCGAGCGGTAGCGGAGATTGAGCGAAAGCAAAAGAGGTGTGATCTCCTCGACCGCGCGCGCCATCCAGAGAGGCCCGGCATCCAGAGCACGCATACCCACTCGGCGGATGAGGGCGATGATCGTGTCTTTGGCCACCGCGTCATCACCGCAGACCAGGATATCGCACTCGATGGGGCGCTGCAGGTCTCGCAAAGCGAAGGCCGAGACGTTCTGAAAAGCGGCGACGACGGCCACACTCTCCCCCAGGAGCGCTTGCGCCTCTTCGGCGGCCGAGCGTTCCGAGCGCCGCTTCAGGCGCAAAGGATTCTGCGGATCAAGTGGGACGGTCGCATCCACGAGGATCTTCCCTCTGAGTTCGGGAGCAATGATTCGGAGCGTTTCTTCATGGGCGGCATACGGGACGCAGAGGATCACCACATGGGCAGCGCGCGCAGCGGCACGATTTTCCATTCCCCGGAGCACCGTTCGGCCCAGCCGGCGATTCAATTCTTCGGCCGCCGCCTGAGCCTTCTCCTTCTGCCGCGAGCCGATGAGCACATTCTCCTCACCGGAGGCCGCCAGCCGCAAGGCGAGTCCCTGCCCTTCCTTCCCCGTGCCTCCGATCAAAGCGATCGTCATAGTGTCCTCCCGCATTGAGATTCTCAGCGAAACAGATCCCGCTCCGGCGGGCGCACAAGAGCCGTAGCCGCTCCCTCCTGAGGCTCATAGGCATAGCCTCGAATGATTGCGGCGGGGATCCCGGCCAGCTTCTCGAACACAAGGCCCGCTGCGGCCGCCAGCTCATCGGCCACAGCGATGACGGTTGCCCGAAGCGGCACCCCGAAGCGATCGCGCTCTCCTCGATAATCCCGGAGCGGAGACATCCCGGCGATCCCGACGGCGACTTCGGTTAACCCTTCGCGCCAGGGACGTCCGAACGTGTCCGTGATGAGAACAGCGATCCGGACGCCCACACGCTGCCAAATCTCGTGCCGGATGCGGCGCGCCGACGCATCCGGATCGCAGGGCAGAAGCGTCACACGCCCGCTCCCGACATTGGAGCGATCCACCCCGGCATTGGCGCAGACAAATCCCTGCCGCGTCTCCACAAGAAGCAGATGCCGATCCATGCGCACAATGCGTCGCGCCTCGCGCAGGATCACTTCGGCCAGACGCGGATCTTTCTCCGTCTGCTCGGCCACCGCGCGCGCGAAAGCCGAGGGCTCAATCTCGCGCAAAGCGATGATCCGTCCTTCCGCCTTGGAGACGATCTTCTGCGCGAGAACCAGAATATCCCCCTCCTGAAACGAAAGCCCTTCGGCCGCCATCGCGTTCAAGAGCAAAGCGACCAGGTCATCGCCGGGCTTGACCTCGGGCAGACCTTCGATACCGATCACCTGAATCGCGCGAGCCATGACATCTCCTCCAGAAGAGCGGCTGTCTGCGAGTGCCGGGCCAACTCCGGAGCCATCCCGTAGTGGCGCACCAGCTCCTGGAGATCTTCCGGACCGTCAATATCCAGCGCGACAGTGGGGCGCTCCAGAACGAACGTGCGCAACCCTCTCGCTTCCGCCGCGTGCTGATGGAAACGAAAACTCTGCGGACCGAAACGAAGCGGAAGTTCGGCGGGAAGACGAAGCCACAGGGCGTTTGTCCCCTCCCGATCGCGCGAGGGGACGAGCACGACGTCCGCGTCCCTGGCGGCGCGCAGAATCGCCCCCACATCGTCCGGGGAGATCAAAGGGATGTCGCCCGGCAGAGCGAGGACGGCCTGAATCCCCTGCCGGCGGGCTTCCGTCAGGGCGCGCACAACGGCTGATGTCTGCCCTTGATTTGCGGGTTCGGGAAGAATCCGGAAACCGCCGTGGGGGATGAGCTTTTGAACTTCAGGTTCCCGCGTGACGAGGACGATGCGCCCCAGTTCAGGAACGCGCGCCAGTGTCCCCAGGACATCCTGGAGCATCGCGCGAGCGAGCGCCGCACACTGGGCCGGCGTCAAGAGAGCCCGGAGCCGCTGCTTCGCCGCCGCGAAATCTTTGACCGGAATGACCGCCCAAATCAAGCATCAGAGTGTAGGCCGGTCAGGGCCACTTCGGCAAGCCGGATGGCTGCCGTCCGATCCGTCATGCGCAGCGGCGCGGTGAAGACACGCGCGCCCAAGCTCTCAATCGCGGGACGCCAGTGCGCATCCGCTTCATCAATGAGGAACCGATCGGCAATCCCCGCATAAAAGCGCGCGATTCCCAGAGGAGAGACCTCATACCCGCAGGCGCGCATCAATTTTCCGGCCGGACCGCTCACGGCCTCCGTCCCGATAATGGGGCTGAGAGCGAGCACCGGAGCATCCGTCTGCTGGAGGGCTCGGCGGATGCCCGGGATCGAGAGGATCGGGCCGATGCTCGTGATCGGATTGCTCGGGGCGATGAGAATCCCGCGCGCTTGCCGAATCGCTTCGAGAACGCCCGGCGCCGGACGCGCGCGTTCGGAGCCGACATAGTCCACGCCGGTCACTTCCGGCTGCCATCGGTCGCGCACGAAGAATTCCTGAAAGGCGAGCGCGCCCGAGGGGGTCCAAATGCGCGTGCGCACGGGATCATCGGACATCGGCAGAAGCCGCGCCCGCACGCCGAGCCGCTGGCAGAGCCGAATCGTCACCTCGGTGAGCGAATATCCCTCGCGAAGCCACTGGGTCCGCACCAGATGCGTCGCCAGATCCCGATCCCCGATCCGAAACCACGTGGGCTGCTCGTAGAGGCCGATCGCCTCCAGACACGCGAACGTATCCCCTCGAATCCCCCATCCTCGATCCTCATCCCGAAGGCCGGCCAGCTCATAGAGGAGCGTGTCCAGATCCGGCGAGACGTGCAGCCCCCACATCTGGAGATCGTCTCCCGTATTGCCGATGAGGGTCACTTCTTCAGGGGGGACCACGGCGAGCAGCCCGCGCACGAATTTAGCCGCTCCGGTCCCGCCGGCCAAGACGACGATCATCTCTTCCCTCCACCTCAGATCATGCCGAGGGTTTATTCTACTCCGCCCGGCTCGCCTTGCCGAGGGGGCGGCCGCTGTGGTAAGTAATTACTTACTTTTCGAGGAGCGCGCGAGCATGCTCGCCACAGCGAGATCTCGAAAGCGCCTGGCGGCCGAGAATCGGCGCGAACAGATCGTGCGCGCGGCGATCGAGCTGTTCGCCCAGCGCGGGTTCAACGGGACGACGACGCGAGAGATCGCCCAGGCCGTCGGCATCAATGAGGCCCTCATCTTCCGCTACTTCCAAACGAAGCAGGATCTCTACGCGGCCATCATCGAGTACAAGATGAAGGAATGTCGCCCCTCCCTGCAGGAGATGCTTCGAGACGCCTGGGCGCGTCGGGACGACCGGGCCTTTTTCACGCGCCTCGCCGAAGAGATGCTGCGGATGTACCGAGAGGACCCGAACTTCATGCGCCTGATGCTCTTCAGCGCTCTGGAAGGACACGAGCTGAGCCGCATGGTTTACGAGACGCACGCCCGGGAGATGTTCGAAGAGCTGGCCGCGTACATCGCCCGCCGCGCGCGCGAGCGTGCATTTCGTTCGGTGGACCCGCGCGTGGCGGCGCGCGCGTTCTTGGGGATGATCTCTCATCACGCCCTGGTAAGGGAGCTGTTCGATCCCGCGCAGCAGGTGCTGCACCTGGACGATCGCGCGGCGGCGCGCGCTTTCGCCGAGATTTTCCTCGATGGCGTCCGACGACGGCCACGTCGAAGCCGTTCATCTTCGCAGTCCGGGAGAATGCGATGAGGAGAGGGATCGCGGGAATCCTCTGTCTGGCACTGATGATCCCCGCCTGCCGCGGGCGAGAGGATCGGGCGGAGTCACAAGCAACGCCCGCCGATCAGGCCATCGAAGTCGAAGTCGCGCCGGTCCAGGAGCGCACGTTCGACCGCCATATCGAAGTTGTCGGGACGCTCGCCGCCGATGAGGAGGTCGTCGTCTCCACGGAAGTTGAAGGACGGCTCGTCGAGTTGCGCGTGGACATGGGGAGTTCGGTCCGCCGCGGGGACATTCTGGGGCGCCTGGAGAGTCGCGATTTCGAACTGCGCCTGGCCGAAGCTCAAGCCGCGCTCGAGCAGGTGCGCGCCCGCCTGGGGTTGTCGCCCGATCGCGACCGGATAGACCCTGACGAGACGGCCATCGTGCGACAGGCGCGCGCGGCCTATGATGAGGCGCGCTTGCGATTCCAGCGGATCCAGCGCCTGCGCGACCGAGGCATTGTCTCGCAACAGGAGTGGGATCAGGCCGAAGCCGCCCTGCGCATCGCCCAGGCGCGCTACGAATCGGCGCAGGAAGAGGTGCGCAGTCTGCTGGCGCAACTGGAGCAATGGCGCGCGCGCGTCGCCACGGCTCGCCGCGATCTGGAGAAGACGATCCTGCGCGCCCCCATTACGGGATCCGTTGTCGCGCGCCACGTCTCCCCCGGAGAATTCCTCCGCCGCAACGACCGCGTGGTGACGCTCGTGAAGACCGATCCCTTGCGCGTGCGCGCCGAAGTCCCTGAGCGCTATGCCGCACAGGTCCGCCCCGGTCGCCCCCTGATCTTCACCGTGGATGCCCTCGCCCCGCGGACCTTCCGCGGAACCCTCGTGCGCGTGAGCCCCTCGGTGCGCAGCGAGACGCGCTCGCTCACGATCGAAGCCGAAGTGAGGAATCCCCACGGCGAGCTGCGGCCCGGATATTTCGCACGGGCACAACTGATCATCGAACCCAACGTGAGAGCCCCGGTGATCCCCGTTCGCGCTCTGGTCACCACGGTCGGCCTCACGAAAGTCTTCGTCCTGCAGGGCGACCGCGCGCGCGAACGCCCGATCAAAACAGGCACCCGCATTAACGCGGATGTGGAAGTCACCGAAGGCCTGCGTCCGGGCGAGCGCGTGATCCTCTCAAATCTGGATCGCCTCACCGATGGGACGCGCGTGCGCGTCACGCGCTCCTCCCGAAGAGGAGAGAAGTCATGAAACTCTGGGATATTGCCATCGAGCGTCCCGTCCTCACAACGATGTTCATCGCCGCGTTCCTCGTCTTCGGGATCGCGGGCTATCAGCGCATCGGGATTGATCTCTATCCGGAGGTGGAATTCCCCGTCGTCACGATCACCGCGATCCTCCCCGGAGCGAGCCCCGAAGTCATCGAGAGCGAAGTCACCGACATCATCGAGGAAGAGATCAGCACGATCGAGGGGATTGATGAGATGCGCTCTCTGAGCTTCGAGGGCCTCTCGCAGATCATCGTCACCTTCGACCTGGACAAGGATATTGACGTCGCCGCCCAGGAAGTGCGGGAGAAGGTTGCCGTCGCCGCGGCCCGCCTGCCTCGGGATCTGGAGCCTCCGATCGTTCAGAAACTCGACATCACGGCGAACCCCATCATGTGGATTGCCGTGAGCGGAGACCGATCCTACCGCGAACTCTCCTACTACGCCGACAAGGTGCTCAAAGAGCGCCTCCAGATGGTGCGGGGCGTCGGCTCGATCCTGCTCGGAGGATTTCGCGATCGCGAGATTCATGTCTGGCTCGATCAGGATCGGCTGGAGGCATATGGGCTCTCCCCGCTGGAGGTCACGCGCGCCATTCAGACGAAGCATGTCGAATTGCCCGCCGGGCGCATCGAGAATCGCGAGCAGGAGATCGCCATCAAGGTCATGGGCGAATATACGTCGGTCGAAGAGCTGAGCGATCTTATTGTCGCCTATCGGCAAGGGGCGCCTGTGCGCCTGCGCGATCTCGGGCGCGTGGAAGATGGAGAGGAGGATACGCGAACGCTCGGGCGCTTCAACCGCAAGCCCGCCATCGGCCTGGGCGTCCGCAAGCAATCGGGGACCAATACGGTCGAGGTCGCCGAGCGCGTGAAAGCGGCTCTGGCCGAGATTCAGAAAGATCTCCCTTCGGGGATCGAAGTGAAGATCGCCTTCGATGCGTCGGAGTTCATCAAGAACTCGATGCGCGATGTGCAGTTTGACATCTTCTTCGGCGCGCTCTTGACATCGGTGGTCATCCTGCTCTTCCTGCGCAACGTGCGCACGACATTTATTAGCGTCCTCGCCATCCCGGTCTCGCTCATCGGGAGTTTTGCCTTCATGAACGCGCTCGGCTTCACGATCAACAACATGACGATGCTCGCGCTCTCGCTGGCCGTCGGGATGGTCGTGGATGATGCCATTGTGGTTTTGGAGAACATCTTTCGTCACATGGAGCGGCTGGGGCAGCCGCCTCGCGTGGCCGCGCGCGACGGGACGCGCGAGATCGCCTTCGCGGTGATCGCCGCGACGTTCAGCATCGCCGCCATCTTCCTACCGGTCGCTTTCATGAAGGGCATCATCGGACGCTTTTTCATCCAGATGGGTCTGACGGTCGTCATCGCCATCTTCCTTTCGCTTCTGGTCTCGCTCACGCTCACGCCGATGCTCTGCTCGCGCTTCCTGCGCCGGGAAGAGCGGCGCGGACTGATCTCCACGGCTTTGGAGCGTGGCTTTCAGGCTCTGGAGCGGGCGTATCGGTCCGCTCTGACTTTCGCCTTGCATCGAAGGGCTTTGATCGTTGCAAGTGCGCTCGCGCTTTTTCTGCTCTCGCTGGGACTCTCGCGCTTCATCGGGCGCGAATTCTTCACGCAGGCCGATGAGAGCCGCTTCCTCGTGCGCTTCGAGACGCCTCTGGGATGGTCCATCGAGCGAGTGGACGCCGTCACCCGGGAAGCCGAACGTATTCTCTTCTCTCACCCCGAGGTGCGTGGCGCCTTCGTGGGGACGGGATTCTTCGGGAGCACTAACCAGGGCATCATGTTCGTGAGTCTCCTCCCTAAGAGTGAGCGCCAGATCTCACAGCAACAGCTCATGGCCACCTTGCGCCGGGAGCTCAGCGCGATCCCCGATCTCAGTGTGGCTGTGGAACCGGTCTCTCCCATCGGGGGAGGACAGCGCAACACGGACATCCAGTACATCCTGGAAGGCCCTTCGCTCGAAGACCTCGCCCCACGCGCCGACCTTATCGTGCGGCGCCTCAAGCAGAGTCCAGGGTTTGTGGACGTGGATACAGATTTGGAACTGACCAAGCCGGAAGTGAAGGTCCGCATCAACCGGGAGAAGGCGGAAGACCTCGGTTTGGATGTCGCCACAATCACGCAGGCCATCAACATCATCATGGGGGGAGTGGATGTGGCGGCGTTCAAGGAGGGAGGAGATCGCTATGATATCCACGTGCGCGCCCTCCCCTCCGACCGGTCCATGGCGAGCGATCTGGAGCGCATCCTCGTCGTCTCTCGCGACGGGCGTCGCGTGAAGCTCTCCAACGTCGTGGAAATCATCGAGGGAGCGGGTCCGAACGTGATCACCCGCTATAATCGGCAGCGCGCCGTGACCCTCTACGCCAACGTGCAGGGGAAACCGCAAGGGGAAGCCCTGGCCGAAGTCGAACGCCTCATCGCCGAAGTCCTCCCCAACCAGCCGAGTTACCGCGCCGAGCTGGCCGGTCGCGGTCGAGAACTTCGACGCTCTTTCCAATATTTGGGAACAGCCCTGGTGATCGCCATCGTGATCATCTACATGGTGCTGGCCTCACAGTTTGAGAGTTTCATCCATCCGTTCACAATCATGCTCTCGCTGCCCCTAGCGACTGTGGGTGTGTTCGGCCTTTTGCTTGTGACGGGAAAGACGCTCAACATCTTCAGCTACCTGGGGATCATCATGCTCGTGGGCATCGTGACGCGGAACGCCATTCTGCTTGTGGACTATACGAATCAGCTCCGCGCCCGAGGATTAGGCCGCACGGAGGCGCTCTTGCAGGCGGGACCGACCCGTTTGCGTCCGATCCTGATGACGGCTATCACGACGATCGCCGGGATGGTTCCCGTCGCCTTGGCCTTGAGCGAAGGCGGCGAGACGCGCGCCCCCATGGCTGTTGCCGTCATCGGAGGAATGCTGACTTCGACCTTCCTCACCCTTCTGGTCATCCCCGTCGTTTACACCCTCTTTGACGATCTCGGCCAAGGGTTCCGCCGCCTCTTCCGAAAGCGAGAAGTTCCGGAAGCTGTCCCGGCCGATCTCTCCGCGTCGGAATCTCTTGTGCACCGGCATTCTCTGGGCAAGAGCACCAACTGAAAGAGCGCCTGAAGCCGTCGGGCACAAGGCGAGGGACATTTCACGAAGCGGTGGGAGAATTCCCCCGGAAGGACACCCCCGGGCCCTTCCGCGTGAGGAGCTAACTCTCACCTGATGTGAGGCTTACCTCCTCCCCGGAAGTCTCCCGAGCGGCACACCGTTTGCTTCCTTTCATGACGGAAACCCCTGGCCAGGGAGGAGGAGATGAGGCGGCGCAGGACTTCGTTCTGGCCGTGTGGATGGATGCGGACCGGCGCCCTTCGCCGTGTTCGGGCATGGGGGAAGAGGGCCGGGATCTTTCTTCTTATCCTTGGGCTCATGCCCGATTCGGTACAGGCAGAGGACTTTTCTCCTGGCCTTTTCAACAGCCCCGATCCGCGATATCGCCTCAGCCCCGCGCGGCTCGTTCAGATCAGCGAAGGCCTGGAGCAGGTGACCGGATGGAGCGGGATGCATTTCAAGGAGGAGACGGTCCTCTGCCTGAAAGAGGTGCGCGTGCGCTCGGGCGGTTCCGCGACGGCGCGCGCGATCCTGTGGAAAGCTCTGCACACGGCCGTGATCTTCCTGGAAGACCACAGCCGCTCCCTCCGCATCGCCTTTGCCGCGATCGCGCGAAGAGGGGAGATTCAACTTGCCTCCGGAAGAAGCTTCCCCATTTTCTCTCTGATGATAGATTTCGAGGATTTTCGCTACGTGCGCGGTCATCCGGAGGCGGTCAAAGCGTTCGATCTCCCCTTTGTCCTGCTGCACGAACTGGTCCATGCCGTCGAGGACCGGCGCGATCCCACCGGCTGGCGCGGCACCCGCGAACCTGGCGAATGCGAAGCCCTTGTGAACGAAGTGCGACGCGAACTGGGACTCCCTCTGCGAATGCACTACTGCGCCGAGGAGATGCTTTCGTCGTCTCTTTCTGAGCTTTCATTTGGGACCCTTCGGTTCGAACACGCCGTCTTCCAGGAAAGCAAACCGCGACGCGAAGTCTATCTCGTTCACTGGCCGAAGCCGTTCGTCTCCCGATGAGGAGAGCGCTCCTTCTGCGGGAGAGAGTCTCCCGAAGCGAATCGCTCATGCCCCGCTGCTTCCGGGAACATCCTCCGAGAGAAGGCGTACAGGAGAGCTCCGGGCAGGCTGCACAGGACGGTCACCCAGAACCAGAGCAGAGCCAGAAGCAAACTCGTCTCCCGCGCGATCCCCTGCGACGAAAAAAGGATGACGAAAGCCGATTCGCGCACGCCCAGGCCATAGAGGGTGATCGGGAGCATACTGAGCACCGAGATGATCGGGATGAAGACGCCAAAGACCATGGGGTCCGGAACGACTCCGAGAGCGAGCGCATTGGCCATGTTGAGACCAATGAGCAGCAGGTAGAAGAGAATCGAGAGGCCCACGGCCTTCACGATGGAACCTGGAGATCGCTCGTAGGCGCGCATGGCCTCATGCCAGCGCGCAATCAGAGAGGCCAGCCGAGGAGCGCGGGCGCTGAGACGAATCAAGAGCCGGTATGTCGAATCGGCGAAAAGGAGCAGATTTCCCAGCACATAAAGGAACCACAACCCGAGCAGAGGGAGAACCAAATCCCGGTCGGCCACTCGCACCTGACCGAAAGCGGATGCCGCCAGGGCGATGAGCAACAGCGCACAAAGTCCCGTGTTCCGATCCATGAGGATGGAGGCCACCGAGCGCGCGACGTCCTGCGTGTGACGGGCCAGGTAATACGCCTTCACGGCATCCCCCCCGATGACCGTCGGGAAGAAGAAGTTGAAGAACATGCCCAAGAAATACAGCGCGACAAGCCGCCCATAGGAGAGCGAAAGACCGAGCGGCCCGGTGAGGACTTTCCACCGAAGGGCGCTGAGGAGCTGGCCGCACAGATAAAGCGCAAGCGCCAGAAGGAAAAACTCCTCGCGCATCCCCTCCCACGTCTTCCGCACGAGCGCGATGTCCACGCGCCGCAGAAGGATCCCCAGCAGGAGACCACTCAGGGCCGCCCGCACGATCCATCCCTTCCCCATTCCTTGGCGTGAGCGCATGACGGCTCCTCGCGAACAAGGCAAAGTAGATCGAAGCGGGTTGCTCCCTGTCAACTTCTCGCGCGACGGGAATTCCGGCTACACTTCTTCCGGTATGGAGGAGGGGCTTCCGGGCGGATTCCGCTTCGCCTTCTGGGCGATCCTGGGAGTCTATGGAGTGGCCGAGTTGGTGATCACGCGCCTCCCGATGGGGCCTCCCGATCCGCGCGATCGTCGTTCCCTCTTCGGGCTGGTCCTGGTCCAGGCTATCGGCATTCCTTTCGTCGCCGTGACGACGGCGATCTCCACAGATCGCTTTTGTCACCTCTTGCTGAATGGGGCGGGCAATATCCTGGGAGGGATGCTGGCTATTGCAGGGATCGGACTCCGTCTTCAAGCCAAGCGCACGCTCGGGCGCTTCTTCATGGCGCGCGTGGCGATCCTTCCGGATCATCAGGTGATCCAGCAGGGCGTCTACCGATACGTTCGGCACCCCGGGTATCTGGGCGTCCTTCTGTTCTTCCTCGGATGGCCGCTTCTGGTGGGCCACACGATGTCTCTTCTTGTCCTCTGGCTCCCGGCGCTGGCGGCATACCTCTATCGAATGCACGTAGAGGAGAGGGCCCTTGTGGAAGCCTTTGGAGAGACGTACCGTCAATATCAGCGGCGAACCGCTCGGCTTCTTCCCTTTCTCTGGTGATCCTTCGCGGGAGACCTCCAGAGCCGCGCTCTCAGAACGTGCGGCCGATGCTGAAGCGGAAGACCGAGCGCTCCTCGAAGAAGATCTGATTCGGTCCGGGCGTCGTCTTCGCGTTCGGATTATAGGCCCAGATGAGCCGGAAAGGAATGTTGATGACGGGCATCTGGAAGCGAAACTCCAGACCGAGCGAAGCCCGATAATCGCGCAGCCCGCGCAATCCGCGGAGGCTTTCCGAGAGAAGGATTTCACTTTTGGTCTGCCCGAGCGCGCGAATCTTCACCTGCGTGAAGCCGTCGGGCACTTCACTGGGCAACTTCCCCTGAGCGCGTTGAGCGGCGCGCACTTCTTCGGGCGTCGCCAAAAAGCCGTTCGGGTTGAGCAGGATCTGCTCGAAAGAAGCCAGTTCCGTGAGCAACTGATGCCCCAGGGGGATCACCCGCCGGCTCGCGACGAAAAGCGGACTCACGAATTGCGGCAAGGGAGTGCTGATGATGCGCTGATCGCGATACCCCTTCAGGTTGAAGGCCGACCCGATGTCGAAGAAAGCCGCGACCGAGAGCGGACCGGCCAGCGGGATGCGATACTCGAAGTTGTAGAGCACCTGCGTATCCCCCCCGACGGGAACGAGCGTGCGCGTGAGCAGCTCATCGGTGAAGACGAACTTCTCCAGAACACTCTGCCGGATGAACGGACCCGACCGGGGAGCCGGAGCCGCATCCGAAATGACAGGCAACGTGCGCGTCGTCTTGAAGGGATCCGGATCGTCGGCGAAGATCGCCTCGACGTTCTTCGACGTGAACTTCTGAAGGACCGGAACCACCGGAGAGATCGAACGAATGCCAAAGCCGCGAATCGAATCTTCGCCTCCGAGGAAGAAGCGGCTGAAGATCGGGATCCCTCCGACGAAGGCGAGCGAATTGGAATCAAACGGCTGGCCATAGTTGGTGATGTGAGAAGCCAGAACGCGCATACCGATGACCGTCTCCTTGCCGAGGAACCGGATCGGTGTGGGCCGGAAGTACTTGAACTCGACTGTCGGCTGAACGAGGCGCACGTTCCCGCCCAGAAACCCTCCGCTGATGCCAAGAGAGATCAGAAGACTCTTGCCCGAAGTCGGATCGAGCGGATGATTGAGGGTGTTGTACGTGAACGAGGGCACGAGCATACTCGTGCGAACATTGGGCTGACGGAACGTCACGGGAATATCGTTGTTCGGATTGGCGTCCCGATTGACCGGGGGGTCTTCGATGGAGTTGGCGCTATAGGAGTAGGAGAGACCGATGCGGGAGAATTGCCCCAGCCGCCACCACCTCTTGGTGAGCGTACTGAGCGGCGTGCTCGCGAAGATGCTGAAGCCGACCGTCTTGTCCTTGAAGAGCGATTCCCCCCGCAAGCCGAAAAGACCGGGACTCACCAGAAGCCCGCCACTCAGGATGCCCAATCCGCCGCCGAAGAAATCGTAACTCCGGGCGAAGATGCTGAACCCGAGCGAGACATTTCGATCTAGGACGTACGGCTCGGTGAACGAGAAGAGAAAATACCGTTGCAGGTTCCCTTGGGCGAAACTGAAGGTGAGTGATTCGCCATATCCGAAGAGGTTGTTCGTCGAGTAATCAATGCCGATGAAGCTGCCGCCGATACCGCTCGCCCCCCCTGTGAATTGGATCTGGTTGCGCCCCTTCTCTTTCACAGTGAGTTCGATATCGAGCAATCCCTCGCGGTCATTCGTGGTGAATTTGGCATGCTCCTCCTTGATCTCCTCGAAATAGCCGAGCTGATTGAGCCGCAGAAGGCTCTGCTTCCAAAGGTATTGATTGAAGACCTCGCCTTCGGCCACGAGCATCTCGCGGCGCAAGACCTTATCGCGCGTGTGCGTATTGCCCGTGAATTCCAGGCGGTTGAGGGTGAACTGGCGCCCCTCCTCGATGTCGATGGTGAAATCGGCGATTCCCTTGTTCGGATCGTTGGGATCGTCGCGCAGCTCGTGACGAGGATTGGCCACCATCTGGATGTATCCGTTGGCGCCGTAGAGATCCTTGAGCGTCTCGTAGACGCCCTTCTGAATGACTGTCGAGCGCACGATGTCACCGGTTCGGAGCCTGAGGATTCGCAGGATCTGCTCGTCGGTGAAGAGCGTATTCCCTTCGACGTCGATCTTCCCGAACCGGTACTGCTTGCCCTCGCTGATGGGGATAGTGATTTTCAATCCGCGTTTCGGCTTGCGGAAGAGGGGCAAGGGGATCCCCCCTCCTTGCTCGACCATCTCGACCTTCGGCTCGCCGATCTGCGCATCAATATAGCCCTGGTCGGCCAGCACGAAGAAGCGCACGCGCTCGAGGCTTCGCTTGAGGGCTTCCGGATGATAGATGTCGCGCGAGGTGAAGCGGGTGAGGAAGCTCGCCTGGCGGACCTCTTTCATCGCCTTGCGCAATTTTTTGTCGGAGAAGACCGTATTCCCCTCGAAATCGATCTTGACGACCCGGATGCGCGGTCCCTCCTCGATTCGAAACGTCACGGCGACAGCCGCCGTCGAGAGCTCTTCGACCTGAATGTCCACAGTAGCTTCGGGCTTCCCCTTCTCCGCCAGCAGGTCTTTGAGGACGCGCCGGGCCAGTTGCCCTTTGGCCGGGTCCCACATCGCCTCTTTGCTCACGCCGACGCGCCGCTCGCGGAAGCGCTGAAGGACATCGCTCTCCTGCACCGACTTCAAGCCGACGAATTTCAGATCGCGGATGATTGGATTCTCCTCGACCTCGAAGGTGACGATCTTCCCTCCTTCCGGACCGTCCTGCACGTAGACCCGGATGTTTCGAAAGAGATTCTGCGCCCAGAGGGCTTGAATATCGCGCTCGATCTGCGCGGGGTTATAGGGATCTCCCCGGCGCGTCTGAATGTAGTAGCGGATCGAATCGGCCGTGAGGCGGCGATTCCCCCGGATGAGCACGTCCTCGACAGTGACCTGCGGCGTCTGCGCTCGGAGAACAGACGGGAAAACCCCACAGAGAAACGACAGGAGCAGTCCTGTGAATCGCTTCATACCTCTCCCTCGCCTGTGAGTCCGCCGAGCAGGAGCCCTCTTTCCCGGCTATCGGACGAGCACCGCGTCATCGGGGTCCTTCAGGCGATCGCTCGCCTCCGGGGACGTCTCCTCCACAGGGAGCGGGCGATAGCACAGAGCCCCGGCTTCGACGGAGACCTCCACGACCGACCCCGGGCTGAAGCGCTTCTGGATGATGGCCTCCGACAGAGGATCCTCCACGTACTTCTGCAAGGCGCGCCGAAGAGGTCGTGCCCCGAAGGTCCGATCCGAGCAGGTCTTCTGGACGATCCACTGCTTGGCCTCATCGGTGAGGCGCACTTCCAGGCCGACATGGGCCATCGTGCGATTCAACTGCGAGACGAGCAGGTCCACGATCTTCAGCAGGTCCTCATCCGTCAGCGGATCGAAGATGATGATCTCGTCGAGCCGATTGAGGAACTCCGGATTGAACGTCTGTCGCACGGCGTGCATGACTTCCTCTTCGATCTTCACCTGTGCCTGCTCGGGCGTCGCCTGAAAGCCCACGTGCCCTCGCTTCTGGATGAAGCGGGCGCCGATGTTGGAGGTCATGATGATGATGGCATTTTTGAAGTCCACCGTATTGCCGAGGCTATCGGTGAGATGCCCGTCCTCCAAGACCTGCAGGAGGATGTTGAAGATGTCCGGATGGGCCTTCTCGATCTCATCCAGCAGGATCACGCAGTAGGGATTGCGCTTGACCCGCTCGGTGAGTTGCCCCCCTTCCTCGTGACCGACATATCCGGGGGGCGATCCGATGAGCTTGGAGACCGAGTGCTTCTCCATGAACTCGGACATATCGAATCGGATCAGGGCGCGCTCGCTGCCGAAGAGAAACTCGGCCAGGCTGCGCGCGACCTCGGTCTTCCCCACTCCCGTCGGGCCGAGGAAGAGGAAGCTCCCGACCGGACGATTCGGATTCTTCAACCCGGCGCGCGACCGACGAATGGCTCGGGCCAGAGCCGAGATCGCTTTATCCTGACTGATGACGCGCTTGTGCAATTCCTCCTCGATCCGGAGGAGCTTCTGCTGCTCCTCTTCTTTGATCGAAGTCACCGGGATGCCCGTCCAGCGAGAGATGACCTCCTCGATATCCTCGCGCACGACGTCCACGACGGGCTCGTCCTCGAAGAAATCCGCTTCCCATTCGTCCGTGTAGAGCCGAGAGCGCGAGCGGAAGAGGAAGTGGCTGATATCGGAGGACGTCCCGCGAGGCCGCCGCTCCGCAAGCGTTGCCGCCTGACGCAGCTTCACGCGCGCTCCCGCTTCATCCAGCACATCGATCGCCTTATCGGGAAGGAAGCGATCCGTGATATATCGGTTCGAATAGTACACGGCCGCGCGAATGGCCTCCTCCGTATATCGGACATGGTGATAGGCCTCGTAGCGATCCTTGATCCCCATGAGGATGCGGATCGTCTCCTCTTCGGTCGGAGGAGAGACCTTCACGGCCTGAAAGCGTCGCTCCAGAGAGCGATCCTTCTCGATCGTGCGCCGGAATTCGGCGGGGGTCGTCGCGCCGATGCACTGGATCTCTCCGCGCGAGAGCGCCGGCTTGAGGATATTGGCGGCATCCAGTGACCCTTCGGCGCTGCCGGCGCCCACCAGTGTATGCAGCTCGTCAATGAAGACGATATACTGCGGGTTCTCGATCAGCTCCCGCATGATGGCCTTCAGGCGCTCCTCGAACTGCCCTCGATATTTCGTACCGGCGACGATAAGGCTGAGATCCAGCGCGACGATCCGTTTGTTGCGCAAAAAGGGTGGGACATCGCCGGAGACGATGCGCTGGGCCAGCCCCTCGACAATCGCCGTCTTGCCGACGCCCGGCTCGCCGATCAGGCAGGGATTGTTCTTGGTCCGACGGCAGAGGATTTGAATGACGCGCTCCAGTTCGGCCTCGCGCCCGATCAGGGGATCGAGCTTATCGGCCAGAGCCATTTCGGTGAGATCGCGACTGAATTCGGCCAGATGAGGCGTCTCCTTCTTGGCCTGCTGCATCCGCTCGACGCTGGTGCGCATCAGCTCCTCGCGCACATGCTGCAGGCGCAGCCCGCGCTCGTAGAGCAGCTCGGCGGCCAGACTGTTCTCCTCGCGCAGAAGTCCCAGCAGAAGATGTTCGGTCCCCACGTACCGATGGCCCATCCGCTCGGATTCCTCATCGGCGTATTTCAGGACGCGTCGCGCCTCCTGACTGAGCGGCAGATCAATGGAGCTGGAGATCTTCTCCCGCACGACGACTCGGCCCTCGATCTCCTTGCGAATCGTCTCAATGGCTGAGGGCGAGCGCAAAAAGCGCGCGGCCAGGGCCTTGTCCTCCCGGAGCAATCCGAGCAGAATGTGCTCGGCCTCAATGGCCGAGGCGCCCAGTTGACTCGCTTCATATCGGGCGAAGAAGATGACGCGCCGTGCTTTCTCCGTATATCGTTCAAACATCGCCCCCTCGCTTCGTCATCGGAAGTCCTCTCGGAGCACTCCGTCATGCAAGCGCAGCACGCGATCGCACTGACGGGCGATCAGCTCATTATGGGTGGCAATGACCGATGTCAGGTGATGGTCCCGATGCAGATCCTGAAGAAGGGCGAACACCAGGGCGGCCGTCCGGGCGTCCAGGTTCCCCGTGGGTTCATCCGCCAGAAGGAGGCGGGGCCCATGGACGAGCGCGCGCGCCAGGGCGACCCGCTGTTGCTCCCCCCCAGAAAGCTGAGCGGGTTTGTGCCGGAGCCGATGTCCCAACCCCACGCGATCCAACATCGCCGCCGCCCTCCGCGCGGCCTCCGCCCGACCCATGCCGCTGATCAGCAGCGGCATCATCACATTCTCAAGCGCCGTGAATTCCGGCAGCAGCCCGTGAAACTGAAAGACGAAGCCGATCACTTGCTGCCGGAACCGAGCTAAGTCTACCTCACCCCCGGAGAAGATGTCAAACTCCTCGAAAAGGACGCGCCCCGATGTCGGACGATCCAGTCCTCCCAAGAGATGCAGAAGCGTGGATTTCCCCGAGCCGGAGGCGCCGACAATAGCCACCATCTCGCCCCGAACGAGGTGCAGGTCCAGATCCTGCAGGACGCGCACCGGCTCCGGCCCATCGGTATAGATCTTCGTGAGCCGTTCGGCGCGCAGCAGAACGTCCCCCCTGCGGGCTCCGGACTCCTCCCGCACGCCCACCTCCCCCACCCCCGGGAAGACCTCACTCATAGCGCAAGCCCTCGACGGGATTCAATCGCGCGGCCTGCCGCGCCGGATAGATCGTCGCCAGCAAGCTGATCAGCAGAGCGATCCCCGCCACGATCGCCACATCCTCCAGACGCGGCCGAAACGGCGCGTAAGAGATCGAGAAGACCGTCTCCGGGAGTCGAATCCAGTGATACCGATCGGCCAGAACTGAGAGGCCCAGCCCCAGCCCCAATCCGAGGACCGTCCCGATCAGGCCGACCAGCACGCCCTGCCAGATGAAGACGCGCACGATCGAAGTCGCCGGCGCCCCCATCGCGCGCAGAACGGAGATATCCCGCGTCTTCTCGACGACCATCATCACCAGGGACGTGATGATGTTCAACGCCGCGATGAAGATCATGAGCGTGAGGACGACGACGACAACAACCCGCTGGATCTGCAGGGCCGCGAAGACCGGCTGGTTCAACTCCTGCCAATCGGTCGTGGTGTATTCGGGTCCGGCCACCTGCTGCACGCGCCGAGCGATCTCCTTGACGGCGTAGATGTCCTGAACCTTCATCTGCAAGACCGTGACCGGATTCTCCGAGCCCAGGATCTGCCGCAACGTCTCCAGGGAGACGTAGCCCCAGGAGGAGTCATACTCGTAGAGTCCGGAGGAGAAAATACCCACGACGCGCAGCCGCTGCAGGCGCGGGATCATCCCAAGAGGCGTCAGCCGTCCTTGCGGTGGGATGAGCGTCAGGACATCGCCCACCTTCACCCCCAATTCCTCGGCGACGACGCGCCCCAGCAGAACACCGGGCGCGTCCTGGGAGGCCGCGGCCAGGCGCTCGACCGATCCACTCTGGACGAAGTTCCACACCTCGTTCGCCTCGCGGGGCGCGCGCACATCCACGCCCTTCAAGATGATCCCCAGGCCATGCCCCGCATGCGAGAGGAAAACCTGCTCATAATGAGTCGGCGCCACGGCGCGAATCCCCGGCACGCGCGAGAGCTCCTGCATCAGGGTCGGATAGGAGGGGATCGCCCCGCCATCCTTGCGCAGAAGATTCAAATGCGCAGTGCCCGCGAGCACCTTCCCCTGAATGTCCTGGTTGAACCCGTTCACCAGGGCCAAAGCGATGACCAGCACAGCGACGCCGGCCGCAATGCCCAAAACGGCGATCGCGCTGATGACCGCGATGACCGCTTGCTTGCGTTTTGCCGTGAGATACCGCGCGGCGATCAGAAGCTCAAAAGATCGCACGCGGAGAAGATCTCGCAGAGCTGCGATCGCGTGCATGCCTCCTCCTGTGTCGCCGGACCCGGACGCCTGCGTTTTCAGATGACCGTCCCGTCCGGGATGAGGGCATTTCGCGGGATGACGACGATGCCGTCTCGGATGTACCAGTTCTCGCCATCCGCTTGCTCCCGCCCGTGGACGTTGACGATCTTGACGTTGGCTCCAATGCGCGCGTTCTTGTCCACGATCGCCCGCACGATCTCCGTATTCTCGCCGATGCCCACACAGGGAATCCCCCGCGCGCGATCGGCCGCCATCTCCTCCAGTGTCTGGTAGAAATCGGCCCCCATGACGATCGTGCGCTCCAGCCGCGCTCCGCGGGCGATGCGCGACCGAATGCCGATGACGCAATGCACAAGCTCCGCCCCCTCCAGAATGGACCCATCGGCGATGAGGCAGTCGTGAATCCGGCACCCCCGAATCTTGGCCGGAGGGAGATAGCGCGGATGCGTGTAGATGGGCGCATCCGGATCGTAAAGATTGAATCGCGGGACAGGGAGCGTCAGACCGATATTCGCCTCGTAAAAGGCCCGGATCGTCCCGATGTCCTCCCAGTAGCCATCAAAGAGATAGGCCTGGACGCGATACCGTCGGATCGCCTCGGGGATGATCTCGCGCCCGAAATCCACGAACTCCGGGTTCCCTTCAAGCAGCGCCTGAAGCACCGACTTGCGGAACACGTAAATGCCCATCGAGGCGAGATAGGGCCGGCGCGCCGCTTCTTCCGGAGACAGGCCCACGCGCTCCGTCTCGGTGCGCATCTCCCGGAGAGCCGCCCCTTGAGGCTTCTCGCAGAATTCGCGAACCCATCCCTCGGCATCCAGCTTCACCAGCCCGAAGTCCGACGCGCGCTCCTCCGCGACGGCGATGACCGAGAGCGTGACATCCGCCCCCGTGCGCTCGTGATGCGCGATGAAGTCGCGATAGTCCATCCGGTAGAGATGATCCCCGGCCAGAATGAGATACGTCTCGGCGCGCCATTGCTCGAAATGGCGCCAGCCGCGCCGCACGGCATCGGCTGTGCCTTGAAACCAGTTCCGATTCTCCAGCGTCTGCTCGGCCGCCAGAATGTCCACAAACCCCTCGGTGAACGGGCCGAACTGATAGGTGCGCGAGATATGACGATTGAGCGAAGCAGAGTTGAACTGCGTCAGAACGTAGATCTTCGTAATCCCCGAGTTGATGCAATTGCTCACGGAGATGTCCACGAGCCGATACTTCCCCGCCAAAGGGACGGCTGGTTTGGCGCGCTCCTTGGTGAGGGGAAAGAGCCGCGTCCCTTGCCCCCCTCCGAGAATGATGGCCAGAACATCGTTTCTTCGCTTCATCCCTTCAGCTCCTCAGGCTTGGACGGATCGGACGGGGCATCTCCCAATCAGTCCTGATCAGGACCGGCATGCAGGTTTCCCACTGCTCCTCATCGGTCCCCCCATGATCCCTCACGCTCGGATGGAAGCAAGCAGGCCGGTCACGGGAATGAGCTGCTTGCGCACGGGATCCACGCCGAGGCCGCACTCCTTCAGGGCGACGGCTCCCAGTAGCGGCACAGATCCCACATCTCCGAAAATGCAGATCGTGGCGACGGTCTCACCGCTGACGGTGATCAGGACAGGTCCGGCTTCCCGTTCTATAACCTGGCCATCGGCGAGCTGGAGCCGTCGCCGTGTGGTCAGGGCGATTCCCAGACGGTCGAGCACAGGCTTGGGAATCCATGTATACGTCGCCCCCGTGTCCACAAGCGCTTCCACAGTCTCACATGCCGTCCCGTCGAGGCGGCCCACCTGGATTATCTGCCGGAACGTTCCCATGAGTCCTCCCAGGCGCATCTTAGCATCGAGGATCTTTCGCGTGCAAGACCTGTTCCGGCCATCGTGAGGTCTCAGACTCTCAGGAGCGAGTTAAGGATGTTCCCGTCTATGAGAGCGGCAGAAAATTTCACCGCTTGATTCCTCCGCTTGACCGTGCTGGGGCCGATCGGCTACCTTTACGCGGCTCATCGCAAATGCCACAAGAGAAAGGAGCATCGGAGATGGACCGAGAGAAAATCCTTCAGGCCCTCAATCGCGCTTTGGCTCAGGAACACGCCTGTTTCATCCGCTATAAGACGCATGCCGCGGTGATCACTGGCCCCTATGCCAAAACCGTCGGCGAGCAACTGGACGAGATCGCCGAAGACGAGGAGAGCCATGCCCGGGAGCTTCGCGAGCGCATCACGGGGCTGGGCGGAACGCCGGTCATGGACGTGGAGGCAGCGGATCTCATCCCGGCCACGACGCTGGAGGAGATCCTGCGCGTCAACATCGAGGAGGAGAAAAAAGCCATCGCGCTCTATCAAGAGATCCTGGACATGATCCCCCGCCAGTACCGGTTGCTCTACGAGACCATCGAGCACATCCTCGAGGAGGAACAGGAGCATCTGGAGGAGCTGGAGCGACTGCGCCCCTGAGACCTGCGGAGCGCTGACACAAGAGGGACGAACGCACGCGAGAGGAAGGCTATGGTTTCACGAGCCCCTTTACGCCTTGTGGTCATCGGAGGAGTTGCCGCCGGGATGTCGGCCGCGGCACGGGCCAAGCGCGTCGCCCCTGATCTGGAGGTGATCGTCTTCGAGCGCGACCCATATGTTTCCTACGGAGCGTGCGGCATCCCCTATTTCCTCGCCGGCGTGGTGCCCGACTCCCAGAAGCTCATCGTCTACACTCCCGAATATTTCCGCCAGGAGCGCGGTATTGATGTGCGGACCGACACCGAAGTCCTGCAGATTCGGATCTCCGAACGCGCTGTTCTCGTGCGGGATCGCCTGCGGAACACGGTGGAGAAAGTTCCCTACGACCGGCTCGTCATCGCGACGGGGGCTTCTCCTATTCGCCCGGCTCTCCCCGGCGCGGATCTGGAGAACGTCTTTGTGCTGCGCAGCCTCCCTGACGGCCTGCGCTTACAGAGTGCCCTCACGGAAGGGCGTCCGCAGCGCGCTGTCATCCTCGGAGCCGGATACATCGGTCTGGAGATGGCCGAAGCGCTTCGGGCGCGCGGCCTTCAGGTGACCGTCATCGAAGCGCTCGATCATGTCCTGGGCCCGACAGAGCCCGAGATCAGCCGAATCGTCGAAGAAGAGCTTCGCGCTCACGATGTGCGTCTGCTCAAAGAGACGCGAGCTGTGGGCTTTGAAGGAGACGCGCGCGGTTTTGTGCGCGAAGTCCTCACCGATTCGGGCGACCGCGTGGCCGCCGATCTTGTGGTGATCGGCATCGGGATCCGCCCCAACGTGTCGCTGGCTCAGGAGGTCGGAATCGCGCTCGGTCCCACCGGGGCGATCGCCGTGGATGAGCATCAGGAGACCAACGTCGCGGGCATCTTCGCCGCCGGCGATTGCTGCGAGGCCAAACATGTGGTCACCGGGCGTCCGACCTGGATCCCTCTTGGACCCGCGGCGAATAAGCAAGGAAGGGTCGCGGGCGATAACGCCGCCGGACGGCGCACCACATTTGGCGGCGTCGCGGGAACGGCGGCTGTCAAGGTCTTCACTCTGGAGGTCGCGCGGACCGGACTCTCCCTGCCGGAAGCTCGCGCCGCGGGCTTCTCGGCAAAGAAGGTGACGATCACAGCCTCCTCGCGCGCCGGATATTATCCGGGAGCCCAACCGCTCACGCTCGTTCTCATCTTCGATGAAGCAACGCATCGGGTGCTCGGCGCCCAAATGGTCGGACGCGAAGGAGTGGCGAAACGCATTGACGTGTTCGCCACAGCGCTGCACGCGCGCCTGACCCTGGAGGACATGAGCCAGCTCGATTTGAGCTACGCCCCTCCGTTTGCGCCCGTCTGGGATCCGATTCTGATCGCCGTCAATGCCGCTCTGAAAGCGTGACCGATCGCGCTCTATGAGAGAAACGCCGCTCCGAGATCGCGTCATCCTCATCACCGGAGCTTCTTCGGGGATCGGGGAAGCGACCGCTCGATATCTGGCCCATCGAGGCGCTCGGGTCGTTCTGGCCGCGCGGCGGCGAGAGCGCCTGCAGCGGATCGCCGAAGAGATCGCCGCCTCCGGAGGGCACGCGCTCGCTGTCCCCACGGACATCACCCGGGCAGATGAGCGACACCATCTGGTCGAACACACCCTGAAAACGTGCGGACGTATTGACGCGCTCATCAACAACGCCGGCTACGGACAGCGCGGCCCGATCGAATGCGTGCCCCTGGACGCCATCCGGCAGAACTTCGAGACAAACCTCTTCTCGCTCATCGCACTCACGCAGCTTGTCATCCCGATTTTGAGGGCGCAAGGGGGCGGCCACATCGTCAACATCAGCTCGGTCGCCGGGCGCATCGCGCGCCCTTTCTCGGCTATCTACGATGCGACAAAACACGCTCTGGAGGCGATCTCCGATGGACTTCGAGGGGAGCTTGCCCCTTTTGGCATTCGGGTCATTGTGATCGAGCCGGGATTCATCCACACCGAGTTCCTGCAGGTCGCTGAGCAGATCTCGCGCGCAGTGTGGGAGCAGGCGGAACCGTATGCTTCCTTTCTCGCCTCTCTGGATCGTCGCCTTGAGCGCTTCCGACGATGGGCTGGACGGCCCGAGGAAGTCGCCGCGCTCATCGCGCGCGTTCTCGTGCAGGAGCGTCCGCGCCCCCGCTACGCGGTGCCCGGACACGCCCGCCTGTTTCTCGCGCTCAGGCGGTGGCTTCCCGAGCGCCTCTTCGACGCTCTCCTCTCTCGGCAGATGGGGATCGCGCCGACGCCCGTTCGCTCCTCGTCATGACAAAAGAAGCGGCGCGCTCTCTCCGAAAAGCGCGCGCTGAGGTACAATAGAACCGTGCACCGAGGGAGATGACGATGGCCACAGAGCTGACACTCATCGAACTCCGGGACGCGCGCGGCGTGCGGCGGCTGAAGATCGCTCCGCGCGGGATCACGCGCGCTCATCCGGAGCCGATCGCTGCGCCGAAACCGCCCTGGATTCGCGCGACTGTGCCCGGTGGACCCGTCTATGGAGAGCTTCGACGCCTGGTCTCCGAGCTTCGCCTGCACACCGTGTGCGAAGAAGCCCTCTGCCCCAATATCGGGGAGTGCTGGGGTCATGGGACGATGACGATCATGCTGCTGGGGCGTGTCTGCACGCGGGCCTGTCGGTTCTGCGCCGTCGCCACGGGGAATCCGCAGGGCTGGCTCGATCCGGACGAACCCCGACATGTCGCCGAGGCCGTCCAGACGCTCGCCCAACGTCACGGTCTGAAATACGTCGTCCTCACCAGCGTAGATCGCGACGATCTCCCCGATGGAGGAGCCGCTCACTTCGCCCGGACCGTTCGAGAGATCAAAGCGCGCGTGCCGGAGGTGAAAGTCGAAGCTCTCACACCCGATTTCCGGGGCGATCCTCGCGCCCTGGAGATCGTGCTCGAATCCGGCGTGGATGTCTTCGCGAACAACCTGGAGACCGTCCGCCGCCTCACCCCGCGCGTGCGCGATCCTCGCGCCGGATACGATCAGACGCTGCGCGTCCTCTGGTATGCCAAGCGCTTCCGCCCCGAGGTGCTCACCAAAAGCAGCCTCATGCTCGGCCTGGGAGAAACCGAGGAGGAGATCCGTCAGGCCATGCGCGATCTGCGGGCCGCAGAGGTGGATATTCTCACGCTGGGCCAATACCTGCGCCCAACCCGACACCACCTTCCCGTCGTCCGCTATGTGACGCCGGAGGAATTCGCCCTCTATGAGAGATGGGGGTATGAGGAGGGCTTCCGGGAGGTCTTCAGCGGGCCGCTGGTTCGCAGTTCCTATCGCGCCGACCGCGTCTTCGCTCGGGCGCAGCGCCCTCTCCCCGAGAGTCTGACGCTTTCACAACCTCCAGCTCAAAAAGAATCTCCTTGCCCCGAATGATGAAACTCAGGTAGTGCTCCCAGAAGCGGCGGAGGAATCGCAGGGCCGGCCATCGCTCATCGAGGTTGATGAGCCACTCCCATCCCAGATACTTCCACAACCGGAGCACCGTCACATGAATGCGTCGCGCCCGGAAGCGCACATCCGTGTAGAAGGGAAAGAGCGGCTCCTCATCCGTGAAGCAGCGAAAAGAGAAGCTGTTCAGATGCACGCGATGCGTCGGATCGGTCGGCCAGTCCGGATTCGTATAGTGAGGGGCCAGCAGACGAACGATCCCTCCGGGCTTGGTGATCCGATGCAGCTCGGTCATGACGCCGAGCACGTTCTCGATATGTTCGATCACATGGCGGCCCACGACCTCATCGAACGCATCGGCGACAAACGGATAGGGGACGCGATTCAGATCGTAGAGCACATCGGCTGCGGCGCGCGGATTCACATCCATGCCGATCGCGCCTTCGACTTTATGAAGCCCGCAGCCGATGTCAAGGATGCGCGGCACGGCCAAGGCCCGGCACATGGGCGAACGCCCCCAGACCTGCATAGACGGCGCTCTGGCCCAGTTCCTCCTCGATCCGCAGAAGCCGATTATACTTCGCCACGCGATCGGTCCGACTGAGCGATCCCGCCTTGATCTGACCCAGACCGGCGGCCACGGCGAGATCCGCGATGAAGGTGTCCTCGGTCTCCCCCGAACGATGCGAGACAATCCCCCCGTAGCCGTATCGGCGGGCCAGTTCGATCGCGCCCCACGTCTCGGTGAGCGTCCCGATCTGATTCACTTTGATGAGGATCGCATTGGCAACCCCCGTTTCGATCCCCCGACGCAGGAAGGAGACGTTGGTCACAAAAAGGTCATCCCCGACCAGTTGCACGCGCTCGCCCAGTGCTTCGGTCAACGCGCGCCATCCCTCCCAATCGCTCTCAGCCAAACCGTCCTCGATCGAGAGGATGGGATACTGACGGACCAGGTCCTCGTAGAATCGAATCATCTGCTCCGACGTGCGCTGCGAGCCATCCGACTTGGCGAAGACATACGCTCCCGCTTTGTACAACTGACTGGCCGCCGCATCCAGAGCCAGAGCGACCTGCGTCCCCGGCTGATACCCCGCACGGGCGATCGCCTCCAGAAGCAGTTCGATCGCTTCCTCGGTGGAGCGCACATTCGGCGCGAAGCCTCCTTCGTCTCCGACAGCCGTGCTGTGCCCGCGTTCCCGCAGGAGAGCTTTGAGCGTGTGAAAGACTTCGGCCCCCCACCGCACGGCCTCCGCGAACGTGGGAGCTCCGACAGGAACGATCATGAATTCCTGCAGGTCCAGCGTATTATCGGCGTGGGCGCCTCCGTTGAGGACATTCAAGAGAGGAACCGGCAGCGTGCGCGCGCCAATTCCCCCGAGATACCGATAGAGAGGGAGACCCAGAGCCCCGGCGGCCGCGCGCGCGGTCGCCAGCGAGACGGCCAGGATCGCATTCGCTCCCAGTCGGCTCTTATTCGGCGTCCCATCCAGTTGCCGCATCACATCATCCACAGCCGTCTGATCGAGCGCATCCCGGTTGAGCAGAGCCTGGGCGATGGGCCCGTTGATGTTCTCCACGGCTCGACGCACGCCCCGACCCTGATATCGGGCAGCATCGCCATCGCGCAGTTCCAGGGCTTCATGCTCCCCCGTCGAAGCCCCCGAAGGGACGGCAGCCACACCTACTGCTCCTCCGGCCAGCCTGACCTCCGCTTCCACTGTGGGATTACCGCGCGAGTCCAGAATCTCGCGCCCGCGCACATGCACGATCCGGGTCGCATCACGCACGGATTCTCCTCCTGCCGAACGTCTCCATTCATGCGGGGAATTTTGTCCCATGCCTCGTCACAAGCGCAAGCGGACGCGCTCCCCCGCTATTGCGTCCGTAAGCAGACCGACGTACACTCTCGCTCTGACACCGGGGCAGGATCCTGCCCGGGGATTCCTCACGCGGAGGAGGATGATCCGTGCCCAGAGAATGGGGGATCAACACGAGAGCCGTTCACGCGGGGCGAGAGGCGAATCCGACGCGCGCGGTCGCTCCGCCGATCTTCCAAACAGCCGTCTTCGAGCTGGAAGACGCGGCTGCCGGAGCCCGCTTCGCCCAAGCAACCGCTCCGACGGAGTACTACACGCGCTGGGGCAATCCCACGACACGACAGGCCGAAGAGGTCCTCGCTGCTCTGGAAGGCGGGGAACGGGCCTTGCTCCTTTCTTCCGGCATGGCCGCCATCGCGACGGCCGTGCTCGCCTGCCTTCGAAGCGGGGATCACCTGGTGGCCGGTCGCTCCCTCTACGCCGCCACAATGGAATTGTTCCAGAACACGCTCCCTCAACTGGGCATCGAGGTCACGTTCGTCTCTCCGACCGATCCGGAGAATTTCCGCCGCGCGATTCGCTCAAACACCAGGCTCCTCTACGTCGAGACGCCCTCCAATCCGCGCCTGGACCTGACGGATCTGGAAGCTGTCGCCCGGATCGCGCGCGAGCACGGGTTGTTCACCCTGGCCGATAACACCTTCGCTACACCCTACAATCAACAGCCTCTGCGTCTGGGCATTGATGCCGTCGTCCACAGCGCGACCAAGTATCTCGGCGGGCATCACGACCTGACGGCCGGAGCGATCATCGGCCCGGCCTCCTTCATCGAGCAGTGTTGGCGTCAGGCCAAGATCTTCGGTCCGACACTCAGCCCATTCGAAGCGTGGCTGCTCATTCGCGGCGTGAAGACCTTCGGCCTGCGCCTGGAACGGCAGAACACCAATGCCCAGAGAATCGCTGAGTTTCTGGAGTCTCATCCCCGGGTCGCGCGCGTCTTCTATCCCGGACTCCCGTCTCATCCGCAACATGAGCTGGCGCGACGGCAGATGCGTGGATTTGGGGGGATGATCGCCTTCGAGGTGAAAGGGGGGCGGGATGCCGGACGACGCCTGGTCGAATCGGTACGCCTGATCACGCTCGCCGTCAGTCTGGGGGGCGTTACTTCGCTCATCCAACATCCGGCTTCGATGTCCCATGGCCCGATCCCCGAAGAGGAACGCCAGGCGACCGGCATCACCGAAGGCCTCATTCGCCTCTCCATAGGGATCGAAGACGTCGAGGATCTGATTGAGGATCTGGATCGCGCCCTCTCGCAGATCGCCTGAGGGGCATTCGCGCGGCGGGACAGGTAACAGGCCGCGCCGGGATCACACAAGACGGCCCTCACGAAGCCTCGCCTCCTGGCGCCGCGCCGGGACGAAAACCCACACCCCGAACCGAGACGAAGCCGGGCTTTCCCACCTCTCCATCCACTTCGAACTTCACGGGCAGGAATTGCTCGATGACCCACGCATTCGTCATCAGGTGAGGCGTGATCTCGGAGACGCTGATTCGGGAACGCCCCTCACCAAGCGCCATGTAGAGCAGAAGCTGATCGGCCAAATTCTTATCCACCACGTGTCCCGAACGATGATGCGCCATCAGAGCGCGATACACCTCGTCGGCGACTGTTTCCGCTCGCTTCCCAACCTGGCCCAGAGCGCTGAATCCGGCGACCATCTCGCCATACTGCGCGAAGACGAAAAGTCCCGTTCCGCTCCCGGAGGCCGGTGCCTGCCACAGCTCCACCTCAGCCTCCATCTCGTATCGGGCTAACCGCTGAAGCAGCCGACGGCAGAGACGCTCGGCGATCGAAAGGGGAAGATGGGAGACGACGGCCAGACCCTCGATGCGCACCAGCTCGTCGCGCTCGACCCACTCGATGGCCGACAGGACGGACGCCGGTTCGACATCCGCCTCCACAACTCCTCCCCCCTGGGGATACCATCCCCAGCGAATCGTCTTCAAGCTCGCGCGCGCCCCCATGCGGCGAATCGCCGGCAGAAAGACCTTCTCCACATAGGTCGTCGGGGGACTGAAGGGAACATGCGTGCCCCCTTTGAGGACAAGATGCGTCGGGCGCGAAGCAAAGAGCAGCGCGGGAAGAACTGTCTGGAAGATGAGACTCACCGATCCGGCGCTCGCTCGAACCTTGCTCACGTCGAATTCGTAAACACCTCCTTCGCATGTCCCCGGCCTGAAGATGAGCAGCTCCGATCCCAATTCGTCCCCGAGCGTGCGTCCCCGCGTGATGTCTCGAATCGCGCGCACCGCCGTCAGATGTTGCGGCTGAAGACCGGGGACTTTGCGCCCGCGACGAATGTTGACGATCTCCACCTCGCACGAGAGCAAAGCCGCTAGCGCCAGACTCGTCCGAAGGATCTGACCGCCTCCCTCGCCCACCGATCCATCTATGCGTATGACCATGGCCGAGCCCCCCGATGAAGAGAGAGCCCGCAAGAGGTTCTCATCGAGTCCTCGCCTCGATCAGACGCCCCCATCGGAGCCCTCTTTCACGCGGGCCGTTTCTGTATTTTAGCGAATGCCGAACAGAGCCTCCAATCGCTCCATGTGAGGCGAGGAGATCTCATCCGGGGAGATTCGAGGCGAAGAAGCTTTCACCGAGAGCTGCGCGCGCGATCGGCCTGTGCTTGCACGGCCGTGATCGCTATGGCGTCAACGATGTCTTCGGCCTTGCATCCGCGCGAGAGGTCATTGGCCGGCTTCTGCAATCCCTGCAGGATGGGACCAATGGCCGTCGCTCCGGCCAGCCGTTCGGTGAGCTTGTAGGCGATATTGCCGGCGTTCAGGTCAGGGAAGATCAGAACATTGGCGCGCCCGGCCACAGGCGATCCGGGCGCCTTCTTCTGAGCCACTTCGGGGACCAATGCCGCATCCGCCTGCAATTCTCCATCCACAAGCAGATGCGGCGCCCGCGCGCGAATCGTCCGGACGGCTTCGCGCACTTTCTCCACCAGGGGATGTTCGGCACTCCCTTTGGTCGAGAACGAAAGCAAAGCGACCCGCGGCTCTACCTCCAAAAGGAGCCGCGCGCTCTCGGCCGACGCGATCGCAATGTCAGCCAGCTCAGAGGCCGTCGGCTGCGGGACAACGCCACAATCGGCGTACAGGAACGTCCCGCCGGCCCCATACGGGCATCCCGGGACGACGATGATGAAGAAGCTGGAGATGATCCGAACCCCTTCCCTGACTCCGATGATCTGAAGGGCCGCGCGCACCGTCTCCGCTGTCGTGTGCTGAGCCCCGGCCACGCACCCATCGGCTTCGCCCTCGCGCACCATCATGTCGGCGAAATAGAGCGGATCCCGCATCTGGCGACGCGCTTCCTCGGGCGTGAGGCCTCGGGCTCGACGCAGCTCGTAGTACAGGTGCGCATACCGCTCCAGAGCCGATGACTTCTCCGGATCCACGATGGGGATCGCCCCGAGATCCACCCCATGCTCCCGGGCTTTCGCCCGGACGCCCTCCTCGCATCCGATGAGCGTCACGCGCGCGATCCGCTCGCGCACGGCTTGCTCGGCCGCGCGCAAGACGCGTTCATCCTCCGCCTCGGGGAGGACAATATGCCGGAGATCCGCCCGCGCGCGTTCCCTCAAGCGCTCCAAAATGTGGGCCACCCCACCCATCCGAAGGGGTGACTGTAGCAAGCCTCCCCGTCCCCTGTCAACGAAAGCCCAAGCCCCATCGCGCCTCCCGCGCTCGGAAAGTCCTGACAGTTCCCCTCATCCCTGTTCGACCGAAACAGCCCCTCTCCAATCACCAAAGAGCGCCTCAAAGAGAGCGAGAGAAAAGAACCTGAAGTGAACGCAAAATCCCATGTGAGGACAAACTTCGTTCCTCAAAGGACCTGCCACAGCAAGCGACAGAAAAGCACTCAGCCCTCGTGATTCATGAGGTATCGCCTATCCGCACTGGAGCTCTGCTCGTCCAAGCGAGGTCACTCGTCCATGTTCCATCCGTCAGAACGAGGTCCCATTCACCGAGTCTCACTGTGGCCGAGTCCTAAACCATCCTGTCCGCCAAGTTCCTTTCGCAGCCCCAATATGACGAGGCAAGCATCACTTACAAAAGGGCGGCGGCGACGGCGATGAGGGCGCGGGCACGGATCTCTCGCGCGGCGAAACTCTGGGCCATCAGAAGAGCACGCTCGACGTTCGATCGGGCGAGGGCTTCGAATCCTCGATCCACTTCGACCTTCAACGGGGGTGGAAGGGCGAAGAAATACGAAAATCCTTCATCTTCAATGATCACCCGTTCGCCTGCCAGTTCCAGTGTTCGCAGGGTCCAAGCTTCATTGGCCGCGACAAGAGCAGAACTCAAAGTCTCAAATCCAAACTCCGGATCAATCCGGGCGGCCACCATCGCGGCCCAAAGCCACACCAACGCTCGCTCTGGCGTTTTGGGCCCCCCTGACAAAAGGCGCACAGCCTCCTCCACACCGGCTCGGGCCGCCTCCTGATCCCCTGCCGCGATCTTCTGCTCGGCCATGTGAATCCATGCTCTCGCGCGTCCTACTGGTGTGGGCATGCGCAGTATCCACGACCTCGCCTGGTCCCAATCCTCCCGCGGGAGATCACGAATGGCCATCAGCACAAAGGCCTCTTGAAACTGCGCTCGCTTCGTTCGATCCCGAACCTCTTCTAAAACGTCCAATGCGCGTTCGAGGTTTTCCCGCTTCCGCGCCAGATCAGCGGCCAGTGCGATCAACCGCTGGTCATGCTCCTTATCACTGGGAGCCACGCGCGCTCTCGCCAAGCGCACCTCGACCGCTCCTGGCTCACGAGGTCGAGCGGATAATTTCCGCTGCCTCTCTAACTCCCGCTGTACCTCTGGATGCCGCTGAAGCTCCGAGAGCCGAGAGCGAAGGAGAACCCCTCGGTCGTGTGCGTATCGGTCATAAAGCGGGAGAAGCTCGGTCGCGAGGACATAGGTATACCACGCCGAGGCCGGAGAAGACGCGAAGTCCTTCACGGCGCGCTCGAGGATTCGACTGGCCACCTCAAAGTATCGCGCCACGCTGTCAGCAGGAAGATGCCGCCCGATCGCCTCATCTAAAATCCATGCTCGGACAAAGAAGGCGTCCTCAACAGGAGCGTGTGGATTCCGCTCCAAGGCCTCAATGGCTCGCTGTAAAACGCGAGCCGCCAGGTCGGGATGATTCTGACGCAGCCGAGCCACCACGGCGGTGAGGTCCGCCGAGATCCCCCATCGGAGACTGAGTTCGGCCAGTTGAGCTGCCACTTTCGGTTGCTCAGCGGCGAGCTGAGCCGCATAGGACATCAGCTCGTGAGCCGAGGGGGTACCGCTCCCCCGTCCTTTATAGGGCGAGGAAAGAGTCGCCAAGACTTGTGCTCCCTGACGCGCGATCGCTTCCTCAAATCTCTCGACCAGTTGCTGCACAAGCGGGGGATCATACCGGCCCGCGACACCTAAGATTTTTCGGAGCGAAATCCCCCACTCTCGCGGCGGCTCCCTCTGGCCGAGGATCTGAAGAAGCACGTCCATTGCTCGATGTAACATTCGCCGGGCATAGTCCGGGTGCGTGGACCAGGTGAGATGGGCAATGGAGGTGAGCACATCAACGGCCACTGCGTCCTTCCACTCCATCGCCTCTTGGGCAACCCCATCCAGTATGGAAAAAGCACGCAGGGGATCCTTCCCTTGCTTCTTTCCTGTGGGAGGATCAGGTCCTACTGGTGTGGACTCCCCTCCCTTGAGCAAGAAGAGGACAAGCACAAGGCCACTCGCCGAGAGGACCGCGGCTGTCAGTCGTCTTCTCATCGGGTGATCTCCTTTAGCAAAAAGTTTAGCTTTCGCGACCGCTTCGAATCTTCATTCCAGCAGACCGAGCCAGCCGCACGCCCAGGGGAGGCATATGTCCCCCGGTACTTGCAAGCCGCATTGTACGCCTGTGAGAGAGTCGGAACACGTGCATCGCGGACCTAGCGGATCGCATCCCCCAGCCTCTCGCTGAAGACCGGCCGTGAGCAAGAGCAATCCCAGGGTGAGCAGAAGGAGGCGCCCCCCCATCCTTTGATCTTCGCTTTGCACAAGAAGCCTTTGGTCATATGGAACCTCCTTTCTAGGAGGCCTGGATTATACTGTCTGTCAAGATCCTTTCGTCATTTTCGGGGAAGGCCAGAAAAATGGGCCTTTAATCTTTGTGCACCAAGTCCGTCCGCGGGAAGCCGACAACGAGCCGGTCTGCGGCGCTCACAGGGGATCACAAGGCACAGCCGGAGCGATCTGAACGCGCGCCGGTGGGATTCTTAAGCATGGGTTTCTCAAGCACTGCGCGCGCCAGCGCCGCATAAGCCAGGGCGCGGATCTCCGGGCTGTTCCAGGAGGCCGCCAGAGTCAGAGCACGAGAGATGTCTCCCTTCTGCTGGACCAACTTCTGGAACGCGGCAATAACCACCGGCGCCAGATCGAACGCGCCGACCACGCGACCTATGGCGAAATCGCCGATCTCGATCTTGATGACCGCCCCTTCAACTTTGAGATCGGCGCGCGTCTTGTTGAATCCGTCAATCGCTCGGGCAAGGAGAGATTCCCCCTGAACGGGATCACGCGCCAGAACAGCGTGGGCCAGGTAAAGGAGAGCCCGCGCCTTCCCCCCTTCGTTCGGAAGCCATTCGAGCTGACTCTGCACGCGGGCCAGAAACGTCGTGAGATGCTCTTCGTCTTCAAGCTTCTCGATCAGCGCGGCGGCTGCGATGGCCAGTCGTTCCGGGTTCTCTATAGAGAGAAGGTATCTCTGGGCGTCGCTCAGTGATCCCTTCTCGCGGAGATGCGAAACCGTATCGAAACAGACCAGATCTTTCAGCTCCTGCCAAATCTTTCGATCTTTGGCGCGAAGAGCGACCGAGAGAGCCCGATCGAAATCCTGCTGCTCAATCAGCAGAGAGGTCGCCCGAGCGATCAACGCGTCGTGCGTTCGTTCATCCCGGACCAGTTGCGCCTCGAGGAGCAGGTCTTCTGCTTTCTCCTCAGTTGGACTCGCGCGCTCGCGGTCACGACGTTCGGCCTCCGCATGCTCCTGAGCCGGCAGGCGACTCGTTATGAAACTCAGCAGGTTATCTATGCGCGTGACAATCTCCGGGGCGAACTGTTCCGCATAAGGGCGAATACTCACCAAAGTACGATACAGGTGCGAAGGAATTCGCGGGGTCGCCAACACCTCCTGAGCCAGGACCTTGACGAGCGTCTCCAGATAGAGGCGGGCGATCTGAAAATCGGGAGACGAAGGCTCGGCCCGAGGGAACTGATCGGGGAGAGCGATTCCTGGGAGGGCATACGCTCCCAACCAGTAGAGAGCCCTGATGTCCCTTTGAGCCGCTGCTTTCTGAAGTGCCGCTCGATACATCCGATCGGCATAGTGGGGATTCTTTCGCTTCAAATGAAAGAGCAGATCAACCGTAGAGAAGGTCACCGCCTTCTCCATGCTCATACGAATCAGAGCCTCTATCTTATGGTCCTCCTCCACCAGGCGGCCCACACGAGAGAGGAGCTGGGTTTTCCACTGCTCGTTTCCGGCGAGCCGCTTGAGGAACTCGCGTGCGAGTTCCACGCGATGCGCCACGGCCTGCTCGATGAGCTTCTCCCACAGGAAATCCGCAGCATAGGGGCTGCGGAAGGTGACGCGAGGAGTGCTAGCCTCCATCTGGGAGAGCGACTCGGCCGGAGCCTCAAAAGGAACCCGAACGAGAGCTTGTGCGGCCGTTCGCAGGAGCCGTTCGCTCCGACCCGGATCCAGATCCTTACACTAAACTCGCCAGAGTCATCGCCCCGTGAGCGAGCTTCTGCGGAGCGCTTTCCTGTCGAAGGAACGCTTCGGCTTGACCCAGCAGAGCGATCGCCCGCTCCCGTTGCTCCTGCCCCGAAAACGACGCGAGAATGAGCGCGCTCACAAGCTCCTCCGCTTGTGACCTCCCGGCGACAGGAGAGGACAGGTCCTGGGCTCGCCCAGCAGTTGCCGGGATCAACATCCCCAGGACCACCACTCTGACGATCTGCGAAGTAAGGGACCGGGACATGTTTCGCCCGCAGCCCACAAGGCGTGGCATGGTGTCCTTCCTCACCAGTGGCCTATGGGAGAAAGCCTCCCGCAGGACATGATTCTTCACACCACCACTCCTCAATTTTGTACCAACCATTGATCAAATCCTGGATAACATTGGCATGAACAGTTCTCCCTCGTCGTCCCGTTATCCCTACAGGTTCTGGGAGTATAGTGCCTGAGATCACTACAGTCAAACCAAGCAAAATCTAGGGTACAATCTCCAGGCCCCCATCTTGCTTCACAATAGTCGACTCTCTTGCACGATCCTGCAGCGGGGTTGTACCAAAGCAAAAGCAGCAGAGAAAAGATTACAAGAACCTTCATAAACCAACTACCCCCTTTGCTATGCCTTGTGAGAGAGTACACGGGCAGAGGGCCCGCCTATTTTGCTTCGTGATCCAGAAGCTTCTCCAAAAGGACCGGAAGGCCCTGCTCTCTATAGATCCCCAACAGCCGCTGCCGGCAGGCGCGAACCCCTTGCTTGATGTAACTCAGGTCTTGAGGAGTCCATGCCGTTTCGGCACCAAGTCCTTTTTTATTCACGAATTCAACGTATTCCTCCTCGCCTCCCTGCCTGAGCTTTTCCAGAACCCCTTCCGATCCGCGCCGCCGATAAGTATGCAACAACCCCTCGCGGCATGCTTCCGCTCCCCGTCTGAGAAGAGCACTTCGCCGAGATGCGGCGGAGGTATCCGGCCCCAGTCTCGTTCCATCAGCGAACTCCACGTAGTCAACCGAAACCTGTATGTCTTTGACAAAGGCTCCCTCCACTTCCTGCGATCCCGAGGATTCATCAGCCACTACGTCTCCAGGGGCCAAAGCCTGTGCCCCTGGGAACATCCACACGTAGTGATGGTACATGCGTTCGGGATGCGTCTTCTCTCCTGCTGACCATATCGTCGTCCATACGAGAGTGAGCGCCACGATGCCTTTATCGGAGGTATTCCTCACTCGGCAGAAGTACTTCTCCACGCGCTGCGCAGTCCCTTCGGCCCGGGCGTCAAAAATCTCCACCACGGGAACACCCGCGTTTGACACAAGCGGATGAGCCGTCACCGGCGGCAAGCTCACTTGAACGGCGGAATCCCTTCGATCTCTTTGAAAAGAAGCCCCCAGGGCGAGAACCGCCAGGGCGACAAAGAGCAAGGCGGCTTTACTCATCTGTCGTCCCCCAGGGGTCACCCCAGATCCATGCCTCTTCGTGGCCGTTTCCTGCGGCTGTGTCATCTCGTTCTCCCTCTCGCGGTATTTTTTGCTCGAAGGTGTTTCCTCCGCGCCTGATTTCAGTGAGTCCCCATAGGGTTCCTCCCTCTGAGATGTGCTCTGCTATTATAATTTGGCCAGCGGGGCGATCCTTACATGGATCGCATTGATTCGGAGGTCCGCTTCTTCTTCAGCGTCGCGAGCGGGCGTAGAAGGTGGGATCGGCGAGTCCGGCTTCGGCGAACGCCTGCTGTCGCTCGGCGCATTTGCTGCAGCGACCGCAATGTCGCACTCCCACCGGAGCGATGCAGGAGAAGGTCAGCTCCAGCGGCAGATGTTGTCCCCGTCGCAGGATCTCCGACTTGCGGAGTTCTCGATACGGCGCCAGGAGCGCGAGCCGATGAGCGAGGCCGTGACTGAGCGTCCGCTCCATCTGCTGAAGGAAAGAGGGCGTGGCATCGGGAAAGGGATTCCCCTCCAGAATTCCGAGGGCGATCGTCGAAATGTCCCACACTGCGCAGAAGACGGCCACCTTCGAGAGCAGCAAGATATTGCGCCCGGGGAGATAGACGGAATCCCACGGAGCTTCGGATCCGGGAACCCCATCTCCGGTCACGCTCCAATGCCGCGCGTAGACATCCTGCATGGGAAGAGAGAGCACCGTGAGCGGGCGAAGGCGCTCATGACGCATGCGTTCCAGGAACTGGCTCAGCCAGTGGAGTTCCGCCTCTTCCCAGTGGAGTCCGCTCCGAACATAAACGGGGAAGACGCGCGCATTGTGACTCAGCAATTCGGCAGTGAGAACGGCACTATCAAGCCCTCCGCTGACAAGAACGCATACCGAAGGCGAAGATTCCGTCACGGGCGATCTCCTCTGCGAAGCTCTCGCATCGCCTCAGATGTCGAGATTTCTCACATCGAGAGCATGCTCCTCGATGAACTTTCGCCGCGGCTCGACGGCATCGCCCATGAGGACGGTGAAGATCTCGTCCGTCTCCACGGCATCCTCGATGCGCACCTGCACGAGCGTGCGGCGTTCGGGATCCATGGTCGTCTCCCAGAGCTGTTCGGGGTTCATCTCGCCCAGCCCCTTGTAGCGCTGGATCGTCACGTCCTTTTTCGCGATGGCGAGCACGCGTTCGAGCAACTCCTCGCGCGAGGAGCAGAGCGTGCGCACGCCATTTTCGACGATCTCGTAGGGAGGGATCATGAGGTCGCCCAGCTCTCGATAGAGGCTGAGGGCCTTCTGGAACTCCACGTGCGTGGCCAGCTCCCAATCCAGCGCCACGCGCCCGTTAGGCTCCTGGCCGATCCTCAATCCGAAGAGGCCGTGCTCCTCATCCTCGACGAGATCGGTCCAATATCCGGCATCGGCCAGTCGTTTCTCGACCCGAGCGAGCCGATCCCGATCGGCGAAAAGCGCATGCAGGCTCATGCCCGAGGTGAGAACGCCCCGCTCTCCGACCAGAGCCGACAGGATCACTTCGACGAGCTTCGGATCGTGCATCCGTCGTTCGAGCTTTTCGAAATAGGTCTTGAACTCGACCAGCCGCTCCAGGGCGCGGGCCAGCTCGCGCCCTTCGATCGTTCGTTTTCCTCGCAGCACGAGCGCGATCTCCTCGGCCGCCTTGCGCATGAGGTAGCGCGTCATCTCCCGTTCGTCTCGCACGTAGTATTCGCTTCGGCCGCGCTTGACCTTGTAGAGCGGAGGTTGGGCGATATAGAGATGTCCGCGTTCGATCAGCTCGGGCATCTGGCGGTAGAAGAACGTGAGCAGCAGCGTCCGAATGTGACTGCCGTCCACATCGGCGTCGGTCATGATGATGATCCGATGATAGCGGAGCTTGGAGATGTCGAAATCGTCCTTCCCGATGCCCGTCCCCAGGGCCGTGATGAGCGCGCGAATTTCGCCGTGGCTGAGCATCTTATCGAAGCGGGCCTTCTCGACGTTGAGGATCTTGCCCTTGAGCGGAAGGATCGCCTGGAAGCGCCGATCGCGCCCCATCTTGGCCGAACCGCCGGCGCTGTCCCCCTCGACGATGAACAGCTCGCACAGAGCGGGATCCTTCTCCTGACAATCGGCGAGCTTGCCGGGCAATCCGCTCTGCGCGTCCAGAGCATTTTTGCGGCGCGTCAGATCGCGGGCACGACGCGCCGCCTCGCGCGCGCGCGCGGCTTCGATGGCTTTGGTCAGAATGGTCTTGGCGACCTTCGGATTCTTCTCAAAATAAAGGCTCAACTGCTCGGAGACGAAAGACTGCACGATCCCCGAGATGGGATTCAGCAGCTCGCGCTTCTCGTTCCCCTTGAACTGCGGCTGCGGGATCTTCACGCTGATGACGGCCACAAGTCCCTCGCGCACGTCCTCCCCGGTGAGGTTCTCCTTGAGGTCTTTCATCAACCCCATCGCCTGCGCATACTGATTGAGCGTGCGCGTGAGGGCCGTTCGGAATCCGGTCAGGTGCGTCCCCCCGTCCACCGTGTTGATGTTGTTGGCGAAGGAGAAGACCGTCTCCGTATAGGTGTCGTTGTACTGCAGAGCGACCTCGATCGAGAGGTCATCTTTCTGCGTCTCGAAGAAGATGACGTCCGGATGCAGTACGTTCTTGTTCTTGTTGAGATGCCGGACGAACTCGGCGATGCCCCCCTCGTAGCGGAATTCACTTCGGCGCTCGGGCGTCGTGCGCTCATCGGTGAGGGTGATGAGGACGCCCCGGTTCAGGAAGGCCTTCTCGCGCAATCGCTGGGCGAGGAACTCGAAGCTGAACTCGGTCGTCTCGAAGATTTCGGGATCGGGCTTGAAGGTGATCTTCGTCCCCCGCCGGCGCGTCACTCCGGTCTTGCGCAGAGGGCCTCGGGGCACGCCGCGTTCGTACTCCTGCTCGTAAACTCCTCCGTCGCGCCAGATCTCCAGCCGCAACCATTCCGAGAGGAAGTTCACGCAACTGACGCCGACGCCGTGAACGCCCCCGGAGACCTTGTAGGCATTGGCGTCGAATTTCCCTCCGGCGTGCAGCTCGGTCATGACGACTTCGGCCGCCGAACGCCCCTTCTTATCTGTCGGATGCTTGTCCACGGGGATCCCGCGCCCGTTATCAATCACGGTGATCGAGTTATCCATGTGGATGATGACATCCACGCGATCGCAGTAGCCGACCAACGCCTCGTCAATCGAATTGTCCACCACCTCGAAGACGAGATGATGCAGCCCGATCTCATTCGTCGGACCGATGTACATGTGGGGGCGCTTGCGGACGGCCTCTCGCCCCTCGAGCATCGTGATCGAACGAGCCGTGTACTCGGACCCCTCCGAGGCCTCCTGAGGATGTGAGGAACTCTCCGAAGTCACCTTCGGCTGTCGAGCTGCCTCCGATTCGCGTCCTTTGGTCACAATCAGCCTCTTCGCTTTAGCCATAGTCCCGGACTCCTGTCTCACAGAGATCTCGCATGCGCCACGCGCTTCATCCCGATTCGCTCACTCTTCCAGGGGATCCCCACGAAGTCTGAGATTTCCCGGAATGCTCCTCATATTCTGGCGCCCAGGAGGACGGCCAGAAGGAGGACACGCGCCCGGCCTCCACGCGGAAAAGAGCGGCTCGGATGCCACCGGCCGGAAGGATCTCCCTTTTTGAGGTCGTGAGGAAACATTGCGCCCGGCCCTGCACGTACTCGAGCACGCGCGCAATGCGCTGCCGATCCAGTTCTGCATCCACATCGTCCAAGAGAAAGACGGCGCGATCTTCAAAGGCGGAATTATACACGGAGAGCTGGGCTAAATCAAGCATAATCAGAGCGCTACGCTGCTGACCGAGGCTCCCATATCGCCGCACATCCCGCCCATTGAGGGTGATCTCCAGCTCATCTCGATGCGGGCCCACCAGGGCGTGTCCCAGGGCCAACTCGGCCGGAAGTCGCACGCGCAGTCGCTCGGCGAAAAGCTGCTCATACGGGCTCACATCCCCATGAGCGGCTAGCGACGAAACATAGCGCAGGGTGATCCGTTCCGAGCCGAAAAGCTCCGCCGGCAAATGCTCCTGCAACTGCTCCACATATCGCGCGCGCGCCTGATGGATGAGCGTCCCGTAGCGAACGAGCTGCTCGTTCCACGCCTCGATCTGATCCAGCAGCGGCTGCCGCTCCGGGCTCTCGGCCGCGAGCTTCAGCAGACGGTTCTTCTGCGCGAGAACCCGATGGTATTGCTCCAGCGTATGGGCGTACTTGGGATCGAGGCTGAGAATCCCTTCATCCAGAAAATGGCGCCGATGCTCGGGCTCGCCTCGAATGACCTCCATCTGTTCGAGCGAGCAGACGAAGACGGCCAGATGACTCAGATACTCCGAGAGGGATCGCCGTCTCCCATTGATGAAGAGAGTGCGCGTTCCCGGCGCGATCTGCACGGCCAGCTCCAGGCGGAGTCCGCCCCGAGAGACGAGGCCGCGCACAAGCGCCTGCGCGCATCCGTAACGAATGGCTTCCGCAAGTCGCGGCGTGCGAAATGAGCGCGCGCGGCCCAGGACGTAAATCGCCTCGAGCCAGCTCGTCTTCCCCTGAGCGTTCTCCCCATAGAGGATGTTCAGCTCAGGACCCGGATCGAAATGTTCCTCAGCGATGTTTCGAAAGCTCGTGATTTCCAGGTGAAGGATTTCCATGGGGCGACATCACGGTCACTTCCGGCGATCGCGCGCCTCACCCGCGGGGCCCAACGGGGTCGCACCGAAGTCCCAGGAGCCGGATGCCCCCACAGGACGCAACCATCGCATCCGCCGAACGCCTCACCGGTCCAGTCAATTGATGATCGAGATGCGCTCGCTCATGGCCTGACTGCTCCGCCCGGCGCGATCAATCACCGTGACGCGGAACCGCCCGGCGCGCGTCGAGACCGTTCCCGGAATGACCCAGGTGAACTGTCGGGCCTCACCCGGGATATTATCGCCGACGATGTTCCCCTGCGCATCCCGCAAGGGCTCGAAGGTGCGGCCGTCATCGCGCGAGAATTCGACGCGCTGCTGCAGGATCCCGACATCATCGGACGCTTCCCAGGCGATAGTGATCGGACGCCGCGCCGCGAAGGCGCGTCCGGGACCGTTGATGTCAAAAACGATGACCGAACCGACTCTCGGCGCGGCGCCGTCTACGGCGAAGTCCCCATCGCTTCGGTCCTCACCGGCATTTCCGGACAGATCGCGACAGCGCACCAGCACGCGCCCGCGCGTCGTCGAGAGACCCGCCGGGATGTTCCAGGAGAATACGCGCACATCGGGGGCCAGACGAGTCGCAAGCGGCGTGAACGTCGCTCCGCCATCGGTCGAGACCGAGAGATCGCAACTGGCTATTCCGACATTGTCCTGGGCTTCCCAGGCGATCTCAAAGGACTCGCCCGCCCGCGCGACCTCGCCTCCATTAGGTCGGAGCACGCGCACGACCGGCTCTTCGCGATCGCTCGGACCGATCTGGAAATCCCCGTCGCTCGTATCCGTCGCCGCGTTATCGGAGAAATCGCGCACTGTGACGCATACGCGCGCCGTAGAGGAGAGCAGTCCTTCGGGAACCGACCACGCGAACGAGCGCCGATCCCCGCTCAGGCGCGCCAGAAGGACGGAACACGTGCGCCCGCTATCGAGCGAGAGCGCGACCTCCTGCACGAAGATCCCGACGTTATCTGAAGCCTCCCAGGCAATGGGCAGAAGCGTTCCGGCGAGGACGAACTCCCCGCCATTGGGCGCGATCACGCGCACGCTCGGAGCAACGGTATCCACCGGAGGGGCGATGCGGGAGAATTCCGAGCTATTTCCCGCCTCATCAGTTGCAACCAGCGTTACCGGATCATCGGCTCTCACTCCCGTCAGCAGGACCTCGAACGTTCCATCCGGCCGCGGCGTGATTCCGGACGCAAGGCACCGTCTTCCCTCCCCAAATCCCGTGGGATCGGGATCGGCCAGGTAGACATCCACCTGCACGGCCGCTCGGTTGACGGCGTCTATCTGCCCCCGAAGAAGAACGCCTTCGGGCACGGCGCGCATCTCGCGCACGACGGGGAAATTCATGAGCCCGTTCGGCCCCGTGTCGGCATCGCCCGGATCATTCGGGGTCACCCCATCCCCGCCCAGGTCAATACCCAGACCTCCATTCTGGAAGAACGAATTGCACCAGATGCGATTGCCCTGACTTTGCTCCTCAGCCACCAGAATACCGGCTCGCGCATTATAGGCGATGACATTGGCCGCCGCAGATGTCGTTCCTCCGATGGCCGTATTCTGCGCCCCAAAGATGGCGATGCCATGGCCGCCATTAGGGAGAGGGAGTCTTCCCTCGCGATCCCCTACTCCGATCAGATTCCCCACAATCTGATTGTTCGCCGCTCCCCGGGCGAGCGTGATCCCGTCGCCGGCGTTTCCGGCGATGAGATTTCCGCTTGAGGCCTCGAGCCCTCCGATGAGGTTCTCGCGCGCGGCTTCGGTCAACAAGATACCACTGGCGCCGTTAGGCAGCGCACGCGTCCCCATCGCGTCAGTGCCGATCCAGTTCCCCGAGATTTGATTGGCGAAGGCCTCCACCAGGCGCACGCCATTCTGCGCGTTGCCCGAGATGATGTTCCGAGCGGCTTCCGCGCCTCCTCCGATGAGGTTGCTGTGCGCTCCGCCTGTCAGCGTGATGCCATCCCCCCCGTTAGGCAGAGCGCGCGTCCCCGTCGCGTCAGTGCCGATCCAGTTCCCCTGCACCTGATTCCCGAAGACGCCGACGATCTGAAGGCCGCTTCCCGAATTCCCCGAGATGAGATTCCCGGCCCCCGGCTCGTGCCCTCCGATCAGATTGTCCCGCGCGCCGCTGATCATGATGCCGGCCCCTCCGTTAGGCAGAGCGCGCAGCCCATCAGCCGTCGTCCCAATGTAGTTGCCCAGGATGAAATTCCCGAAGGTCGGGAAATCCAGCTCGATCCCGTTGCTCCGATTCCCGGAGATGACGTTTCGATCCGCGGGAGAAGTCCCCCCGATGAGATTCGCCTGCGTGCGATTTCGAGTGATCAGGATGCCGTAGAGTCCGTTGCCTGCGCTCCTCTGGCCTGTGGCATCTGTTCCGATATAGCATCCGCGCACGATATTCCCCGTGGCCGTACTGGACTCGGGCGGATCCACAATGATCTTGATTCCGCTGCCTTCGAACTCCTGGATGACCAACCCGGCGATAACATTGAGCGAAGAGGTGATCACCAAGCCGTCGGCCAGTCCGGCCCTTCGCCCCCGAAGCACAATGAGGGGCTGACCGTTCCATCCCGGCTGTGTCGTCCCATCAATCGTAGTTCCTCCATCGGCGAGTCGTGGGAGCGGCCCGAGCGTTCCATCCACCTCGATCATGAAGACACCATCCCGGCGCTCCGATTCCGGGATATTGAACGCGATCACTTCGGGAGCGCCGCGTTGCCCTGTGACATCGCGGTTCGGAGGCATGCCGTTGGCTGCCAGAATCGCTTCGCGCAGGCTGACGCGCCCATCTTCGGCGATCGTATCGGCCGTCGTCGTCACGACCAGGCGCGGTGGATCGGTCACAGCCAGAAGCCATCCGCCCTCCCGCTGCTGGCCCAGAATCAGATCATCCAGCGCATCGCGATTCACGCGTCCGGCCAGGAGCGTGACAACTGGCTCCGGAAGCTTCAGATCGAACGCCTCCGAGAAGCGGCCCGTTCCGTCCCCCAAAAGCAGGACCACGCGACTTTGATCGGCCAGCGCGACGGCCAGATCCAGATGCCCATCTCCATCGAAATGGCCGGGAGCGAGTGCCGATATCTGTCCGGCCACCCCTCTGGTCGCGCACGGGAGAAACTCCCCATGCGCTCCCCCGAGAAAGACACGCACCTGCCCACGGCGATCACCGAGCGCCAGGTCCACTCGCCCATCCAGGTTGAAATCTCCCAAGGCGAGAGCCGTCGGAGAAGAATCCAGCAGCAGGGACATCGGCGAGCGAAACCCCTGGGCGCTTCCCAAGGCCCACGTGATCCCTTGGCTGTGAGCGAGGATGAGGTCCCCCTGGCCATCCCGATTGAGATCAGCCACCCGAAGGGTCAGTGGTTCTCCCTCTTCCTCCGGCAAAGAGAACACCGACGTGCGTTCGAAATGACCGCGCTCGCGTCCGGCCCAGACAATCACGCGCGGGGGCAGAGCAGCGGCTATGAGCAGGTCCGCGCGTCCATCTCCGGTGACATCTCCCACGGCGATCGCCCGCACTGGCCCCTGGACAGTCCACTCTCTCCGCTCGCGGAAGCCGCCCAGTCCATCCCCGATCAAAAGCATTACCTTCGGAGGATCGTCCCCAGCGATGAGGACATCGGAATACCCATCGCCGGTGACATCTTCCACGACCAGTCCCACCGGCTCTCCCGGCCCGAGATCCACAGTGATTCCCGAGCAGAAGCGCTCCTCGGCAAACCGGAATCTTCCGTCCAGGATCGTGCGCCCGTTCTCCCGTCCAAGGAGGAGGAGATCGCTCCGGCCATCCCCGGTGACGTCTCCAAGCGCCAATCCCACCGGCCAGGCGCGACGGCCCGAAGCTGCGACTTCCTCCGGGCCCAGAGAGCGAAAGACGTGCGGACAATCCGCCGCATGAGCTGAGAAAGCCTCCTCGCCTACGACGCGGAAAGTCACGCGAGGCCGCGCCCGAGGGTCAAGCGAAAAGGCCGCTCGGCTGTGCGCGGGTGACGAAGACTGCGCTGGGGACCTCCGCTCGCTTCCGCTGGAAATGAACACCACGGCTCCAATCGCGACCACTCCCGCTCCGATAAGCCATGAACTCCTCATAATGCCTCCTTCCCAATTCAGCCGCAGACTGGCGCTGATCGCGTGGGATATTCGCCATGGGCTTCATGGGCTCCCACGTGCGGTCACGTCTTTTGCCACGCGCCCATCTCATCGGGCTATGGTATACCTGAGCCCTATCCATGTCAACACGACAATGATCCCCACGCGTTTTTCCCGGGAAGAGGCTGGAGAACAGCGCTTCCCGTTTCTTCCAGGAGTTGATAAAATTGCCTTTTTCAACATCTGATCGTGGAGGAGAGACGATGACGATCGAACGCACAGGAGTTGTCACATTGCGTGGGAATCCCCTCACTTTGGTTGGTCCGGAGATCAAAGTGGGGGATAAAGCTCCCGACTTCACGGTTCTCACGGTGGATTTGGCGCCCTTCCAGTTCAGCTCGACGCGGGGGAAGGTGCGCATCATCAGCTCAGTGCCGTCGCTGGACACTCCCGTCTGCGACGCCCAGACGCGGCGCTTCAATGAGGAAGCGGCGCGGCTTCCGGGAGTCGAGATTCTCACCATCAGTATGGACCTGCCTTTCGCGCAGAAGCGCTGGTGCGGGGCTGCGGGCATTGATCGCGTCGCCTGCTATTCGGATCATCGAGAGGCCTCGTTCGGTCTGGCCTACGGGACGCTCCTCAAAGAGCTGCGGCTTCTGACGCGCGCCGTCTTCGTCGTGGATGCCCAGGACACGGTGCGCTATGCCGAATACGTCCCGGAGATCGCCACTCATCCCAACTATGAGGCCGTCTTGCAGACGGTGCGGCAGCTTCTGGGAAGCTGAAGACCGGCCAGACCCTCCGAAGTCCGCATCGGAGATCCCGAGAAGCTCTCCGGAGCGTCCCTCCGGATTCGAAGGGATCTCCGTCGGACGTCGGGTTCCTTCCGCGTTGCCCCAGGATGCCCTCTTGTGTGGCTGAAGAGGATCTGCTCCGGCGTTCGGAGCCTCAGATCTCCGTCGGTCTTCTGACGGAGGCCGAATGCGTTCGCTTCGTTCTCACGGGCGAGTTCCGAACGCGTGAAGGTAAGCTCTTGCCCGGAGGAGAATACCAAGCCGTTCCTCTTGAGCAGGAAAAGACCCTCGTTCTGATCCACGGGCGCACGGCGCAGGGGGAAGTCCGGGAGATCACTTCTGGGCTCACCCTCATCCCAACCGATCCGGCGACGGCGACATTTGCCATTCACGATGTCCCCGTGGGAAAAGGCTTTCATTGGGAGCGGAAGCAGACGCCCCGCTATGCGGGAGTCTTGAAGATCAGCCTGGCGGCTGCGATCTCCACGGCACCTCGGCTCACGGTCGTGAACGAGCTTCCTCTGGAGACGTACCTGATGAGCGTCATTGCCTCGGAGATGAACGCGCGCGCTCCCCTGGAGTTTCTCAAGGCGCACGCTATCGTCTCCCGGAGCTGGCTTCTGGCCAATCGCGCGCGCCGAGGGCAAGAGGAATCCCCTGCCGTGGCGATCTCTGTTTCTTCCGCGCAAGCCGAGGAGGAGATTCTTCGCTGGACGGATCGAACAGCTCATCGCGAATTCGATGTCTGCGCCGAGGACCATTGCCAGCGATACTACGGGCTCACGCCCATTGTGACCGAAGAGATCTCGCGAGCTGTTCGGGAGACGCGAGGCCAGGTCCTGCGCTTCGGCCAGGAGATTTGCGACGCACGCTTCTCGAAATGCTGCGGGGGAGCGCTGGAAGACTACCGCAGCGCATGGGAGGATCGCGAAGTTCCCTACCTGCGCGGAGGACGATTCGATGGGGAGCAGTGGCCCCACGAGTTCCCCCATCCGCTCACCGAAGAGGCCCACGCCGTGACGTGGATCCTGGGCTTCCCTCCGGCCTACTGTCACGTGACTGAGGCGCACGGGCTCACGGATGTGCTCTCGGACGTGGATCTTTTGACGCGGGACTTCTTCCGCTGGGAGTACGTTCTGAGTCAGGAAGAGTTGCAAGCGCTCATCCGGGCGCGGCTCGGTCGGGATCTGGGAGCGATTCGGCGGCTGGAACCTCTGCAACGGGGGACATCGGGGCGCATCGTGCGGCTGCGCCTGGTGGGCGAGCGGCGCAGCCTGGTTCTCGGCAAGGAACTGGAGATTCGGCGCGCGCTCTCATGGACGCATCTGTACAGTTCGGCCTTCGTTGTCTTTCCGGAAGAGGAGCGCGCCGGGATCCCTCGGCGTTTTCGCCTTCGCGGAGCCGGCTGGGGGCATGGAGTCGGCCTCTGCCAGATCGGAGCAGCGCTTATGGCCAAGTACGGGAAGACGCATCGGGAGATCCTCGCCCACTACTATGCCCCGGCGGAGGTCGTCTCCCTCTACGAATGATGATCGCTTCCGCTCAGGCCGGAGGCGCGCACGTCGCCGATTCCTCGATGATGAGCTTTGCGCGAGAACTATCGAGCATCGCGCGGACGCCGAAAGGGAGGACCTGATTCTTGCGCGAGCTGTGCCCCGACCGCACGCCGAAGAGGATGGGAACGCCCAGATCCAGCAGGCGATCCTCGATCACGTCTCTGAGCGTGTAGTCCTGATCCGGGGGCGGGGCGCACTCGGTCATCTCGCCGAAGACGATGCCGCGCACGGTTTGAAACTTCCCCGCATCTCGAAGCTGCGTGAGCATGCGGTCCACCTGATACGGCTTCGCCGCCGTATCCTCCAGAAAGAGGATGGCGTCGGTCGCATCGAACTCGTAGGGCGTACCGAGCGTGCTGACGAGCAAGGAAAGGCATCCTCCGGTCAACCGTCCCGTCGCCACTCCGGAGCAGAGCCCCACGGAGCCGGACGTGTCAATCTCCCCGATCGGTTCGGGACGCATGAGGGTGCGCCGCAGCAGCTCTTCATCATAATGCTCGGGACCCTCGGCGAACTCGCGCGCGACCATCGGACCGTGGAAGACGACCCAGTTGAACCTCCGCTGGAAATAAACCAGCAGCGTCGTGATGTCGCTGTATCCCATGAAGATCTTCGGGGAGGGACTCAGCGCGACCTCCTCCAGATAAGGGAGGAGGCGAACCGATCCGTATCCCCCTCGCGCCGCGAAGATGGCTTTCACCTCGGGATCTCGAAGGAACGACTCCAGCTCCCGAGCGCGCCGCCGATCGCCACCGGCCAGGTACATCTCCCGAGCGAAGATCGAAGGGGAGAATTTCGTCCGGAACCCCAAACGCTCCAGTTCGCGCACACCGGCCACAAGACGATCCAGCTCGACCGCGCTTGCGGGAGCGACGATGCCGATCACGTCCCCTGGACGCAAGGCTGGTGGTTTAACGGGTTCTCCTCTCACAGTGCCCTCTCAGGACTCCTCGGAGGCCAGAACGTAGGCCGGGCTTCGAGTTTGGGCGAGCTCCCGTTTGACCTCTCCGACCAGATAGAGGGAACCGGTCACGCAGATCATCCCTTCGGGCGGCGTGTGTTGCCGGGCATATTCGAGAGCTGCGCTCACGGGCTGCAGGGCTCGAATCGGCTGCTTGAGGCGAGCCCGAAGGTCAGCGGTTTGTTCAAGGAGATGCGCGCAGGAGGCCGCGCGTTCATCCTCCACGCAAGTCAAGAGGATGAGGTCGGCCAGGGGGAACAATTCGGCAGCCATCTCCGAGATTCGCTTATCCCGCATCGTCCCGAAGACGAGCGTGAGGGGTCGGCGCCCGAATTCCTCCACATATGCCCGCACGACGCGCGCTCCCTCCATATTATGGGCGCCATCGAGCACAAGCAGAGGGCTTGAAGGACCGATCACCTCCAATCGTCCCGGCCACCGGACGGATTCCAATCCCCGTCGGATGGCCTCCTGGGAAATCGCATATCCTTTTTCTTGCAAGACTTCGGCTGCGCGAAGGGCCACAAGCGCGTTTTCGATCTGGTGACGTCCCCGCAGGCCCAGCCGGACCTCGTGGCGTTCTCCCGAGGCTGCACGATAGGCGAAAGTGAACCGTCCGTCGGACGTGCAGTCTGTGATCTCCACCTCTTCGTCGGCCCAGAGCGGCTCGACCCCACACTCCCGACATCGCGCGAGCAGAACGGGACGGGCTTCCTCGGGCTGCCGCGCCAGGACGGCGCGCGCCCCCGGTTTGATGACCATCGCTTTCTCCCACGCGATCTCAGGGATCGTCGAGCCCAAATACTGCTCGTGATCAATGTCCAGGCTCGTGATCAGGGAGAGGAACGGCGGGACGACGTTGGTCGCATCCAGACGCCCGCCGAGCCCGACCTCCAGGACGGCGATCTCTATCTTCTGCTGGCGGAAATACTCGAATCCCACGGCCGTGAGGAACTCAAAATACGTGAGGCGCGATTCGATCTCTCCACGGCGGAGAAGATTCTCAGCGGCCTGGCGCACGCACGTGGCCAGCCGAGCCAGCTCCCCCGGAGCGATCTCACGCCCATTGACCTGGATCCGCTCCTCAACGCGTACCAGATGCGGCGACGTGTAGAGGCCCGTGCGGAGCCCGGCCTGCCGCAGAATCGCCTCCAGCATCGCTGCTGTCGACCCCTTGCCGTTTGTCCCCGCGATGATGACCGAAGGGTAGGCCGCCTGGGGTTCTCCGAGTTCGCGAAGCAGACTCCGGATCCTCTCCAGGCCGAATCGGGCGCGCAGCGTCTCATGTCCGAGATCGTGCAAATAGGCGAGCGTCTCCGAGTAATTCACCGTTTGCTCCTCTCGCCGAATGCATCCGGGGATCTCATGAGCGCGCGCTCGGCGGCTGCTTGTCGGGCATCATGAAGGCGAGCGCTTTGATGAGGAAATCGCGCAACTGCCGCCGATCCACGACAGCATCCAGCATTCCATGTCGCAGCAGGAACTCCGAGCGCTGGAATCCTTCGGGCAGCTTCTGCCGGATCGTTTGCTCGATCACGCGCGGTCCGGCGAAACCGATGAGCGCGCCCGGCTCGGCGATGATAAGATCGCCCAGCATGGCGAAGCTCGCCGTCACCCCTCCGGTCGTCGGATCGGTCATCACCGAGATATAGGGCAGGCCGGCTTCATCCAGGCGCGCCAGAGCCGCAGCGATCTTGGCCATCTGCATGAGGCTCAACACCCCTTCCATCATGCGCGCTCCTCCCGAGCAGGAGACAATAATCAGCGCCGTGCGCCGCTCGTGCGCCCGTTCGATCGCGCGCGTGACCTTCTCTCCGACAACCGAGCCCATGCTCCCTCCGATGAAGGCGTACTCCATCGCCTGGATGATCGCCGGATACCCCCCGATGGTCCCCTCCCCCGTGAGGATCGCTTCGATCATACCCGCCGTTTTCTGCGCGGCCAGAAGGCGATCCTTGTAGCTCCGCGTATCGAAGAAGCCCAACGGATCGGTCGAGGCCAGATACGCATCCACCTCTGTATACGTCCCCCCATCGAAAAGAAGCGCCAGGCGTTGCCGCGCCGAGATGCGGAAGTGATACCCGCATCGAGGGCAGACCATGAGATTCTCCTCGACATCCCGGCGGTAGAGCACCTCGCGACATCCCTCGCACTTGAGGAAGACTCCTTCGGTCTTCACCGCGCCCACCCGCTCAGCCGGTGGCCCCAGCCCCTTCTGCTTTCGCCGAAACAGCGGCATAAGTACGCTGAATTCTAGGTCTCCTCCTGGGGGAAGTCAAACACAGCGCCCAGCCCCTCAGGCAAATCCCCCTGGTGAAAAGGCCTTTCCCTACAGCAAGGGCATGCTTTGACGAAGAGTTGGCGCGCATCAGGGGGGACAGGATGTGGAGCCGATGAAAGCCGGCGTCGCGCAGGTCTGCTGGAGGAGAGGGTGACCGTGACGGATAATGTCCGTGTGGGGTATACTTGCGACATGCGGCGGAAATCAGATCGCCAGGGAGAAACCCTATGCCGTTCACGGTAGAGGAGTTCAGGGACATGGTGCGGATTCTGGAAGAGCGCCCCGAGTGGCGGGAGGAGTTGAGGCGGTTGCTTCTGACCGACGAACTGTTGCGGTTGCCCGCCATAGTCCGAGAACTGGCAGAGCGGCTGAGTGCTTTGACCGAACGAGTTGATACTTTGGCAGGGAAGGTGGACGCTCTGGTCGAGTGGCAGCGTGGAGAGGCCGGGCGCAGGGAAGGTGAGAGATATGAACGACGGATTGTCAGGGACGCACCTTATCTGTTTGGCGGAGGAGACGGCGGAGCAACTGATGACCCCATCGTGCGCGCTAAACTGAGCGAATGGCTACAGCCGATATTTCAAGTCGGGAAGGCACTGGAGCCGAATGAGAGACCGACCCTGGCTGACTTGATTTGGTGGAAGGATGCATGGGTGCTCGTTGTGGGAGCCTCGTTGAAAGTCAACGGTTCTGACGTTCTGCGCGCGTACCAGCGTGCCCAAACCTTGCGCTCTGTTGGAGTCAACGCTACGGCCGTGGTTGTGGGCGAAGACTGGGCGAACCTGGAGGCGAGAGAGCTAGCCAAGGAAAAGGGCGTGGAATGGGCAGTGGGCAATATCCTATCGGAAGGCTTACTCACCTTCCGCCGCCTGCTGATGGAGGCGAAGGAAGGGTTGCCAGCAGCTGCCATTTTTCTTATCATCCATTTCAGCCATGAAGCTCTCC
>CAZTMT010000008.1:0-134513 GCA_964615335.1 uncultured Clostridia bacterium
GGGTGATCGCCACTGGCGTGGGAGCAGCCCATGCCCACAGCGTGATGGTGAAGCCGCTCGCGCTTATATTGAGATTGGGGTTGTGTGGCACATCGACAAAGCTGCTTTGGAAGAAGAGCGCACCACGCGGAGTGGGAGGCGGAGGAGGAGCATTGGGATCTACGACCACCGGATTCAGTAGACCGCCCAAGATGTTCGGCGCCGGAAGCTGACTCACAACCTGCGGTCCAGCCCCCAGGCTGATGTTCAGTGGGCTACCGCTTGGATCCTTGGTAGTCCCGTTATTGCCTCCTGCCAAGTCCTGCACTGTGCTTTGGCCTGTGGCATCATCCAGCGGCCACCAGCCGACCATCCCCGACGGAGCTTGCACGCACGGTCCGCCGGGGCAGGTAGGCAATGTGACGCAATGCTTTGTCTGACAGGTCACGACGCCCTGGGTCGTGAGCACGATGTCGAAGCAAACGGTGGATCCCGGCTGAGCGTTGGGACCGCCGATGGTCACTGTGCCTGTAACGGACTGGCCGGGTGACAACGGGGTGGTGATCGAACTTGGCGTGATCGTGACGCCCGCCGGAGGCACGAAATTGATCCCGGTCACCACGGCGTTCGTCACGTTGGTGAGGGTGGCGGTATAGCTGAACGTGCCGTTGGGATTGCAGGCGATCTGTTCGTTGCTCACGGTCGCGCACTTGCACTTACCCCTATTTTTGATGTCTTGGATCTCTGTCTGTGTGAGGACGCTCTTGAAGATTTCGAGCTCGTCAATGGTGATTTCGGCCTGAAGTCCCAAGCGACTCTCTCCGATCAGGAGTGTCGTCCCAGGGGTGTCAATGGAACCGGTCGGCATGGGAGGAGCTGTCACAGCCGTGGGCGTCCCGTTGACATAGAAGGTCACCGTACCCGAGGTTCGATCCACTGTCACGGCCACGTGAGTCCAGGTATTGAACGGCATGCTCGGACCGATGTAGTTTGCCACCGCGCTCCCATCGGCCATAGTGAACCGCAGGCGTGCGCCTGACGTGCTCGAGTTATCAAGGTAGAAAGCGTAGCCCTTCACCGGTGTGCCTATATTAGGAGCAACTAGCATAACAACCAACTTGTCCACGATCGGATAGATGAACCCGGCTGTCGGCGGAGACGGCGACGCGAAAACCCAGGCATCTATGGAGAGGTCACCTGTCCCAGGATTGAGTTCGGAGTGATCCTGTACTTCGAGGTGAGGACCGTTTGCCTGGAAGTTCGGATTAAACTGTATGGCGCCACCGACTTGACCGGCGACGGCATTCGGGGCATTAGGAGCTCCCAGCGGACTTCCAGGCTTGGGTGTGCCCTGATTATTGAAGCCCGCCAGGTCGTTCACAACAGCAGCCCCGTTCGGCTCATCCAAGGGCCACCAGGCGACCATCGTCGGAAGTGACGATGGATCCACACAGGCTGTGCTCTTGGTGTTGGTGTAGGTACAAGTGACGGTCTCGCCTGGATCGAGGACAATGTTGGCTGTCGAACCGCTGATGGTCGTGTTGTTGGTCGGATCTGTGCAGGTGAGGCTTGTGAAGGTCCATCCTGCGGGCGGTGCTGGTTCCGTGACGGTATAGGTTCCCGGTGTGGTGAGGTTGCTAAAGGTCTGGGTTCCTGCGCCGCTACTAGTGGTGATAGTGAAGCTTCCTGGCAGCCCAGCGCTCCCGGTGAACGTAAACGTGTCGTCGCCTCCGACGGTGGCTTTGTTGATCACAATCGTCCCGGGCGGGCACGTGACGTTGAGGGTGGCCGAAGCCGCCGCTGCGTATTTGTTAGGGAGGTTCGGCGCGGTGCTTCCATCCCGCTCGCCGTCAATGGCTCCTGAATTGCCCGGCGTGCAGGAACCCGTCGGATTCGGACAGGTGCCTTTGGGTCCGGGCAGACTCGTCCAGGTCACCTTGGCCTGATTGGTCAAGGTCGCGGGGCAGGTGGCCGGATTGGCTACGGCCTTATACGTGATGGCGACGGACCCGCCCGTGGGTATGGTGGCGCAATTCACGGTGACGTTCTGGCCAGCAAGCGTTCCGGTGCAGCCGGTGGGGAAGGTGAGAGAGCTTGCTACCGGCGTGAGGCCGGCCGGTAATGTGTCCGTGAAGGCGACATCAAAGGCATCGGCCGTACCCGTGTTCGTGATGGTGACCGTATAGGTGACGGTCCCGCCCTGCACGACGGGATTCGGCGAGACGGCCTTGGCGATCGTGAGATTCGGCTCGACAACGTGGACGTTGACCGTGGCTGAATTGCTGGCGAGCTGGTTGCCCGACTGGTCCTTGAAGCGCACCTGGAACTGGTTGGGCAAGGTGGTGCTGCTTTGATTGCTTGCGATATTGTCCACTTGCGCGTTGAACTCGATGATGGCGAACTCCAGGTTGGGATCGTTGTCGCTGTTGACGATGTCGAACACCGGGGTGGGATTCGTAGGCGATTGAACGAAGAAGATGGGGTCTACGCCGGCGCCGGGAGTAAACGGACCTCCCGCCACATTGAGCGCACTCACCGGGAATGTTGGCCCGGGGCATTGAGCAAGAGCCTGATTGGGACTGGTGGGCCAAAAGGCACTGGGCGGACTCATGATCGGATTATCGGCGACGAAGATCACGCTCGGATTGCCCACATAGGTCAGGCCGGGTGGCAAGAGGTCCTGAATCTGGAAATTGAGCGTCGTGCCTTCGGGGATGACCGTGATCAAGCGGTAGCGGACGATCTCGCCGATGGCAGCATCCACCGTCCCACCTTGAGAAGCCGATGGTGGCGTCGTGTGGACTTCGGACGTTGTCTGGATGCATTTGGCGAAGGGCCTCGGACCGACGCACGCCTGGGCGGTATCCTCGAACGGCCCGCCGAAGCCTGCCGTGACGAAGTTCGGGCCGCTTTCGGTGTTCGAGTAATTTTCCAGCCGGGCTCGATTGTCACAGCAGCCCGACGTGATGTCCTTGACAAGCACGGCATCGAAGGTGATGACGGCGATGTTCTTGCCGCTGGTCGGATGGAAGGGACCGAGCGCGCCCTGCATTGAACTTGGATCGGTGAGTTCGATGATCACCGAGCCAAAACCACCCGGGCTGAGAGTGAACGGTATGGCAGCCCCAGCGCCATCGGTCACACAGAGCGTGCTGAAGTCAGGAACGAAGCAGGAGGGCAGGTCCGTCGGTCCGAGCGGAAAGATGTCTCTGATCTTCACATCGAAGACGCCGTTGGGCGAAGAGCCTTGATTCTCGACGACGATGGCGAAGGTGATTTTGTCGTTGGCGTCCACGCCGGAAATATTGCTGTTCAGATTGAGCGAGCCGATATTGGAGGAGTTGATCGTTCCGCTGAAGCGCGGGCAGGAGCCACCGGGCGGCGTGAACGTTCCCGCCGGAGGCGCAGCGGGCGAGAAGATCGCATTGGGATTGTCAGAGGCAACGACGCCTTTAATGATCCTCAGCTTCGGTTCGGCCATCTGGACTTGCGCGATGGCGACCTGACAGAACGTCATGTTGAACGTGTTCTTCTCGCACTCCTGCGCTTCGTTGGTGAGGAACAAGCCGTCGGCAAAGGGATCGCTTGTCGCTGTCACGGTGAAGAGCAGGTCTATCTTCCCGGGCGTGTTCGTCGGATCGTTGAAGGTCCCATAGTTGAACGTGAGGCTATTGGTTGGCGTATTGGCCGCGAATGTCGGCGAGACCAGCAGTGTGTTCGTTGGCCCAAGGCAGGCTTGGCCGGGCGCCGGGATGCCGCAGGTCGCGCTGGTGAAGCTCCAGGCTGGGCCTGAAGTGCCGTTGGCATCGGGGTCAGCGACATCAAAGATCGGCAGCGGCAGCCAATCCTGAATCGTGAGGTCTTCGGCATCGCTTGAAGGGATGATCTTCTCGATCCGGAAGGTCACTTCATCTCCCGGTGTCACCTGCGGCTTGGCTGGACAGGGCGTCGTATTCGGTCCGCAGATTTCCTGACCGCCGCGTTTAACGGCGTAGACCGTTTTCTTGATGACGTCGGTCACAATGGCGGTGAGCGTCTCGCTGTCATCTTGAGCTGTTACGCCAGTGGGCGTGGGAAGCAGAGGAGGATTGACATTAGTGAACACCTGGCCGCGAATTGTCACGCAATTGGCGAGCGGATCATCCTTATCCACAAACCGGTCGCCGGGATGATTCTGCGGGAAGGAGAACTTATCCTGTATCTGAGCGTAGAAGACGATCTGGCCGGTCGCCGGAACAGAAGAAGCCGGCGTTGTCGCCCAACCGCCGGTGAGAATCCCGGCCAGATGTCGTGGGTTCAGAGGCATCAGGTTGGTCATTTTGCTGGAGACTCGAAAGACCACATTGGTCGTGCCCTTAATTCCCTGGCAGGTGGAATTGGGATCACCGGTCACAAACAAGTCCGCCGAGGGGATGAAGGCTCCGCTGACGCTGCCAAATTGGTCAGTGACTGTGAGCGTCGGGGCCGGCGTGAGCAGAAACTGCTGGCCGTCTGAGAGCTGGTCTCGGACCTCGAGATTGCCGAAGGTCTTGAAGTCCGAAATCTGGAACATGAGCGTGTACTGAAGCACATCGCCCGGTGTCGGGCCGGGAGCGCCTGTATCCTGAAATACAACAACCTTCTTTTGAATAGCGATGCATTTGTCATTGAGAATGTGGTCGTTGGGCGTGACGTCGCTGACAACGTGCGCGGGCGATGTGTCGCACAGGTCTATCGGCGTCCAATCGCCCTCGGCTTTGACATCGTTCACGGATTGAACCGGCAGACAGTTTGTCGGAAGGACTGGATTCCCGTTGGCGTCTTTTTCCGGGATGAAGAATTCAACCACGACGGTGGCATCAGGGCCTGGGGCACCGGTGAGCGTGGGCCAGGTTACGGTCAAACAATTGTTCGGAGGATTATTGGGCACGCCGGCAGGCGGCGGCGTCACCGTTGCCCCTGCTGGGCTGACCGAGACGACGCTCTGGAAGGCCAGGTTGTTGGGGAAGCAATCGGTCACCGTCACGGTGCTGACGGTCTGGCCCTGGGCGATGTCTACGGTGATTTGGTATTGCAGCGGGTAGAACGAAGTGAAGTTCGGGCCGGTGGCGGTTTCATCTTCAGGACCGAGGTACTTCTTGCTGATCGTGATGACTGTGGGTGTCGTTTGCGCTTGCGCCGCCCACTGCGTGCTGTCGGTCTGCTGGTTTCCCGACACCATGTCGCTCACAATGGGAAGGTCTGTGCCGGGATTGTCCAGCGGATCTTGGCCATACCGGAAGCCGCCGCGGGCGGAGATCTTCAGTGGCGTGCCCGCGTCAGCGAGATTACTCACATGAGCCGTGACCTGAACTTCAATCTCCGGTTGCGTCGGATCAAAGCTGCCGAACGGGAGGGCCAGAGTGATGAGCTGACTGCCCGGTGGAACGATCAGAGGGAGAATGCCACTGGACGCAAACGGATGGGGCACACTACTGTTTGACACCAAACCGCATGGAGTCGTGGTCATCGGGGAGGGTGAAGCAGGAGTCAACGTGACTGGACCGCCGACCACACCGACCATTTCGGCTTTCACGAACGTGATGCCGTCGCACGCACATGCCGGATTGTTTTTGGAGACGTTCGCGCCACCGGCATCCAGCACCAGGTCAATAAACGGTCCATAGCCAATGTCGCCCGGGTTGCTGCTGGCGTTTTTGAATTTCACCGTGAAGGTAAAATCTTCCCCGATGAGGACCTCAGCGGGCACAGTGAGCGTCACTTGCGGCTGTAGGCTCGACTGAACGGAAACAGTCTTTGGATTCCACAACAACGCAAGGCCAAGCAGTAAGCCCACCCACAGTTGAAAAAACGAAATCCCCCTTCGATGATGAAGGCGAATGTTCGGGTTTCTCATATCTGCCTCGTGATCCTTTATTGGCTCACTCCTGGGCACCTATGTGGCATAAGGCGCAAGCTTTCTCCAAATACCGCGCATTGTCAACCGTCCTGTAGTTCGTAGTCTGCCGCATACTCAGCTCATTCTGTTAGAAAGCAAACGATGTGCCGAAGACTCACGAAGGAGGAGGGATTCGACTATCTCCTGGTTCATCAAGAGATTTTCAGGCATTGGGCTTCTCCCCAGCGGGAGAGGCCCGCTGTCGCTGGGCGGGGACAGATTCGGGCCATCAGGGCTTGGGAGGGGGGAGAAGGAGAGCCTGTTCTGAAAAGCCTGATCGCGGATAAATCGTTGCGGGAGAGAGCGCGGGGTATTCCCCCGACGCTCTCCCTTGCTGTCGCTTGGCTGCGACAGCAAGGGAGCACCGGATCATGGAGATGGGGTCAGAGGCCTGCCGGGAAAAAGCGCTTGAGATCGCTTCAGAAGCTTCCCCGAGGTATGTCCCGTTGAGAGAGTGAGTGAAGGTATGCCGGCGCTGTGAGCTCGCGGTCGGCGTTCGCCGGAGCGCTGCGCTTTCTCTTGACGGTCGCCTGCCTTTGTGCTCTTAATGAGGGCGGAGCAGGCGCGTGGTGGATATAGTCTTTCTCGTGAACGGAGATCCGGAAGGGGCTATCGGGGATCGAGCCCGGCGCTTCGCCGAAGGACTTCAGCGCGCGTATTCATGGCGCCTTCTCTATCGAGGGCGTCGGAAAGTGCGCGCCACGCTCCGATTTCTGCGGGCGCTGCTGTGGGAGCGACCGCGATTGGTCTACGTCCTGGAGATGGGAGCATCGGGCGTTCTGGCGGCGCTCGCCTATAAGATTTTGGCTCGCCGCTGTCGCCTGGTCGTTGACACAGGGGATGTCATCTCGGCGCTCGCGCGCGCTCTCGGACGCGGACGGATCGGACGGTGGTTGACCAGTCTTCTGGAGCAGCTCGCGCTGTGGGGAGTAGACTTTCTCATCGTGCGGGGGACAGGGTACAAGGAGTGGCTCGCAGCGCGCGGCTTCACGCGCGTCGAAGTGATCCCCGATGGAGTGGATATGCGTCGGTTCTCCCCCCAATGTGCGGAAGCTTTGCGTCGAAGCCTCGGCCTGGAAGGACTGTTTGTCGTTGGCGTCGTCGGCTCGCTCCACTGGAGTCGAACGCTTGGTTTCTGCTACGGGTGGGAGTTGATCGAAGCCCTCGCGCGCCTGAAGGATGTTCCCGTTGCCGGCGTGATCATTGGAGAGGGATCGGGACTTCCACGCTTGCAGGAGCAAGCGCGGAGGCATGGGGTGCAAGATCGCGTGCGCTTTCTCGGGAGCGTACCTCTGGAGCAATTGCCGGAGTATCTCAGTCTGATGGACGTCTGTCTTTCGACGCAGACGGATGATCTTGTCGGGCGGGTTCGAACGACGGGGAAACTGCCGCTCTATCTGGCCTGCGGGCGGTTCGTTCTGGCCAGTCGCGTGGGGGAAGCCGCGCGGCTTCTCCCCGACGAGATGCTCATCCCGTATGAGGGGAAGGAGCACTATGTGGAGGCGCTCTGTGAGCGTCTCCGGTGGCTCGTGCACAATCGGCATGTGCTGGAGCGGGGGCGAGAGGGCGTCGCCCTGGCTCGCCGGCATTTCGATTATGAAGTGCTCGTCCCGCGCGTGCGCAGGATCCTGGATCGCCTCCTGGCCGAACAATGAAGCCTATCCTCCTCATTGCGGATCTGGAAATCGAGGGATGGAAGAGCATGCAGTTGTATGCCCGGCAACTCGAGCGATGGCTCCCGCAGATCGCCCCGGACTGGGATTTTCATGTCGCGCGCTGGCCGATGTCGGTGTGGGGAAGCTCGCTCGCCCGCACGCGTCCGGTTCGATTGGCTTTGCGCTATCTCTTTTTCCCTCGGCGTGTGGCACGCGCCTGTCGAAGGATTGGCCCAGAGCTGCAACATGTCCTTGATCACTCGTATGCGCATCTCCTTCGGTGGCTCGATGGGAAGAGGACGATCGTCACCGTGCACGACCTCTATCCCTATCACCTCCTGCGCAGAAGCGAGACCGCGCCGGGCTCGTGGCGGGTCCGCGCGCGGGATGCCCTCCTGAAGTGGGTCATGGCCTGGCTCACGCGAGCCGAACATGTGATCGCCGATTCCGAATTCACGAAGAATGAGGTGCACCAGCTCCTGCAGTATCCCGCGCAGAGGATGACGGTCATCCCTTTGGGCGGAGACCATCTCACCTTTGCCGAAAGCGGGCCGGAAGAAGCCCGAGCGCTCCGGCGACGGCTGGGTCTTCCCGAAGGTGCGCGATTCCTTCTTCATGTCGGGAGTTGCGAGGAGCGGAAGAATATCCCCATGTTGCTTCGCGCCTTCGCGCGCCTCCGAGAGCGCGGCCATACCGATCTTCATCTGGTTCAGATCGGGGGGAAGTTCGCGCGCGCTCAGCGGGAGCTGATTCGGCGTCTGGGACTTCAATCCCACGTCCGGCAGATCCCCGACCTTCCGTCGGATTGGCTCGCGCGCGCGTATCAGGAAGCGGCGCTTTTTCTTTTCCCCTCGACCTATGAGGGCTTCGGATTGCCTGTGCTGGAAGCGATGGGAGCGGGAACGCCTGTGGTCGCCCTTGCCGCCGGAGCCGTTCCGGAGGTTCTCGGGGAGGCTGGGTTGCTTGTCCGCGAGAACGAGGTCGAAGCTTTCGCCGAAGCCGCCGAGCGCGTGCTCGGCGATGCGAAGCTGAGAGAAGAACTCGCGCGGAGAGGGCGTCACCGGGCCCGTTCGTTCACCTGGCGGAAGACGGCCGAGCGCGTCCTTCGGGTGTATCGCTGCTTCGTGGAGTTGAAAGCCGCGTGGGGGTGAGATGTCGCCGCGCGCGTCCATTTTGCACATCAGCACAGGGGCGGAGCTGGGAGGAGCCGAGCGCGTCCTGCTGGATCTCGTGCGCTCGCTCGATCGGGAACGGTTCCTCCCGTGGGTCATCGTGCCGCGTGAGGGGAGGCTCGCCGAGCAGTTGCGCGCGGCGGGGGTTTTGACAATCGTTTGGGATTACCTGGGGCGGGCGCGTCGGCTCGGGCGATATAGCTCCTGGCGAGAGTACGTGGGAGCGCTCCGCGCCCTTCCCCACATCGCGGGAAGGATCGGCGATGTCGTGCGCCTGATACGCCGGGCTGAGATCGGCCTTGTGCACGCGCATGGGATCAAGGCTCAGGTCTTCACCAGCGGGCTTGCGCCCTGGGTTCGCGCTCGATTCGTCTGGCATGCGCATGACTTCGTGCGTCATCGGAGGTTCTGGTGGGGATTCCAGTGGCTCGGTCGCCTGGTGCCCGATGCGATCATCGCTCCTTCGGACGCGGTCGCTCGGGAGTTCCCGAATCGCGCGAACGTTTTCACGATCCCGCATGGGGTTGACCTTCGCGCTTTCGCTCCCGCTCCGAGCGAGCCGGTCCCGAGACCGCCGCGCGTGGGGATGATCGGTGTCCTGGCTCCGTGGAAGGGGCAGCATGTCTTCATCCAGGCCGCCGAACGGGTGAGTCGGAGCCTTCCCGATGTGGAGTTCCTTCTGGTCGGCGATGAGATTTACGACACAGCAGGACATCGAGGATTCCGAGAGGAGTTAGAGCGGGAGATCGCCCGACGCGGCCTTCAGCAGCGCGTGCGCCTCATGGGATTTCATGCGGAGATCGCGCGCATCCTGCAAGGGCTGGACCTGGTCGTCCATTGCTCGCTCGAGCCGGAGCCTTTCGGGCGCGTCCTCATCGAAGCGATGGCATGCGGCAAGCCGGTTATCGCCTCACGCGGGGGCGCGACGGAAGAAATCGTCCGTGACGGGGAGACGGGAATCCTCGTGCCTGCCGGCGATGCGGTGCGGCTGGCCGAGGCGATGCTCGCGCTTCTTGGCGACCCATTGCGCTGCGCGCGCCTGGGACGAGCCGCGCGAGAGCGGGTCGAACGCTTCTTCAGCCTGGAAGCCCATGTGCGAAAGATCGAGGAGCTTTACGACAGGCTCCTCTCCGGAGGTCGTCGGCGCGCTCGTTGCAGCAGCGCGATCACCTCTTCGTCGGAAACATCGCGGAAATCGTCGTAGAAGTTGGCCACGGCGAATACCTCGGTCTCTTCCGCGACCAGACATATGAGGTCATCGGCTTCGGGCTCGATCGCGCGCAAGGTCGCCATCGGGCTGACGGGGACGGCGACCACAATCCGAGCCGGAGAGCCCGCCCGCACGCTCCGAATCGCGGCGAGCATCGTGTATCCGGTGGCCAGGCCGTCATCCACCAGAATCACCGTGCGGTCCTTCACCGCAGGGGGAGGACGATCTCCCCGGTAGCGCTCGATGCGACGCCGAATTTCGGCGAGCACGTTCTCAGCGATCCTCTGGATCTCCGCTTCGCTCAGGCCGATCGCGCGCACGATCGCCATGTTGAGATACATCGTTCCGTCCTCCGCGACGGCTCCGAAACCGGCCTCCGGATTGAAGGGGATCGGAAGCTTGCGCGGGACCAGAACATCGAGTTCGCCCCGCAACTCTTCGGCAATAGGCGCGCCGACCACAATTCCTCCCCGCGCGATCCCCAGGACAAGCACATTGAGGTCTCCATACGGACGGAGTCGTTCCGCGAGCTGACGTCCGGCCTCCGTGCGATCGCGAAAGCGTGCTCTCCCGAGTTCGAACCCCATCGTCTCCTGGCCCCGATTTTACCATTTCGATCAAGATGGGCCGAAGCGGCATTTTCCTTCCTCATCCAGTCTCGGTATAATCTGCCTCGGGCGAGGTATTCGCAGATCGCTGTGAGGAGGAGAGGTTATGAAACGAGAAATGTGGAAGGCTGTCGTTTTGAGCATCGCTTTGGGAATCGTGGGGGTCGGACGCGCCGCCTGGCTCCCCTCCCAGGAGGTCGCGATCACTGGGGAAGTCGTGGATTGGAACTGCTATAAGAGGGATGCCAAAAACAAAGGCGCCGCGCACAGAACGTGCGCGATCAATTGCGCGAAGACGGGAGCTCCGCTGGGCGTTGTGGACGAGCAGACTGGAACACTCTATCGGTTGGCCGGCGAATCCTGGACGGCCAATAAGAACGAGAAGTTGATCCCCTTTGTCGCCGAACGGGTGACGGTCAAAGGCACGGTTCAGGAGAAAGAGGGCGAGAGAGTCCTCACCATCCTCTCCATCGAGAAGGCGAGATAGGGCGCACCCCTGACCGAGGGGGATTCACGCCGGAGTTCGGAAGACGAGTCGACACAAGGCGAGAGAGGGAGCTTCGTATCGTGAGCTTGACAGGGGAGGGGAGTTTCTCTAACTTACCTCCCTTACTCACCTTTGAAGCTCGGAGGGGGGGGAGATGTTCGATGCCCTTGCGGAGAAATTGCAAAAAGTAATCCGCGATCTGCGCGGACGCGGGAAGCTGACCGAAGCCGATGTTGAGGCGGCGCTGCGGGAGATCCGTCTGGCGTTGCTTGAAGCGGATGTGCACTTTCGGGTTGTGAAGCAGTTTGTCGAGCGGATTCGGGAAAAGGCATTGGGGCAGGAGGTGCTGGCTTCGCTCTCTCCGACGCAGCAGGTCATCAAGATCGTCTACGAAGAGCTGACGGAGATGCTGGGGGGGACTTCGACGCGACTGCTTCTGACCTCCCGCATTCCGAATGTCATCCTGCTGGTTGGGCTGCAGGGGTCGGGCAAGACGACGACGGCGGGGAAGCTGGCGCGCTTTCTCGCCGCGCAGGGGCGAAGCCCCCTTCTGGTTTCAGCGGATGTGTATCGGCCGGCCGCCCGCGAGCAGTTGGCCGTGATCGCGCGGGCTATCAATCGGCCGGTCTTCGAGGATCCTTCCGTGACCGATCCGCTGGAGCTGTGCCGCCGCGCGTGCCGCCATGCCGAAGTGACCGGATTTGATCCCCTGCTTGTAGACACGGCGGGACGCCTGCATGTGGATGAGGAGCTGATGGCTGAGCTGGAGGCGATCAAGCGGGAGTTGAAGCCTGTGGAGGTGCTCTTTGTCGCCGATGCGATGACGGGACAGGATGCCGTGCGCAGCGCCGAAGAGTTCCACCGACGCATTGGCATCTCCGGGGTCATCTTGACCAAGATGGATGGAGATGCCCGGGGGGGAGCTGCCCTCTCGATCAAAGCGGTGACAGGACAGCCGATCAAGTTCATCGGCGTGGGCGAAAAGTACGATGCGCTCGAACCCTTCTATCCGGATCGCATGGCCTCGCGCATCCTCGGCATGGGGGATGTCCTCAGCCTCATCGAGCGCGTTCGAGCCGAAGTGGATGAAGCCGAAGCCCTCCGATGGCAGGAGAAACTGCAGCGCGAGGAGTTCACGCTGGAGGATTTCCTCGAGCAACTCCGTCTGGCCAAGCGCATGGGCTCTCTTGGGAAGATCTTCGAGCTGCTGCCGACCCACGTGTTGAAGCTCGTCGGACTGCCGCGGATCACTCCGGAGCAGATGGAGCAGTTCCAGAAACAATTGAAGCGCGCCGAAGCAATCATCAATTCCATGACTCCCGAAGAGCGGAGGAACTATCGCCTCATTGATGGAAGCCGTCGGCGGCGTATCGCGCGCGGCAGCGGGACGAGCGTCGAGGAGGTGAATGTACTTCTGAAACAGTATGCCGAGATGCGCCAGATGCTGCGACGCTGGCAGAAGGGGGGATTCCCCGGGAGATCCCTGAGAGCAAAGGGACAGAAAAAGAAGCGTTGACAGATCCCGACCTGAAAGGGAGCCTCCCCCTCATGGGGGGGTGGACTTTTTGTGAGGACAGGTTATAATTTACGTCTTCTGAAGGAGGAGGGGACTTGCTGGCGATACGCTTGACACGAATGGGATCGAAGAAACGACCTTTCTACCGCATCGTCGTCGCGGAGAAGCGCTCGAAGCGCGATGGGGCTTTTGTGGAAGCGATCGGCTACTATAATCCCCTGGTGCAACCGGCGGAGGTTCGCGTGGATTGGGAGCGCTTCCAGTACTGGGTCCGATGTGGGGCCCAACCGACGGAAGTCGTCCGACGGTTGATCCAGAAGGTCGCGCCGAAGGCCTCATAGGACGAACGGAAGAAGCCGAGGGATCGCGTCGCGACAGAGGAGATGCGCGTTCGCAGAGTGTGTGCCCAAGCTCGGCACGCCGGATGTGAGCTTACGGCCATGCTACAGAGGGGAGGTGGGGTATGAAGATAAGGGATCTGGTGGAGATGATCGCGAAAGCGCTGGTGGATTATCCCGATCAGGTGGAGGTGCGAGAGGTCGAAGGCGAAGCGACCACCGTCCTGGAGCTCCGGGTGGCTCCTTCCGATCTCGGAAAGGTCATCGGGCGAGAGGGTCGGACCGCTCGCGCCATTCGTACGATCCTGGGAGCCGCCGGCATGAAGATGAAGAAGCGTTTCGTCCTGGAGATTCTCGAATGAGGCGATGGGGTCGGATCCCGAATTCCTCACGATCGCGCACATCCTGAGGCCGCGCGGAGTGAAGGGGGAAGTCGTGGCCGAGATCGTGACGGATCGCCCGCACCGATTCGCGGCCGTCACGCGCGTGCGCCTGGAAGCCCCCGATGGGCAGTGTGTGGAAACTCGGCTGGAGCATTACTGGTTCTTTCGCCAGCACGTCGTCCTGAAGTTCCAGGGGTGCGAGACGATCGAAGCGGCGAGCCGCTTCCGCGGATGGTGGGTTAAGATCGCGCGCGAGGAGGCCGTTGCGCGGGAGGAGGACGAGTACTTCCTCTTCGAACTCATCGGATGTGATGTGCACACGCCTTCGGGCCAGAGAGTCGGGCAGGTTGTGGACGTCATGACGACCGGAGAAGTCCCCCTTCTGGTCGTCGAAGGAACAGAAGAGGTGCTCATCCCCTTCGCTCGAGCGATCTGTCCCGTGGTGGATGTGGCCGCTCGACGGATCCTGGTGGATCCTCCAGAAGGGCTGCTGGAGCTGAATCGGAAGCGGGCCTCGGGGGAGTGATCTCCCCGGACTCAAAAGACGGGCCAGATCCACTGCTGTGCCATGCGATTTGATATCCTGACCATCTTCCCGGAGATGTTTCGCGGACCCTTCGACTGTGGGATCGTGCGACGGGCTCGGGAGCGCGGGCTGGTCGAGATCGTCGTGCACGATCTCAGGGATTTCGCGACGGACAGGCATCGCACGGTGGACGATCGCCCTTTCGGAGGGGGGGAGGGAATGGTCTTCAAGCCGGAGCCGATCTTTCGCGCCGTCCAGAGCCTGCTCGGAGAGCACTTCGATCGGGAGCGCGTGGCTGTGATCCTTCTCACTCCTCAGGGGCGCGTGTTCACTCAGGCTCTCGCGGAACATCTGGCTGCGCGCGAGCGGCTGGTCCTCATCTGCGGGCGATACGAAGGAGTAGACGAACGGGTGGCCGAGCATCTGGCGACGCACGAGATCTCCATCGGCGATTATGTTCTGGCCGGGGGGGAGATCCCGGCGATGGTGATTGTGGAGACCGTCGTGCGGTTGCTCCCCGGCGCGCTCGGACATCCGGAATCCGCGCGTCGGGAGTCGTTCGCCGAAGGCGGAATCCTCGATTATCCCCACTACACGCGTCCGGCGGATTTTCAAGGGCTTCGCGTCCCCGAGGTTTTGCTCTCGGGACATCACGCGGAGATCGCTCGCTGGCGCCGTCGCATGGCTTTGAAAAAAACGCTCCAGAATCGCCCCGATCTCCTTCAAAAGGCCGCGCTGAGCCCAGAGGACCAGCGTCTGCTGGAGGAACTCAGAAAGGAGCTTCCCAAAAAGAGCGAATCCCAGTAAAATTACCTCCTTTTGAGTGCACGCGAGAATGCGCCTGTGGGGTGGACGCCGAAGGAGCCTCTCCCACAGGTCCGGGGAGAGAAGGATATGACTCATCCGATCCTCAGGGAATTCGAGGAGGCGCAGAAGCGGACGGATCTTCCGGACTTCGCGCCCGGAGATACGGTGCGCGTGTACGTGCGGATCACCGAGGGGGATAAGGAGCGCATCCAGGCCTTCGAGGGGATCGTCATCGCGCGCAAGCACGGGGGATTGCGCGAGACCTTCACCGTTCGAAAGATCAGCTTCGGCATTGGTGTGGAGCGCATCTTCCCGTTGCATTCGCCGGTCATCGAGCGGATCGAGGTCGTGCGTCGGGGAGATGTGCGGCGCGCCAAGCTCTATTATCTTCGCAAGCTCAAGGGGAAGGCAGCCCGCGTTCGAGAGAAGGAATTCTTTGGAACTCGGGCGGCTGAAGCGGCCGAGGCTTCATCGAAGGCCTCTCCCGAGCAGACCTCTTCGTGATCCATGAGGGATGAGGAACGCGCACGGATCTTCCTGGCTCGGGTCCCGAAGTCCCCTGCCGTGCCTGGCGTGTATCCGGCAGCCGGGCGCGACGCGCGGGAGCCCGTTCCCTTGCACCGGCGCCATCCCATCATGCCGTTCGCGAGAGCTCACGGTGAGCCATGACCCGGATCCGATCCTTCATCTGCATTGATGTTCCGCAACAGGTCAAGGCGCGGATCGAGGACGTGCAGGCGAAACTTCGGCGACTTCCCGCCGATGTGAGTTGGACCCGACCGGCCAATGTGCATCTCACGTTGAAGTTTCTCGGCGAGGTGGAAGAAGAACGCCTACCCGCCCTCGGTGAGGTGCTGCAGGAAATTGCTCGGGGACACGAGCCCTTTGAGCTGGTCACCGATCGCGGAGGCGTCTTCCCGACGGCCGCGCGCCCGCGCGTCCTCTGGATCGGCGTGCAGGATGAGCAGGGTCGGCTGCGCGCGCTTGTCACCGATCTGGAAGAGGCCTTTTCCGCTCAGGGATTCGCCCGCGAGGCGCGCCCGTTCACGGCCCATCTGACCATCGGGCGCATCCGATCGGAGAGATCAGCGCGCGAGGTGGCGCGCCTCCTTCTGGAAGAAGACTTTCCGAGGTACCGCTTCCTCGTCACACATCTCATCCTCATGAGGAGCGATCTTCGCCCTGAGGGTGCCTTGTATACCCCCCTGCATATCGCATCGCTGCGAGACCGATCATGAGATTCGCCGGAAGAGAGCGAGGGGAATCCCTCATCTCGCGAGGCGCCTCGCGCTTCTTCCTCTGGTGGCATCAACGGGAGCTGGCGCATCCGCCGCCCTTCCCGCGCCGGATCAACATCGAGACGACGAGCGTGTGCAATCTCGATTGCCTCATGTGCCCGACGCAGTCCAAGGCGCGGGCCGATGGCACGATGTCCATGGCACTTTTCGAACGAGCCGCCGACGAGATCGCGCGTCATGGAGCTGACATCGTGTGGTTGCACGCCTGGGGAGAGCCGCTGGTGGACCGATTCCTCTTTGAGCGCATCGCGTACATCACGCGCTATCCTTCGATCCGGAACGTCGTCTTGAGCACGAACGCGACGCTTTTGCGGGAGGAGAAGGCCCGTCGGCTCGCCGAATCGTCTCTGGACACGGTCGTCTTCAGTCTGGATGGGGTGACGGCTGAAACCTACGAGGCCATCCGTCGCGGGGCGCGCTTCGCCCATGTCATGGAGAACGTCCGGCGCTTCCTCGAAATTCGAAAGGCGCAAGGGGGACGAGGTCCGCGCGTCGTCTTCCAGATCATCGCCATGCGGGAGACGGCGCGCGAGATCGAGGCTTTTCGAGAGTACTGGAGGCCGTATCTGGGGCCAGGGGATTACATCCACGTCAAGTCGTTCAACACGTGGGCGGGCAAGACCGAAGATCGCGGCTTCCCCGAGTGCGGACTTGATTTTCGCATCCCCTGCACGGCCTTCCTCTGGGATGCGCTCACGATCTTATGGAACGGAGATGTCGTCCCCTGCTGCTTCGATGTAGATGGCGTGCTCATTATTGGTCGCTTCGGAGAGCAGACGCTGGAGGAGATCTGGAACGGGCCGGCACTGGCCGAGTTGCGCCGTCGTCATCGGCGCCTGGATTTCCGCTCGCTGCCCTTGTGTGCGGCCTGTCAGCACACGCACGCTCGCTTGAACGGCGCGCGCGTGCGTAACTTCCTTCGAGCGCGTCTTGGGCGCTCGGCCAACACCGAGCCGGAGAGACCCGCGTTTTGAGACGGATCGGTCTTCTTCTCGCTCTGGTCGTTTCGATCCTTCTGGTGAATCCGCTCTACGAGTATCCTGTGGGAGACGACTGGACCTACGCGCTCCCGGTCCAATATCTGCTGGAAACAGGTCGTCTTCGCGTGCCGGACGAATCGGCGACCAGTCTCATCGCGCAGGTTCTCTGGGGAGCACTCTTCTGCATGCCTTTGGGATTCTCCTTCTCGGCCCTTCACCTTTCGACGCTTGTGCTCAGCCTGGCCGGGGTATGGGCTTTCTATCGCCTCTGCATCCTGTGGCTCGAAGATGAGCCGGGGGCTTCGGGATTGGCTCCTTTGGCGGCTCTCACCCTCTGGTTCAATCCCATCTATTTCACGCTGAGCTTCACGTTCTTCACCGACGTGCCCTTTCTGGCCCTTTGCCTTCTGGCGCTTTATTTCTTCGCGCGAAGTCGCGCCGTAGTGGAGGCGCGCCGTGAGTTCCGATACCTCGTCCTGGGAGCGCTCTTTTCGACCGCCGCTCTGTTGGTCCGACAGTATGCGATCCTGCTGCCTGTGGCCTTCGCTCTCTCGCTCTGGGGAAGAGAAGAGGCGCGCGGACGCGCCTGGCGATGCAGCATCGCGCTGGGGATCCCCCTTCTTGTGCTCTTCGGATTTTACGCGTGGCTTGTGACGAGCCACGGGATGCCCACGCAGTTTCGGTTCGCTCAACTGGAGATGCTGAAGACCTACCGGATCGCGCACGATCTTCGCCATCTGCCCTTTCTTGTCTTCTTCTATCTCGGAGTGTTCGCCTTTCCCCTTCTTGGAGCTGTGCGATTCCGTCACGGCGAGCCAGGGGAATGGAGGAGAATTCTCGCGAGTATCCTTGCACTCGGAAGCTATGCCACGTATATGTTTTTGGCCGAGAGGCGCCTGATGCCTTACCTGGGGGATTCCGCCATCTTCCCCTCGTTCGGGCCGTGGGGAGGGGCGGTGCTCACGGCGCTTGCGGTGTGGGGAGGGGCTCTTCTTCTTGTCGCCCTCATGAGGGAAGGGCAGGGGCCGTGGGAGGATTTCCGAAACGCGCATGCGCGCGCTCTGCGAATCGGAGCGGGCGTCCTCGCCCTTATTGCCCTGCTTCTGGCCCTGGGTATGGGGAGAGAGTTTCTCCTCGAACGCATTGAGAGGGCGCTCATCTGGTACTACCACTCTTACACGCAGGTCATCCCCTCGCGTCGAGGGCTCGAATACTGGCGACAGCGGGTGGAGGATTTTTACATCGGAATGGCGCAGATCATCTATGGGCTCGCTCTGCTCGGTGTACTTGGAGTGCTCGTATTGGGGAAGCGATCAGCCCGTCCGTCTCCACCTGTCGAGAGCGTGCAGAAATCCTGGCAGAGATGGAGGACGACGTTTTTGATGATTTGGGGATTGCTCCTTGTGGGCTTTTTCATCCTGATCTCGTGCCGGTTCGATCGGTATCTTCTCATCTTTCTTCCCGTTGGGTTGCTGGGAGGAGTGAGATGGTGGGCGCGCAGGATCCGGAAGTCCGTGGCCGTCCTTCTTCTTGTGGGGCTCGGGTGGGTTCCCGTGGCGACAGCGAAGACGATGATCGCCGGATATGGAGCCGTGTGGAGGGCCGGCCAAGCGCTGCTCGCGCGAGGGATTCCGATCGAGGAGATCAACCTCAACTACACCTTCAACGCCTGGATGCTCTATCAACAGGGGAAGCGCACGCTCGTGCGGACGGGACAGCCGAGCTACTGGGTATATGCGGCGCGTCCGGACTTCCGGTATTGGGGGGAGCGTCCCGACGCTCCGGCGGAAGTGATCCTCGAGGTCCCTTATTGGGATTTCCTCCGATGGCGACGGGCTTCGGTTCGCGTATGGCGAGTGAGGGATCGGTGAGGGGGGGACAGGCTGTGGTACAATAGGGCTCTCGGAGAAAGCGGGTCGTGGCAGCCGGACTTGGAGAGAAACTCAAGCGGGCGAGCGCGCATCTGAGGGAGCGCCTGCTGCCGCCTCGCGCGGAGGAGATCCGATATGTGAATTTCGCCGTCACCTTCCTCTGCAATTCGCGCTGCCGCATGTGCGACATCTGGAAGCTGTATCGGCAGGATCGCGCGCGCGCGAGAACGGAACTCACGCTCGAGGAGATCCGGCGTGTCTTTCGCTCTCCGCTCCTGCAGGGGGTGTGTTCCATCTCCCTGACCGGAGGGGAGGTCTTTCTGCGTCGCGACTTCGTCGAGATCTGTGGCTTTTTCCTCGAGCAGTTCCCGCGTGCGGCGATCACCATCCCGACGGGTTCGATTAATCCGGAACTGAACCGTCACATGTTGCGTCGCATCGTGACGGAATATCGGCCCGAGCCCGGGCGGATCTATCTCTCGGTCTCACTGGACGGGATCGGAGAGACGCATGATCAGCAGCGAGGGATTCGCGTCTACGAGAAGGCCATGCGTGTTATCGAGGATGCGCTCGCGCTCGGGAGCCTGCGCGTGGGAGTGAGCTTCACGATCACGCGGGAGAATTGGCGCGATCTGGAGCGGGTCTACGAGTGGGCGCGCGCGCGCGGGCTTGAATTCAACGCGCAGTTCGCGCAAAACAGCGAGACCTATTACGCGCGCACGGATGTGGAGACGTCGTGGGCCGAACAGGAACTCCATGAGATCGGGCACGTGCTTGAGCGCGTGGCTGCGGAGCATCTTCGCGATCTTCCGCTTTCGCGTCGGGCCCTGGATGTGCGGGCGTATTATCTCCGGCGGATGGTGACGTACCAGGCTCATCCGCGCCGTCTCTTCACCTGTTATTCGGGAACGCACTCGTTTTACCTCGATCCGTATGGAAACGTCTATCCCTGTCTTGTGCTGAATCGAAGTTTGGGGAACGTGCGGGAACGCAGCTTCGAGGAGATCTGGATGAGTCCGCGGGCCGAGCGCATTCGACGGTCTATCGCGGCGCGCGAATGTGCCTGCTGGACGGCGTGCGAGGCCATGCCGAGTCTGGGGCGGAGCCTTCGACCTCTGTGGGAGAACCTGCTCGCTTCGGGCGATCGCGCCAGCGCGCGGACGCACGCTTGAACCCACGGTGTCCGCGCGCATCCCGCTCCTTGACGGCGAGAAGAAGGTGCGCGTGGCGATTTACAATCCCGGATGGTCCGTCATGGGGGGAGGGGAAGTGTATCTGGGCGCGATCGCCGAGATCCTGCAGGAGCAGCATGAGGTGGATCTGATCGCCCCGCGTCCGGTGGATCTCTCGGAGATGGAAGAACGGCTGGGGCTTCGCCTGCGGGGAGTCGGCCTGCGCGTGCTTCCGTGCGCGGCCACGTCCTGGCCTCGCACTCCGGGGGAGTGGGTGCGGAATCGGTTCGCGCTCATCCGATGGGAGCGCGCGCTGCGGCGGATGACGCGCGCCTACGATGTGGCTCTGGCTCTGGAGTCCGATTTCCCCCCGCGCCTGGGCGCGCGCCGAAACATCCTGCACATTCAGGTCCCTCACCGCCGATGGCGCACGGAGGATTTCCGTCGTGCTCTCGAAGAGCGTCGTCTCGCTCAGGTCCGTCGGGAACTGGCCCGCCTGTGGGTTTTCCCGCGCGCGCTTCGCGCGTTCGATCTCATCCTGTACAACTCGCACTTCACAGCGCGCGTGATCGAAGAGAACTGGCATCCCGAGGTTCCCGCTCTCGTCCTGCCGCCTCCGGTCGAACTCCCTTCCGATCCGATCTCCTGGAGCGAGAAGCGAAACTACATTGTGAGCGTCGCGCGCTTCTTCCGGGGAGGGCACGAGAAGCAGCATCAAGTTCTGATCGAGGCGTTTCGGATCTTCGCCGCGCGCCACACGGGATGGGAATTACATCTTGTGGGTGGTGCGGACGAATCATCCGAAGATCTGCTGGCCGAGTTGCAACGAAGCGCCCATGGAGCGCCCGTGTTCTTTCACGTGAACGCGCGCCGGCAGCAAGTGCGGCAGCTCTATCGTTTCAGCAAGGTCTTCTGGCATGCTGCGGGATTCGGCGTTCGTGAGCATCGGGAGCCCGAACGGGTCGAGCATTTCGGGATCGCGTTGGTGGAGGCTATGGGGTATGGATGCATCCCCTTCGCCGTCGGACGCGGAGGTCCGCGCGAGATCATCGAGCCGGGCACGAGCGGATTCTTCTGGGAGACGATCCCGGAGCTGGTCGAGATGACCGCCTCGGTGGTTCATCGGGAGGAGGCCGCGCGGATCAGCGCCAGCGCCGCTCAGCGGGCCCGCTTCTTCGGACGCGAAGCCTTTCGGGAAAGATTCCTCACGGCACTCTCTCGGATTCTCTGAGGACGGCACGACAGGCGGCGATCAGGAGCCGCCCACGCCCCTTGGCGAGCGATTCACCTCTGGTCCAGAGGACATCAGGTGCGGGTATCCCGATTCCTGTATCCTTGTTTTGTTCACCGGAGAGCTTGCCTTCGGGGAGGGCTGTGAAGATCGCTCGGGATCTGGTTCCCTCGTCCAGCGCGAGCCATCTTCGTAAAGGATCTCGCTCACACTCACTTCGAGACGATAATCACCGCGAAGAGTATCCGATCCGGGCGCAAGCAGCGATTTGTGAATCTCGGCGAAAGAGACGATGAGTTGCTCCAGGGTCACTTTCTCTCCCGCCGGAAGAGGATTCGGAAGCCAGAGCAGAGGGGTTTGCCCGTGCAGGAGGATACGGTCTGGATCTGACTGCTCAAATAGATCCCACGCGAGTCGAACCGCTCTGACGGTCTTGGCGGAGCGATTCTTTAATCCGACTCTCGTGACAGCAAGACCTCGGCGCGCATCGGTTGTGACGTTGATGACATCCACAGGAATCGTCTCATGACCAGGGCGCACTGTCGGACCAGCCGAGAAGCGCCACTCTCCGCGCGGAAGCCTCGCGAGCTGGGTATCAACGGGGGGCTTGTTTGGAGTACATCCGATTTCTTCGGGACTCAGAAACCCCATCCCGGCAGGGCCTAGATTTGTCCCACCCAGGAGTATGATGAGCACCGGAAGGAAGATCTTCCCTTTCATCTCCCCTCATCCCCCTTGGCGTGCTACGCACACTATAGCATAGCGTTCGAGAGCCGACAAAACTCTCCTTGACGGTTGGTGTGTCGCCCTAAGCCGGGGCAGTGTCTCGGCTGTGGGATCTGTGGTCAATGCTGCCTCCAACCCTGATCTGCAAGAAGTCATGACCTTCCGATGGCTTCGGCTCAGATTTTGTGGAACTGCTCTGTTAAAGTACATAAAAGGCGGTGAGGATGAGTTCTACGCATACTTTTGGCGGAAGCGGCGGTAGAGGCGGTGGAGGTGAAAGCGCGGATTCGCAGAGAACTCTTCCGGAGCGATGTCTATCCACAGGAAGTCGGAGTGAGGGGGGTATCTCGTCTGACCAGCCCAGGATCGGAGCGCTGCGACAGCAGGCTTAGGCGTTCCATCGCTTCGCCAGAGCCCGGAGAACCGTTCGTGCGGAGCCTCGTCAAAGGGAGGGCGAGACCACAGCTCGGGCGCGTAGTCTCCGTAGCACCAGAGGAGCGCTCCGGCGAATCCGAAATCGCGCAGCAGGGCCAGGGCTTCCCCGATAAAGCGAGCGGCTTCTTCTTCATCAAGCAGCGGAACAGGCGTGAATCCGATCTCTCCAAGCGGAGGACGCGTGGGAGCGCCGAACTCTTCGAACAGGAGATCGCGTCCGCCACCGAGCCACCGCGTGAGCAGACCCAGGAAGGGGAGGAGCCAGACATCGGTCGGCCCTTCCGCCCATGAGGTGTAGATCGGATAGCCGTGCATTGAGAGGAGGTCGCAGACTTGCGCGACTTCGGTCGGTCCCAGGCGCCGATCCTCCTCGAGGTCTTCCATATGCAGCCCGAGCGTGATCGGATGCCGAGGATCGAGAGCGCGAATCTCCGCTGTCATGTCCGCGAGCCAGGCCAGTCCCGATTCGCGCGAGGGGGGGATCACGCAGTTTGAGGGCTCGTTCCCCAGATCCCATCCCCAGAGGGCCGGATGTGTGGCGAGCGCGGAGACGACCTCGCCGATGAGTCGCCGCTGAGCCTCACGCAGATCCGAATCCGTGTACCAATTCTTCGAGCGCGCCGTCCGAGGGCGGCCGCCGACCAGCGCGCGAAAACGCGGCCGCACGTCGCTCGGCTCGCAGGCCCATGCGGGCAACCAGTTGGCCCCGCTCATGTGGCCTGTGAAAAAGGTGATCAGAAGGCGCAGACCGTAATGAGAGGCCAGATCGGCGACGGTCTTCAGGTTCTCCAGAGATGAGCGCGCGATGCGATCGGGCTCGGGTTGAAAATCCTCCCACAGCAGGAAGAGGCGGACCAGATCCACTCCGGCCTCTTGCAGACGCGCGAAATCGCGCGCGACCTCCTCGGGCTCAAACGCCCGCCAGAAGAGCATAGCGTGGCGCATGGGCCAGTAGTTGACGCCCAGCCAGAACCGCTGTTCGGATTTCGGCGTTTCAGGAGGCGGTGCGCTCATGCAGGATGCGCTCATAGACCTGCAGGTACTCCTCCACCATGCGCTCGTGGCTGAAGTGCTGAGCGACATGCTGCCGAATGCGCGCGCGATCCAGTTCGGGCACGCGTCGGACGGCCTCGACCGCTTCCTCAAGGGTATTCACGAGGAATCCCGTCTCGCCGTGGCGGACGATCTCCGGGACAGCACCGCGCGGGCGCGCGATGACCGGCGTGCCGCACGCCATGGCTTCGATCATGCTCAAACCGAAGGGCTCCTCGAAGTTGATGATATGCAGCAGAGCCAGAGCGCGTCCCAGGACTTCGCCCCGACGGTCGGGTCCGACCGAGCCGATATACCGGATCCGGCGTCCATCCACCTGCGGAGCGACAGCGCGGGCGAAGTAGTCCTGGTCCTGGATGATCCCGGCGATCACCAGAGGGAGCCCGGTCCGTCGCGCGACCTCGATGGCTTCGGCGGTTCCTTTCTCGTGATGGATGCGCCCGAAGAACAAGAGATACTCTCCGTGTTCGCGCCGCAGCGGGAACTCCTCAAGCGGGATCCCGTGATAGATCGTCGCGATGTAGTTGAGCTGCGGACGGCGGTCGGCCTGGCTGATGGCGACATAGTACGTCCGCCCGTTGTACTTCTCGTAGACCGGGAGGATACGCTCGGAGGAGAAACCGTGAATCGTCGTCAGAACGGGCGTGCGGACAAGCCCGCTGTAGGTGAGAGGAAGGAAATCGAAGTGATTGTGAATGAGGTCGAACTGGTCCGCGCGCTCGAAGACGGCCGCGATGTGCAGGCATTCCCAGACCTTGGGATCGAGTGTGGGATCCTCCGAGTACGGGCGCGGGCAGACGGCCACAAGCCGCGCTCGGGTGATCGAATCGGCTGTCGCAAAGAGTGTGACGTCCACGCCCCGCGCGACCAGGCCTTCGGTCAGCAGCGAGACGACGCGCTCCCACGGTCCGTAGTGCCGCGGGGGAACACGCCAGGAGATCGGAGCGAGCATGGCGATGCGCATATCAGGTTCCTTTCAGAAGCCAGTCCAGGATCTCGCTGATATGCCCAATGGCCAGGGCGATCGAGGTGTCCGCCGCTCCGTAATACAGGCGCAGCTCTCCTGTGTTCGGGTCCAAGATCGCCCCGCAGGGGAAGACGACATCCGCCACGTCTCCGACGCGCTCGTAGGGGGCATCAGGCCCGAAGATCCATTCGTCTGAGCGTCGGATGACGCGGCGCGGATCGTCCAAGTCGAGCAGGGCCAGACCCAGCCGGTAGAGACAGCCCGCCGGCGTCATCCGCACGCCATGGTAAATGAGAAGCCACCCTTCGGGGGTCTCCAGCGGAGGAGGCGAGAGGCCGATCTTATTGGCGTCCCACCAGGCTCCCTGTCGCGCCTCCAGCAGAACCGCGTGATCGCCCCAGTGCTTGAGATCCGGCGAGAAGGAGATCCAGATGTTGGCCCGCATGACCGGATAGGTCGAAATGGGACGATGGATGAGCGCCCAGCGCCCATTGAAGCGTCGGGGGAAGAGCGCGGCATCCTTGTCTTCGGGGGGCATGATCACCCCCCGGCGCTGGAAGGTCCGAAAATCCCGCGTGAGGGCCAGCGAAACGAGCGGCCCGCTTGTCGAGAAGGACGTGTACGTGATCGCGAACTGCTCCAACTCTTCGATCCAGGTGATCCGAGGGTCTTCGATCCCCCAGATCTCTTCCGGGTAATGCTCCGGATCCGGGGGCAGCGTCGGGTGAGGATCAATCTTCCAGTTGGTGATCCCATCCCGGCTTCGGGCGGCCGTCAGATGCGAGATGCCCCGCCGATCTTCGACGCGCACCAGGAGCAGGGTCTCACCGCTCGGCAAGAGCGTGGCCCCGGCGTTGAAGACGCTATTGGCGGGATAGGGCCAATCGGCTGTCGTGAGGATCGGATTGCCCTCGTAGCGTCGCAGGAGTTCGCGGAACGCGTTCCTCTTCATGAGCCCTCCTCCATCACATGGACTGGAAATGAGTGCGCTGGCGTTCATCTGATCGGAGCGATTGCCGCATTGCTTCTGTCGAGGCTCCTTTAGATGCCGATCGGTCAGTCCGCGATGGTCTTGGAGAGTGAGCAGAGGCATATCAGGGGAGATTATCAGGGGGTGTCTCGGACGGGCAATGTTTCAGGTACTCCAGGATTTCGTCCAGAGAGGCCAGAGCGAGGCAGACTGTCGTGTCGGCCGCGCCATAGTAGAGGCGTAAGGTGTTGGTCCGCTGCTCCAGGATCGCTCCGGTGGGGAAGACGACGCCCGGGACATCCCCTCGCCGTTCGTAGTCCTCCTCGGGAGCGAAGACCCAGCTCTCCGTGCGACGGATGAGCCTCCAGGGCGCTTCCAGATCCAGGAGCGCGAGCCCGACCCGGTAGAGGCTGCCCGAGGCCGTCACGCGCACGCCGTGATAGAGGATGAGCCATCCCTCGGGCGTCTCGATCGGAGGGGGACCGAGCCCCACCCGATGCGAATCCCACCAGCCGGGACGGGCCTGGATCACGATCTGATGCTCGCCCCAGTATTTCAGATCGGGCGAGGTGGAGATCCAAATGTGCGCCTCGCCGCGAATGATCGGCCGATGCAGAAGGACATACCGGTCCCGAATCAGGCGAGGGAAGAGCGAGGCGTCTTTGTCCTCCGGAGGCAACAAAGGCCCGATGCGCTCGAAGGTCTGAAAGTCACGGGTCAGAGCCAGAGAGATGAGAGGACCGCCGCGAGAGAAGGAGACATAGGTGATGGCGTACTGCTGGCGTTCCGGCATCCAGACAATGCGCGGGTCTTCAAGACCCCAGCACTCCTCCTTGTAGCGGCTGTCGGGAAGCAGCGTCGGCTGCGGGGCGATGCGCCAACTGGTCCGCCCGTCTGGGCTCCGGGCGAGCGTCAGATGCGAGAACCCGCGCAGATCTTCGACGCGCACCAGAAGCAGCGTCTCCCCTTGATGTTCGACAGCGCCCGGATTGAAGACGGCGTTGGCCGGATAGGGCCAGCTCGCGGGAGTGAGGATCGGATTGCCCTCGTATCGGCGGAAGAGCGACAATGGGGAGCGCCCGTGCATGCTCTACATGATCTATTCGAAGGCCGGCTGAGCGCGTCCTTGAGCGTCCGCTAACGCGGAGAGACGCCTTTCTGCCTCAAAGGGCGTCACCGCCACTCGTTCGACGCGCTGCGCTTCCTGCTGCGCGACCATGAGGAAAGCCAGCATGCAGCAGATCGCCGATTCGGCCCCCTGATTCAGGCTCGGACCCTGAGGTTCCAGCCCATCGGAGCAAGCCCCTGTGCTCAGATCGTAAAGCCGGGCCCCGAGCCGATTCCGCCCGAGCAGCCATTCGGCTGCCGCGCGCGCCAGCTCCAGGTATCGCCGCTGCTGCGTCAGCTCGAAAGCCGCCAGGCAGGCTTCGGCCGTGTATCCGGCTTCGATCGGTTGCTGGCTGAAGATCGCGCGCTCCCCCCCTCGCCGGTACCATCCCTGATTCCCGATGAAGTCGAAATAGTCCTCGCGATACGTCTGGGCGATCAGGAACTCCAGGGATTCGAGCCCGACCTTTTTGAATTCTTCCTCTCCGGTCGCCCGATAGGCCAGAAGCAGCGCATGCGGGATCTTCGCGTTCCCATAGGTGAGCGCATCCTGAAACCAGAGCCAGTCTTCCGCGCGATTCTGCGCGTAAAGCTCCAGCAGTTGCGCGGCCAGTTCGGCCAATCGGCGACGCACCTGAGCCGCCCCATCATATCGCAGCAGGAAGTTCCAGAGGCCGCAAATGGCATAGGCAATAGCCCGCGGATGTCTCAAAACAAGCTGGGGAAAGGCCCGCTCGAACATCTCGCGGGCCAGGGCGCGCATCCCTTCGCTGGGGCTGTAGGCGATGGTCACTCCCAGGCCCCAGAGGGCGCGACCCAGCGTGTCTTCTGTCCCCACGTCGTCGCTGAAGTGGCGCGTGTAGTCCATGAAGTTATGGAAGTGTCCGTTGGGAAGCTGCGCATAATGGAGGAAGCTCAGATACCGCATGGCCAGAGAGAGGGCGGCTTCATCCCCGAATTGATGATGGTGCAGCAGCGTGACGACCAGCGCGCGGCCGACATCATCGGTCGAATAGCCGAACCGCCGATCGGGAATGCCATAGGTCGCGTGCTGGATCAAGCCCGTATCGTCGGTCAGCCGGATCAGGTGATCGAGTTTGATGTCGGGCAGCTCGTATCCGGCACTGAAGGCCTTGCTCAGAGAGAGCGTGACGGCCTTGGCCGGAGCATAGGCCGAGACGCGCTCGAAGAGTTCCAGATACCGCTTTCCAACTTCGGGCCAGATCATCTGGCGCCCGAACTCGTACGCCCGCTTGCGCATCTGATGCCGCAAGGCCTCGTTCTCGATCAGCTCCAGCAGCGCCTCCCGTAAGCCCTTGACGTCCCCGAACTCGACAAGTCGCCCCCTGTTGTCGGCGAGCAGCTCTTCGGCATAGTAATAAGGGGTCGAGATGACCGCCTTCCCCATGCCGACGGCATAGGCGAGCGTCCCGCTCACGATCTGCTCCTTCGATTGGTACGGGGTGATGTAGATGTCGCAGGCCCCGATGAATTCGCACAGCTCGCTCAGCTCGACATATCGGTCGAAAAAGAGCACGTGCTCCTCCAGTCCGAGCTGTCGAACGCGCCGCTGCAGCCACAGGCGATACTCCTCACCCTCCTTCCGCTTCACGACCGGATGCGTCGCCCCGAGCACAATGTAGACGACCTCGGGATGTCGGGCGATGACCTCCGGCAGAGCATCGAGCACCATCTCGATCCCCTTGTTCCGATTCAACAGTCCAAACGTCAGGAGGACCAGCCGTCCCTCGACGCCAAACTTGTCCTTGTAATAGTTCGGATCCACAAAGGGGACGTTCGGAACGCCATGCGGGATGAGACTCACTTTCTCTTCGCTGACGCCGTAGACGTCTCGAAGGATGGGAATGGCCTTGCTGTTCATGACCACGAGATGATCCGAGGCGCGGGCGATCCGTACGAGGACGTCTCGGTATCCCGGAGGGGGATTAAAGAGGATCGTGTGCAGCGTCGTCACAATCGGCTTGCGGAGCGATTCCAGGAAATCGAGGATGTATCGCCCTTGCTGTCCTCCGAAAATCCCGAATTCATGTTGAAGGCAGAGGATGTCCGCGCCGGAGAGATTCGTGTATTCGGCCGCCAGCCGATAGTCGCTCAAACGATTGTGCCGGATCTCGAACACCACCTCCGCGGGATAATCGTAGCCCTCCGGCGTGTCCGTCATGGCGATGACCGAAGCGTGGACGTCCGCATGATTCTCCACAAGGGCGTGGCAGAGATCATAGGTGAACGTCGCGATCCCGCACTCGCGCGGCGGATACGTGCCGATGAAACAGATTTTCAGACGCTTCCTTCCCCTCTTGCGCCCTCTGGCATTGTGCGTGGAAGCCATAAGATCACTCCTTCCGTCGCGGAAGTTCTGCGCAAGGAAAATTGTAGTGAGAGCACACCCACGGGTCAAGACAAGAGCACCCGCTCTCCGGTCATCTTCGCATCGTCGCGTTTGTTCGGCAAAGCCCGGAAGGACCCCGGTACCCTAACCGAAGCGATGTTGCACCGGGTTTTTTATGGTCGAGAATTTCAGTCCGGACGCCGCATGGGCACGAAGCGGACTGGCGCGATGGTCCGGGTCGTGATCCCGTTCTTCGTCTTTGTCACCAAGAGCAACTCCTGACGCCATGTCCCCACGGGGATGACCATGCGGCCTCCTTCCTTGAGCTGCTCGACGAGTTTGGGGGGGATCTCCCGGGGCGCAGCCGTGACGACGATGGCCTCAAAGGGCGCCGCTTCAGGCCATCCCTGGTAGCCGTCCCCGACGCGGAAATGAATGTTCTGGTATCCCAGCTCCTGAAGGACTCGGCGGGCTCCCTCCGACAAAACCGGTTCGATCTCGATGGTGTACACTTCCCGAGCCAGCTCGGCCAGAATCGCCGCGTGATAGCCGGATCCGGTCCCGACTTCCAGGACCTTCTCGTCACCTCTCAACTGAAGGAGTTCGGTCATCAGGGCGACGATATAGGGTTGGCTCATGGTCTGGCCGGCCCGGATGGGAAGCGGGGTATCCTCGTAAGCGTGATCTCGATATTCCGGCAGCGCGAACCGGTGGCGGGGGACCTTCTCCATGGCCTTCAGAACCCGTGGGTCCCGGATCCCGCGAGCGCGAATCTGAGTTTCAACCATTCGAGAACGGGCCTGGGCATACGGATCATCGGACTGCGGAGGAGAGGATTGAATGATCGGCGAGCGAGAGCATCCCAGCAGGAGGCTTATCCACATGAGCATCATGGCCCCGCGTTTTTTCATAGCCCCTCTGTACCTCCCTGGGGATGGGCTTCAAACCGTTGTCGGTCTCCCTCATCGCCATAGACAGTTTAGCCTCAATCCACAATCCAAAGCCAATCGGATCCTGGGTGATCCTCCTCTCTGGATCGCGAAGCGGCCTGAAGAAAACGTGAGAGGCCCGCTCTTAGCCCTTCCCAGATGTCGAAGCTCGATTCCTTGGGATCCGGTAATAGCGATTACAGAACGCCCGTGAACTTCCCGGTATGATGCCGCTTGTGATGACAAATTTCACAAAGGAGGTGCTATTGCGTATGTCAAAGATGGGGGAAAGACTTGCTGTCGGCATTCTGGTGGGCGGCTTCCTCTCTCTGATGGGATTCGGGGTGATCGGTCTGGGCATCGAGAGAGAGCCGCAGATGCAGAAGGTTGAAAAGGATGCCACCACCTATCGGAGCTGGGTGAAGCTGACCGAGCCTCTCTTGAGCAAAGGGCATGGGGGCAAATACGTCGTCACGTACGCTAATTCTCAGGCTCATGCCGCCATTCGGAGAGGCCGGTTCCCATTCCCTGAGGGAGCGAAGTTCATCAAGGAGGGCTATGAGGATGCCGGTGGACGCCCCGGCGAGCTGACTGCCCTTTATGTCATGGAGAAGCGGGGGCGCCAGTGGTATTACGCGATGACCGATGCGAAAGGCATGGTCCAAATGGAAGGCCTGGACCAACAGGCTGAGATGTGCTCAAGCTGCCATGCGATGGCGAAAAAGACCGATTTCGTCTTCACCGTCGCTCAGCTCAAGAGCACAAAGAAGTAATCCTGAAGCGCAGAAGGGGGGATCTCTCTGCGCGCGTCTGAGCGCTCGCGCACGGTCCTGGGATCCTCCCCCATTCCCGTGACTGGGAGTCGCTCCGGCTTCCGCGGAAAACCGCGAGAAGAGAAGCCCTCGTGCCGGGAGTCACGGTGAGAGGCGGTGCTTCACCTGATTTCAAACCGTTCGAGGATGAGCGTGTGCGGATGTCCGTGATGTCCGGCGGGCATCTGTTTCTCCAGCTTCCCCCAGATCCTCACGGCGCGCTCCTTGTGACCCGCGAGCAAGCGGTTCAGCCTTTGGAAGGTCTCATCTTCCGTGAGCAGGAACTTCGCTTCGTTTTCAGGGATCACCAAGGCCGGTTGGCCATTCCACAGCTCGATTCGACCGGTCGCTTCGATCCAGATGTCGCGTGGCGTGTAGCCGCCTTTCTTGATCGTTTCTTCAATCACGTCGAGATCGAGAGGATGCCCCTCGATCAGGATTAGCTCCGCTCGTCCATCGTCAATGTGGATTGTGGCGTCGCCGACGCCCGGGATGCGTTTCAATCCCTTTCGCAATCCGTAAGCTCAAAACGGGCAGGCCAGTCCATCCACCTTGATGATCACTTTGTTCATCTGAGCCAGCGCGACTGGTCCCCATGTCAGGATCAGGAGCAGGACCAAAGCCGATTTTCTCACCCCATTCATCGCTCGCCTCCCTGTCGTGAAGTCCCTCATGCCGATGCTCCCGCTTCTAAAAAAGCAGCGAGCGAATCCCCACCATGAGCGCGGGGTGGAATTTCAGTTGCATGCCGTTCAGATTCTGAAGGACGGGGATTCGCACCGATGCCTCTACGAGGAACGTACTGTAGGGGATGAATTGTATCCCCGGCGAAAGAAACGCGATGTGCCCCCCGGAATCGGGGATGGGCATCCCTTTCTGCTTATCCCGCTGCGCGAACTCTCCGTTCCATTCCAGATAGACGTTCCATTGCTTAGCTGGATAGACCTTATACGTGCCTGGTGAAAGGCGGTAGCCCAACGCGAAGTCATACCTCAGCTTGTCCCCAAAGGCGAAACCATTCGCTTCGGTGTTGAAGTTATAAATCAGGTCCGCGTTTAATCCGATTCGTCGAACGACGTGGGTGATGACCACGCCAGCGAAATGATCCACCGAACCGGTGCCAAGTTGAAGTGGTCGAGGTAATGTGTTACCTTGAGCATCGGTTTCGTCATCTTCGCCCGTGGGAAACTTAATTCCGCCTACGGCGGCCATTCGAGTCGTCTTCCCTGGAGCATCCCTCTGCAAAAAGAGATATTTCGCTCCCAGAAATAAATCGCCGAACCCAGCGTTAGTCAGCTCCTGCCTTTGGCCCTCTTTGGTGAACGCCATCCGCTTGTGCACCACCGGAATTCCAACCATAAGGTCGAGCCTATTCTTCACCACCTCGTAAGGGACAATGATGGGGATGGTGAGGATCGAGACCTCCTGGTCTAACGGATCCACGCTGCTTTGGCCATCGCGGACAAGGCCCGATCGATTCACAGAAAACACGAAACTCCTGAAGGCTGCCCCTTGCAGGCCGTTGACGAAGGCCGTATCAGTATTAATCGGCGGTCCCTGGGCCGACGCCCCCTGAACACTGACCAGGAAGAGGGCACTTGCCAGAACTGCCGCATAGGGTCTCATGTTGTTATTCCTCCGACAGTCTCACGGGAGCAGTGTAAACCTTGGACTCGGATATAAGGTCAAGGGCGTTTGTTTTGAAATTCATGGGATGTCTCCTGGGGACTTTGCGCCGTTGGCGTCGATTCCTCCGGTTCCATGGGAGCTTTCTCCAGACCCAACTTCACATGCAGCCATGGGGGATGCGTCAGACGAATGTGCATGCGGCGGGTGAACCCGTTCCCTTTCCCGATGTTCCAACCAGGCCTCAATGGGTGCTCTCTGAACCTTCAACTTGGCCGGTTCGGCTCACAGCTTCTCCTCAAGAGGGAGCTGTTGACCAGGGGCGGGCACTGAAAAAAAGCAAAATCCGTCCTGGTGCGTAGCTCGAAAGCGCCACAATGAGCCCTTCCACATGCACGGGCCGAATGCCCCTCCTTACGTGCGCGGACGCACTTGCTCAGCGCGGCGATTAACTTCGTCCCAATTGATGTTCTGGAAGAACGCATCAATGTATCCGCGCGCATTCGCCCCGTAGTCCATGTGATATGAGTGCTCGTACATGTCCATCACTAGCAGCGGCACGCCCCAGGCCAAGCTGTGCGTGTGATCTGCCGCCCAGTAATTGTGCACGACGTTCTCGCGCATGTTGTAATTCAGGATCACCCAGCCTGAGCCCCCTGCGAGGGACAGGCCCAAAAGCCGAAACTCATGCTCCCACGCTTCGAATGAGCCATACTGCGCTGTGATCAAGTTCACAATCGTGCCGCTGGCCTTGCCATCGCCACCGAGATTGCCGAAATACAATTCGTGCAGGACCACCGAATTGGTAGCGATGAGTTCTTCGCGCTTGAGCGAGCCTATATGATAAGGCGCAGCGTCTTTCGGCAACCTGCCGATCTGCTGCTGGATTTGGTTGAGTCGGCGAACCGCCCCGCCATAGTTATTTGAGTGGTGAGAGGTGATGAGTTTTTCCGAAAGCCCTTTGAGCTTGGTCGGATCGAAAGGGAGGGGCTTGATCTGATGCGCGCCACGATATGCGGGCGGTAGTTGCAGCGATGACCTATGGCTTGGTCGAATCTCTGCGGACATCACTATTTCTCCCTCCATGAGATCCGTGAAGGCAGTCGTCAAGCCCCCCTTGATGAGCATTCCCAGGGCTTCTCGTCGGGTCACGTGATTCATACGTCTTCCTCCTTGCACTTCGCCTCCCGGATGGGCGTTCTCGCTTTTTCTGAGGCCATCTCCTCCTTTAGAGCAAAGATATAAAAACCCACGCGTAATACGCGCCGAGTAAAAGCAAAGCACCTACACTGATGAAGTGAATGGCACGACGCCACGCGGCGGCGCGAATGAACCGCACCGCCGCCCCGGAGAAGGCGCTCACGATCAAAAAAGGTAATCCTCTTCCGAGACCGAAAGCGAGAGAGAGGGCGAGCCCGTATCCAGGCCTTCCGTGAGCAGCTGCGAGGGTCAGCAGGAGTAAGAGTGGGGCGACAGATGTCCCGATGCTGAAGACGAACCCATAACTGAAGGCTCCAATAATGCCCGGTGACCTCACAGCGGCTAATTGGCTGACCTTCAGACCGGGCTCTCGGAGAGCGATAATGGCGGCAGCGAATGACATCAGGGCCATCACTAAAGCCCAAGAACGGCTGAACGACTCAGTCAGCAGCGCCCCGAGGTGGCCAGCCATTGCGCCCAAAAGGGTTAGGCTAATGACAATGCCTGCGAAAAAGGAGAGGGCGATCATGAGCCCAGACCGGCGAGACCAGGCTTCGGAGGTGCCCACCACACCGGCCATACCGAGCCCCATTGGCAGCATGCAAGGGCAGAGGCCGTTTGACACAATCCCGGCAAGCAAGGCTGCACCGAGGGCTAGGAACGATCCGTGTGAGAGGATTGGCCCGAAACCGCGAAGAAAGTCTTCAAGCACTATCGTCACCTCCCCGCTGTTGGCATTTCGGCTTTGTAACCTAGTGCATTGATCGCCGCTGCCAGGCGCTTCGGAGAGACCCGTTCGTCCCTGTACCGGATGTACACACGGCGATGCTCCAGGCTCACTTCAACCTCAATCACTCCATCCATGGCGGATAGGGTCCTCTTCACCCGCGCTATACATGACGCACAGGACATCCCCTCGATGAGGAGCGTGACAGTTTTCGCCTTCAGATCGGAAGTCGGAATGACAGGGTGTTTCCGCCGCCAATAGACTCCTAGAACCAAGCTCAAGAGGACCACAGCGAGAACGATCCAGAGTATACTTCTCGTTGTCCTCCCGCCTGCGACCAGAAGCCGCCCCAAGCAGTCTCCGATCCTCTGAATTCTGCGATTCACGGAAGCAATATAAACCCTGAACCAGATATAAGGTCAAGCCCCGTGTTCGAGAGGCGTTCTCGGGGTGGGGATGAGGCGCAGCTCCTAGGGGAGCGGGATCTCCCGAGGATTCACGAAATGCGCTTTCAGCGAACGGTATTCCCGCCAGGAACGCCCGGGCGGCGCTCCGGGCGGGACCCGACGCGCGATTCACATCGCTGCGGAGAGCTTGACCTCAGTCCACTTGCCGTCTTTGTGGACCTGGACTTTCGTGGGAACGATCGTTCGGGAATCCTCGAAGATCGTCCCCGTCACTCTCGCCTGCAATGCCTGGTAGTCCGCCAAATCCCCTGTCGGATGAGCGATCGTATAGGTCTTTCCGCTCTTATCCACGATGGCGATGGGGATTCCTGACTTCGCGCACTTGATGGCACACGCGCGATGGCCCTCCCCTCGCGCTCCCATGGACAAGTAGCATTTGCTATCAATCAGTTCGCCCTCGATCGTCCCCTCTCGGGCTTTCTCCTGCTGAGCGAACGCCGGGGCTATGGCAAACGTCAGAACCAACACAGCGATCATCACCAGACTTCGTTTCATCCTCACATCCTCCTTTCGGTCTATGGTGTCTCAGCGATTTTCACACGACAACTATATACGGCCCGCATGGGCGTGGGATGTAATCTTCCATACAGAATCCGGTAAGTTTCAGAGAAAAGGGGCTTCTCTTCTTGTGTGTCTCGCCAGGCCTGCCCGACTCTTCTGCAAAGCCTTCCCTTATCGGGGAGGGCAGAGGACTCCCTCTACCCTCCCCGGAGGGCTCAGAACTCAATGCGCAAGCCGAACTGGATGCGCCGAGGTTGATTGAACTGAGCCGTGAGGACTCCAAACGACGCGGGATTGGTCATATCGAGCGCGGGATCCGCGAACTCGACGCGGTTGAGGATATTGAAGAAGTCGAAGCCCACGCGGATCCGAACGGATTCTGTGACGCCGATTGCTTTGCCTGCTGAAAAGTCGAGGTTCCAGTGGGGGAGCCCACGCAGAACGCCCCGGCCGCTCCGCCGGTCCCGACTGAGTTGGACATATCGGAAGCTCTTCAAGACGGCCTCCGGATTGGCGAAGAGGTTGAGTCCTGTACCCCCCCGCGCCGGATCTCCTGTGATTCCCACTCCGCCAGATCCTGTGACCCCTCTGTGCACTTTATTCCCGAACCGAGGCTTGGTCGTGGGGATCGCGGCCGTGCCGAAGGAGAAGGTCGTCCCTCCGCCGAAGGCTTGAGTGCTTTGGATGACAGAGAGCGGCGCGCCGCTGAAGGCTGTCAGGATGCCGCCGACATACCATCCCCCGATGAGCTTATCCGCCCAGGTCTCCGTGCTGAACCGTCGTCCCGTCCCAAAAGGCAGCTCATAAAACCAGGTCAGGTTCAGAATGTGCCTGTGATCGAAGAACGAAGGGCCGTAGTCAAGATCGGGGAAGTAACTGGAAGGGAAAAAGCCGGCGGAGTTTTGAACCGAGCCCAGTTGGTCGAGCGACTTCGAGAGCGTGTAGTTGAGATCGAACTGCAGTCCGTGCGAGGGGCGCTTGCGGAAGATCAGCGTGAAGGCGTGGTAATTGGAGCGGCCGCCGTCTGTGCGGAAGAAAAGCTCCTGAACCCGAGGATTCATAAAAGGCGTCCATCCGGCCAGGCGACGGAATCGGTCGATGCCGTTGAGCCAGAGGTTGCTGAGCAGCCCTGTGACAATCTCGCTGGTGAAGCGCGAGGCCAGGCAGCGGGTCGCCGTCGTGAAGGTCGTCGGGCACGCTCCCAAAGCATGAAGCGTCGCGATCGGGGGCAGCTGGTTTTCGAACCAGGGCTGTGTGGTCACGGCGTTGGCAGCGACGCCCGCACGCAATTCGGCCGCCAGAGCATCGTAGGCCTGCGCGAACGTTTGACCGGATTGGGGGTCCACCATGAAGAAGGGGATGGAGTTGAGGTTGACGCTTTGGGGCAGATTCCGCCCGAGGCGCCCGACGTAGCCCAGCTCCAAGATCATGTTCCCCGGCAGTTCCCGCTGGATGGTGAGGTCGAAACTATGGCTCCGACCCGGGCGGAGCGTCGGATCCACGTGAAACGAAAGCAACTCCCCAAAAGGTATGCCGGGAAGCAGCGGTGGCGTCACCCGCTCGGCTACCGGCAAAGGAGCTGGACCATCCACCCCGATGCGGAACGGGTCCCCTTGAGCGTTCTTCGGACCCTGAAGAGAGATCGTCTGTCCGAATCCGGCGGCGAGCATGGGGATCGAGACGAGCTGCACGAGGTTAAGCCGATCGTACATGAGCGAGTATCCGCCGCGAAGGACAGTCCGGCGATCGCCAAAGAGTCTACTCCAGATGCCCTCTCGGAAGCTCGGATTCCATGCCAAGGCGATGCGCGGGCCGACGTTCCCCCATGCGGTATCCACCGTCTTATCGCGCCCAAGCATTCGGATGGGCACATAGCCGATCTCCGGATTGAAGATTCGCCCCTGCGAGGCCGCCTGCCTCTTCTGCTCCAGGTACTCCCAGGGAGTAACCAGCTTCCCCGTGTCCGCGTAAACGGCCAAAGCGATGCGCCCATCGAGGCTCTTTGTGGGGACCTGGACCTGATAGTTCACTCCGTAGGTGAGCGTCAGCGCAGGATGCACGCGCCACACGTCGCTTACGTAGAAATCCCACGCTTGATACCGAAACTTGTTGAGCAAAGGAACGCCGAAGGGATTGGGATTGAAATCCGCGTCCCGCGTCATCATGATCGAGACGTTGTCGATGATCCCCAAGGCAGCGGCATAGAGACGATTCCATCGGGAGACATCGGCGCTCCGCAAGCAGTTCGTCTGTGTGCTCCCGGCGCATGTGGGCGGTCGCTGGCTGGAAGGGACGGGGAAGAAAGCCCCTGCATCGAGCAGGCCGATGAGCGCCGACATCCCGCCGACGACTTTGTCCTCGCGCATGTGGAAGTGCTGGATGATCCGCGCCGTCGCTCCCCATTGCAGGGTGTGACGCCCCTTGATCCACATGAGGTTGTTTGTGAACTGATAGAGTTGTTGGTTATCCCCTTGGGAGCGCGATCTCTGAACGAAGACGTCCACGGGCTCATCCAACAAAGTGCCGGCCAGATCGAGCGCGACGTTCGTGCCGGGGACCTGCGGGAAGGGGCGCGTGGCATTGCGCCAGAAGTAGAAGCGCACGAATCCGAAGCGGAATTCGTTGGTCAGCCTCGGTGTGATTTGACCGATCGCAGCGGCCACGATATTACGCGGAAACTGGCGATTATTTCGGACAGTCACCGCTTGTCCGAGTTTGTGTCCCGGCAACACCCCCCCGATGTCCACCTGCAATGGGCTATCCTCCAGATTGCGATGCCAGCCGAAGCTCCCTTCGAAGCGCCAGTTCGGCGTGAAGTGATGATCGAGCCGCAGCCAGGCATACTCGGTCTTCTGCGACGCGCTCGCCGGCGCGCGGAATCCAATAGTGTTCAGCCCATCTCCAGTGCTGGGGTCGTTCCCCGGCGGATAGAAGGCAAAGAGCGCCCGAATCACAGGATTCAGGCCGAGGCCCCGGGGATCGCATGGGGAGTTGTTATTGGGTCCACATAGGGTCGAGGTCGCCAGCGGATAGCTGACGATATTCCCTGTACCATCGCGAAACCGCAAGGCGCCCTGACGCAGGCTCTCGGTGGGAACGATCCGGACGACATCTGTGCTGCTCGGAAAGCGCCGTCCCTCGTAGTGGAAGAAGAAGAACGTCTTGTCCTTGAAGATCGGCCCTCCGAGAGTAGCTCCGAACCGATGATCCTTCAGCTCGGGGTCTGGCTGCCCCAGGCGATTACGTACCCAGGTGTTGGCGTTTAAGTTATCGTTCTGGTGATACCAGTAGGCGGATCCATGGAAAGCGTTCCCCCCGCGTTTACGCACGGCGATGAATTGCCCTCCCGAGGAGCGTCCAAAGGGAGCATCCACGTTGGTGACGCCCGCTCGAAACTCCTCGACGCTCTCCGCCGGGATGGGAAAGCTGGTCGCATCTCCTGTATCGGGGAACTTGCCTTGCGTGAGATCGATCCCATCTACAGTCCATGTGGTTTGATCACCGCGCGCTCCCGCCACGGCTCCGGAGGCATTGAACCCATAGCCCAGCGGAGAGACAAGCGGTTGGAGTTGGAATAAGGAGTTCGCCTGTCGGTCAAGCAACGGCAAGCGCAAGAGGTAATCGCTTCGTATGACATTGCCCACTGTAGCGTTGGTGGTTTGCAGTTCAATGCCGGCGCCCGGCGTGACCTCCACAATCTCCGCGACCGCACCAACTTCCAGCGTGAGATTGACCGTGTGGGTTTTCGCCACTTCGACCTTCAGGGGAGACACAACCGATTGGCGAAAGCCCTGTGCCGTCGCCGTGAGTTTGTAGATGCCCGGGGGTACATTGACGAAGATATATTGTCCGTCCGCATTGGTCATTTGGCTTCGGCTCAGATTGGTCGCTAGGTCCGTCAGCTCTACTGTCGCTCCGACGAGGACAGCTCCTGTCGGATCGGTCACCGTGCCAAGCACTGTGGCTGTCCCCGCCGTCCCGACCGTCTGGGCGCTTGCGGACGAGAGGCCCAAAGAGAGAAAGAGAGCAAGAAGAACCACCACGTTCCTCATAAACTCCTCCTTAGTTTGGTCTCAGGCGGGCTATAGCATATAGCAAGCCCTCTACTGTCGGCAAGCGGTTCCTCGCCCGAGTCTGGACGAGGGTGCTCGCCCGATCAGGCGATCATTCGAGCACCCCGATGAACTCAGAACGAGACGCGCAGCCCAAACTGGATGTTGCGCGGGATGCCCTGAGCGAAGCTGCCTGAACCGATGCCGCGCCGCTGCCGCTGCGCTTGGCCGTTAATATCGGTGGGAGCTCCACCCAGTTCGCCCGAGATCGTCTCGAAGTTGGCGACGTTAAACAGATTGAAGATCTCCACCATCGGTTCCACCGCGATGCGCTCGTTGTAGAAGGTGAGTTTCTTCGCGATGCGCACGTCCGTCGTGATGAAGGAATCGTTCATCGGGTTGTTCGTCGGGGCGAGCTGGAGCGAGGGAATGACCGCCCCCAGGCGCCTCAGTTGATCGGCCGTGAACAGCCCCGCGTTGATCAACTGCTGCGCCGCGGGAGTGAACTTCCCCGCAAACCGGGCGTTGAACTGCGCGATGAGCCGATTCAACTCCTTGATGCTTCCGACGTCGCGCCCGAACGAGCCGCGATTGGTCCCGGGCAGAAACTGCACGCGTCGTCCGTCGCCCTCCAGATCAATGGTGAAGATGTCCGTGTTGCCGCCAAAGACAGCCGGCAGCGTGAGCGATTCCGGAAAGGCCGTGGCAAAACGCCAGATGCTCGAAATCGTCCATCCGCGCGGAAAATCAAGAATGGAGTTGATCACCAGTTGATGCGTTCGATCTCCGGCTGAGATGGCTCCGGTCAGGATGCTCCGTGACCCTGCCGGTCCATTGGCGAAGAGGATGTTGTCGTTGTTGACGGGCCGGTTCAGGAAGTCAATATCGCCCGCCGTGGCTGTATACCGCGAGAGCGTGTACGAGACGCCCAGGAAGAGGTTCTTCACGATGGGCGAGAGATTCGTCAGTCGCCCATCCAGTTTGAATTGCAGCGCGTTGTACTTGGACTGCCCGGACGTCTGTGTCTCCCACACATTGGCGAAAGTGGGATCCACGCCCGGGAAAGCGCGAAAGAGCCCGAAATCGGCGATCGTCGCTCCCCGAGCGATCGCCTCATCGATCGTGTTCACTCCGAAGCGCGCGAGCGTTCGTTGGATTTCCGCTACAGCGCGCGCGCGATCGAACGTATCGGCGGCAAACCGGCGGTTGGCATCGCGGGTCATGTAGAAGTGGACTCCGCGATTGCGCACATAATCAATCGAGAAGACCAGACCGGGTCGGATCTCCCGCTGGACGCCCACATTGAGGTGGAACGAATAGGGCTGCGAGTACCGATCGGTGAAGAAGCCCACAGCGAAGCGATTGGTCAAAAACTGCGGATCGCCATTGGGATCGAATCGCACGTTCGACCAGGCTGCTTGCAAGGCATCGTGCAATCGCCGGAGCGTTCCGATCACTTCTCGCAAGGGGCGCCCCGCCAGCGACGAGTAATCCCCTCCCGGGAACCCTCCGATGTCAATCGGCCGCCCGTCAGGTCCGACAAAGGGGGTGAAGAGGTCGAAATCAATCTCCCCGATGCCGGCCGGGATCAGGTCGTTGCGCTCAAAGAGCGTGTTGTTCAGGATGTTGGTGTCATAGAAGAACCCAGCGCCCACGCGAATCGAGGTCTTCCCGCCGCCCAGGGGATCCCACGCGATGCCAAGCGTGGGGCCGAAGTTGTTACTGTCCTGGCTCACCCGCAATCCGGCCGGCCCGAAGAAGCGATCCAATCTGGCTTTCCGCCGTTGCCCGTTGATGTACTCATCATCGTTGACCTGGCCCGACTCCAGATCATAGCGCACTCCGTAAGTGATCGTGAGGTTCTTCCCCTGCCCGTAAGGCTTCCGCCATGTATCGCTCACATACCAAGCGAACCGGAGATTGTTCTTCCCTCCGAAAGGCCGCCCATTGTTGGCGATCTCGGAGAAGAAGCCCAGCCCGTTGGCGATGATGGCATCCGCTAGGGGATATTCCAGGGGATCGAAGGGATTGCCTCCTCGCGCGCGGACTTGCCGCCTCAAATCTTCGTTGAATTCGCCGATGATGAGCGGAGCGTTCCCGAAGAAAGCGGCGAAGACGTTCATGCGAATCTGGTTGAACTCGACGCCGAACCGCACGGTATGGTTGCCAAAGACGTAGCTGGCATCTCCCTTGAACTGATCCGATGTCTGGAAGGTGCGCTGAGGGGCCAACAGATCCGGACCGATCTCCAGATCTCCGACGTTGAGGAGAATGGGACGGCCTCCCACTTTGAAGAAAGTGATGCCGGCTACCTCGCTGGCATCAATGTGATTATCAAAGCTCGTATGTCCATAACGTCCCGAATAGGCCCACCGACCGCGGGTTCCATCCACGCCCAGGGCCGTCACATTGGTGACATTTTGATTGCTAAAGGGCGATTGATTGCCGCCGCCGATGTCGGCGATGCCCTTATTCCAGTTGTGGCTGAAGCGGGCGAACGCTCGGGCGCTGGAGGTGATGTTCCAATCCACGCGCCCTAGGAACATGCGGTCATCGAAGGGGGCAGCGGCCGGTCCGCGAAATTGGGGGAAGTCGAAGCTCGAGAGCAATCGCGTATCGTCCTGGTTGTTCCGCTCGTAGTTGAGGAAGAAGAACGCCTTGTCCTTGACAAACGGTCCACCGCCCCGGAAGCCGATCTGCTCGCGATCGAATTCCGGGCTGGGATTCGCGGGATCGCGAGTCGTTCCGGGAAATGCGGCGACCTCCTCATCGCGGAAGAAGAAGAACCCGCTGCCGTGAAACTCATTCGTCCCGCTGCGCGTCAGGACGTTCACAGCTCCCGAGGAGGTCAGGGAGGTGGAAGGATCGAAGGTGCTTCGACTCAGTTGGAACTCCTGCAGGGCATCCTGCGAGATGTTCTGTGTCGTCGTGCCCACGACCTCGTCGGTGATGTCAATGCCATCCACCTGGATGCGGGTGCTCCGTCCTGAGCGTCCGCCCACACTGATGCCGCTCAAGCCGTTTTTCGTCGGATCGAACCCGCCGGCATCCACGACCTGAACGCCGGGTTCAAGCTGCGCCAGGTCCAGGTAGTTGCGCCCATTGAGCGGAAGCTCATCGATCTGCCGCGAGGTGATGGCGCCTTCTATGGACGATCGGACCGTATTCACCTGAATGGCTTCTGCTTGGACGGTCACGACTTCCGTGGGCGTTCCCACTTCCAGCCTCACGTCCCCGACGGCTGTCGTCCCCACCGTGACGATGACTCGGCGAACTCCGATCCGAAATCCCGGCGCTTCGATTCTCACCTCATATTCGCCGGGGGGTAAGGATCGCACCACATACACGCCGCTTCGACTCGTCTGGGTCGTGAAAATCCGGCCGGTCGCAGCCTGCGTCACCGTGACCTTCGCTTCGGGAATGACAGCTCCCTGAGGATCCGTCACCACGCCTTCGATGCTCCCGAAGGATTCTTGAGCCTTTGAGATCGTCGGGGCAAGGGTCAATCCCACGAGGACAAGCGAGAGGATTCGAATCATCCCTTTTTTCATGGTCGCCTCCTTGCCGAAAGATTCGGTGTTTCTCGGGTCGGTTATCCTACTCCTCATCCGAGCCGGAATCTGTGAAGAACCTTACATTTCGCCGCGCAGCACTTCCGCTGCACATCGGTCGGAGGGGGAGCACGCGGAGCCCTCCGTCAAGAGTTCGCGCAGCTTCAGGCGAGCCTTGTGCAGTTGCGATCGCGCCGTCCCTCGGGCGATGCCCAGAAGATTGGCGATCTCCTTGTGCTTATATCCTTCCACATCATGGAGGAGAAAGATCAGGCGATAGCCGGGCGGGAGACGGGAAATCGCCCACTCCAGATCGATTCGGCTGATGAGGGATTCATCCGACCCAACCCTCGTCTCTCTAATCCCCCGGGGCGGCTCTTCTTCCAGCAGTTCTTCGTGCGCTTTGCGGCGATGGATTCTCACGTACATGAGCGCGGTATTGGTCATCAGACGATAGAGCCATGTGCTGAAAGCGGCCGTGCCTTTGAAGGTCCCAATCTTGCGATAGAGCTGGAGGAAGACTTCTTGGGTCGCCTCTTCAGCATCCGGGATGTGCCCGAGCATCCGCACGCAGAAGCTATAGACCTTTTTTCGATAGCGCCGGTAAAGCTCTTCAAAAGCCCAGATCTCGCCCACAGCCGCAGCTTGCGCAAGCTCCCGATCTGAGAGAGCCTCCGTTAATGGGCTCATAAGCGCTCTCCTCTTGTGATTGCGAGGAGACTCTGCGGAGGCCGCCGCCTCGTCGGGGTCTTCACCGAATCGTCCGCTCGGTGAAGAGCCTCCGAGGAGAGGCCCGTCACGGTGTGTCCCCCTGCGATGGGCCTTCCGGCGAGTCCGAATTCGCGGCTCGAAGGATCTCTTCGGCATCGAATTCATGGCCGCACCGCTGGCACCGCACCGCCGTCCAGCAGGGGACATGACCGGGATCGCACCGAAGCTTCGGATCGAAGTCCTTCGCCCCGCAGAGAGGACACCTGAGACGGGCTCCTAAGCGCTCCCACTCCTGCAGCGTCATCGTCTCTCCTCCTTCGTCAGGAGAGCATACAGGAGATCAGCGGGAGAGACTGTAAAGGATCATACAGTCACTTCAATTTTAGGAGCCACTCAACGATCTCCTGGATGTCTTTTTCCGTGAGGGCGGGGAAACGCGCAGGCATGGGGTCTTTCAGGCCGTACGCTCGGGGATCGAGCAAGAGCTGAACCAAGTCCTCCCGGCTGCGCTGCGGTTTGTCCGCGACACCGATCAGGGGGGGACCGATTTTCCCCTCTCCGCGCGCTCCATGACAGAAGGCGCAGTGGGCCATGAAGGCAGCCGGTGGAGGAGGGAACTCCGCGTGATCTCCGGGCGACCCGGAGACCTCACGAGCGGAGGGCGCCGAAGTGCTCTTTTCGAAACGGGCGGCCTTCTCTCGGCTCTTTCTGAAAGGCGGAGGCGAAGCGGCCGAGGCGACCGGAATTTCTCGAAGGGGAGCCTCCAAAACCAGAAGCCAGTCGGCGAGAGTTTGGAGGTCTTCGCCCGTGAGCTGCGCGAACTTCGGCATCGAGCCCGGCGTGGGTTCGCGCCCGTGGCCGGCCAGGTACTCTATGAGGAAAGAGCGCGTGAGACGCTTCCTCTGAGCCAGCTTCACCAGAGACGGGGCCAGGGGGCCGCCTGTGGCATCGGTTCCATGGCAATGGGCGCAGTTGGCCAGATAGATCTTGAGCGCGCGTGCTCCCGCGACCGGAGGATTTTTGACCGTCGGAGGCTCGATCGGAATCGAACGTCCGATCTCCTGCGGGATGAAAGGAGCCTTCAGGAAAGCGCGCGCCTGTTCCTCATGTGTGCGAAGCCGAGCGCGAACGTCCGGATTTGCGAGATCCTGGTATTTCGAGAGCGCGCCGAGCGCGACGCTGCCGCCCAGAAGAAAAGCCAGGGCACTGACGGCCACAGGCCGACGCCAGGGATGTCGCTCCGGTCGTCGGTCGAGAAATGGAAGAAGAAAGAGAGCGCCCAGAACGAGAGCGGGAAGAATCGCTGCCGGAATGAGGGCGAGCTTGCCGGGAAAATATTTGAGAAGCTGAAAGAGCGGCAGGAAGTACCAGGGCGGTCGCGCGAGGAAATCCGATGTGGGGTCGGCCTGTGGCCCCAGAGGCGCCGGAAATCTCACGGCCAGGAACATGAGGATGAGAAAGACGATGAAGATGAAGAGCATGTCCTTGAACAGTTGATGGGGGTAGAAAGGCTCAACCCGGTGATCATCCCTGTGGTGATAGGGCCCGGCCGCCCCGGCGCGTCGGAAGAGGAAAAGGTGCAGGGCGATCACCCCGGCCAGAATCAGCGGAAGCACAAGGACGTGCAGGACGAAGAATCGCGAGAGCGTGAGCGTCGTCAGATCACGTCCTCCGAGCAGAAAGCGCTGTCCCCATCGGCCCACAAGCGGGATCTCCCCGAGGATGCCCACGCCCACTTTGGTGCCGAAATAAGCCTCCTGGTCCCAGGGAAGCAGGTATCCGGTGAAGGCCAGGCCCAGAACAAGAGGGATCATGCAGACGCCGGCAATCCACACCAGCTCGCGAGGCGGCTTATAGGCTCCGAAGAGATAGACCTGCGTCAGATGGGCGATCAAGAGCAGAAGCATGGCGCTGGCCCCGTAGTGATGGAGTCCGCGAACCAGAGCGCCCATCGCTACAGCCTTCTGAATGTAGGCGACGCTCACATGGGCATGATCGGCCGAAGGCACGTAATACATCGTCAGGAAAATGCCCGTTGCCATCTGAAGCACGAAAAGGAAGAGAAGCCCGCTGCCGAAGACATAGGCGAAGCGCGCCCCGCCGCGAATGGGCTCGTTCAGAAAGGCGCGCGCTATTTTGCGAAAGCCCGTTCGCTCTTCAATCCAGTCAATCCAGTTCCGCTCCTGAGCCATTCTGCAAGCCCTCAGACAAGGGGTTCTTTTTCCGGCACGCCCTGTCGGAAGAAGCGGTATTTCACAAGCACCCAACCGCCCTCCAGACGATATTCGAGCGTGTCCATCCCGCGCGGCGTCGGGCCGGCGAGTCTCTTTCCCTTCAGATCCCACGCGCTGCCGTGACAGGGACAGATGAAGCCGCCTTCGGCCGCATTGATCGTGCATCCCAGATGGGGACAGATCGCCGAGTAGACAGTGAGGCGATCGGCATCTCGGACGATCCAGACCAGTTGTTGCGTGTTGAACCGTCCCCATCCGCCATCTTGTGAGATCACGAGAGCCCGCTTGACCGGTTCGCCCGGGGGGATCTCATCCAGGGGAGCGACCGGAAGCCATTCGTCCTTCTCCGCCGATCTCTTGAGCGCCGGCGACAGCGTGTATCGGGTGAAGAGAACGCCGAGCGTGCCCAGGATCGTCGTTCCCATCAGACCGATCGCCCACCCGAGAAACGAACGCCGCGATCCCGGGGATATTTCGGTGATCCCGGTCATCTCTTTCGAGAGCGTCTCTTTCGAGCGCGCTTCCGGATGCTTCGCGTCTCGCCGATCTTTCTCTTGGCTCATCTTTTCTTGGCTCCTGCACCTGTTATCTCGGGGCCCTGCGATGCGGCCCGTCCGACCGAAGGACGGAGGCCCGATTCGCCCTGATCGAGAAGGGAGTGCGCTCCATCACCGTTTCTCGTTCGGCCTCCCCGTGAAGACGAGCGTCTCAGGATAGAAATCGTTCCAGGCGAACCAGAACAAGATCACAGAGGGGACGACGGTCTCCCTTTCGTCGGTCACGTATCCGCTCTCGGCTTTCTTGTCGAAGTGAATGCGGAGCTTTTTGCCCGCGACCTCGTCCTCGAACGTCTCCGGCATCCTCCGAAGCACTGAGAGGGGATAGGCTTTCTTGGTCTCGCCGACCTGCACGCCGAGCACGCGCTCCATCGGCCTCAAGCTCACGCTCGGTTTTTGGGCCGGCGGCTTGCGCATGCGGGGGGGCTGCCCCATCTCCCAGTACTCCTGATAGGGATTTCTCCCGTAGTCCCGCGTGTAGCCCGTCTCCAGAGAGAGAACAAGCGAATGGGGGTAGCGCGACCTCCACGCCTCCCAGGTTGTGTGATAGCTCGGCACGGCCTTCAGCTTCGCGCCTGTCATCGGGCCGGCGATGGCCTCCCCCTTGATCTGGGACCAGAGGCTTTCAGTCTGCCGATCGTACATCACAAGCGCGGCTTTATAGAGCTTCCCCGAAACGCCGAAGGTGAATCGTCTTCCGTCAATGACCGGGTCGTACACGACGCCCGAGCTGCAGAGCGGTCACCAGGTGACGGTGATGGGCCGACCGCCCACCTCGTCGTTGACAATCTCATGCCAGTTGAGAATGCGAATCGGATAGGCTTTGGCGACACCATCGAAGACGACTCCGAGGACGCGGTCCCACGGGTTCAGGAAGCGATTGGCTTCTTGCGCTGTGACGTGTTTCGGATGATCCAGTGCTGGGATCCCGTCTCGGGGCGGTCCCCCGCCGATGATCTCTTCCAGAGGAACCGAGTGTTGGGTCACGTCGAAGGGACGCTGGCCCGGTCCCGCATCGAGATGAATTCGCTTTTGTTGAGAGGAGATCAGGCCGTAACACCCAAGCAGTGAAACCAGCAAGAGAATCCCTCTCCGCATCGGCTCCCTCCTTTCGCCGGGTGATCTTACACTCTGTGACGTGAGGAGTCTGTGAGATTGTTTACTTTTCGTCCGGGGAGAGTTCTCGGAGCCGTTCAGGCCGCACGAGGCGAATGCGTTTCCGGCCGATCTCAACCAGACCTCGCCTTTTGAACTCATCCAGACAGAGAGTGACCGTCTCCCGATAAACGCCCAGCATCTCAGCCAGGTCCTGGTGGCTGTAGCCGACGATCTCGCCGCGTCCGTTTGAAAGACGAAGCAGAAGCGCAGCCAATCGTCTCGGAACGTTTCGGAAGGCGATCTCCTCCAGGAGATTTTCGGCCTCAAGGAGGCGGCGACTCATCTCCTCCAGCACGCGGAGGGTGACGTGAGGCTTGCTGAGCAAAAGCCGTTTCACATCCTGTCGGCTCATCACGCAGAGGAGGCATTCCTCTGCGGCTTCCGCATAGGTGTCGTACATGCCCTGTCCGAAAAGCGCCATTTCGCCGAAGAGCACGCCGGGTTCCAGCGTCGCGAGGATGAGTTTCCGCCCTTCGGGGGAGAGCCGATACAGGTGCACACGCCCGCGCTTGAGCAGATAGAGCACTTCGCCCGTCTCCCCCGGGATGTAGAAGATCTTTCCCGGCGGATGGGTCACCATCGTGGTCGCCCGTTCGATCTCATGGATCTCATCCGGACTCAAATCGGCGAAGATCCTCATCGCCGAGAGATATCTGAACTTGGCGCTCACCGGAAGTTCTACCTTCCGTCTCTCGCCGGAGACAGTCTCCTCAGACCTTCCGGTAGGCCATGAGACGAAACGCGTCAGAAGGTTCTTCCGCATGATCTCTCCCTCGCCTGTCAAGGTGACGGCTCAGTATACTACAGCCTCCGACCCGCTCGCAAAGCGGTCCACTTGCGTCAGGGCGAAGGGGGGATCCTGTGAAGCGGCCCATCTCGACTCCACCAGGTCATCCCTTTCCGTCACGCGGGCGCTCCGCTCTTTCCCGGCTCGAGCCGGAGAGAGTTCCCGACATGAACGGCGTGGAAATTTTTGAAGAATGGAGGCACACTCTGTGTCTAATAGGGTGTGAAGAAAAGTGGAGAAGGCAGCCGGCTGCGAGCATGTGAAACCAACCGATGAGGAGCTGGTCAAGCTCATACGGGCGGGCGACGAGCGGGCTTTCGCGGAGCTCTATGGGCGTTATCGTTTGGGTATCTTTCGTTTGGCCTATGCGATGACAGGGAGTCCGGAAACGGCGGAGGATGTGACGCAGGAGGTCTTTTTGAGGGTCTATGAGAAGCTCCATCGCTTTCACGGACAGGCGAAGTTTTCGACCTGGCTTTACCGGTTGGCCGTCAACTGTTGTCTGAATCATTGCCGGCGGGAGCGGGCAGGAGAGAGCCTCGCGCAGGGACACAGGGTGCAAGGTGAAGAGCCCGAGCCGATGGAGGCGAAGGTCTTGGGGGCGCAGATCCGGGATCGGGTTCATCGGGCCATTCTCAGCCTCCCCCCGGAGCTGCGAGTGACAGTCATCTTGAAAGAGATCGAAGGACTCAATTACGCCGAGATCGCGAGGCGCATGGGGTGCTCGGAAGGGACGGTCGCCTCGCGATTGAATCGCGCTCGAAAGTTGCTGGCGCGTAAACTGGAGCATTTGAGGGGGGCATTTTAGATGCGAATCGCCATGCGGAGATGGGGAGGGCGAATCTCCTGCTGGTACTACCAGCGCTGGATCTCCCCCTATCTGGACGGCGAGCTGGATCCGCGCCGGAGAGCGCAACTGGAACGCCACATGCATCGGTGCTCCCGATGCCGCACCGAGTATGAGAAGATGCTCTTTGCCTCGCGCCTGATTTCGCAGGTGGGGTTGCCCGATGAGGTTCCGCTGCGGATACTCGCTCATTCCCCTTTCCCGGTGCCGAGTGCGGCGCGAACCGGAAGGATGAGAAGGCGTCACCTTCTCTGGTCCGCGGCCGCAGTGGGCGTGGCGCTTTTGATGGCAGCGTTTGCGGGGTTCCTTCCTCGATGGTGGTCAGAGGACGAGTCGCCCCCCAGGAAGGAGGCTCCGCCATCGAGCGTCCCCCTGCAGGAGATCACCTTGAAGGTGATTCAAGGCGGATGCGACAATACGGGTTTTTGCTGCGCGCGCGATGAGAAGAAGCTCGCTCGTGCGATTCAAAAGGTCCCGGGCGTCCATCGGTGCGAGCTGAATAAAGGGAGAAAGGAGGTGGTCATTGCCTATGAGCGGGGAAGGGTGAAGCTGGAAGATCTGCAACAAGCCGCTGAGAAGGTCGGATTTAAGGTGGTCTCGTTGAAGTCGCTCGAATCTCACTGAGCCCTTCCGGAGCCAAGAAGGTTCCGGCAGATTCTCAATCAGGAGGAGAGATATGAAGAGTCTCAGAAAGACCTCGATGATTCTGGGCATTGGAACTTTCGCCGCGATGTGGGTCTTCGCGGCGACCAAGACGGCGACCATCCCGATCAAGGGGATGATGTGCCAAGGGTGTCCGGCGAAGATCGAAGCCGCGCTCAAGAAGATCGAGGGCGTTCAGGCCGTGAAAGCCAGCTTCGAGCAGCGCAATGTGCAGGTTACGTACGATGACAGCAAGGTGACGATGGAACAGCTCCATAAGGCGATTCGTAAGGCGGGCTTTCAGGTGGAAGGCTGTACAGGCTCCTGCTGCAGGACTGAGGGCTCTTGTTGTGGCTTCTGCGGTTCGGCGGCCAAATCTGTTGCCCGAGAAAAGCTCGCGAGGTGAGCGAAACTTGGGGCGCAAGCCCCATTTGCGGAAGGGGCTGCGATGCCCCTTCCGCAGGGAAACGCACCTCTGGCAGGCATCAGCCTCAGGAAACCGCGAGCTCCCCGTTTTCCCAAAGAAAATGGATCCCATTCCGCAGAGAGCCCGCCTCTGGTGGGCGGCAGAGAATAGCTCGGGGCGCGAGCCCCATTTGGAGAACGACACTCTTCCGTAAAGAGCCCGCGCCAGCGGGCGACAGAGAATAGCCTAGGGCGTGAGCCCTAGGAACGGGACGTGAGCCCCCCAATTCCCCCACAAGCCCCCGGAGGGGGCGACACACCAGGGCGTCACCCCACCGGTCTGGTTCACACACGCCAGGTCACAACATCGGGGGATGTACGAATGGCGTCCTTCGATTCGTCAGGCTTCTGACCCGGTGTGCCGCCCGCCACAGGCGGGCTCACGAATCATTGGAACCCCGTTTCCTGGAGTTCCGCTCGTGCTCCACCCCAGGCTATTTTCTGTCGCCTGCCAGAGCAGGCTCTCTATGGAATGAGGTTCGGTCCCAAACAGGGTTCCGCTGCCGCTTCACCCCAGGCTATCGTCCGTCGCCCTCTTCGAGGGCTCTTTGCGGAGTGGGAAATGTTAGTCCTGCTGCCGCTTCACCCGGGGTTTCTTTTCTCTCGCCTGCGGTGGTTTCGAGTCCTGGCTGTAGGCCCGCGCGGGGTCTTTTCCACCTTTTTTTGCGAAGGGCTTGACTCTGGAGCATACTCCAGGGTTTATCATGTCGCTTGTGAGAAAGGAGGGAAGCATGCTGAAGATCGGGGAGGTGGCCGCGCGCAGCGGCCTGAGCGTTGATGCCCTTCGGTACTATGAGCGGCTTGGGCTTTTGCCCAAGCCGGCGCGCACGCCGAGTGGTTATCGGCTCTACGAGGCGCACGTTGTGGATCGGCTGGCCTTCATCAAGCGAGCGCAGCGCTTCGGCTTCACGCTCGAGGAGATCCGGCAGATCGTGCGGTTGGGATCGGCGGATCCGCAAACCTGCTCACATGTTCTGGATCTGATCGCGCGAAAGCTCGAGGAGCTGGATCATCGGTATCGCGAGATCCTCCGGTTGCGGCGCGAGCTCTCGGCATACAAGACGGCGTGCGAACGAGCCCTCGCGCGTCGCCAGAGCTGTCCGCTCATCGAAGAACTCGTCCATCCGTCAGGGAGCGTGGGAGGCGATGCCAGGAGAAGGAAAAAGTGAGAAGAGCCTGATCGCGGATCGAGCGGAGGGGAGAAGGGGATGTTGTGCCGCTACGGAGCAAAAAGATCTCCTTCACAACAGACGCGCGGCCTTCTGGCTTTGGGGAGTGCCTCTGGCCGCGTTCCTGCTCGGCTTCTTCCTCAGCCCTTCGTGGCGAACTGCTGTGTGGACACTTTCGCTGACGACGGCCGGCGTGGGCTGTGCGATCAACGCGTCTCGGTGCGGTCGCGTGCATTGTCGTTTCACAGGTCCTTTCTTTTTGCTCGGGGCGGCTGTGGTTCTCTCCCACGGGATCGGCGTGCTTTCGCTTGGCCCATATGGGTGGCTCGGGATTGGCGCTTTCATCCTCATGGGGGCATGTCTTTTGACGTTCGTGCCGGAGCGTTTGTGGGGGATGTATGCGACACGCAAAAGGGAAGATGAAGATTGAGGTGCTTTATTTCGAGGGCTGTCCTTCATGGCGACGGGCTCTGGAGAACCTCTTCGAAGTTTTAGCCGAAGAGGGAATCGAGGCGACAGTTGAACAAGTGCCCATCGCTTCGCCGGAGGAAGCCGAAGTTCGAGGATTTCTCGGCTCGCCCACGATTCGCCTGAACGGCGTGGACCTGGAGGGACAGGAAGCCGCGAATTCGGGTGTCGGCTTCGGGTGTCGCGTGTACGTGGATGAGGAAGGCCGTGTGTCCGGATGGCCTTCCAAGGCCCAGATTCGTGCCGCGCTTCGTCAGGTCCTCACCAGCTCGCTTGGTGGAGAACAGGCGCATGCCGGGAGGTAAGCGCCGCGCGAGGTGATTCGATCGGGGGCCTCGCGCGAAATGTTCGCGTCAGCATTTTGGCTGGCGGGAGGAACACAAATGAAACTGAAAAGCGATCGAATCGCGCCTGTGGTCGGATTCGTCCTGTGCCTTTCCCTCTCGACGTGGGCGCAGACGTCTCCGGTGCGCCTTCGGGTGGTCGGCGATGTGCGGGCGAACAAGGCGCTCGCGTTCCTCTGACCGAGCACAGTGAGCAGTCTGCTCCAGCGCCAGGCTGGCGTTGCCCAAGCCACGTATTCGCGCGACGGAGTGATCGAGATAGAGGCGGATCCTCAGGCTCCTTTTGAGGTCAAAAAGATCCTCTCCGCGCTCAAGGACGAAGTGGGATTCCATCCGATTCGGGAGGTGGAGGTTACGCTGGTCGGACGAATCGTCGCGACTTCGAAAGGGTGGATCGCCACGCCCGCACACGGCAAGGACGCGTTCCGGCTGGCCGAGAACGAATCGTTCGCCCGGCTGAAAGCGGCCCCGGGGATTCGGGATCGGGAGGTCACTCTGACGGGAAAACTTCACGTGCGACGGGATGGTGCCCTTGTCCTGACGCTCAAGGCTTTTTCTGCAGGAGCATCCAACCGGTAGCGGACGTCGCCCTGTCGAGCCGCGGGGACTTGACTCTGGAGCGTGCTCCAGGGTGTATCCTGCACATTGAAGGAGGAAACGCATGAAAAGAGAAACGACGCTTATTGCTTCGATCCTGGCGGCGATCACGGCCTCGCTTTGCTGTCTGGGGCCGATCGCGGCGGTTGTGCTGGGGCTGGGGAGTTTCAGCGCGGCTGCGGTCTTTGAGACCTGGCGGCCCTATCTTCTGGGGGTGACCTTTGGGTTGCTGGCGCTGGGGTTTTATTTCACCTATCGTCGGCCTGAGGTCCGCTGCGCTGAGGGGAGTGTCTGCGCGACGCGCCCCTCAGTGAGCCGCTCCAGTAAGATCCTGCTCTGGCTGGCGACGGCGCTTGTTGTGGCCTTCGCCGCTTTCCCCTACTACTCCGGCGCCGTCTGGTCCGTGCTCTCCCCCCGAAGGGAAGCTCTCGGGGAGACGAGTGCAGTTCAGGCCGGCAGTTCTTCTTCGGACGCGCGGCATGATTCTGGAGCCGTGGGGGGGTCTCAGAGGGAATCAGCGGAATCGTCTCCTTCGCTGAAAGCCCCTCAAGCACCTCAGGGAACCTCACGTTCCCGGGCCGCCGCGGGGGATCGAGTTTCGGCGGCTGTGAGGGAGGCTTCTGCCCTGAAGCGCGCGGTGGTGGAAGTTCGCGGCATGAGCTGTGCGGGCTGTGCGGTCACTATTGCGCAAGCGCTCCGGCAACTGCCGGGCGTGAAGTCCGCGGAAGTGAGCCATGAGGACGGTCGGGCCGTTATCGCATACGATCCGACACGAGTCGGCCTGCCGCAGCTCAAGGAGGCGATCGAGCGCACGGGATTCCAGGTTGGAGTTGTGCGCACGGTCCAGCCGTGACCTCTTCGGAGCGGGGGAGGCGGGCGGCCCTCACGGCCGTTTGATCGGGAGGGAAAAGAGATGGTGCGAGAGGCAAAGACAGGAATGATCACTGTGGATCTTTCGGAGCTGAGCCCACAGATTCATGAGGCTTTGGCCCATATTCGGGAGGTCGCCTACGCCGATGGGCTCTTTCCCTCGAAGGTGAAGGTGCTCACGGCGTTGGCGATCTCTACGGTCATCAAGTGTGAACCCTGCGTGCGGATGTACGTCGAGAAAGCTGTGAATCTTGGCGTCACGCGCGAGGAGATGATCGAGATCCTGAACGTCGCGATGGCGATGGGGGGCTGCCCGGGCGAAGCCTGGGTGCATAAGGCGCTGGTGCTTTATGAAAGCCAAGCGCATAAGAGGCCCGTGAGCAGCACTCAGGAGGCCTGCTGCGCCCCCTCCGGGTGAGGAAATCTCTTCAGGAGGTCAGGACGATGCGCGGGATGATGTGCTCGTTACTCGTCGTGTTCGCGCTTCTGGGACTGTCGATCTTTTCGGCGGGCGCCCAGGAGCATCGAGAGCATGAGATGTTGCCGGATCGCGTCATGGGCATGTCTCGGTACGGTTTCCGGGAGACGCTCACGGAGCTTCAAAAAGCCATCGAGGCCCAGGGGATGATGGTCGTCCAGCGAATTGACCACCAAGCGATGCTCGCGATGGTGGGGGTGAGGACCAGGGGGATGATGACGCTGGAGTTCTTCCATCCCAAGTATGGAAAGGTTCTGTTCGAGAACGACCATCGAGCAGGGATCGAGATCCCCTTAAGGATTGTGGTCATGGAAGGCGATATGGGGGTGATGTTCACCTATCGCAAGCCCTCGATCACATTCGGCCCGTATCCGAAGCTCAAGGGCCTGGGCGAAGAACTCGATGGCGTGCTGGCGAAGATCGCCAGCGCCGTGGCGAAGTAGCAAGTTTGGGAAAAGGTGAGGCGATGGATCGGCCCGGGGAATCCTTCGGGCGAAAGGAGGGTTTATGCGACTCGGGATAAGGTGTACACCGGTCAGGTTAGCCCTGGTGGCCCTCTGTTTCACTCTGCTTGTCAGCGCCGCGACATTCTCGAAGCGCTCCTCCGAGGCGAAGGCGAGGACTGAGGCGGCTCAGATCCCTCCCCTGACTCCGGAAACTCCCCCGGAAGTGTGTGGGACCTGCCATCCGAAGCAGTATCAAGAATGGAAAGAGTCCTGGATGGCGCGAGCCTTGGCCACTCCGCCGATGATCATGATGCAGCGGCTTTACATGGCGACAGCGAGAAATCCCAATGCTGCATACTGCCTGAGATGCCACGCGCCCTTGATGGAGCCTTTGGGAAAGACCGAGCAGGTTCTTCAAGAGGTGTTGTTCGGCGAGGTGAAGAGTCAATCCATCGGGTGCACAGGCTGCCACCTGATCTCCGAGCTGACGTTCGATCCGAATGATCCGAAGAGCGTTTCGCACAACAATCCCAACGAGAAGTTCCGGGTGAGCCTCCCGAAGGAAGGCGAGAAGATCACCTTCTTCGGCCCCTTCAAAGACGCGGTGTCCCCCATTCATGGGACGGCCTATCGGGATTTCTTCCGAAAGTCGGAGCTCTGCGCCACCTGCCACGAGTATAACAATTCGGGATCAGGAGGAGAGACGCCCTGCTGCACGCAATATAGCACGTGGCGACAAAGTCAAGCGGCCAAGAAGGGGATGACCTGCCAGTCCTGTCACATGCCGCGGACACCGAATCAAGCTATCGCTGTGGGCGGGCCGGTCAGAAAAGAAGGGACGAGCTTTCACGGCTTCCATGGTGGGCGTTCCCCGGAGATGGTCCAAAAAGGTGCGAAGCTCGATGTGAACATGCGAAAGGAAGGAAATCGGGTGATCTTGACCTGTAAGGTGACTAATCTGGCAGGACACAACTTCCCCGATGGATGTCCCTATGCGAATGAGTTGAAACTCTTTGTGACGGTCGTGGATGAGAAAGGCGATAAGGTCTTCGAAGACCTCCGAAAGTACGGCCAGGAGTTCGAGGATCCGGAGACGGGTCGAAGGCCGGTGGAAGAGTGGGCGGCCGCTCGGCTGGTTTATAACACCGCATTGAGGCCGGATGAGACGCGCGTGGAGACCTTCACGTTCGACCTTCCCCAGGAGGCGAAGACGCTCACGGCCAAAGTGAGGTTGGAGAACCACATCCTCTCCCGCATGCCGGAGATCAAGGCCAACATGCTGCTTTACGGTCCGCCGGGATTGAAGGAGACGATGAGCACGCCGGAGATGGAAGATTACATGATGCGGATGGTGGCCGATATCGCGCGTCCCATTCCCGTGGCTTCGAGTGAGAAGAGACTCTCATTGACGTCCTTGAAGAGAGGGCGTTAAGATGAAGACCTTCAGGCTGGAAGGCATCCGGTGACTGTCCGTACTGGGCGCGTCTTCGAAACCAGCCGAACTACCAAGGAAAAGGAGGCTCTATGAGGAAAGTGAAAGCGGTACAAAGCGAAAGCGTTTCACTCGCACCTGTTCCGAGCGAATCGCCTCCTCGGTTTCGGGTGGATGTTCCCCTTCATCAGTTGCTCACCAAGCCGAGAACAAGGCCCACGCTGCCGCCTTCGGCTCAACCTCAAACCCTGCCCGAACCTGTCTTCCCCCAGCACCCGGAACTACTGGGCGATGATCCGAGCGAGGAAGAAGCTCATCGGGCAGCGGTCGCGGGAAAGCGCCATTGGACAGCGCCCTACATCTGGCGAGCGATCCGGGGGTGGTTGATCCCCTATATCCAGTCGCGCGTGTTGCCTGGAGACTTCCATCCCATCATCGCGTATCTCTTCACCGAGTGGAAGTGTAATCTGGATTGTCACTACTGTTGGGCTTTTGATAATCGCGTGAAGGGCATGACGGAAGATGTTGCCAAGCGTTCGATAGATTGGCTCTCTGAGGATACGGTCTGTCGCGTGCTCGCGCTGATGGGCGGCGAACCGCTCTTGCGCCCACAGTTCGTGCACAAGGTCATTTACTACGCGGCGAAGAAAGGCTTTTGGGTCTATCTGCCCACCAACGGACGGCTGTTGCGCCCGGATGTCATCGACCGCATTGCCGATGCGGGCGTCGCCGTCGTAAACCTGGCCGTAGATTGCGTGGACGAGAAACCGGGGCTGCCCAAGGCGCTGAATCCCATCCGGTCGTATTTTGACTATCTGATCCGGAAGCAGTACCGCTACGGTTACTGTGTGTTCTTCAACATCAACATCTGCCGGAACAATCTGGAGGACGTCAAGCAACTGACCGAGATCGCTCACGAGCATGGCATTGCCACCGACTACCATATCAACGAATCGCCGATGATCGAGGAAGGCCATTTCCAGCATTACGAGAACAACAGCACCTTTATTCGCCCGGAGGATTGGCCTCGGGTGGACGAGGTGATTGACTGGCTCATCGAGAAGAACCTGCAGGGATACAAGATGGTCAATTCGGTGCAGCGCTTACAGGACATGAAGAGGTTCATGCGAGGTCAACTGCAGGACTGGAGCTGTCGAGCAGGGCAGAACTCGATTATCATCCGCGTTGACGGCACACTGGCGCCCTGCTTCCCCATGTATTCGGCCACCTACGATTGGGGGACGATTGAGAATCCGAAGTTCGATGTGCGCCAGCTCAACGAGATGAAGAAAAGCTGCCAGCCGCAGTGCTTCTCGACGCTCAATCACAACCTGGCCTATTGCTACAAAGCCTCGCGGGCGATCCGGTGGGTCTTCCGGCAAGCGATGCGCCGGTTTCAAGGCGTGACCGGTAGCTTCGATTGATTCAGTCACGAGTCCTCGACGCCCGGGGCGATCTCCAGGATCTGGAGGTTAAGGCCCTGGCGCGGGAGATGAAAACGAGGCGGAGTTGACGGACAGGGGCGGTGGGGAGCCTGTGCGGTCCCTGCTGCTGAATGTCCTCAGAGAGGGAAACTTATGGCCCGAGAAGGTTTCTGGTGCTTGCGTCAGGCGCACATCTTCGAAGGCCTGAGCGAGCGTGAGCTTCAGGAGCTCTCCCGGATCGCGCCGATGCGCCATTTCCCGCAGGGCCGATTCATTTATCATATGGGCGAGCCGGTCCGTACCCTCTACATCATCGGCGAAGGGGAGGTGGTGATCTCGACCGTCACGCGCGAGGGGAAAGAGCTTATTCTGGGCGTGCTCGGAAGCGGCGATGTCTTCGGCGAGCTGTTTGCTCCGAAGGAGGACACGGGGATGACCGAAGCCAAAGCGCACACGGACGTTTGGCTCTGCGCGCTCACGGAGCGGGATTTTCTGGGCCTCTGCATGCGGCATCCGGAAGTCGCCATCAGCTTCATTCGCGTGCTCATGCACCGAGTGTATGAGCTGCAGGAGAAGGTTGAGGACCTGGCTTACTCAACAGCTCATGAACGGCTCCTGAAGTTGTTCTACCGGCTGTGCGTCGAAGACCGAAATCGGGATGAGGCATCGCCGTGCGTTGTTCGATTCTCTCAGGAAGAACTCGCGTGTATGCTCGGCCTTACGCGGGAATATGTGAATGCTGTCTTACGGAAGTGGAAGGGGCAAGGAATACTTGAGGTGCGGTATGGGCACCTTATTCTCGATCGAGAGAGGCTGAGCCGATTCTACTCGCGTGGTCATGCCGGAGAAAAAGGCCACTATCCGAGCTTTGGGAGAGCGAACGCGGCGACCAGATAAGAGAAGAGGGGGACAGACACCATTGTCCGACACATGCGGGAGCACCTCGGGATCATTGGAGTGAAACCGCTCGCCCGAAAAAATGCGGCGTCGTCCGTAGCGCCACCTGATCACCACGATCACAACCAGAATGATGTGGCCAAAGGCTCAGGTCGAGGATGAGGAACTCTGTGTTGTCGTGTCCTTTGATCTCTCACGGACGGCCTTGGGAGCGTCCGAACATATCGAGTGTGGAGTCCGTAGTCTGGTCACAACTGTAAGCTATTTCACAGTCGAATTGAGTTTTTGAAGGTATGATGATGAGTGTCAAAGACAAAATGGGTAGGAATGTGAGATGAACGCTGAAGCCTCAAGGCCGGTCATTCTCGTGCTCTGCGGCGGGGGCAGTAAGGGCGCGGTGGAAGTGGGGTTTTATCGCGCCCTGCAAGACCTCAAGGTGCCGATTGACGGACTCGTTGGGGTTTCGATTGGGGCCGTGAACGGGGCGTTCATCGCCGCTGGGATGCCGGTCGCTCGGATCATCGAACTTTGGCGGAAGGTGAAATTCTCCGACCTTTTCGGCTTCAATTGGAAGTTGCTCTGGAGCCCGCGAACAGCCGCGAGCCTGTATGATAACCGAAAGCTCCGGCGATTTCTAGCGTGCTATCTTCCGACTCGGTTTGAAGACCTCCTGATCCCCCTTACGATCATCGGCACGGACCTGCGAACCGGAGAAGTGGTGATGCTGGAGAGCGGGAATCTGATCGAAGCCCTTTTGGGCGGCATCGCGATTCCCGGCGTGCTGCCGCCGGTCAGGATAGCTGGGCGCGAGATCGTAGATGGTGGCTTGGCGAATAACTTGCCGCTGAACGTGGCCGCCCAAAAAGGTGCGCGAGTGGTTCTGGCCATACGGTGCGGCTGCCGCCGACCGCTCGCGCGCGCGCCGCAGGGAATTCTCGGCATTCTCTCACGCTCGTTCGACATCAGTCTCAATCACCGAAGCGAGTGTGAGCTGGAGCCGTACCGGGAGCGGACGCGGTTCTTCGTGTTCGAGCCGTGCCTGGACGAAAACATCGGTCTGCTCGACTTCAGCCACAGCGCCGAGTTGCTCGAGATCGGTTACCAGTTCGCGCTCAGTGAAGCCAGGGCACTCTTAGAGCAGTTGGAACAAAGGATCCATTAGGGGTTCGTGAGCATCCGTCGCATCGGTCTGAATCCGAGTTTGCCACCTGTCATGGCGGCGAGCGAGGCCTGTCGGTTTCATCACAGTGGATGGGGCGGGACCGATCTCCACTCTGAGCCTTGGAGGTTTCTCGTGACAGGAGAGACAGGAGAAACGATGCAAAAGAGGCGCTGGCACATCGCCTTCAACCTCCGCGCGACGTTCAAAGCTTCCTTGCGGATTTTAACTCTGGGCTTGGTCTCGTTTGTTTGGTTCTCGCTTGCTTCTGGAGTCCTCGTGGCTCAAGAGCGGGGTTCGAAGGTTTCCTCAGAGCAACTGAATAAGCTGATCGAAGAGCTCACCCAGGCCAGTCAGCCGGCCCAACGGGTTCGTGCGGCCGAGCTTCTCGGGCAACTGGGAGACCGGAGGGCCATGAGGCCATTGATCGCGGCGCTCCACGATTCAGATCCTGGAGTGCAGCGGGCGGTGGCGCTGGCCCTGGGACAACTTCAAGATCGGAAGGCGGTCACGCCGCTCCTGGAAGTGCTACGCACGAGTACCGAGCCGAGTGTGCGAGGTGCCGCCGCGCTGGCCCTGGGCCTGATCAAAGACCGACGAGCCGTTGAGCCCCTCATTCACACGTTGCAAGACCCTGACGAACGCGTGCGACTCAGCAGTGCCCTTGCCCTGGGGCGTTTGGGTGATCCTCGAGCCGTGGAGCCGTTGCTTTCACTGCCGCATGATAAAGCGCATCAAGCCTGCGTTCCGATTGCCATTGCCCTGGGCCAACTCAAGAGCGAGCAAGCCCTTAAGGTACTGATCGAGGGGTTGAGCGATGAGAACCCTGATGTCTGCCAGAATTCGGCTATCGCGCTGGTCTTGATTGGAGATAAACGCGCAGTCGAACCGCTCATCAAAGCCTTGCCAAGCCACAACCCCATCATTCGCCGCAGTGCCGCTTTCGCCCTCGGGCTGTTGAATGACAAGAAGGCCACGCTTCCGCTCATCGAACGCCTTCAGGATGCCGATGTCCGGGTTCGGCTCAACGCGGCAGAAGCCTTGGGACGCCTGAAGGACCCAAGGGCAGTGGAGCCGCTTCGGCGCGTGGCGCAGTCGGATGACGACGCCTCCGTCCGAGAGAAAGCCAGGAGCGCACTGAACGAAATTCTCGCAACTGAAAAAACAGCCCACGATGAGCAAAAGTGAGTCGCCAGAATGCGGCTTGGGGCGAACACACATCCGGGAGGAAGTGAAGAGGACACATATGATCAGAATCCAACGCACGCCGATCTTGGAGCGAGAGCGGGCCCTATGGCTACGGCCCCTCCTCCGACGTGTGACTCGAGGAGCGCTGCTTCTGCTCTCAGTTCTTTTTTATTCCCAAGTACTGGCTGCGCAAACGGGCAGCATCCGGGGCGTCGTCATCAGCTTCGGGCCGGAGGGTCAGCCGGTGTATTTGGCGGGGACCAGGGTGACCGTCCGACTCGATTCGCCCGGCGGCTGGTCACTGGGGACGTTTTCTAATGATCGAGGCGAATTCTCATTCGTGGGTCTCCCGGAGGGCACCTATGTGCTCACGGCGGAGATGAGCGGATTCAAACCCGTCACACAATCGGTCAGTGTGAAAGCCGGTGCGGTAGCCGAAATCCGAATGGAGTTGGAACTGGCACCCGTCACGGGCGAAGTGATGGTCACCCCGGAGCCGGAGACGATTGGGCGCACGGAGTCATCCTCTGCCGGCACGGTGCAAGAGCGAACGCTGGAGAACGCCCCGCTGGTGAGCGAACGGTTTCAAGATGCGCTGCCGCTCTTGCCCGGCGTCGTGCGCGGGCCCGATGGACTCATCAACCCGAAAGGTGCGCGCGTGAGCCAGAGCGGCTATCTCGTCAACAGCGCCAACGTGACCGATCCGGTGACCGGCCAGTTTGCTATCAATCTGCCCATTGATGCGATCGAGGAGGTGCAGGTACTCGCGAGCCCCTACTTGGCCGAATACGGACGGTTCACCGGCGCCGTCACCACCGTGGCTACGCGTTCGAGCGGAGATAAGTGGGCGTTTAAGATTCAAAATATCCTGCCGCGCCCGCGACGGCGCGGCGGCAAAACGGTCGGAATTGAGGCGGCGACGCCCCGCCTCCACATCAGTGGGCCGCTGCTGAAAAACCGGTTGACGTTAGCGCAAAGCTTCGAATATCGCTTTGTCCGAACGAAAGTCGAGAGTCTGCCTCCCTTGCGCAACGACACTGTCCTGGAGAGCTTCGATTCCTTCAGTCACTTCACTCTGCAACTGACACCCACTCATAATCTGACAGTGACCTTCTCGCTCTATCCGCAGAAGAACACGTTCGTGAATCTGAACACGTTCAACCCTGAACCGGTCACGCCGAATTTCAAGCAGCGCGGGTTCAACCTGGCTTTCCTCGAACGAGCGGTGTTCTCGAACGGATCGCTACTGGAATCGCTGTTCAGCATCAAGCAATATGACGCCGGTGTGTTTCCCAACATCGAAGAGCCGATGACGCTCTTCCCGGAGCAGAATTCGGGCGGCTTTTTCAACCGCCAGGATCGCGACAGCTTTCGGTATCAATGGCTTGAGCTCTATCACTTTCCGGTGAAAGAGTGGCACGGACGGCACCATCTGAAAATCGGTGTGGACATCGGCTACAGCACCTACACGGGCCGGATCTCAAATAGCCCTGTGCGCGTACTCAGGGGGAATCGGACGCTGGCCGAGCAGATTGATTTCATCGGCAACACGCGGGTCGAGCGAAACAATGCCGAATACAGCGCTTTCCTTCAAGACAAGTGGCTCGTGACGCCAAAGCTCACGTTTGATCTCGGGCTGCGCTATGAGCGCGATGGTGTGGCCGAAGACAACACTGTGGCGCCGCGCGTGGGCTTCGTCTTCGTGCCCTGGCTGGCGGGCCATACCGCCATTCGCGGTGGCTTTGGTGTCTTTTTCGATAAGATTCCGCTCAACGTCGCCACGTTCGATCAACAACAGCAGCGCGTCGTGACTCGATTCGCCAAAGACGGCGTGACTGTTGTGGACGGCCCGCGCACGTTTCTCAACCTCGTGGATCGCGCCGAGATCAACAACCCGTACAGCCTGGCCTGGAGTCTGGAAGTTGATCGGGAGGTGACACGAAAGCTGCTCTTCCGCTTTGGTTATCAGCAGCGCGAGGGCAGACGCGAGCATGTGGTTGAGCCCGTCGCTGGCCCTGACTCTTCGGGGGTGCTGCTGCTTTTGAGCGGCGGGCGGTCGCGCTATCGCGAGTTTCAACTCACGGTGCGCTATCAGCTCGGTGAACGAAGCCTTCTGTTCGCCTCGTATGTGCGCTCGCGCGCGACGGGCGATCTGAACACCTTCGATGTTCATTTCGGCAACTTCCCGAATCCGATCATTCGGCCCAACGAGCAGTCGCGCCTGCCGTTTGACGCGCCGAACCGGTTCCTGTTCTGGGGCGACATTCAGTTGCCTTATGACATCACCACGTCGCCGGTGCTGGAAGTGAGAAACGGGTTTCCCTTCTCGATTGTGGATGAGGAGTTGAACTTCGTCGGGCGGCGAAATCGGGCGGGGCGGTTCCCGACGTTCGCCTCGCTTGATCTTCAGGTGACCAAGGGACTGACAATCCCATTCAAAGGCAAGAAGTATAAGTTTCGGGCCGGGTTCAAAGTCTTCAACCTTCTGAACCGCTTTAATCCCCGGGATATTCAGAACAACCTGGGGAGTCCGAACTTTGGCGGCTTCTTCAATGGCGTCAGCCGCACGTTTCGCGGCAAGTTCGTGTTCGAGTTTTGACGATCGGAGAGGACGATGGTGATGGAACGGAGACTCAGGCGAATCATCACGATTGCCGTCACTGTGATCCTCAGTGGGCTCGGAGTCGCAGGAAGCGAGCGTGAAGAGATCCGACTCCAGAACTCTGAGGGCGCCCAGCGACTGTCACGTCCACTCGGGCTTCTGCCCTCAACATCTCCTCTTTCTGCCGAGGGGATCATGGCCCGAACGATCGAAGCCAACTGCTGGCGTGATGCGATGCTTCAACGTTATACTGCCCTGCGAACCTATCGCGCGATGAACTTTCGGTTCAAAAAGAGTGCCACGCTACAGGCGCTCGTCACGTTTGAGAGTCCGGAGACAAAACGCATTACCGTCCTCTCGGAAGAAGGTTCGGGGGCAATCCGCAAGAAGGTTTTCCGCCGCATGATCGAAGGCGAACTGGACGCTTTGAAGCCAGCGCTGAAGCAGCGCAGTGCGATGACAACGGACAACTACACGTTCGCGCTCCTCGGGGAGGAGGAGATCAACGGCCGTCCGTGCTATGTGCTTGAGGCTGAACCCCGGCGACAGGACAAGTACCTGTTTCGAGGACAGCTCTGGATTGACGCGAGCGATTTCGCGGTTGTGAGGATTAAAGGCAGCCCGGCCAAAATGCCCTCATTCTGGACTCGAAAGATCGAGTTCGTGCGCGAGTACCAGAAGATCGGACCGTTCTGGCTGCCGGCCAAGGATGAATCCCTCGTTCAGGTCTTCATCTTCGGCACATCCCGTGTGACCGTTGAGCACTCGAACTATCAGATCGAGTTTTCACAGGGTGGAAACCCGTAGGGACCATCGAGGATAAGAGGGAGGGGGCAAGCCATGCAGAAGGCCGCGATTTTTCGTCAGATGCTCGACCGACCGGGCCCCGTGATACTGGCCGGTGCTCACAATGGGTTAAGCGCCCGGCTGGTCGAAGAAGCGGGATTTGATGCGGTCTGGGCGAGCAGCTTTGAGATTTCGGCCTCACATGCGGTTCCGGATGCCAACATCCTCTCGATGGCTGAAAATCTGGCCGTGGTCAAAAATATAAATGACCGTGTCACAATTCCCGTTATCGCTGATTGCGACAACGGCTATGGAAATGCCATTAATGTGATGCGAACGGTGCAGGAGTATGAGCGGGCGGGCATCGCCGGTATTTGCATCGAGGACAACGCCTTTCCCAAACAGTGCAGCTTCTACAGGGGGGTGAAGAGGGAGCTGGAAAGCATCGAGGAGTTCTGCGGAAAGATTCGGGCGGCCAAACGAGCGCAAACGAATCCCCATGTCGTGGTCATCGCGCGCACGGAAGCCCTCATCGCCGGATGGGGGCTTGATGAGGTGCTGCGGCGGGCGCGCTCCTATGCTCAGGCGGGAGCGGATTTGATCCTCGCACACTCCAAGTCGTCGACGCCCGATGAAGTCATGGCCTTCGCCAAGGCATGGGATGGGGATCGCCCGCTCGTGGCCATCCCGACGACCTATGACACAGCGAGCGTGGAAGAGCTGTATGCCGCGGGCTTCAAGGTGATCATCTTCGCCAATCAGGGGCTCCGCGCCGCGATCCGAAGCATGCGCGAAGTGCTCAGCCGATTGCGGGTCGAGCGGCGCGGGTCGGCGGTCGAAGACCACCTTGTGCCGATGGAAGACGTTTATCGCCTGATGGGCGTCGAAGAGCTGCGGGCGAGCGAAGCGGAATATTTGCCCGCCGAGGCTCGTCCGGTCACGGCAGTGATCCTGGCCGCCGGCAAGGGGTTCGAGCGGGAGCTGATGCCTCTGATCGCCGACCGGCCGAAGGCGATGCTGGAAGTCAAGGGCAAGACGATCCTGGAGCGGCAGATCGAAGCGCTCTTGGCCTGTGGCATCCGCCAGGTTGTGGTCGTGCGCGGCTACCGGAAGGAAAAGATCGCACTGCCCGGCATCCGCTACTTTGACAATGATCGCTATGAGGAGACGAACGTGCTCACCTCGCTCTTTTGCGCGGAAGAGGCCCTCGAAGGACGCGTCCTGGTGCTCTATGGGGATATTCTCTTCGATACGAGCGTTGTCGAGAAGCTGCTTCGGAGCCCGGCCGACATCACGATCGTGGTGGATCATGCGTGGGCCGAGAATGCCCGCCGGGGCATCGAGCCCACGATCAGCCGGCCGGAACTGGTGAAGACTCTGAGGCGGCTGATCCCATCGCCCCGGTTCCTTCCGGATGGCCGGTGGAATACCGTGTTGCGGATCGGTCGCACCTTGGACCCGCGCGAAGCCACGGCTGAATTCATCGGCATGGCCCTTTTCTCCGAGAAGGGCGTGGAGCTGGTGAAGGCGATCTATCGTGACGCCCTCCGGAGATACTCCGGCACATCCTTTCATGAGGCCGCCACAGTGGAGCAAGCCTCGCTCGGCGATTTCCTTCAGGAGTTGATTGATCGGGACATCGAGGTTGCTGCTCTGGATATCTACAAAGGCTGGATGGAAGTGGACACGTTCGAGGACTATCGAAAGATGTGGGCGGAGGTCGAAGCGTGAAGCCGAGGAGCCTCTACGAACAGTTCAAAGCAAAGGGGTACGACTTCATCGTCGGGGTGCCGTGCTCGTATCTGGCGGACTTCATTCGGGAGCTTCAGGCCGATCCGGAGATGACCTATATTCCGGCCGTGCGCGAGGATGTGGCGCTGGCCATTGCCGTCGGCGCGTACATGGCCGGGCGCAAACCGCTCGTCTATTTGCAAAGCTCCGGGCTCGGACATCTGGTGAACCCGATCACGTCGCTGCTCAAACCCTACGGCATCTCCATCCATCTGCTGATCAGCTTACGGCGGCAGCCGTTCGAACATTTCGAGATGTATCGCATCGCCCACGATCTGCTCGCGCTGCTCGACTACGATGATTACACCATCGTGGAGGAGCCTCCATGCGGAGAATAGAGGCGATTCAGCAGATCATGGAGTCGGTGACCGACGAGCTGGTCATCGCCACGACCGGGATGATCAGCCGCGAACTCTACGCCGTTCGCGATCGGCCGGAAAATTTTTACATATGCGGTAGCATGGGCTGCGCCTTGCCCATCGGCATCGGCCTGGCGATGTGCACCGACCGGCGCGTCATCGTGCTCGATGGCGATGGGGCGGCGCTCATGTCGCTGGGCAGTTTGGTTCTCTCCAGGTTTTTGAAGTTACCGAATCTCGTGCACTACATCCTGGATAACGGCACCTATGCTTCGACGGGAGACCAGCCGACCTGCTCAAGGGCCGTGGATTTCGAGGCTCTTGGGCATAATGTGAGGGTGATTCGTGTCGAGCCGGGCAATGAGCCAGGGATTCCTCGTATTCCCTATGATCCGAAAGAAATCCTGGAAAGATTCATGAGGGCGATCAGTCGTCCGGCGGTCTGTGGGCACAAGCCGGGAGAGGGCAGTCGGTGAGGAGAGCCAGGCGATGAAGGCCGTCATATTAGCGGCGGGAAGGTCGGTGAGGTTGTATCCGCTCACGAAAGAGGTGCCGAAATGCTTGCTCGACGTGGGCGGGAGGGCGCTCATCGAACATCAACTCGACGCGCTCGCCGCTTGCGGCGTCGGCGAGGTGATCGTCGTCACCGGGTATCTCTCGGATCGAGTGGCGGAGAAGGTCGAAGAGGTGCGCGAGCGCTATCCGTTCACCTTCCGGCTCGTGCACAACCCGCTCTATGCGGAGACGAACAATATCTATTCGCTCTGGGTGGCACGAGAGACGGTGTGCCGGACGGCCTTTCTCTGCCTGCACGCTGATGTCCTCTTTCATCCGCGAATTCTTCAAAAAGCGGCAGCAGCGGAAGAGGCGATTTGCCTCGTCGTAGATCAGGAGATTCTGGAAGAGACGATGAAGGTGCGTATCGAGCGGGGCCGCGTGATGGCCGTGGGCAAGCACGTTCAGAAGCCGGAAGCCTCGGGTACCTTTGTGGGATTGGCGAAACTTTCCGAAGAAGGCGGTCGGGAGGTGTTCCTCGAGGTCGAGCGGCTCCTTCAAGAGGGGCAAAGGGACGCCTACTTCGCAGCGGCCATCGAGCGGCTGGCTGCGAAAGGGTTCCCCGTGGGCGTCTGTTTCACCGATGGATTGCCCTGGATCGAAATTGATGTTCCGGAGGAGCTGGAACATGCCCGGCGGGTGGTGGATCCGCAGATTCGGATGGCGCAAGGGAGCGGACGATGAAGTGGCGCAGGAAGCTGTTTCAGGCGATAGCCCTGGTGAGCGGGGGAGTGCTTTTCGTCTATCTCGTGCACATGGTGGGTGCGAAGAACATCCTCCATGCGCTGGGGCTCCTGGGGGCCAATTTTCTCGTGTTGCTGCTCATCTCAGGGCTGCGGCATGGGTTGAGGACTCTCGCGTGGCTCAAGTGCATCAAGGGAACGCATCCTCAGGTCGGATGGTTCGCGCTGTTCACGGTCCGATTGGCGAGCGAAGCGATTCGCTACCTCAGCTTCCTGGGCCCCCTTGGGGGCGAGCCTTCGAAGGTCGCCCTGATGAGGAAGCGGCTGCCGCTGGTGGAAGGGGTTTCGTCCGTACTTATCGAGAATCTCACCTACGCGATGAGCGCGATCCTGATCACCTTCGGTGGATTGGTGCTCTTTTTTGCCCACGTCGCGTTGCCGGATGAACTGAAACAGATTGGGCTCGGCATGGGCTTTTTTCTGGCGCTTGCCGCTGTGGCCATCTGGTGGGTCATCACCGGTCCGTGTAGGCCCTTGACCCGCTTGATGCGTGCGCTGGGAAAGCGGAGCGGGAGGACGTGGTTTCAGAAAAAAGCGGAGAGCCTCCGGCGCGTGGAAGAGAACATCTCTGACTTTTACCGTCATCGTCGTTGGACCTTCTTCCTTGTTTTCTCGCTCGAGTTGGCCGCGCACTTCACGAGCATGGTGGAAATTTATCTCATTCTGAATGTCGTGGGTGTGGAGGCCTCGTTCGTAGCGGCCTTCATTATTGAAGCCCTGATCAAGCTCGTCAACTTCGCTTTTTTCTTCGTGCCGGGTCAGGTGGGCGTCTTCGAGGGCGGGAACGCCCTCATCCTGAAGGCTCTTGGGCTGGGGGCATCGGCGGGGGTGATACTCGCTTTGATTGAAAAGATGCGCACGCTCGCCTGGGCGGGGTGCGGCCTGATCGTGCTTTCGCTCACTCTCAGGAGAGAGGCGATAGCGGGCGTTGCGGAAACCATCGAAGACGCCGATGTGGCTATCTCCACGCAGGCGGTGTCGCGATGATTAAGAAAGCGGTTGTCTTCGTAAAGACAAGGCAGATGCTCGATAGTGTCCCGGTTCCGCTTGTCAAAATCGGTGGCGTTCGGCTTATCCAGCGCGTCCTTCTGGATGCCAGGCGTGCTGGAATCGAAGAAGGTTTCATCGTACTCGATCAACCGAATGCGGCTGTTGAGGCCTGTGTGCGTGAGGCGGGATTCGCTGGCACGTGGCATCTTGTGACCGAGGCGGAGTGGCGGGCAGATCAGTTGGGTGATCAGGACGAAGGCATATTGGTGCTCTTTGGCGATCGGCTCTACGATTTTCGCCTGCTCATGGCACTCGTCAGCGCGGGCTCGTATCGAGTTTTAGTCGGCCTTGACTCCAAGCCGTTCGGTGCCCCCTCAGCGGCGGACCGCCAGTATATGCCGAACGATGGGAGGGTGATCGAGCCCGCGTCGCGGCCGCCGAACGCTCGCGCCGTCGGTGCCTACGTTTGTACGCCCCCGCTTGTGGAGACGGTGATCAGCTCGGGCCCGGACGACTTCTGTCAACCGACCCGCGCGGGTTCGGACGACGGCGTGGCCTACTTCGACATCGGCAATGGATTCGTCGAGCCGATCGCCTCGCGCGAGGACATTCGCCGGGCGGAAAAAAGAATCCTTCGATACATTTGGAAAGAGACCGATGGCATCTATGCGCGGTGGAATAAGCGGCTGGCGCTGCCGCTCATCAAGCTCCTTCTGAACACGCCGGTGACGCCGAACATGGTCTCTCTCGCGGGTCTCGTTGTCGCTTTGGTTGCTGGATACTTCTTTTCGCTCGGCCATTATGCGAGCAGCCTCGTGGGGGCGGTGCTCTCTTACTTCTCTTCGCTGCTCGATCATATTGATGGGAGCCTCGCGCGGGTGAAGTCCCGGGAATCGGCCTTCGGCTGCTGGTTCGAAACGGTGTGCGATTACCTCTATTATCTCTCGCTCGCTGGTGGGACCACGCTGGGACTCTATCGGGAGACGCAGAGTGACCTCTATCTTGCGCTCGGCGGCGCGATGGTTTTCGGCACGATCATGAGTTTTATCGTCACCGGCTATCAGCGAAAAAAGTTCACGGAGAATCCAAGTCAGTTAGCGGGAAAAGTCAACCGCCAGTGGGAAGCCCATGCGCAGAATCCGCTCTTTCGCTTCGCCCGCACGTGTCATTTTCTGGTGCGGCGACCGGTGCTGCCGTACTATGTGTTCCTTTTCACCGCACTGAAAATGCTGCCCCTTGTTTTATTCCTGACAGCGCTCGGCGCGAATCTCGTGTGGACGATTTCACTTTACTCAAACCGCCTGTTTCGCATCAGAAGACAAGGTGATGATGCAAGAATGTCGCGACAAGGGAGGAACGGGAGAGCCGTTGGCGGAAGATCGCGCGCCGGAGTGGCTCACGGAAGAGGAGCTTGAAGAGCTAGCCAGAATGGAGAGCCCGTCAGCCGAAGTACAGGCGAAGTGGGGGAAACTTCTCACAACGCCGCTCATTAGCAACCGGGCGTATCGCCAGGGGCTCCGACCCAAGCGCCCTCGGAGCGAGCGGCTCGGGCCTTTCCTGCGCGTGGCCTTTTGGAATATTGCGGGGGGAGAGAGACTGGAGGAGATTTTCTTAGCGTTAACCGATCCAGAGCGATTCCTGGAGCGAGCGGGCATTAAGCCGGGGAGCGCGAGGTATGGGCAGATAGCTGAGGAGGTGAAGCTCCTTCAGGCTGTTGATCTGCTCATTCTCAATGAGGTGGATCTCGGTCTTGCGCGGTCCGGTTATCGCGATGTGGCCCGAGAACTGGCCGAAGCCCTCGGCATGAACTATGCCTTCGGCGTCGAGTTCGTTGAACTCGATCGGTTCAGGCTCGGTCTTGAAACGTTTCAGCGGACCGCTTCAGCCTCAGGTGTGGGTATGGAAGCGACGCGCCGTGAGAGGACCCAGGAGAGGGCGAGGCGGGGTGATAGCCAGGCTCCTCGGGGATTGCATGGTCATGCCGTTTTAAGTCGCTATCCGATCCGGAGGGCGAGCGTTTTCCGATTTGCTCGCCAGGGGTTCGATTGGTACTTCGATGAGCAGCGGATTTTCCCGCCTCTTGCATTTCCTGACCGGACGGAGCGAACTTCTTTCTCGCTTCTTCAAGCGCTGTCCTTCCGTCAGATGCGTCGCGGGGGGCGGATGGTGCTGCTCGTCGAACTCTCTGTGCCAGATCTGCCCGAAGGGGCGGTGACGGTCGTGGCGACGCATCTGGAAAGTCGAGCCCGGCCGAGCGTTCGTCGTGAGCAGATGCGGGAATTGCTGGAGCATATTGGGGAGATCTCTCACCCGGTCATCCTGGCTGGCGATTTTAACACCTCGGGGCGAGATGGCACGCCGGGCTGGCTTCATCGAGCCTTGTTGAAATTGATGGCCAGCGGGACGTTCTGGAGCCAGGCGGCACCCAAAGGGATCCCGATGCTCGGCTGGCTCAACGATTTTTTCACAGGCCTGCCTCACCTCTGGAGGATCGAGCGCGATCCGACGCGCCGCGGGTTCATGGCTTCGAACGAAGAGGGCGGGCTTTTTGAAGAGTTAGAACGGTTTCGATTTCGCGATGGGCGAAGCTTCGACTTCCGTGGGGATCGGACACGCTCGGCTCGCGGAACGACAGGCCTATTGGCGAACTCCAACGAACGGACGCGGAGCCGATTCGTTCCCACGAGCGAGAGGGCGTGGGTTTTTGGCCCTGTTGGGCGGCGGAAACTCGATTGGATTTTCGTGAAACCCTATCTCGGGGAGCCACGGGACGGACGGGGGAGCTATCGCTTCGCGCCCCACTTCGGTCGGACGCTTCGTGAGGTGAACGCGTGCCTGAGCCTCTCGGATCATCATCCCATCCTGGTGGATCTGCCCTTCGAAGAGCCCGGGGACACGTTCCTTGTGGAGTGAACCTCTGCGCATCTACAAAAACTTCATCCACGGTGAGTTCGTCGCTTCCTCATCCGACGAGCTGGTGCCGAATGTGAATCCGGCGAATACAGACGATATCCTGGGGCTTGTCCCTCTCTCAACACGAGAGGAAGCGGGGGAAGCTGTCGCGGCCGCTCACGCGGCTTTTGAGGCGTGGCGGGCGACGCCCGCTCCGATTCGCGGACAAATCATCGCCCGGGCGGCGGCGCTGCTGGAGCGGCAGAAGGAAGCGGTCGCGGCCCTCATCACGCGCGAGGAGGGAAAGACGCTCGGCGAATCGCTGGGCGAGGTCGAGCGTGCGATTCGCATCTTGGAGTTTGCGGCCGGCGAAGCCCGCCGCCTGCGCGGCGAGACCCTGCCTTCGGAGCTGCCGAACAATTTCATCTACACGATTCGTCAGCCTGTGGGAGTCGTCGGGGTGGTCACCCCCTGGAATGTTCCGCTGGCTATTCCCGTGTGGAAAATCGCGCCGGCGCTGGTGGCCGGAAATACAGTTGTCTTCAAACCCTCGCCGCTTGTGCCGGAGACAGCCACGCGCCTCATTGAAATTTTCGCCGAAGCAGGACTCCCTTCAGGCGTGCTCAACATGGTCCTTGGAGCGAGTGAAACGGTCGGCCAGGAGATCGTGCACCATCCCCTTGTGCGCGCCATTTCGTTCACGGGATCAACAACGGTTGGCCTGAAACTGTACGAGCAAGCCGCCCGCCGAGGGATCAAGGTTCAATGCGAAATGGGTGGGAAAAACGCGGCTGTGATTCTCGAAGATGCCGATGTGCGCCTGGCCGTCGAATCCACGGTTCAGGGAGCATTCGGTTCGGCGGGTCAGCGCTGTTCGGCCACCAGTCGCGCCATCGTCGTCGAGGCGATCGCCGATCAGTTTGTGGAGCTGTTGGTGGAGCGAACCGCTCGCCTGCGCGTCGGGCCGGGCGACGACCCGGAGACTGACATCGGACCGGTGGCGGATCAGAGTCGGCTTGAAACCGTGCTCTCCTACATCGCACGGGGACGCGAGGAGGGAGCTGAACTTATCTGTGGCGGACGCGCGCTCAAAGGGGGACGACTCAGCAAAGGCTATTTCATCGAGCCCGCGATCTTCGATCGCGTCGAGCCGAGCATGCGCATAGCGCAGGAAGAGATTTTCGGCCCGGTGCTTTCGGTCCTTCGCGTGAAGGACTTGGACGAGGCTCTCGAGGTGGCCAACGGCACCCGATATGGGCTCTCCTCAGCGATCTTCACTCGTGACGCTTCAAAGATTTTCCGGTTCATTGACCGAATCGAAACGGGCATCGTGCACGTCAATTCGCCGACGACCGGCGGCGAAGCCCACGCGCCTTTTGGCGGCATCAAATCGAGCGGGATCGGACCGCGCGAGCAAGGCTCCACGGAGCTGGATTTTTACACGGAACTGAAGGTGGTCTATGTGGATTATACGGGCCGGAAGCGCGAGACGAATATTTATTAGCCGCAAGGAGAGTCACTCCTGTCGGGTCTCAGCCAAGGCCCGTAGCGACGAGCATGTTCTCCTGGAGTCCCGGGCGTGATCCTGACCATATGTGAGGAGACTGCTTTGGACATCGTCGCTTGCGACGCGTATGTCTCTTCGGGAGGGAACTCATGAAAGTCCTCTTGATCAATCCCAGCAATGTCTTTAACGGCTATCATGTCCCGAAGGTCTTGGGGCGATTGCCGTTCATCAGGAAGTATCTCAATTTTGGGGCGACCAGTCTCCTCCCGCCCTTGAATCTGGCGCTGCTGGCGGCGTACACGCCGTCCGATGTCCAGGTGCGCATTATGGACGGCTGCGTCGAGCCGATTGACGACACGGTCGAAGCGGATCTGGTCGGAATTACCAGCCTCACGGGGAATGCCCCGGTCGCCTACCGGATTGCGGATCGGTTCCGGGCGCGGGGGAGCACTGTCGTCATGGGCGGGAATCATCCCACGGTGCTGCCGGAGGAAGCCCTCCAGCACTGTGATGCGGTGGCCGTGGGCGAAGCCGATGAGACGTGGCCGGAACTCATCGAAGACTTCCGGCGAGGGCGGCTCAAACGCCTCTATCGCCCCGCGCGCCTGCCGTCGCTGCAGCGGCTTCCGCTGCCGCGCTGGGATTTACTCCGGCGAGAAAAATATCTGGTCCCCTATACGATCCAAACCTCGCGCGGCTGCCCGTTTGATTGCAACTTTTGCTCCGTCACCGCCATCAACGGTCAAAAATTCCGCGTCCGGCCCATCGCGGATGTGGTCGCCGAAATCCAAGCCAGCGGCGCGCGAAAGATCTTCTTTGTGGACGACATCATCAATGGCCATCCCAAACATGCCCGGGAGCTGATGGACGCTTTGATTCCCTTGAAGATCACCTGGGGCGCCCAGGCCACGATCCATATCGCTCAGGATCGGGAGATGCTGCGGTTAGCTCAAGCGAGCGGTTGCCGGTTTCTCTTCATCGGGTTGGAGAGCTTTTTGAGTCCTGAGTTCCGGAAGCTGGGGGGGTGCAACACCGCGCCCGAGAAGATGCTGGCGGCCATCCGGCGCATCCGCGATCACGGGATCGCGATCTGGGGGTCTTTCATCGTCGGTTTGGAGACGGATACGGTGGCCACGATTCGGAGAACCGTGGAACTGGCTATCGAAGCGCAACTCGACTTCGCTCAGTTCAGCCTCATGACGCCGCTGCCGGGCACGCGGCTGCGGCAGGAGTTGTTAGCCCAGAACCGCATCTTCAATCACGATTGGGTCAATTATACCTACGGGAATTTGGTCTTCGAGCCCGCTCGCCTCACCCGGGAGGAAGCGAAGCAGGTTTATCATGAGGCCTGGAAGACGTTTTATCGGCTGCGCTCGATTTCTCGTCGTCTCGGATGGCCACTGGATAAGCGTCGACTGCTGTTGTGGGCGATCAACCTGGGCATTAACCGAGCGTTATCCTACGGCCTCACCAACACTTCGAATCATCGGGCGCCCACAGCCGAGGAGAGCGTCGCGGCCTCTCTCGGAGACTGAGTTCTGGGATTCCCAGTTGATCTTCGCGCCGCCGCGAGTCACCGTGTGCGATGTGTGCTGTCGCGGGTCGAGCCTGTTGGATTGGGAAAATAAGGGGCTTGACTCTGGACTTAACTCCAGGGCTTATACTTCCTGCCTGCACCAAATGGGAGAGAGTGTGAGAGGGATAACATCAACGGAGGTGAAGAACAATGACGAAGTGGATTCAACGCCGTGCAACGATATTAGCTGTGACCCTGTCTTTTTTGATCGTCCCATCGCGAGCGGCAGAGGTTTCGGCCGAGATCGCTGTCACAGGCATGACCTGTAGCAGTTGCGCTCAAACGGTGGAGCGGGCACTGCTCAGGCTCGATGGCGTCACAGCGGTGAAGGCGAATTGGAGGGAGGGGAAGGTCCATGTCACTTACGATGATGCGAAAGTGACGATGAAGCAGATCCACACGGCCATTCGCGAGGCCGGGTTTGATGTCGCGGGCGAAGATGCCAGGCGAGGCTGCACCCACGACCGATGCTGGAATGGCACCCGGGAGGACCGGAACGGGAATCGGCCGCGCTCGCGCTGTTGTTTGTAGGAGCGGGTTCGCCGTCTCGGCAATGGAGCGAAGCGAGAACTTGGTGGAAATTCCCGCTTTCATTGCCGTGGCCGTCTGCGGTCTCGGCCCGTGGCTCATCACGCCGGCGGGGGCCGGGTTGCTCTGGGCAGGGGCGTCGCTCGGTGAGTTCGGGGGGTTGATTGTCCCGGCAGCGATCCTCCTGATCGTGTGGGCGTGGCGAGAAGGCGGAGACCGGCGGGCCTGTTGTGGCCTGAAGAGTTCGCATCCGAATGAGCCATAGAGGCAGTACCTGTGTTCGAGTATCTCACTCAGTACTGGTTTGCTTTCCCGGTCGTGGCACTGGGCTGCACGCTGACGATCATGGGAGGTGTCGGAGGCAATGTCGTCTGCGGGCCATTTTTCATCCTGGTGCTGAAACTCTCGCCGGAGGCGGCGATTGGAACGGCGTTGGTCACTGAGGTCTTCAGTATGTCGAGCGGTGTGATCGGCTATGGACGGCGCCGGCTGATAGACTACAAACTGGCGTTGTTTTTGGCTCTGGGAGCCGTGCCCGCGGCCATCGTGGGCTCGTTGCTTTCCGTCCGGGCGTCGGGGACTGCGCTGAAGGTCATTTTCGGCGGTGTCATTCTGATCATCGCTTGGCTGCTCTATCGCTCACCGAGCGAGACCGCACCTGTCGCTCAAGAGGTGGTGCTGAATCCCGGAGTGCCCGGCGCGCGCCACCTCGTTGACCGGCAGGGCCGCGTCTATTCGTACCGGGTGTGTCAGCGAGGATATCTGTTGGGCACCAGCGTGCTCGCGGGATTAGGATCGGGGTTGGTCGCCATCGGCGGCGGCGAACTGAACACGCCGGCGATGGTGCTTCGATGCCAAATTCCGATTCGCATCGCGGCGGCGACCGCGGTCTTCACTATGGCTCTGACCGTCATGGCGGGGGCCAGTACGCACATCCTTGTTGGTCAGCCGGTCTGGAACCTCGCTCTGTGGACCATCCCCGGAGCCATCCTCGGCGGGCAACTGGGCAGTCATCTGGCGAGCCGCATGGAGTCCGAGGCGTTGAAGCGGTGGCTGTCGCTTCTCTTTGCGCTCGTCGGAATGGTGATGATTGGGCATGCCGTGTTTCTGAAGGAAAAGTGATCGGCTGATGGAAAAGATCTTTTCGCTCTTTCAGTCCTATAGCTACGGGGTCGTCTTTGTCAGCGTCTTGCTGGATGCGGTCGGTCTTCCGTTTCCGAGCGAGATCGCTCTGTTCATTGCCGGAGCCCTCAGCTTCGGGGGGAGGATGAATCTTCCGGCGGTTCTTCTCCTGGGAACAGGTGCTGCCGTACTGGGTGACGTCCTCATGTTTCTCATCGGCCGAAGGGTGACCGAGGCCCGTGAGCGGCGCGCGGTGGAACTCTACTGCCGGTGGACCTCTTGCACATTAGGGTCGCGCCATTGTCATCAACGCGCACGAGGCTATGTAGAACGGTTTCGCGGACGCGCGCTCCTGTTCGCCAAGTTCCTTTTCGGCGCGCGGCAATTCATCCCACCGGTCGCGGGGATGGCGCGGATGCGGCTGCTTCACTTCATCGGCTTAGACGCTGCGGGTGCTTTCCTCTGGGTGGCGGCAGTATCGTTCTCGGGATACGGGCTACGGAGTCACCTGGAGTCCCTCATCGCCGGTTTCGAGCAGATGAAATCCCTCTTCTCGATAGCGATGGTCGTGGGCGTGATGGGATACTTTTTCTGGAAGATGTATAAGCTGCGGCGGTTCGGCCCGCCGAGGGACGATCGGGAGCTGATCCAATCCGGTCGGCATCCGACTTCAGACTTGAAGGAGGTGGCACAATGACTGCTGAGGACCGTCACGCCTTTGGCCATCCGGGGATTCCGCCCCGATGGACATCCAGTTTGAAGGATGGGGTGGGAACGGCCTATAACACCGCGAGCCGTGTCTGGTTCACCATCTCACATGGCATCCTCAACGAGGTGTACTACCCCACCATAGACCGTCCGCAGATCAGGGATCTCCAGTTCCTTATCAGCGACGGCGCGACTTTTTTCCACGAGGAGAAGCGCCACCTGGTTCACGAGATCGAGTACATCGAGCGTAACGCCCTTGGCTATCACATTGTGAGCGCCGATAGAGAAGGGCGATATCGAATCGTCAAAGAGATCATCGCTATTGAAGTGGCCGACCAAGGTGAAGAGCTTGATCCCGCTAAGCTGCCAGACTATTGTGCCGAGGGAGGTCTACTCCAATTCAGTGGCCGTGGCCTCTTTCTCATGCGGGCGCTGATGGACGCAGTTGAGTTCTCAGTTCGTCCCGGTGGTGGGGTGGGTTGTGTGCATGAGTAAGCGCAAGGCCCAGCCGCGGTAATGCTTATCCGTTTATACGGCATGAAGTGCCCGTTGATGTTTGATACACCTTAAACAGGGAGGCATGTACAATGGGTGAAAGGACACATCTCACATTACGCATTGAAGGGATGACCTGCGATGGTTGCGCCCGGCATGTGACCGAGGCGCTGAAGAGCGTCGCAGGGGTTGTAGAAGCTCACGTGCCCGGCTGGCGCTCGGGGCAAGCAACGGTCATCGTTGAAACTGGCGTCACTGACGAAGCGTTGATTCACGCTGTGAGAGATGCGGGCTATCGCGCCCTGGTGCGCGAACGGCGACCGCTCGAAGGCGAACGCCGAACGCCCCGAGCCGAAGGCGCCGATTACGATCTCCTGATCATCGGCGGCGGATCGGCCGCGTTTGCGGCCGCGATCAAAGGCGCGGAGTTGGGCGCACACGTCGCTCTTGTCGAGGGGGGTACGCTTGGCGGCACCTGTGTCAACGTCGGTTGTGTGCCCTCCAAGACGCTCATCAAAGCGGCCGAACTCTGCTACCGCTCCGCCTATCCCCGATTCGAAGGGCTCACGGCCTGTCCGCCGCCTTCGGACTGGCAGCGCGTCGTCGCGCAGAAGGATGAACTCGTGGCGGCGCTGCGTCAAGGCAAGTATGTCCACGTGATGGATGCCTATCCCAACATCACGCTCCTTCGCGGTTGGGCTCGTTTCACGGGCGGCCGCCAGGTCCTGGTCAATGGCACGACCTATACGCCGGGGAAGATCATCATCGCCACCGGCTCGCGCCCCTGGGCTCCACCGATTCCGGGGTTGAAAGAGGCCGGGTATTTGGACAGCACGGAGGCTTTGAGTCTTCCGGCGTTGCCCGCTTCGCTGCTCATCATCGGAGCGGGGGCGATTGGGCTTGAGCTCGGACAGCTCTTCGCGCGCTTTGGCGTTCGCGTGATGATCCTGGAGAGCGGCCCGCATGTCGCCGGATTCGAGGAGCCGGAGATCGGTCGGGCGCTCACCGAGTACCTGGAGCGAGAGAAGATACGCATCTGCACCGGCGTGACGGTTCATCGCGTCGAGCGGACGGATGGTGGATATCGCGTGCACGCGACCCTGCAGGGACGCGAGGAGGTCTGCGAGGCCGAGCAACTGATGATCGCCACAGGACGACGGCCGAACACAAGCGATCTCGGATTGGAAGAGGCGGGGGTACAGGTCGGGCCCCGAGGGGAGATTCTCGTCAACGAGCACTTGCAGACGACAAATCCGAATATCTATGCAGCCGGCGACTGCATCGGCGATCCGATGTACGTCTACGTGGCCGCCTACGCAGGGGGGATCGCAGCGGAGAACGCGCTGACCGGAGCAGGGCGGATCTACGATCTTTCGGCTCTGCCGCATGTCATTTTCACCGATCCGCAGGTGGCGAGCGTCGGCCTGACCGAGGCGCAGGCGCGGGAGAAAGGATTCCAGGTGAAAACGTCCGTGTTGCCTTTGAAGGACGTGCCTCGGGCCATCGTCGCTCGCGATACGCGGGGGCTCATCAAACTCGTCGCCGAGGCGGAGACGGGACGGCTCCTCGGAGCGCACGTTCTGGCCGATGAAGCCGGCGAAGTGATCCAGGAAGCGACGCTCGCCATTCGATTCGGATTGACGGTTCAGGATCTCGTCGAGACATTCCATCCGTACCTGACGATGGTCGAAGGGCTGAAACTGGCCGCTCTCGCCTTCGAGCGGGATGTGGCCAAGCTCTCCTGCTGTGCGAGCTGAGCCTTTCCGCCTTTCGAAAGAAGCTTTCGCGCCCGGCGCGCATCCCGGGTGTCGGCTGAGAGCCCGAAAGAGCTTGACTCCTGGGGGATTTCGGGTCATATCTTATCCTCGCCGCGAGGTCTTGTGGGCACGGCACTCATGAGGGAAAAACTGCTCTTGCGCCCGTGCGTCGGATACAAGGTCGCCTCTCATGCAGTGGAGAATCGTGGTCGTGCGGTGAGCTGTAGATCGTGCGCGGGAGAGGCCCGGATGGCCGAAGGAGCTCACTCTCTCCGGGCCACCTCGTTCGGGAACCAAGCGGAGTTCGGGATACGGCTGATTCCAGGGCGTGACGGGGAATTTCAAGTGAGCGAGTCGCAAGGGGAGGGGGAATAAACCTCCCCCTCGATCCGGCCATGAGGTGGATACGCTGGAGCATCGGGGGAATAGGGCTGGGGATCATCGGCGCGGTCCTCGGGTTTCTGCTCTGGTTTCTGCGCTACACGGGAGGCGATCCGGACGCCCTCCTTCGACGCGCGCCCGTTCTGAACGATCGCGCGGAGGTTCTCGTCCTGATGCTCGATGGCGTCCCCTACGAGGTGATGCAGCAGATGTGGGAGCGGGGATTTTTCCGCATCTTTCACCGTCCGAGCCGGGTGATCACTCCGTTCCCTTCAATGACGGAAGTCTCAGCGGCCCTCATCTGGGAGGCGGAGCAGCCCAGGGGCTATGAGAGCCTCTATTTCGATCGGGCGAGCCGTTCGCTGGAAGGAGGCGCGCGAACCTATCTGCAGAGGCGGCGACTCGCCCCGAGAGATTTCCATCGCGCTTTCGATTATGTCGAACCGCGCGGCTTCGAATTCGCCGTCTACGGCTTTCCGGAGCGAATCTTTCGCGCCGATCTCTTTCGCTTCCTGCTCGCCTACAGGGACTCGCGAAAGCGCGTATTCCGGGCCTTTCTCAAGTCAACGGATGGGCTGACGCATATTCGAGGAAGAGAAGGGCTGGAAAAAGCGCTCCTTCAGCTTGAGGCCGTTCTGAATCGGATCTACACGGAGCGAGGGGGGCGCCTGAAAATCGTTCTTCTCTCCGAGCACGGGAACGCCTTCTCCCGGTGTCAATGGGTTGATCTTGAGGCTCCTTTACGGCGCGCGGGCTTCACCGTGCGCCGGCGTCTGGATCCGGCGGATCCGACGGTCGTGGTCATCCCGAGCTTCGGCCTGACCGGATATGCGGCCCTCTATACGGCGCCGTCGGCTCGACGGCGCGTGGCCGAAGTTCTCGCGGAGCTGCCGGAAGTCGCTGTGGTCGCTCATGCGGAAGGGTCGGATCTTTATGTTCGAAATCGGGAGGGCTCGGCTCGGATCTCTCACGATGCCGCTACTCGTCGGTTTCGCTATGAGGCCTTGTGGGGGGATCCGCTGGCTCTCTTGCCCGTTCTGCAGCGAATCCGGGAAGCGGGAAAGATGTCGGCCGATGGCTATGTCGCCGATGAGGTGTGGTTCGCGGCTCTGGCTTCTCATCCTTTTCCAGACGCTCTGTTCCGACTCTGGCAGGCGACGCGAGGATTGGTCCAGAACCCAGCCGATGTTCTCGTCGGCTTTCGAGACGGATTCGTCTACGGTGCGAGAGCCTTTCGAGTGTACGATGCCTTGATCCCCGTTCGAGCCATTCATGGGGGGCTCACCGGGGCTCAGAGCACGGGATTCTTCATGGCGACCCACGCGGAGGCACCGCCTCACATTCGGCCTCAATGGGTGAAGCCGCTACTTGGGGAATGGGGGATTGTCCCCTGAGCGCGGCGATTTTCCCGGAAAGAGAAGAGCCCGGCGCGCTTCTTGAAAGGCCCGGAGTGAAAGAGGAGGGAAGAGATCTATCGCGTGTCGCGCGCAAGAGGGCGAGATGGCAAAGCGGCGCGCACAGAAACGTCTCTCTCCGGCGCGGTAGGGACACAGCGGGCTGTGTCCTCACTCGCTCAGCATATATCGTCCGGCCTGAATGAGGGCCTCGGCGATGCGGCGGCGCGCGGCGACCGTATTGATCGGGGTGAAGCGCATGAGGCGGCGCAGGGCGGCCAGATGCGTGCGCAACGGATCCCCTTCGGCGAGCGCGCAGAGGATGCGACGCGCGAGCTGTTCCATTCGTCCCATCGCCTCCGTCACATACGTGCGCGCGATGTCCACCTGAATGGCGCACGACTCCGGACTGCGGCGCGCGTGTAACTTCATGGCCCGCAACAGAGCGCTCTCCATGAGGAAGATCTCGATGACCATGTCGCTCAGATCGGCGACGATCTCCTGCTCGTCGGCCAATTGCTCTCGATACTTTTGCGCGGCCGCTCCTGCGGTCAGAAGCGCGACCTTCTTCGCCTGCGCGACCAGGCGCTTCTCCCTCTCCGGGAATCTCTCCTCTTCCATCTCCGGAGGAGACGGAGCGATCACCTCTTGCATCGCGCGCTGGATCGCCGGAAAGAGGGGGAGGCGGCCCGAGAGGGCGCGTCGCATGAGCATGCCGGTGATGAGCAAGCGGTTGATTTCATTGGTCCCTTCGAAGATGCGGTTGATGCGCGCGTCGCGATAATGCCGTTCGACGGGATACTCCTGGCTGTATCCGTTGCCCCCGAAGATCTGCAGGGCCTCGTCGGCCACATAGTCGGCGAATTCGCTCCCGACGATCTTCGCGATCGCGCACTCGATGGCATACTCCTCGACAGCCTGCATGCGTGCCGCTTGATCATCCTCGTCCAGTTCCGCCAGCGCGGCATCAATGAGACCCGCCGTGCGATAGACGGCGCTCTCGGCCACCCAGGTCCGGATCGTCATCTCCGCGAGCTTGTGTTTGATCAGCCCGAATTCGCAGATGGGGCGGCCGAATTGGCGGCGCTGTTTCGCATACTGAAGCGCCGCTTCGATGCCGATCTTACATCCCCCGACGCATCCGGCCCCGAGCTTCAGCCTCCCGAGATTGAGGACGTTGAAAGCGATCTTATGCCCTTTGCCGATCTCCCCGAGCAGGTTCTCCCGGGGCACGCGCGCGTTTTCGAAGGTGAGCGGGCGCGTCGAGGAGCCCTTGATGCCCATCTTCTTCTCTTCCTGACCGATGATCAAACCCGGCGTATCGCGGTGCACGATGAAACAGGAGAAGTGCTCGCCTCCCACTTTGGCGAAGGTGATGAAGATGTCGGCGAATCCGGCATTGGTGATCCACATCTTCGAGCCGTTCAGCAGATAGTGCTGGCCGTCGGGAGCCAGATCGGCGCGCGTCTTGATGGAGAGCGCGTCCGATCCTGCTTCCGGCTCAGTCAGGGCGTATGCCGAGAGCCATTCGCCGCTGGCGAGCTTGGGCAGATACTTTTGCTTCTGCTCCACAGTGCCGAAGAGGACAATGGGCGCCGTTCCGATCCCCGTATGCCCGCCATAGGAGACGGCGAAGGAGCTGTTGGCCGCCAGTTTCTCGGAGATGAGCATCGCACTCACCTTATCCAGGCCCAATCCGCCATAACGTTCGGGGATCTCCACTGAGAGCAATCCCAGGCGGGCCGCGCGCCGCAAGAGATCCACCATCAGCTCCAGATTCTGATGCTCGATCTCTTCGGCATGCGGCAGGACCTCGCGTCTCATGAACTCTTCGGCCGTGCGGGCGATCATCTGATGCTCCTCGGTGAAATCTTCTGGGGTGAAGACCGACTCCCACGAAGTTTCGTGAATCAGGAAGCTTCCCCCTTGGCTCCGTTCCGCCATATCGTCTCCTCCTTTCACGAGATCCGTTCGAAAATCCCGGCGGCCCCCATGCCCCCTCCGATGCACATGGTGACCATGCCGTAGCGCGCGCCGCGGCGCTGCATCTCATAAAGGAGCGTCGCCGTCAGCTTCGCTCCCGTGCAGCCGAGGGGATGGCCCAGGGCGATCGCGCCGCCATTGACGTTGACTTTATTCATGTCCAGCTCCAGGAGCTTGATGACTGCCAGAGCCTGAGCGGCGAAGGCTTCGTTCAGCTCGATGAGATCCAGGTCGTCCAGGCTCAGGCCGGCCATCCGCAGCGCTTTGGGAATGGCGGCGACCGGTCCGATCCCCATCTCCTCCGGAGGGACGCCCGCGACGGCGTAAGCGATGAGCCTCCCCAGAGGGCGAACGCCCAGAGCCTCCGCCTTCTCCCGCGACATGACGACGACAGCGGCCGCCCCATCGCTCATCTGCGAGGAATTCCCCGCGGTGATCGTCCCCTCCTGGTGGAACACGGGCTTGAGCTTGGCCAGAGCTTCGAGCGACGTATCGCGACGCGGCCCCTCATCGGTGTCAAAGAGGATCTCTCGCGGGCGGGGACGCCCTCGCTCGTCCACATCGTCCACGATGACGCGCAAGGGGACGATCTCGTCTCGGAACTTCCCCGCGTCTATGGCGGCCAGAGCGCGTTCATGGCTTCGGAGAGCAAACCGATCTTGCTCTTCCCGGGAGATGCCGTATCGTCGAACGAGGTTTTCGGCTGTCAGTCCCATGCTCAGGTATACGTCCGGATAGTGCTCGATCAGATAGGGATTGGGCGCGATCTTATACCCCCCCATGGGGATGAGCGACATGGATTCCGTTCCTCCGGCGAGGATCACGTCGGCCGCGCCGGCGGCGATTCGCTCCGTCGCCAGCGCGATCGTTTGCAGTCCGGAGGAGCAGAAGCGGTTCACCGTCATGGCGGGCACCGTGTACGGGAAGCCGGCTCGCAAGGCGGCGATCCGCGCGACGTTCATCCCCTGTTCCCCCTCGGGCATGGCGCAGCCGAGGATGACATCGTCAATCTCTTCCGGATGCAGTCCGGGGACGCGGCGCACGGCCTCAGCCAGCACGACGGCGGCCATGTCATCCGGACGCATGTGACGGAGCGTCCCTTTGTGCGCTTTCCCCACGGCTGTTCGTACGGCGGCGACGATCACAGCCTCTCGCATAGGATCCCTCCGGCATCAAGCGCTTTTTCAATTTCTCAACGGCTTGCCTTCGGCGAGCATATGCCGCATGCGCTCGCGCGTCTTCGGCTCGCCGAGCAACGAGAGGAAGGCCTCGCGTTCGAGATCGAGCAGATAATCTTCGCTCACCGTGCGGGGCGAGCGAAAATCGCCCCCGCAGAGGACCCAGGCGAGCTTGCGCCCGATGTGCGCTTCATATTCGGTGATCTGCCCGGCGCGCCAGGCCAGGTGAATGCCGAGCTTGAGCGCCGCCAGACCCGGCTCGCCCAGAATGGGAATATCCGTTCGCGGTCTTGGCGGCTCATATCCCTGGCGCGCCAGAGCGAGCACGGTCTGCTTGGCCTCGGCGATGAGCCGATCTCGATTCATCGTGATGGGGTCGGTCGGGCGCAGAAATCCCATTTTTCGGGCTTCGTGCGCGCTGCCGGAGACTCGGGCGAGCGCGATCGTCTCGAAGGCCTGTCGGACATAGGGGAAAAGATCCACCGAATCTCCGCTCGGCGCGCGTTCGAGCATGCGCAGGAGCAGCTCTTTCGTCCCCCCTCCGGCCGGGATCAATCCGACGCCCGTCTCGACCAGTCCCATATAGGTCTCCGCCGCAGCGTGCACACGCGACGCATGCAGCGCGATCTCGCATCCTCCGGCGAGCGTCAATCCGAAGGGGGCGACGACGACCGGCTTCTCCGAATATTTCAAGGCCATGTTCGTCTTCTGGAAGGCTCGGATCATCGCGTCCAGCTCCTCCCATTCCCCCTCCTCGGCCGCCAGAAGAAGGAGCAGAAGATTCGCTCCCGCCGAGAAGTGCTCCCCTTGATTGCCGATGACCAACCCCTCGAAATCCTCCGCCATGCACTGCAGGGCATACTGAAGCATCTGGACCGTATCGGCGCCGATCGTGTTCATCTTCGAGTGGAACTCCACGCATGCGACGCCGTCGCCGAGATCAATCAGACTCGCTCCCGGGTTGGACCGAATGACGCGATTTTGCGCCTTCAGCGAGGAGAGCAGCAGAAGGCCCGCCGGAAGCTCCACCTCGCGATAGCTCTTCGACGCGACATCGAAATAAGACCGGCGCCCACCTTCTTCGCGATAGAAGGTCTCGTTGCCCGACGCGAGCAGGTCGCGCACAAGGGGGGGGATCGAACGGCCCTCGCGCTCCAGGCGTTCCACGAGGGGGCGGACGCCCAGGGCATCCCACGTCTCGAAGGGACCCAGCTCCCAGTTGAAGCCCCATGTCATCGCGCGATCCACCTGCACGATGTCCGGGGCGATCTCCGGGATGCGGTTCGCCGCATACACGAGCGTCTCGCTGATGATGGTCCACAAGAACCGCCCCGCGCGATCCGTGTTCTGCAGGAGCGTCCTCAGGCGTTCCCGCACGTCCTCGATTGGACGGACCCATTCGAGCGCCGCGAGTCTCGCCTTTTGCCGTGGCCGATACTGGAGCGTGCGATAATCCAGGGCGAAGATCTCCCCCGTCGCCGGATCGCGCCGATAGAACCCCTGTCCGGCCTTCTCCCCGATCCATCCGCGCCGGATCATCTCCTGCACGAAGTCGGGCAGGACGAAAAGCTCCCGCCGTTCGTCCTCGGGCGCCCGCGCCGCGAGGTTCTCGACGACACGGGCGAGCGTATCCAGACCCGCCAGATCCGCCGTCCGGAAGGTCGCGCTCTTGGGATGTCCGATGACCGGGCCGGTCAGAGCATCCACTTCTTCAAGGCTCAGCTCGTTTTCCTGCATCGCCCGCAGCGTGCAGAGGAAGGAGAAAACGCCGATCCGATTGGCGATGAAATTGGGCGTGTCCTTAGCCAGAACGACCCCTTTACCGAGCGCGCGGTCGCAGAAGTCGGCGATCGTGCGCACGACATCAGGATCCGTCTCCGAAGTGGGGATGAGTTCGACGAGCTTCATGTAGCGCGGAGGATTGAAAAAGTGCGTCCCCAGGAAATGACGGCGAAACGATTCCGATCGTCCCTCCTGAAGAAAGGAGATGGGGATGCCCGAAGTATTGGAGCTGACGATCGCGTCAGGACGACGGTGCGGTTCCAGGCGCGCGAACAGCTCCCGCTTGATCGCTGCGTCTTCGACGACGGCTTCGATGATCCAATCCACCGATGCGAGCGCGGGGAGATCATCCTCCAGATTTCCCGGAGCGATGAGCTGAGCCCGCTCCGGATCGAAGAAGGCCGGAGGACGCATCTGCTTGACCCGTTCCAGGCCCATTCGGGCAAGGCGCGTGCGCACCTCCGGACTCTCCCGCGTCAGGCCGCGCGCGCGTTCCTCCTCCGTGAGCGAGGGGGGAACGATGTCCAGCAGAAGGACCTCAATCCCCGCGTTCGCCAGATGTGCGGCGATCTGCGATCCCATGACTCCCGCCCCGAGAACGGCGGCTTTTTTGATCCGGCGCTTGGGCATACGGATCCTCCTCAGTTGCGGTGGTCATCTGAGGGATGCTCCGGGCGGCGACTCCTCAGCGTACATCTGTTCGATGAGATCCCGATATTTCTCCTGCACGATGCGACGACGCACCTTCAAAGTCGGCGTCAGTTCCCCCTCGGCGATCGTGAGCTCGCGCTCAAGCAGCGCGATCTTCTTCACCCGTTCATAGGGCGAGAAATCGGCCATCGCCCGCTCGACCTCTTCTTCGTAGAGGCGGCGAATCGCCGGGTGGGCGCAGAGCGCGCGCACGTCATCGGAGGGGATCCCCCGCGCTTCGGCGTAACGTCGGAGCGCGTCGAAGTTGGGGACCAGAAGCGCCGCGGGGAATTTCCGTCCCTCGCCCACGACGACGGCCTGCGCGATGAGCGGACTGGCCACGAGCCGATTCTCCAGGGCTTGAGGAGCGATGTACTTCCCTCCGCTTGTCTTGATGAGATCCTTCTTGCGATCCGTGATGACGAGATACCCCTCCTCGTCGAGGAAGCCCACATCGCCCGTGCGCAGCCATCCGTCCTCGGTGAACGCGGCTGCTGTTTCCTCGGGGCGATTGTAGTATCCGCGCATGACGTTGGGTCCCCGCACGAGGATCTCGCCGTCCTCGGCGATTCTGACCTCCACGCCCGGGATCGGCCGGCCCACCGTCCCGATCTTATTCGCGCCCGGGGGATTCACCGTGACGACCGGCGAGGTCTCGGTGAGGCCGTACCCCTGAAGGATCTCCAAGCCCAGCCCGAGGAAGAAATAGGCGACATCCGGCGAGAGAGCGGCTCCTCCGGAGATGAGCGAGCGCGCGCGATCTAGCCCGAGCTGCTCCCGAATCTTGAGCAGGACCATCCGCCGGGCGATCCCGTACATCCCCCTTCGCCAGGGGGGAACAGCGCCTCGCCCCCGTTGCATTCGATGGAAGTGTTCCCCCGTGCGGATCCCCCACAGGGCAAGACGGCGTTTCATCGTCGGGAGCGCAAAGGCCGTTGCCAGGATGCGCTCCCGCATCTTCTCAAAAAGACGGGGCACACCGACAAGTACCGTCGGGCGCACGTCGCGCAAGTTCTCGGCGACCTTGTCCAGGGCTTCGGCGTAGTAGATGCTCAAGCCTCCGTAGAGGTAGCTGTAGAAGGCCATGCGCTCGAAGCTGTGCGAGAGGGGAAGGATCGAGAGCACAACGTCGCGCGTGGAGTAGCCCAGCACGCGCATGGCCGCCGTGACATTGGATGTGATGTTCCCGTGAGTGAGCATCACGCCTTTGGGCTCTCCCGTCGTCCCCGACGTGTAAAGGAGCGTCGCCAGATCGGTCGGGCGAACGGCGCGGCGCAGGCGATCGTAGAGATCCGGTTCGCGCGCGGTCTCCCGCCTCCCGATCTCGAAAAGATGCGACAGAGGAAGCAGGCGCGAATCGGCATCGGCGATCGGCTCAAACGCGATGATCTTCTGCAGCGACTCCGTGCCGACCAAAACGTCGCGCACGCGCTGCCATTGCTCGCCGGTCGAGATCAGAAGCATCCGCGCGCCCGAATCGCGCAAGATATGGGCGACTTGCGCCGGAGCCTGCGTCGCGTGAATCGGGACGTCCACCGCTCCAAGAGCCAAAAGCGCCAGATCCGAAAGCGTCCATTCCAGGCGATTCTCCGACAGAAGAGCCACATGATCGCCCGGACGCACGCCCTGAGCATAAAATCCCAGAGCGAGCGCGCGCACCCTGTCGGCCAGCTCCTGGGCCGAAACAGTCACCCACCGACCGCCCGAGCGATAGGCGAGCACATCGGGTCTTGTCCCGTAGCGTTCTAGCGCCTGGGCGAAAAGCTCGTTAAGCGTCGTCGGCTCGGCGGGCATCTCTGGGTTCACCTCCGGCAGGCCCGTTTCACGCGCAAGGAGCGAGGACCGGCAAAAGACAAGGACGCGCAGGCGATCTCGCGCGGGCCGGGGGCGCTCGCCAGAGTCACCGCTTGCTGAGTCATCGCTCCCCTCCATGGGATCTCACGAATGCGCCTTCGGATCTGGCGAGCTTTCATTTTATGCTCCTCGGCCGTGAAAGCCAAGCTTTTTCAGGAAATCGCTGCCGACAGGTCCTCTCGCCGACGCGCGGCGAGCTGACCGCACGCCGCGGCGATCTCGCGACCTCGGGGGTGACGGATAAAAGTGGGAATCCCGGCCGCACGAACGATCTGCTGGAATCTCAGAATACGCGACTCCGGTGAGGCCGCAAACGGCAGCTCGGGGGCGGGATTATGCGGGATGAGATTCACCTTCGCCCGCAGACCGCGCAGCAGGCGGACGAGCCGACGCGCGTCCTCCTCCCCATCGTTGACGCCATCGAGCATCACGTATTCGAAGGAGATCCATTCGTTCCGACGCAGCGGATACTCGCGACAGGCCGCCAGAAGCTCTTCGAGCGGCCAGCGCCGGTTGATCGGCATCAGGCGATCGCGCAGCGCATCAGTCGTCGCCGAGAGCGAGATAGCCAGCTCCGGGCGAACGGACTCCCGCGCGAGCTGGCGGATCCGGGGCACGACACCGGCCGTCGAGAGCGTGATCCGCCGCTGGGAGATATTCATCCCCCGGGGATCGCAAAAGAGGCGAATGGCCTTCATGACGTTCTCGTAATTCAAGAGCGGCTCGCCCATGCCCATCAGAACCAGGTTGATCCCCCGCTCCGGCCTCGCATCGGGCCCGTAGAGATCGTTAAGCAGAAGCCAGACCTGAGCGACGATCTCCCCGGCCTCCAGATTGCGCGTCAGACCCAGTCGGCCCGTCATGCAGAAGGCGCACGCCAGAGGGCAACCCGCTTGCGTGGAGAGGCAGATCGTATGGGCATACGGCTCCGGGATCCACACCGATTCGATGAGCACCCCGTCGTGCAACCGTAAGAGATAGCGCCGTGTCCCATCGTTCGCCTGGAAGACATCGGTGATCTCGACATCGGTGATGACGAATTCCTCCCGAAGCGCCGCTCGAAGCGACTGCGGAAGATCCGTCGCCGTATGCAGATCGGTGATCCGCCGCCGATAGAGCGCCTCGAAGAGCTGATGCCCTCGGTACGGCTTCGGATCGTACGCCCTCAGCAGTTCTTGTAACTCCCTTCGCGTGCGCCCGAGAAGTCTCGCCCTCACGCCTTCAAGTATAGCGTGTTTCGATCGAAGATCCGAAGGGGCCTTCGGGTGTCCCCGACTATTTCCTCAGCCTTCGACCACCGTCTTGGCCAATTTCTTCTTGACAATGTCGCGGACTATCTATATACTTTGGGCCGATGTTCGATCTTGAATTCACATAAGGAGAGGCGAGTATGCGCGAAAGAGGACAACTGGATACGGCGACGCTCGTGTTGATTATGGCGTTTGTGATCCTGTTCCTGTTCCTGTTCCTGCTGCTTGGCACACCTCCGGCCTAGGTGTTTTCGTGCGACTTCCCCTGTGGTGAAACCCGAGAAGGGCACAGGGGAACTTTTGTCTTTATTTGACGCGCACAAAGATCCGCTCTCCTGAGCGGTGAGGAGATCGGCCCGTTGTCTGGGCGTGCAGTTCTCGGGTTTCTGCGCAAAGGGGGGGTTCTTGTTTCTCTGGGTGCTCTCGCGCTAAGATCTCTTCATGCGGGTTATTGCGGGGCGGTATAAGGGGCGACGGCTGCGAGGGCTCTCCGGAAGGGCCGTTCGCCCCACTCCGGATCGGCTGAAAGAAACGCTCTTCAGCATCTTACAACCTCGGCTCTCGGGCGCGCGGTTTTTAGACCTCTGCGCGGGAACGGGGGCGGTGGGAATTGAAGCCCTCAGTCGCGGAGCGCAATGGGTTACTTTTGTCGAATCCTCTCGCCCTGTCCTGCAGGTGCTCCTGCATAATATCGCCTCCTGCGGCCTTGTGGAGGGCGTTGAGGTCCTGCCTCAGGATGCACTCCGCGCGCTGCGGCATCTTCGCCAGCGGGGCGAATCGTTCGATGTGATCTTCTTCGATCCTCCCTACGCCTCGACGCTCTACGAATCCGTGCTGGAGATCCTCTCGCATGAGCCGTCGGTCATCACGCCCGAGGGCGTGTTCATTGTCATGCACCATACCAAGCGCGTGTTGCATCCGCGTTATGGTGAGCTGGAGCGGGTACGTGAGGTGCGGCAAGGGGAGAATGTATTGAGCTTTTACGAGCGCCGTCCTGTCGAGGCTCTCGAGGAGGCCTCAAAATCTGAGGGCGTGGAGAGTTCCTGAGAGCCTCCGGTTCAGGAGGTAGACTCTTGAGCTGAGTCCCTCTGAAAGGAGCAGGGCGGATCAGGAGGGCGTGGGAATGTCGCAGAAGTTGGGGAAGCGTCTCTCCCTTCGCGTGCTGCAAGCCGATTATCGCTTCACTCGCCTCCAGGGCGTGACGGTGAACACTGCTCGGCTTTCCGTCGGCGCCGTATTCCGCTTCGGACGGTGATGCGGCGTCTGCCCCCCTTCGGGCTCTTTCTTGCCAGCCGGAGAAGGCGTGTGTTAGCCTTACGAGTTCCAGGTATGGGCGCGGCATGTCGTGTCCATACGGGGAATGAACTCTCGCCACAGGGGGACACGATGATCCGGCCATTTCGTGGGATCTGGCCGAGGATCGCCGAGACGGCGTTCATCGAAGAGAGCGCTCGCGTGATCGGAGATGTGGAGATCGGCGAGCACTCGTCGGTTTGGTTCCACACGGTGATTCGGGGGGATGTGCATTTCATTCGGATCGGCCGGTACACGAACATTCAGGATGGGACGATCGTGCACGTGACGGAAGAGCGGTTTCCCGTCATCATCGGGGATCGGGTGACGATCGGGCATCGGGCGATCGTCCACGGGTGCACGATCGAGGAGGACTGTCTGATCGGAATGGGGGCGATCCTTCTGGATGGCGTCGTCGTGGGGAAGGGATCGCTCGTGGCGGCCGGGGCTCTGGTGCGCGAGGGGACGCATGTGCCCCCGGGATCGCTCGTCGCGGGCGTTCCGGCGCGGATCGTGCGCGAGGTGACTCCGTCCGAGCGAGAGCGAATCGAACGGGGATGGCGGGGATATTGCGAGCTGAAGGATCGCTACCGGCAGGAGACAGTGAGAGCCGAGCGATGATTCAAACGGTTCGCGGGACGTTCGACATCTTGCCCGATGAGGTGCCGCGCTGGCGGCTCCTGGAGGAGACGGCGCGCGCTGTCTTCCGCTGCTATGGATATCGCGAGATCCGAACGCCGATTTTCGAGCGCGCGGAACTCTTCGCGCGCAGCGTGGGCGAGGAGACGGACATCGTCGCCAAGGAGATGTATACCTTCGCCGATCGCAGCGGGGAGTCTCTGAGCTTGCGCCCCGAGAGCACGGCGTCGGTCGTGCGCGCCTACATTCAGCACAAGATGTGGACATGGGGGAGTCTGGTGAAGCTCTTCTACATGGGGCCGCATTTTCGATATGAGCGGCCGCAGAAGGGGCGGTTTCGGCAGTTCCATCAAATTGGAGCGGAGGCCATCGGCCAGAGCGACGATCCGGCCATTGACGCCGAGCTGATCGAGATGGTTGAGGAGTATCTGGAACGGCTGCGCGTTCCCGAGCGCACGCTTCTTTTGAATTCGGTCGGATGCTCGCAGTGTCGCCCCCTCTATGTGAGGAGATTGAAGGAAGCTCTCGCGCCGGCGATCGCGCGCTTGTGCGAGAACTGTCAGCGGCGGTATGAGACGAACCCGCTTCGGATTCTGGACTGCAAGGTCGAGGCGGACCAGCCCATCATCGAGGGCGCGCCTTCGCTTCTGGAGCATCTCTGCGAAGCCTGTGCCCTGCACTTTGAAGCCGTGCGGCGGCATTTGGAAGCGCGAGGGATCGCCTATGTGATCTCGCGACGTCTGGTGCGAGGACTGGACTACTACACGCGCACGGCCTTTGAGATCACCAGCGCGCGATTGGGAGCGCAGAACGCTGTCGCCGGGGGAGGACGATATGATGGGCTCTCCGAATTGCTCGGTGGACCTCCGGCCAAGGGCATCGGGTTCGCCCTGGGGGTGGAGAGGCTTCTTCTGGCTCTGCCCGAAGGAGCAGCGCTCGGAGATGAGGCGCCGGATCTCTACATCGCGTATCTCGGAGAGGAAGCGCGCTCGGTAGCCTTCCGCCTGGCGCGCCGCTTGCGTCGGGAAGGCGTGGTCGTGCTCTACGATTTCGAGGAGCGGCGTCTGCGGAGGCTTCTGGCGCAAGCCGATCGCCTGAGAGCGCGCTATGTGCTTCTGATCGGCGAGGACGAGTTGAAAGCCGGGCAATACACATTGCGCGATATGCGGACCGGAGAGCAAGAGAGGCTCTCGGAGGAGGCGCTCCTTCGAAAGCTCGCGCCGGCGCGGGACGGAAGCGGTGGGCCATGACGTCGTCGGAGGAGGCGAGAACGTCCGTGGGAGAGCTGATTGACGCGCTCGTTCGAACGCACACCTGTGGGGCGTTGCGCCCCGAGCATGCCGGCCAGCGCGTCACCCTCATGGGATGGGTGCATCGGCGGCGCGATCTGGGACCGCTCATCTTCTTCGATCTGCGCGATCGGTATGGGATCACGCAGATCGTCTTCGATGAGAAGCGGGCTCCCGAGGCGCATGCGGTGGCCAAGCAGGCGCGAAACGAATACGTCGTCGCTGTCGTCGGGACAGTCGTCCGCCGAGCCCCGGAGACGATCAATCCGAAGATCGAGACGGGAGAGGTAGAAGTCGTCGCCGAGCAGATGTTCATCCTCAATCCGGCCAAGACGCCGCCCTTCCCGATCGAGGACGAACGGGGGAGTCCGGCTTCCGAAGAGGTGCGCTTGCGCTATCGCTATCTCGATCTGCGTCGGCCCCGCATGCAGCGCAATCTCCTGTTGCGCCATCGGGCGGCTCTGACGGTGCGTCAGTATTTCGATCGGGAGGGATTTCTGGAGATCGAGACACCGATGCTCATCAAGTCCACGCCCGAAGGGGCGCGCGACTTCATCGTCCCGAGCCGGATGCACCCGGGGAAGTTCTACGCCCTGCCTCAATCGCCTCAGCTCTTCAAGCAACTGCTCATGGTGGCCGGATTCGATCGGTATTTCCAGATCGCGCGCTGCTTCCGCGATGAGGACCTGCGCGCGGATCGTCAGCCGGAATTCACGCAGATTGATGTCGAGATGTCGTTCGCGACGCCCGAAGGGATCTTCGCCCTCATCGAGCCGCTCATGCAGCAGCTCTGTCATCTGGTGGGGGAGGAGATCGCTCGGCCTTTCCCTCGCGTGAGCTTCGCCGAAGCCCTGGAGCGCTACGGGACGGACAAACCCGATCTGCGCTTCGGGATGGAGCTGGTGGACCTGGGCCGATGGCTTCAGGACATCCCGTTCGCCCCTTACAGGCGCGCTCTGGAGGACGGGGGGGTCATCAAAGGGATCGCGGTCAAAGGGGGAGCGAAATATTCGCGGAAGCAGTTGGAGGAGTGGAACGACGTCGCGCGGCGTGCGGGGCTGTCGGGGCTGACGTGGATCAAGGTGGGGGAGGGGGAGATCGCCTCATCGCTGGCGAAGGTGCTCGAGCGGCGCCGAATCGAAGAGGTGGTGCGCGCCGCCGGGGCCGATTCCGGAGACGTCGTGCTCATCGCGGCGGGACCTCGCGCTCAAGTCAACGAGGCGCTGGGCCTGCTGCGCGTGGAGATCGCTCGGCGCGAAGGCTGGACCGATGGGAGGCCATTCCAGTTTGTCTGGATCACCGATTTCCCCATGTTCGAATGGGACGCCACGGAGCATCGCTGGAATGCCGTGCATCATCCGTTCACCTCTCCGCGAGATGAGGATCTGGACCGCCTGGAGACAGATCCGGCCTCCGTGCGCGCCAAGGCGTATGATCTCGTGCTCAATGGCGTGGAGGTCGGAGGGGGATCCATTCGCATCCATCGGCGAGACGTGCAGCAGCGGGTCTTCCGCGTGATCGGACTCCGTGAGGAAGAGGCGCAGAAGAAATTCGGCTTCCTGCTGGAAGCCTTCGAGTATGGAGCCCCCCCTCATGGAGGGATCGCGCTCGGATTCGATCGTCTCGTCATGCTGCTGGCCGGAGAGACGTCCATTCGCGAGGTCATCGCCTTCCCGAAGACGGCGCGCGCGGCCGATCTCCTGCTCGATGCGCCGAGCGACGTCGCCCCCGAGCAGTTGGAAGAGCTGGGCCTTGCCCTCAGGCCGCGAACGCGCCCGTGACAGACTCCGAGGGCGATCGTGGGGAAGATTCGTATCCTCCCGGATCTTCTGGTCAGCAAGATCGCTGCGGGCGAAGTCGTCGAGCGTCCCGCGTCGGTCGTGAAAGAACTCATCGAGAACGCGCTCGATGCCCGAAGCCAGCAGATTCGCATCGAGGTGGAGATCGGCGGAAAGAAGCTCATCCGCGTCTCCGACGATGGGGAGGGGATGACGCGCGATGATGCCCTTTTGGCCTTCGAACGTCACGCGACCAGTAAGATCGCTTCCGTGGAGGATCTGGAGCGGATCCTCACGCTCGGATTTCGCGGCGAAGCCCTTCCTTCGATCGCCTCGGTCTCCCGCGTTCTGCTGCGGACCAAGACGGCGGCGGATCTGGTCGGGACGGAGGTGGAGGTCGAGGGAGGGAAGATCAAAGACGTGCGCGACTGCTCCTGGCCCGGAGGGACGGATGTCCAGGTGCGCGACCTCTTTTTCAATGTCCCGGCCCGACGCAAATTTCTCAAAAGCGATACGACCGAGCTGTTTCATATCGTCAACCTCGTGACGCATTATGCGCTGGCTTACCCCCGAACGGCCTTTCGGCTGCAGCATGGAGCGCGGACGCTTCTGGACGTCACGCCCGTCCCGACCTTCCCCGAGCGCGCGTATCAGGTCTTCGGCGCGGAGTTTCTGGCGAATCTGGTCGAGGTGGATCACACCGAGGAAGAGGTTCGCGTTTTCGGGCTCGCTTCTAAGCCGAATTGGGGTCGGACTGGTCGCGAGGCGCAGTATTTCTTTGTGAACGGGCGCTATGTGCGGGATCGCGTGCTCGCCCAGGCTCTCAGCGAGGGGTATCGAACACTGCTTCCCTCGGGCCAGTACCCGGCGGCGATCCTCTTTGTCGAGCTGCCGCCGACGGAAGTGGATGTGAACGTGCATCCGGCCAAGATCGAAGTGCGGTTTCGTCGCCCGGCCTCCGTCCAAGCGGCGGTCATCCAGGCTGTGCGGGGGGCTTTGGAGCGGGCGCGACCCGTCATCCCGGTGAAGCGCCGGAAGGGAAGCGCTCGCCCGAGAACGACCGATGTCCTGTCGGACGCATCGCTTCGCCTGGAGATGCCCTCGCGGTCCCCGCGAGCGCGGCAACCTTCGCTCGGTCTCGCCTTCTCTCCCGTATCGGGCCAGAGGCTCACTCCCTCTCCAGGGGAGCACGCGCGGCGAGCGCCGGAAGCTTCCGAGATTCGTCCGGAGATCAGCCCGCAGTGCCTGGCTCGTCCCTCTCTGGAGACACTCGGAGAGGAAAGCGCTCCCGAGCGGGTGCGTGTTCTGGGACACTTTCGCCAGAGTTTCATCCTGGCCGCTACGGATCGCGAGCTTCTTCTGGTGGACCAGCATGCGGCTCACGAGCGCATTCTTTTCGAACGCTTTCAGGCGATGCTCACGCGCGAAGCGCTTCCCCGACAGCCGCTCCTTGTCCCGGAGATCATCGAGCTGACGCCCGCGCAGCAGGCCGGATTCGAGAGCGTGCGCGCGGAGCTTGAGCGTCTGGGGATTGAAGTCGGGGAATTCTCCGGGCGCGCGCTCGCGCTCACGGCTCTTCCGGCCGACGTCCCCCTCTCCGAAGCGCGCCCCCTCATTCTGGAGCTTCTGGAGATCGCTGAGCGAGAACGACGCTCCCTCTCGCCGGAGCGCCTGCGCGATCGTCTGGCGGCGAGTCTGGCCTGCCGCGCCGCCGTGAAGATCAATACCCCCTTGACCGAGACGATGATGCAGTGGCTCGTCGAGGAACTCTTCCGCGCGGCTCTCCCCATGAGCTGTCCGCACGGACGACCGACCGTCGTGAAGTTCTCCCTTCGGGAGGTGGAGCGGCTCTTTCACCGGTGAAGGCCACGGGCGCGAAGGTCTCTGGCGGGCTCCGGGACGCTCAGAATTCGGGAGAGGGCATCGCCGGTTCCTCCGCCTCCTCCCGGATCTCCGTCACAAGCGCCTCCGTGGTGATCAGAAGCGAGGCGATGGAGGACGCGTTTTGCAGGGCCACGCGACTGACCTTCGCCGGATCAATGACGCCGGCCTTGAGCAGATCTTCGAACTGTTCGGTCTCCGCATTGAATCCGAAGTGGTCGTTTCGTTCGGCCTTCACGCGTTGGACGACGACGGCTCCTTCGACGCCAGCATTGGAGGCGATCTGTCGCAGGGGTTCTTCCAGAGCGCGCTTGACGATGTTGACGCCCGTTTGCTCATCCGGATCTTCCGGTCGGAGCGTCTCCAGGGCCTTCAGAGCGCGAATGAAGACGACGCCCCCTCCGGGGACGATGCCTTCTTCCAGAGCGGCGCGCGTCGCGTGCAGCGCATCCTCGACGCGCGCTTTCTTCTCCCGCAGTTCCGTCTCGGTGGCCGCTCCGACCTTGATGAGGGCCACGCCCCCGGCGAGTTTCGCCAGGCGCTCCTGCAGCTTCTCCCGATCGTAGTCGGAGGTCGTCTCTTCGATCTGAGCTCGCAGTTGCCGGATGCGCGCTTCGATCTCGCTCTTCTTCCCGAGTCCCTCGACGATCGTCGTGCTGTCCTGATCCACGATGATCTTCCGGGCGCGACCGAGGTCCTTCAGCGTCACGTTCTCCAGTCGGATTCCCAGCTCCTCGGCGACGACGCGCCCTCCGGTCAAAATGGCAATGTCTTCGAGCAAGGCTTTGCGCCGTTCGCCGAATCCGGGGGCTTTCACGGCGCAGACCTGCAGAGTGCCGCGCAGCCGGTTGACGACCAGCGTCGCGAGAGCTTCGGCTTCGACATCCTCGGCGATGATCAAAAGCGGCCGTCCGGCCCGCGCGATCTGCTCCAGAATAGGAAGCAGGTCCTTCACCGAGCTGATGCGCTTCTCATGGATCAAGATCGCCGCCTCCGAGAGGACGCACTCCAGGCGTTCGGGATCGGTGATGAAGTACGGGGAGAGAAATCCGCGATCGAACTGCAATCCCTCGACGACGTCCAGTGTCGTCTCGATCGTGCGCGACTCCTCGACGGTGATGACGCCATCCCGACCGACGCGCTCCATGGCTTCGGCGATGAGCCGGCCGATGGTCGCGTCCCCGTTGGCTGAGATCGTCCCCACGGCCGCGATGGCCTCGCCTTTGACGGGGCGAGCCAGGCGCCGAATCTCTTCGACGGCGCGCTCGACGGCTCTCTCGATTCCGCGTTTCAGAGCCATGGGATTGGCTCCCGCAGCCACCATCTTCACGCCCTCGCGGAAGATCGCCTGAGCCAGAAGCGTCGCCGTCGTCGTCCCATCCCCGGCCACTTCGGAAGTCTTCGCGGCGACCTCGCGCACCATTTGCGCGCCCACATTCTCCAGAGGGTCTGTCAGCTCGATCTCTCGCGCGACAGTCACTCCGTCTTTGGTGATCGTCGGAGATCCGAATTTTTTCTCCAGGATGACATTCCGGCCTCGCGGGCCCAGGGTCACCTTCACGGCATCAGCCAGTTTATTGATCCCTCGAAGAAGAGCCTGGCGCGAGGATTCTCCGTGAATGATTCGTTTGGTCATCGTTCCCCCTTTCTCTGCTTCTCTCCGTTTCGGCGGTGGTCCGAAAGCTTCTTCGGGGCAGCGCGCCGAAAAACACTTAATGCTAAAGCCCGCGCGCTTCTCTGTCAACGCGCGTGGGGCGGGATCGCCGCTTGATTCTCCGTGAGTCTCTCCCGTAGAATTCGCCCTTCAAGAAGAGGGGGGAAGGACTATGATCATGCGAGCGCGCGGAGAATGGGGGAAGAAGCGCGCGGGAATTTTCATCTTTTTCCTCACGGTGGGGAGTATGAATCCGATCATCTCTGAAGCCCAAGACGTCTCTCGCGATGTGGCCGTCGCTCGGGCGGCCGATCAGCTGCGCTCGACGCTCATTGCCTGGCGGCGGGATTTTCACATGTATCCGGAGCTTTCGAACCGCGAGGAGCGCACGGCGCGCGTCGTCGCCGAGTACCTTCGGCAGCTCGGCCTGGAGGTGCGAACCGGAGTCGCGCGGCATGGCGTGGTGGCTCTCTTGCGAGGGGCTCTTCCGGGTCCGGTCGTCGCGTATCGCGCGGACATGGATGCGTTGCCGATCGAGGAGACGCTGGAGGTCCCCTACAAGTCCCGGCATCCGGGGGTGAAACACGCCTGCGGGCATGACGCGCATACGGCGATCGGACTGGGTGTGGCGACTGTCCTCGCCCAGATGCGAGATCGCCTGCGCGGGACGGTGAAGTTCCTCTTCCAACCGGCTGAGGAGGGCCCGCCTCCGGGCGAGGAGGGAGGAGCGCGGTTGATGATCAAGGAGGGGGCGCTTGAGGATCCGCGGCCTCAGGCGATCTTCGGCCTGCATGTGGATCCGCGCGTGGACGTGGGGAAGGTCGCCTACCATATCGGGCCGGCTATGGCCTCGGCCGATCTGCTGGAGATCACCATTCGCGGCAAGAAGGTGCACGGGGCCTATCCCCATGAGGGCGTGGATGCGCTGGTCATCGCCGCTCATGCCATCACGGCGCTTCAGGTGATTCGGAGCCGACGGGTGGATACGTTTCAGCCCTTCGTCCTCACGCTCGGGAGCATCCATGGGGGGAACCGGCATAATATCATCACGGACGAAGTGAAACTGCAGGGGACCTTGCGCACTCTGGATGAGGCGGTTCGCGCGCGCGTGATCCAGATGATGCATCAGACGCTCAAGGGAGTGACCGAGGCGCTCGGCGGCTCTTACGAGCTGAAGGTGGAAGAAGGAGCAACTGTGACCTACAACGATCCGGATCTTGTGCGCGAGATGCTCCCGACGCTCCAGCGCGTGCTCGGTCAGGAGAATCTCGTGACGCCGCGCCCGCACATGGGAGCCGAAGATTTCAGCTACTACGCTCGCGTGATCCCGGGCTTCTTCTTCTTCCTCGGCGTGCGCAATGAGGCTCGGGGGATCACGGCGATGATTCATACGCCGGAGTTCGATCTGGATGAGGAGGCGCTCCCGCTTGGGGTGAAGGTGGCCGTGAGCCTGCTTCTGGATTATCTGGAACGTCGAGCGGCGGCGTCGGCGCGGTGAGCGCGCGCTCGCGCTTGGGGGGCATATCTGTAGGGGGGCCGAGATGAGCACATCGTCGTTGGTGGCGTTAGCACAAGCCTACATCGAGCAAGAACGATCCGCGCGGAGAGAGCAGGCGGAAGCGCGCGTCCTTCCGGTCCGCAAGAAGCTCACCGTGGAGGGGGAATTCCGGCTCGTGCATCCGGGCGTGATCTGGGAGGCCTGCCAGATCTGGCTCGAAGAGACGCGCCGCTTCGGACGAGACGTCGTGGACTATGTCCTGCGGCATCCGGAGGCGCAACCGTATTGGACGCGCCCGGAGGAGGTCGAACGCTTCCGGCGCTTCCTCGCCGAGTGGCTCGCGCGCGAGCTGGAGGAGTACATCCTGCCCAGTTGTGAGGCGTTCATGAAGGAGCGCGGCATTCAGGTGGAGCAGGAAACGCGCATCATCCGGCATCGGGCCCAGATGGTCATCGCGCAGGTGACCAAAGAGCTTCTCCTGACCGTTCACCGCGCGACGCGCGGAGCGCGCGCCGCCTCCTCCTGAAGGCGGAACCCGCGGGGGGAGTGCTTGAGAATCCTCACTCCGGAGGGGGTGAAGGCCGCTTCCTCCTCCTGGCTCGAAGAAAAACGAGCAAAAAGAAGGCCGCTGCGCCCAGAATCAGCCAGGGAGAGATCTCCTTCATCGTGGATGCTGCCGCCGATCCGAACCGCGCGCCGAGATACCCTTGCGCGCCGTATCGCACCAGCCGACCCAGCAGAACTCCTGCGAGGAAGCGCCCGCGGGGTATGCCCATGACTCCGGCCATGAGAACCATCGGTTTGGTCGGGAAAGGGGGAGGGAGGAAAACCGCCATCGCGATGGCCGGCAGATCGTACCGATCCAGAGCGCGACGCAGGCGCTCTCGTCGCGACGGGGCGATCCGAGAGAGCGCGCGCTCGCCGGCCCGCTGCGCGATCTGGTAGAGGACAAGGCACCCGAGTCCGGAGCCGACCGTCGCCGCCAGAGCGTACCACGGAGCCCTGGCGGGATTCCACGCCGAGAGCAGAATCACGAGCCCATCCGGACCTCCGGCCAGTGGAACCAGAGCCGAATCCAGGAAAGCGATCCCCAGAAGCCCCACCGGGCCCAGGGCCATCAACACCTCCGCAGCCGATTTCATACCTTCTGCTCTCGATTCAGGGGAAGAGGCGCTGCCGACGGATCGTCAGTCCGGCACCCGGCGCGAGAGCGAATCGGGCGAATTCTCCCCGAGGACGGCGCGAGTTGCCGCGAGATCATGCGGACGATCACATACCCCAGGAGGACCACACCGCCGATCGCGAGAACGACCGTCGCCCAGTGATCGCGCATGTACTGCAAGACAGCATGACCATAGAGGAGGGTGAGAACGCCTTCGATGTAATAGCGAGCCGAGCGCGCCAGCAGAATCGTGAGGAGGAATTTCGTTCGGGGATACTGCAGCGCCCCGGCCGTTGCGACGAAGATCTTGAAGGGAGTCGGAGGAGGACACAGAGCCGGAATGAGCAGCGCCAGGACTCCATATCGAGCGTAGACATGCTCGACGCGCTTCACCTTCTCGGCCGAGAACCATCGGCGCAAGAAAGCGCGCCCTCCTTTCCGAGCGAGCGTGTAAAGGAGGAGGCATCCGAGGACGGATCCCGTGGCGGCCAGAAGAGGCCAGTAGAGAATCTCGCTCGGATCGTGGAGGACGCGGGTGACGACGATGACGTCGTTGATTTCGGGAATCGAGAGGAGCGACGAATCAAGCGTCGCGATGAGGATCATCCCCACCGGACCCAGTTCCAGAAGAGCATTTTTCACGCTCTCGAGAATTCCTCCGAGCATCGCCCTGTGCTCTCTCGCGCGGATCGGCGAAAGAGGGGATTCTACCCGCTTGTGCCCCAGCTGTCAAAAACGCGCTGGGGGGGAGTTGACGTCTTGGGAGCCGGTCGGGTATCGTTGGGACCTTATGCTGGAGGGGAAAAGGGGGATCATCTTCGGCATCGCCAATAAACGGAGCATCGCCTGGGCGATCGCTCAGCGCTTCGATGAGGCGGGCGCGCAACTCGCCCTGACGTATCAGAACGAGCGGCTCGGGGAGAACGTGCGCGAGCTGGCGGCGACGCTGCGGCGTCCGCCTCTGATCCTTCCCTGTGATGTGACTGAGCCGGAGCAGATCGAGGCCGTCTTCGAGACGCTCGCGCGCGAGTTTCAGCATCTGGATTTTCTCGTGCATTCGATCGCCTTCGCCCCGCGCGAGGATTTGGAGGGGGAGTTCCTGCAGACTTCGCGCGAGGGGTATCGTCTCGCTCACGATGTGAGCGTGTATTCGCTCATCGCGCTGGCCCGGCGGGCTGTTCCGCTCATGAGCGAGCACGGGGGGAGCATCCTCACGCTGACCTATCTGGGGAGCGAGCGCGTGATGCCCGGCTACAACGTCATGGGCGTCGCCAAAGCGGCTCTTGAATCCACGGTGAAGTATCTGGCCGCCGAACTCGGACCGAAAGGGATTCGCGTCAATGCGCTCTCTCCGGGGCCGATTCGGACGCTCGCCGCCAGCGGCGTCCCCGGTCTCTCCCGCATGCTCAAGCATGTGGCGCGCACAGCGCCTTTGAGGCGGAACACCGATCCGGCCGAGGTCGCCGATGCCGCCCTCTTCTTCGTGAGCGCGCTCTCGCGCGGCATCACCGGCGAGATCCTCTTCGTGGATGGCGGTTATCACATCATGGGGATGACGCTCGCGGAGCCCGAAGAATAAGGGGCCCCATTCTCAACGCGTTCTGGGGCCCTCTTGATCCGGCTCGCCGCCGCGGCCTTATCGAAGGTATTTGCCGAAGAATTCCAGAGTGCGTCGCCAGGCGTCTTCGGCTGCCTCTTTGTTGTAGACCTCCGGGCGCGTGTCGTTGAAGAAAGCGTGATCCGCTCCCGGGTAGATGTGGATCTCGGCCGTCTTCCCCAGTTGTTTCAGGTGGGCCTCCAACTGGCGCACCGATTCCGGCGTCACGAATTGATCTCGCTCGGCGTAGATGCCGAGCACAGGCGCCTGCAACTTCTCCAGCTTCGGCTTCACGTTCGGATGCCCTCCGTAGAAGACGACGCAAGCGCTCACTTGCGGATTCTCGCAGGCGGCGTACAGCGAGAGGGCTCCGCCCATGCAGAAGCCGATCGTCCCGACCTTCTTCGGCTCGACCGAAGGATGGGCGAGCAGATACTGAATCGCTCCCCGCAGCTCTTTCTCCGCCTCATCGATCCGAAGGGCCATCATGAGCTTGCCGGCTTCATCGGGCGATTTCGTCGTCTGTCCGTGGTAGAGATCCGGGGCCAGAGCGACATATCCGGCCGCCGCGAAGCGATCGCACACATCCTTGATGTGATCCACCAGTCCCCACCACTCCTGGATGACGACGACGCCCGGCCCCTTCCCTGCCGGGAGCGAGAGATAACCCGACGCGGTCTTCCCGTTGGCCGTGAATTGAACCATTTGTCCTGCCATCGCTTCCCTCCTTACCTTGTCGAAGTCGGTTTCTCGCGACGCGAATGTTATAGGGATCGGATCCGGCGGATGTCAAGCGTGTGCGTGGGAGAGCGCTTCGGACGGCTTGCCACACGGAAGCATCCGGGAACATGATAGAGGCCTATGCTGGAGAGAGCTTTTTCCGAAGCGACCCTGTTGTTGCTCGCCTTGACCCTGCTCTGCCTCGGAGTCAATGGGCTGGGGTGGATTCGGTTGCGCCCGCTCTCGCGCGTGGCTTCGGGAGCGCAGGCGAGTCTCTCGGCGCGGGAGATCGAAGGTCTCCGCCAGCTCACCACCTTGATCCGTATCGAAGTCGTGTACTTCGCCCTTCTGGCGCTCTACACCTTCCTCTACCCCGGAGTGCTCGCCCGAGGGCCCGTCCTCGGGGTCGTCCTCTATCATGGGCTCGGTGGGTTTCTCAACGAATGGACGCGCGCGACGGCACGCGCCGCCGCGCATGTGCGGGAGCATCCGTCTCCTTCTCCCTCTTTTCGGAAGCGCGCGCGTCGAGCGCTCGCGGTGATCGGTGCGCTGGATGCTGTGGAAGCCGTGATCCTCATCTATATCGTCGCGGCTCTCGCGGTGGCATGGCAGCGCGCCGGCTCGTGAGGGAGGGCCATGGGAAAAGGAGGCCGAGGGCAGACATCGGCTCAGAAGGCGCGAGGCCGGTGTTTTGCGGAGATCTATCGCATCGTGCGGCGCATTCCGCCCGGGCGCGTAGCCTCCTATGGAGATATCGCGGCGCTCTGCCGACCGGAGGTCTCGGCGCGCGTCGTGGGATGGGCGCTTGCCGTGTGCCCTCCCGATGTGCCCTGGCATCGCGTCGTCAATCGAGAGGGGCGGTTGACCATCGGTCGGCGCGCGCTCTGGCTGCAGCACCTGCAACGCGACCTTCTGCGGGAGGAAGGCGTCTCCTTCTGCGCCGAGGACCGGGTGGCGCTCGGCGCGCACCGGTGGCGGCCGGAGCGGGGATCGCGCCGGTCTGCTCGGAAAATTTCCCGTTGAAAAGCGGCGCGAGATTTGTCATGCTTTGATGTTTGGCGAAGATGACGGGACGGGGACGACAAACCGAGGATGGCGTACCTGCGAAAACTCGATCTGGCCATCGAGTCGGCGCGCAAGTTCGCGCGCATTGGGGCGAGCACGAACCTCGTGAATCTGCTCCGCAAGATGCGACCGGCTGACGTCGCCGTCATCTTCGGAAGCCTGACCGACGGAGAACGCCTCTTCGCCTTTCGCTCCCTGTTGAAGCAGGATGGGGATTTCGTCGCTTCCGCTTTGAGCGAGATGCCCCCCGAAGAGGCGGCCTCGCTCCTGGCCCATGTGGAGCCGGAGACGATCGCCGATCTGCTGCAGAAGATCCCCGTGGACGATGCGACGCAGATCACCTCGAAGCTCCCGCCGGAGCTGGTCGAACGCGTGCTCGAACTGATGCACGTCGCGCGATCGGTGGATGTCGTGGATCAGCTCCAGTTTGAGGAGAACACGGCCGGCCGCATCATGAATCCCCATGTCTTCGCCTTGCATGAGAACATGACGGTCGGCGAGGCCATCTCCACGCTGCAGCGCAAAAGCGATGAGCTGGAGATGGTCTTCTATCTCTACGTCGTGGATGACCGGCATCATCTGGTCGGCGTCGTGAGCTTGCGGCAGCTTCTGCTCAATCCGCCGAGCACGCCCCTGCGCAAGATCATGTCCACGGATGTGATCAGCGTGCACACGAGTACGGATCAGGAAGAAGTCGCGCGCGTCGTCTCCAAGTACGATCTCATGGCCGTTCCCGTCGTGGACGATGAGAATCGGCTCGTCGGGATCGTGACCGTGGACGATGTCATTGACGTCCTGCAGGAGGAGCTGACCGAAGATTACTTCCGCATGGTCGGATCGGACGCGGCCGAGCTGGAGCGGCGGACGCCCGCCGAAGTCGCGCGGCTCCGATTGCCCTGGCTTCTGGCGACGGTCCTCATCGAGCTGGTCGCCGGGCTGGTCATTCACCGTTTCGATCAGACTTTGGGGTCGGTGATCCTGTTGGCTTCTTTCATGCCGGTCATTCAGGCCCTCTCCGGGAACACGGGGCTGCAATCGGCGACGATCGTCGTGCGCGGCCTGGCCACCGGGCATATTAATCCGAAGGACTGGTGGCGTCCCGTTTGGCGCCAGCTCCGGACGACGCTCCTTCTGGGAGCGATTCTGGGCATACTCATCTTCTTCGTCGGTGGATTTTGGCATGGATGGGTGCGTCTGTCGGAACGGGGGACGTGGTTTGACCCCGTCTTCGGTTTCGTCGTCGGATTCTCGCTCTTTGTCGCCGTCAACCTCTCCGGAATTGTGGGGACGATCACCCCGTTGATCTCCAAGCGTCTGGGGTTCGATCCGGCGCTCACGGCCGGACCGTTTGAGACGGCCTTCCAGGACGTTGTGAGCGTGACGATCATGCTCGGTCTGGCGACTCTGCTTTTGCGCTGGATGGCATGAGGGCCCCTGCGCCTGCCGGCTCCCGCTCGAGATCGGCGCAGATCTCGGAGGTCTCGCCCACGATCACCAGCTCATCGAAGCCTTCGCCGAAGGAGGGAGGAGATCGGCGGAGTTCCTCCCGCATGCGGTGAAGAACGGCTTCGGGAACCACGCGATGGCGCTCGCGATTGCGCTGTTGGCAGAGAGATAGCGGGACATCGAGCCAATAGCCGATGATCCATCGAACGCCGATCTCGCGCAGCTCGCGAATCGTCGCGCGACGGAATTTCGGATTGATATTGGTGGCATCGTAGATGACGGTACGTCCGGCACGCGCGGCAGCCAGCAGGTTCGAACGCGCCAGGCGGAAGACGCGCGCGGCTTCTCCCTGGATGGCTTCATCGCCGTAGAGGTGGCGGCGAATTTCATCGGAGCTGATGATCGAGGCGGGAGCGTAGCGTTCGGCCAGGCGACGCGCGAGCGTGCTCTTGCCGGAGCCGGGAAGCCCGATTAAAATGTGCGCGTTCGGTCGCATCGCCCCTCCGGCCGTCATCAGACCGAGCCAAACGAGCATTATAGTGAAGGATTGCGCGAGGGCGCCAGCATGAGCACGGCATCGTCTGCGGAGATCGAACTGATCGTGCGTGCCGAACATGCGGATCCGTTCCATATCCTGGGGCCGCATCGCCTCGAGGATGAGAAAGGGCCGGGCCTCGCCATTCGGGCTTTCCTGCCGGAGGCCGACCAGGCCTTCGTCCGCGACGCGCGCTCGGGAGAGCTTCATCCCATGGAGCGCATTCATCCGGACGGATTCTATGAGGTCCTCCTGCGCGGGGTGACCGACGTCTTCCCCTATCGCCTGCACGTCCGATGCGGGCATGAGGTGCAGGAATTCCTCGATCCCTATAGCTTCCCTCCGGTGCTGACGGATTTCGACCTCCATCTCATCGGGGAGGGGACGCAGCGCCGCATCTTCGAGAAGCTCGGCGCCCATGTGCTCGAGATCGGCGGCGTGCGCGGCGTGCATTTCGCCGTGTGGGCCCCCAATGCTCGGCGCGTCAGCGTCGTCGGCGATTTCAACCGCTGGGACGGACGCCGCCACCCCATGCGCGTGCGAGGGACCAGTGGCCTGTGGGAGCTTTTCATCCCCGAGCTTCCCGAGGGGGTGCTCTATAAATTCGAGATCAAATCGCAGTACGGGAACGTCCTCTTGCTCAAGAGTGATCCCTACGGATTCTTCTTCGAGCGTCCGCCGCAGACGGCGACGATCGTGTACGACCTCTCCCGCTGTCGCTTCACCGACGACGCCTGGATGTCGGAGCGCGTGCGCCGCAACGCGCTGGATGCTCCCATGAACATCTACGAGGTTCATCTCGGCTCGTGGCGACGCGTGCCGGAGCAGGGAGATCGCCCGCTCACGTATGGGGAGGCCGCCCACGCGCTGGCCGCTTACGTCACAGAGATGGGGTATACGCACGTCGAGCTTCTGCCCGTCATGGAGCATCCGCTGGACGAATCCTGGGGGTATCAGGTCCTCGGCTACTACGCGCCGACGAGCCGATGGGGGTCGCCCGAAGATTTCGCCTATTTCGTGAACTACCTTCACGAGCAGGGGATTGGAGTGATTCTCGACTGGGTGCCCGCTCATTTCCCTCGCGATGCGCACGGGCTGGCCTTCTTCGACGGCACCCATCTGTACGAGCATGCCGATCCGCGACGCGGCGCGCATCCGGACTGGGGCACGCTCATCTTCAACTATGGACGAAACGAGGTGAGGAACTTCCTTCTGGGGAGCGCGCTCTTTTGGCTGGAGCGCTATCATGCCGATGGCCTGCGCGTGGACGCCGTCGCCTCGATGCTCTATCTGGATTACTCGCGGCGGCCGGGGGAGTGGATCCCCAATCCGCACGGAGGGAATGAGAATCTGGAGGCGATCGCCTTCCTGCGCCAATTCAACGAGCTGGTGCATGGCCTCTATCCGGGCGCTGTGACGATCGCCGAGGAGTCCACGGCCTGGCCGATGGTTTCGCGTCCGACGTATCTCGGGGGCTTGGGCTTCACGTTCAAATGGAACATGGGATGGATGAACGACACGCTGCGGTATATGGCCCGAGATCCCATCTATCGCAAGTATCATCACAACGAGCTGACCTTCTCGCTCCTGTACGCCTTCTCGGAGAACTACGTGTTGCCGCTCTCGCACGACGAGGTCGTGCACGGGAAGGGGTCGCTGCTCGGGAAGATGCCCGGCGATCCATGGCAGAAGTTCGCGAACCTGCGCCTGCTCTACGGATACATGTTCGGGTACCCGGGGAAGAAACTCCTCTTCATGGGGGGAGAGTTCGGGCAGGAGCGCGAATGGGACGTTCGGACGAGCCTGGACTGGCATCTCCTGGATCGAGAGCCGCACCGGCAGCTCCATCGGTACGTGCGCGATCTGAACCATTTCTATCTCGCCGAGCCCGCGCTCTACGAACGGGATTTCGACCCGGGCGGATTCGAGTGGATTGATTTTCACGACTGGGAGCAGAGCATCATCGTGTTCCTGCGACGCGCCCGGCGGGAGGCTCCGTTTCTCATTTTCCTCTGCAACTTCACGCCGGTGCCCCGGCGGGAGTATCGGATCGGCGTCCCGGAACCCGGAGAGTATCGAGAGGTCTTCAACAGCGATCGCGCGGAATACGGAGGCAGCGGCCAGGGGAACGTCGAAGCGATCCGGGCCGAGCCCATCTCGTGGTCCGGACGCCCTTATTCCATTCGCGTGACCGTGCCTCCTCTGGCCGTCATCGTCTTGAAGCGCGCATGAGGAACGAGCACAGGGGAGGGAAGGGATGAAAGCGCACACCGAGTATCTGGAGTTCCATACCCGGAAGAGGCGCCAGTTCATCAACATCACGCGCGAGGTCGAGCGCGCCGTTCACAAAAGCGGAATCCGCGAGGGGCTTGTTCTCATCTCAGCCCTTCATACGACAGCCGGCGTCTACATCAACGACGACGAGGAGGGACTGATCCAGGATCTCGATGATCTCCTGGAGAAGCTCGCTCCCTCGGGAGCGCCCTATCGGCATCACGCCACGGGCGAGGATAATGGGGACGCTCACCTGAAGAGTCTGCTTCTGCATCATCAGGTCATCGTGCCCGTAACGGGCGGGAAACTCGATCTGGGGACGTGGCAGCGAATCTTCTACGCGGAGTTTGACGGATGCCGGCGCAAGCGCGTGGTGATCAAGATCCTCGGGGAATGATCGGAGGACGGTCGCGCGCCGGGATCGGATTCGTTGCCCCCGCGCGGGCGCGGGACTATAATTCCGAAATGCCGAATGCGCGAAGTCGGCGCTCACAGGCGTAGGTCCGCCAGATCCTTTCGGAACTCGCCGTTTGGGGAGAGAGGGACGGAGAGCGTCTCTTCCGCCGAAGGGCGTTCTGATCGGTGAAGGATCCGAACCCCTTCGGGCCGATCATCGCCGCGAGGGCGAGCGCAGGGGGAGACATGGGGGAGAGCGAGTGGACGTTTGATGTGCGGCAGTGCCTGGAGGCGTCGGGGGAGCTTTTTCCTCCGGAACGTATTCCTCTGAGGGTTTTGCTCGATCTGCGGCGCCTTCTTCGCGTGCAACGTCACTTGAGCGAGATCACGCAGATGGAGGCGTCCGTTTATCTCTACGATGAGGCATCTCCCGCGCCGCTCTTTCCTGACCTCCCGCCGATGCTCGTACGCTCTCCACTTTGTGCTGAGCTGAATCGCCTGCAAGAAGCCGATCGGCAGATCCCTCGATGCCAGGCCGATACGTGGCGGGCGTCGCTGCACGCAATGCGAGAAGGGCGACCGATTGCGGCCGATTGCGTCGGGGGGAGACAGACGCTCTGGAGTTGCCCCATTCTTTTGCATTGCGAGGGACGCTCGTATCCGAAGGCAGCGATCACGGTGGCGGCCTTTCCGATCGGGAATTTCTTCGCGTGCGAGGTCCTGGAAGCGCTCTTCCCGCACGGGAATCCCTCGCTCCGAGAGAGCCGCCAGCGGGCCGAGGAGCGGGCGCTCACGGAAGAACGCCTCGACATCGTGCGAGAGTTCGTCGCGTTTGTGGCGGAAGCGTTCTCGCAGGAGATCTCGCTCCGGTATGAGATGGCGCGCCAGTCGCTGGCCCTCTCGCGCCCCGCAGCGGAGAAGGTATCCGCCCTGGTCGAGCGGATCTCGCAGATCGCGCATGAGATTAACAACCGGCTGACCAGTATCCACCTGCATGCGCATCTGGCGCACCAATGGGTCCGATCTCCGGAGGCTCAGGAATCTCTGGAGCTGATTAAGACGGAGGCGCGAGCCGCCATCGAAGCCGTGCGGGCGTGGGCGAAGGACGTTCGTCAGGACGCTGCGCCCGCGCGCGCGGACACCGATTTTCCTCGCGCCGCGGGTCCGGGGGAACCGAAGCGCATTCTCGTCGTGGATGATGAGAAGCCGGTCGCCGAATTGATCGCGCGCGCCTTGCGCGCCGCTCATTACGATGTGGATGTCACGCTGGAGGGCCAGGAGGCGATCGCTCTGATCGAGCGCAAGCATTACGATCTCATCATCGCCGATCTCCGCATGCCGGGGATCGGGGGGATGGAGCTGTACGACCATTTCTGGCGCATTGATCCGGCCGTGGCGCGTCGCATGGTCTTTCTCACCGGGGATGTCTTGAGCGCATCGGCGCTTGACTTTCTGCGCCAGACCCGGAGCCTGCATCTCCCTAAGCCCTGCACTCTGGAAGAGCTGCTGGCCCTTGTGCGCGCCGGGCTGGAGCGGAGCGAATCGGCTCCCTCTTCCCCTGAGGCTCCGTGAGCCGATGCGATGAGAGCGAGATCCGCGCCTTCGGCAGGGATCGAATGGGTGGACTGGTTCTTTGAGGGAAAGCGATGACGACCGGACGCATGCTCTTCGCTCAGGCGGAGCGGAAGCGACAGAGCGGAGATTTCGCCGAAGCCCTCTCGCTGTATCGGGAGGCCCGGCGTGCGTTCGCGCGCCAGGGGGATGAGCGCGGGCGCATGGAGTGCGCGCTGGCCGAAGGGCATTGCTTGCGGCTTCTCGGGAGGTTTCGGCTGGCGCAGCGCGCCTATCAGCGCGCCGCGCATCTGGCTCGCGCCTTGGGCGAGGATCTGAATTGGGCCGATGCGCGCGTCGGCGAGGGGATGGCTCTTCGCGCTCTCGGAGAGGCGTCCGCGGCCTTGCGCCTTTTCCAGCAAGCCGAGCGCGTGTATCGGAAAGAAGGGGATGAGGCCGGGCAGGCCTATCTGCTGTGGGCGAAAGGAGGGACGTTCCGCCTGTATGGAGATCTTCGCGCGGCCTATCGCAGCTTTCGCCAGGCCTGGACGTGGTACGAGCGGATGGAGGATCGCGCGGGAGCCGCCTACGCCTTGTGCGGACTCGGAGGCGTCTCCCGGGTGATGGGGAAGTACGAAGCGTCCTGGGCGTTCTACACGGAAGCCAATGCACGCTTTGGACGCCTCCGCGATACGTTCGGCCGCGCTTACTCCTTCTGCGGCATCGCCAATGCCTGGCGGATGCGCGGGGACTACGGGCGAGCGCTCCGGTTCTTCGAACGGGCGACAGCCCTGTATCGAGAGATCGGCGATCAGGTGAGCTACGCCTATACTCTCTGGGGCGAAGCGACGGCTTACAAGATGCTCGGCCTCTATGAGCGCGCTCGCGCGGACTTTCGGGAAGCCGACCGACTCTTCCGAAAAACGCACGACGTGCGCGGCCGCATCTACACGCGGCTTGGGGAAGGCGAACTGCTTCTGCTGCAGGGCCAGCGGGGACGGGCCGAGCGCTATTTCCGTATTGCCTTGAAGATGGCCCGCCACTGGGGATTCCGCCTGGAGGCATTACATGCCCATCTCTTTCTGAAGATCCTGCGACGAGAAGACGGACAAGCCGTCTCTTTCGCCCCTCTTGTGCGCCGCTATCGCGCATTGGGGACGACCTTCCTTCGGAATCCCACGCTTCCGCTGAATCTCCCTTAGGTCGGGCAGGAGCGTTCACCGAAGCCGCGAAGAACGATCGAGAAAGGGGGGATCTTTCGGCTCACTTCTCGGGGAGAGAGGAAGCTCGATGATAAATGTCGCTCCGCGTCCCTCTTCGCTCACGGCGTAGATCTCTCCTCCGTGCTCCTTGATGATCCCGTAGCAGATGGAGAGCCCCAGGCCGGTGCCCACTCCCGGAGGCTTCGTCGTGAAGAAGGGATCGAAGATGCGCGGCAGATGGGAGGCCGGAATGCCCGGTCCATCATCGGTGAAGCGAATCTCGATGACCTCATCGGAAGGGTCCCCCTCGCTGGACAGCTTCCGACGCGTCTCGATGAGCAGCGTCCCGTGACCGCGTGCTTCTCGGACAGCGTGTTCGGCATTGAGGATAATGTTGGAGAAGACCTGTTGCAGGAGATTCCGATCAGCTCGAATGAGCGGGAGATCCGGTGAGAGATTGGTCCTCACGCGCAACGGGCTCATCGGAGTGTGGAGCCGATAGGCTTCGAGCGCCGCCCGAATCACCTCGTTGAGATCTATGACCTCCTTCTCCGGGCGATAGAAGCGGGCGAAGGTGAGGAGATTCTGGATGACCTTCTTCGCGCGCTGGGCTTGCTCCCGGATCGTGTGGAGATCGCGCTGTGCTCTCTCACTCAAGGGCTCCTGAGTGAGAAGGAGTTCGGCGTAGCCGAGCACGCTGGTGAGGGGATTGTTCAGCTCGTGGGCGACGCCGGAGACGAAGCGTTCCAGAGCCGTGAGCTTCTCCTCCTGAAGGGGTGTCTCCGGGGGATGGTCCTTCCGGGTTTCGAGGATCAGGCAGAGGGCGGGCTTGCCTTCGTAGACGATCGGGCGGACGATCGCCTGGACGGCGATTTCGCCTCCGCCTTTTCGCCTCAGATGCAATTGAGCCGCGCGTGGCGTCTTCTCCGAGGCCTCCCGTTCCAGAAGGGTTCGAGCGCGGTCTCGTTCCTCCTCCGAAAAGAGATCCAGGACACTCTCAAGGGCCAGAAGCTCTCCCCGAGAGAGCCCGGTGAGTTCAGCCATCCGGCGATTGGCTTCGCGAAGGCGCTTGTCCTGAAGAATCGCGAAACCCTCTTCCAGAACGTCCAGCGCCGCGCCGTAGGCGTGGATCTGCGCGCTCGCTCGTTCGAGATGCTCTCGAAGCTCTTCGACCGTCCGCACGGTGTGCAGATGCAGAGCGAGGTGATCCGCGATCACCTGAAGCAAGGCGACATCCTCCTGATCGAAGGCATCCTGACGATCGCTCTCGATGCTGAGGACTCCCAGAGTCCGTCCCTCACATCTCATGGCGAGATCCAGTTGCGCTTTCGTCTCGGCATGAGCGCGGACGAAGCGAGGTTCCGCGGAGACGTCATTGGCCAGAAGGACCTCGCCGTGGCGGGCGACCCATCCGAGCGTGCCGACGTAGATGCTGTGCCGATAGCCCGGCGAGAGGGGACGAGCATACCGGCTCCGGATCGCCGCGAGGATCAATTCCTGGGCCGATTCGTCGAGAAGAAAGACAGAGACGGTTGGAAAGCCGAAGGCCTCCTGAAGGAGGCGGCAGGCTTCCGAGAGGATTTCGCGTGTGCGTTCCGAGGTCGCGGGGGCTCTCTCCTGCAGAAGGCAGGGGACTGACACAGCGGCCAGCATCTTCAGAATGCGAGCGGCTCGATGCCAGCGCTCCGCTCGGTGGCTCTCGCGCTCCCGCTCCGCAGCCAGATGTTCGTATCGGCGAGCCCTTGCGATCGCCGTCCCCAGCAGATCTCCCAGCGCCGAGAAGAAAGCCGAACTATACTCGGCCAGAGAAAGGCGGGGCGTCTGCTGCCGAGGGCTCTCCGGGCGCGGTTCCCGAGAAGGCCCTTCGCCCGAGAGGACGTGCGCGGAGTTTCGACCCAAAAGCAGCAGCACGCCCAGCGTCTGCTCCTCCGCGCGAAGCGGGATGAGGAGAAAGGAGTGAAATCCGGCGCGTTGCATCAGGTTCCGGTAAAGAGGCGGGCGGCTCGTTGAGAACTCGATGAAGAGAGGGGCTCCCAGGGCAGCCGCCTCCCCAATGGGACCTTCGCCCAGGGGAACGCGCGCGAGCATCTCGGTGAAGCTCGGGGGAATTCCTCGATGAACCCGAAGGTGCAAGGTGGAGCGATCCGTCGGGCCCACCGGAGCGCGCGAGCCGGAGTCCGGAAGTTCCTCCCGCAGGTAGATCGCTCCGGCTTCAAAAGGGAGAAACGTCAGAAGATCCTCGATGGCCGTTCGGAGCAGGGTCTCCAGATCCCGCGCGCGCGCCGCTGCCGCTCCCATCGCGCTCAGGACGGCCAATTGTCGAGCGCACTGGAGAATTTCGATCCCCCGCTGAAGAATCTGCTCGTGCGGTGCCGTGGCGATGAGCCGGTCTTCGTGAGCCGGTGAATGCATCATATCCCCCTCTCGCTTCCATTGGAAGAGCTGTCCCCGGCGGAGATTCCGGAAGATGAGGGCTCCCTTGGGCGGACGTGCTTTCGCTCGATCTGCGGAACCGTCGCATCGCGAGCGTAGTATGACCAAAGGGAGGGCGCCCGTCAAGAGGATTTTTCGCCGCGCGGGATCGGCCTGAGCCGAAGAGGCGCGTTGACGGATTCGGGGAGAGAGCCTATAATTTCGTTTCAATTCAAACGATCGGGTCAGATCCTGTGGGGACGCACTATCGAGGGACCGAACAGGAAGTCCGGGCGTTGAACGCCTACATCAAGCTCATGCGGGCGGCCGAATCGGTCGCCGCGCGCGTCAGCGAGCATCTGCCCCGCGCGGGAATAACGCTCTGTCAGTTCGGCGTCCTGGAAGCCCTCTATCATCTGGGGCCGCTCTCGCATCACGAGCTTTGCCGCAAGCTCCTGCGGAGCGGAGGGAACATCACGACCGTCGTGCGAAACCTCATGCAGCGGGGTCTGGTGCGCCAGAGGCGCTCGACCTCCGATCGCCGCGTCGTCATCGTGGAGCTCACGGCCAAGGGACGGCGGGTGATCGCCCGCCTGTTCCCGCGCCATGTCGCCGCCATCGTGCGGGAGATGAACGCGCTGACAGCCCAGGAGCAGGAGGAGCTGGGGCGACTGTGTCGCAAGCTTGGACTCCGCGAAGGAGGGAATCCTTCGCCATCTCTTTCCTGAGGAGGAACGCCTATGAGTGAACCGGTCATCGCTTTCAAGAGACCAGCGGTTGTGACGTTGGAGCCAGGAACATATTACTGGTGCCGCTGCGGACGCTCGCAGAATCAGCCGTTTTGCGACGGATCGCATAAGGGGACAGACTTCACGCCCCTTCGCTTTGAGATCACTGAACAGAGGCAGATCGCTCTCTGCCAGTGCAAGCACACGCGAAATGCGCCCTACTGCGACGGGACGCATAAGACCTTGTGAGGGGGGAGAAGATGAAAGCTCTTCGTATCTTGACGGCAAGCCTAGCGATTGCGCTCTCGTGCGCTCCGGCCTGGAGCGCGGATGAGTTCGTGATAGATTCCGTGCACAGCTCCATCGAGTTCTCCGTTCGCCACATGATGGTGACGAACGTGCGGGGGAGATTCCGCGAGTTCTCCGGGACGATCTTCTACGACGACAAGGACATCACGAAGTCGTCGGTGCGCGTCACGATCAAGACGGCGAGCATAGATACGGGGAACGAGAATCGGGACAACCATCTGCGAAGCCCGGACTTCCTGGACGCGGCGAAGTACCCGGAAATCACCTTCGTGAGCACGCGGATCGAGAAGCGGGGTGAGGACTACGTGTGCATCGGCACGCTGACCATCCGCGGGGTCTCTCGTGAGGTAGCTCTTCCGTTCCGAATCTTCGGCGTGGTGAAGGACCCGCGGGGAAGCACGCGAATGGGCGTCGAAGCCGGGCTCACGATCAATCGGCTCGATTATGGGGTCTCCTGGAGTCGCGCTCTCGAAGGGGGAGGATTGGTCGTCGGAAACGAGGTGAAGATCGAGCTGAACGTCCAGGCCATCCGGCGCGCAGCTCCGGCGTCCTCCCAGTGAGGGGAGCAGGCGCGCGGTTCGAGAGAGCTTCTCCGTGACGGTCCATAGCGGGGGAGACGTTCCCGAGGGAGACCTCTGGGGCTGGCCTCCGTAAGGAACACTTCACCGCATGGGCCGGTTTCCTCCTGAAGACCGTAAGAAGTCCTTTCGTCTGCCCGGAAGGAAGCAGGGGGTGTCTTCCTCATGGGCGCTGGCCCTTGAAGAGATCGGGGAGTGGACTTTTCTCCAGGGGAACGAACTTCTGGGAGTTCCGAAGGCCGTGGGGGGGATTTAGAAGGGGATTGCCTGTGCTCCTTCCTTCATGATATGCTTGGGGCCGGCCTTCTCCTGGGGGGAAGGCCGATCCCAAACTAAACTAAGGAGGGAGATATGGGCGGGCAGACATGGAGGCTTTCCCTGGGAATCCCCTTGGTAGCGGTGGCGCTTGTCCTCGGAGTGGCTCTCTCCAGCGTGGGGGCTCAGCACCCGACCGGGAGCATCGAGGGGACTGTCACGGATCCGACAGGAGCTGTTGTCCCCAATGCTGCGGTGAAGATCACGGAGGTCGCCACCGGGCGGGTCATTCCGTTGACGACGGATGCGGCAGGGGTCTACATCGTGCGAAACCTCCTGCCGGGTGTCTATAAAGTCGAAGTCTCTGCCCCGGGATTCACACCGGGGGTACTCGAAGTGACGGTTTTCGTCGGCCAGGTGGCTCGAGGGGACATCTCGCTGAAGGTCGCTGGAGTCGCGGCTGAAGTGGAGGTCGTGGCCATCCCGGAAGCTCAGGTGGATACGATCCGCCATCAGGTGGATGGGGTGATCCGAGCACGAGAGATTGATCGGCTTCCCTTGAACGCACGTAATTTCCTGGAACTGGCTCGGCTGGAACCGGGAGTGATCGTTCGCGATGGAGGGACTATTGATCCCACGAAGGTGAATGCCTACCGAGTGGTGGGCGTGGCCGGTCGTGGGGGAACGGGCACGCGCGTTCAGGTTGACGGTATTGACGTCACCGACGAGATGGTCGGATCAACCGTGTTGAATGTCTCCGATGACGCCGTGGCGGAATTTCAACTGACGCGCTCCTCGTTGGACCTTTCGACATCCCTGACGGCTTCGGGAGCCGTGAGCATCGTGACTCGCAGTGGGGGGAACGATGTCCACGGGAGCTTCTTCTATTTCGGGCGGAATCAACGGCTCTCGGCGATCCCTCAACCCACCAGCCCGCGGCCGAATCCTCCCTTCCATCGCCATCAGCTCGGATATCGGGCCGGAGGTCCCTTCGTGAAGGACAAGCTCTTTTGGTTCTCCAACTGGGAGCGCTTCTTTCAAGCGGATGAGTTCGAGATCGCGCCGGGGCGCGGCGTGGCCGTGTGGTTCCCCCAGATGGCGGGCCGAACGAGTCTTCCTCTGGGGATTCGCTACGTGACCGAGCGCGTGGATTGGAATATCGGGAGTGCGGCGCGCGCCTTCTATCGGTTCAGCCACAGTTGGGATGAGTCCACCGGAGGGACGGGTCCTTCCCCCTTCCAGAATGTGGATTGGACCAATGTCTCAGTTGTCGGACTGGATGTCACCAAGGGGCGCGTGACTCACTCCTATCGCTTCGGGTACGTCAATTTCAACAACCGCATCGAGAGCCGGGAGCTTCACCCGTGGACCTTCCCGCGCACGTCTCAGGGAGTCCCCTACTTCCTGGACATCACCGGCTTGGGACCCAATAGTCTGGCTCCACAAGCGACCTATCAGGATAACTTCGACAACAAGTACGACGGAAGCTGGGTCTATGGCAGTCATACGATTCGGTTCGGGGGACAGATCACGCGCTTCGTTCAGGGTGTGTTCGCGAATTTCGCCGGACCGCTTCAGATCAACGGAGATTTCACCACGGGGCCCGGAGGCACGCGCGATCAGGTGATCGCGCGGGGAGGGAATCCGCAGGATCCCCTGGAGTATCCCCTGGTGAATTTCACGACGGGTCCTCAGAACGGATTCTTCACGGTCGCTCCGGCTCACAACATGCCTCACGGGGGACACTTCAATACGCGCTTGGCTTGGTATGTGGGTGACACCTGGCGCGCGCGGCGAAATCTGACACTCAATTACGGCGTTCGGTGGAACTACGACACCGGATATTTCAATGACGAGGTCAAGCGCGTGAAGATTCGGCGTCCGGCCGTGCTCTCGCTCTTCACCCCGGCGGGGACGCGCTCTCCCAAGATGCCCAAGGACCGCTTCAGCCCAACCTTCGGCTTCGCCTGGGACCCGATCGGAGATGCCAAGACCTCCATCCGCGGGGGCTTCTATCTCGCCTACGAGATCAACATCAAGAACAACACCCTCTTTGACCAGTTCGCTCTGATTCCGCCGGGCATTGGTCCCGATGTCTATGACATCACGTTCGTCGCGGGTCCGGATGGGCGACCGATTGATATTGGGCCGCAGCCGGGATTCCCGCAGGGCTTTCCCGGCGGAGATTACACCTCGCTCATCGGCCGGAGGATCAAGGACGTCCTGGATATTCTCGGGAAGATCCATCTGGCTGTGCAGGCCGCCTATGCGGGATATCAATTCGATCCCACGCGCGGGCCGTCTCTGTTCGAGCTGAGTCGCGGGGTCACATTTGGTTTCCTCATCCCCGGTGACTTTCGCATCCCCTATTCGATGCAGTTCAATATTGGGGTGCAACGCGAGCTGGCTCCGGGGACGGTCCTCACGGTCGATTATATTCGGAATCGAGGGGTGGGCATGCCGTTTCTGGGCGTAGACATGGAGTGTCGCCGCTGCGCCGATACTCTGGATGTCGCGGCAGCTCGCGCTCAGGTCAATCGCGTGCTCGGAGGGTTGACTGTGGATCAGTGGATCGCGGCGAACCCGGGACGGACGATCGCTGCCTTCGGCCTGGCCAGCGATGCGATCTTCATCGGACGGACGCGCGAGTTCACACGCGCGCGCATCATGCAGGGAGGCTTCTCCCTCTATCACGGACTGCAGGCGAAACTGGTCGGACGACTCACGCGCAAGCTCGGCTTTGTGCGCGAGTTGAGCTATCTGGTCTCTTACGCCCTGGGGCGCAGCGAAGCGACCAACGGGTCCAATCGCGTCGAGTTCCTCAACAACGCCATCAACAAGAGGAACATGAATGCGAAAGAGGTGTTCGGTCCCATCGGGCTCGATCGGACGCACATTCTGACGGTCGGGGCCGTCTTGACGATTCCCGGAGGCCTTCAGTTCAGCCAGATCTGGTCCTTCCAGACGGCCGGTCCGGTGAACCTCTTCGTCCCGACTCTGGGAGCGGTCACAGGGGCCAATACGCTCTTCACGACCGATCTCAACGGGGATGGAACCATTGGAACCACACCTCAAGTGGACGTTCTGCCGGGCACGCGCATTGGAGACTTCGGGCGCAAGATCAAAAGCTGGCGCGATCTGAATCGCGTCATTCAAGCGTTCAACCAGAACTTCGCGGGCAAGCTGACTCCGGCCGGTCAAGCTCTTGTGCGCGCCGGGATCTTCACCGAGGAGCAGCTCCGCAAGTTGGGAGCGGTCATTCAACCGATCCCGCTCGTTCCGGAGAATAACCCATGGCCCTTCCACAACGTGTTCAATCTGGATCTGCGGATCACCCGACCCATTCAGATCGAAGATGCGAAGATCGTCAGGAACCTCCGGATCGAGCCGTATTTCGAAGCCTTCAACGTCTTCAACCGAAGGAGCGTTGGAGGATACCCGGCCACCTTAGGAGGAGGATTCGGGGCCTTTAATTTCGATTACGCGAGAACGGGACAGTTGGGTGAACTGCGGAGCGCTCGGGGATATCTGCAAGATCCGCGCATTCTGCAATTCGGTTTCCGCGTCGAATTCTGAGGCGGGCTCTCTCGGGAGATCGGGGGGCTGCCCGATCTCCCGAGTTTTCCGCCCCTGGGAGAAGACAGGACGCTCTTCAGAAGACGTTTTTCCTGTCATATGATGGAGAGCCTCCAGAAAGGGAACCGGGAGGCGTGCGTTCTCAAGATCCAGGGTGGAGGAGTGAAGCCGGGCTTTCGACAGGCGCTTCCGGAGTGGAGCTGCGCCGGCGTCTCACGCTTTCGATGAGCCGGCAGTAGGCGCAGATATCGCCTGTCGTCGGCTGGCCGCAGCGCGCGCAGGGAGTGAGGGCCGTCTCTTCCGAATCGGCGAAGAGCGCGCGAATCCGGTAAAAGCCATCCAGAAATCGGCGCTTGGTGCCCGGCGCCTGATGCTCAAGCTGCGCCAGGATGTCTTTGTAGGCGAGCGTCGTCGCCCCCTGCGCATACGGGCATTCGTCTCGGACGTAGGCGATCTGATTCACCAGCGCGTAGACCGTCGTCTGCTTCTCAGTGAAATAGACGAAGGGCTTGACCTTCTTCCGCAGCCCTTCGCGCTCCTCCAGGACGGGATACTGGCGGGCGAGATATCCTCGATTCCAGTTGAGAACGTTCAGGAAGAGGACCGCGACTTCATCGTCCAGATTATGGCCGGTGGCGATCACGTCGTATTCGGCTTCCAAAGCGTAGCGGTTCATGAGGTAGCGCTTGATCAATCCGCAGGCCGAGCACGGCTCGCGCGCCGTGATCTCCTTGATCTCCGGGATGGGAGCCCCGACCTGCTCGGCCACGCGGACCACATGGAGACGGCGTCCGAGTCTCTCCGAAAGCTCGCGACATCGCTGCCGGGACTGCTCCGAGTAGTGATCGTCTCCGACGATCCCCAGGTCAATGTAGAAACCGTCGGCCTGGTATCCCAGCGCGTGCAGGGCGTGCCAGAGCGAAAGACTGTCCTTCCCTCCGGAGACGGCGACCAGAATGCGATCCCGACGGGAGAACATCGCGAACTTCCGGATCGTCCGCTCCGTGTGGTCGAGGAACCAGGGCGAGTAGCACTCGGAGCAGAGCGCCAGCCGGTGCTCCGGCATGTAGAAGATCGCTTTTTTCGAACACTTCCGACACCTCATATGCTGATCCCTCCGGAGACGACGCGGATGAGTTCGACCTCATCGCCCGGATCGAGCATCTCGTCCTCGGTCACGATCTCTCCGTTTTTGACGACGACGACGGTCTCGGGCAAAAGGCCGAGTCGCTCCAGCAGCCGGCGCACGCTCAGGCGCTCGGTGAATTCGTACTCCTGCTGTCCGTATCGGACCTTCATGCCTTCACGTCCGGAGAAGCGCGTTCAGCGGACGCCTCCATGAAGCTCGACGTTATTGGCGACCAGGCGGAACTGACAGCCCAGAAATTCGACGGCCTTGCGCGTCAGGATCATGCGCTCGGTGAAGATCTCGAAGAATTCCATGACGCTCCCGATCGAGGTATCCACCTCCAGCTCCAGCGCGATGATCTTCCGATCCGGATCTACGGTGAGCGTGCTGCGGGTGACCGAGTAGTTGATCCGATCGTGGATGTCGAACTGTTTGGGATCGGTCAATCGGACGCGCGAGCGATGCACATCGGCCTTATCGGCGATGATGACGGCGGCGCTCACGGGGCTGACGGGGAGGCCGTCGGATTCATCGTGATGCCCGATGGCTGCCATGACGATGCCGATATGCCGCGGCGGCATCTTCAAAGCCGTCAGGATCTGCATGGCCATGAGCGCGCCCGATTGCGCGTGCACATTCCGATTGATGACGTTTCCGGCATCGTGCAGGAATCCGGCGATGGCCGCCAGCTCCGGCAAGGGAGGCTCGTACCCGAGCTTGTGCAGGATCTCGCGCGCCCATTTCCCCGTCTTCTTCGCGTGCCGAAGGCCATGCTCGGTGTAGCCGATGGCTTCCAGCACGGCATCGGCGGCCTCGACATAGGCTCGCGCCGTCTCATCCTGCAGCAGATCCTCGAGCGTCACGATCCGCTCGGCGGGTTCGATCACTTTGGTCGACATGTTCGCACCTCAGCCTTCCGAAAATGTGTGGACGCACTCCTCAAATATACTTCGCCAGCTCGACAAAGAGCAAACGCCACGCGCCCGGACAGAGGGCTTCACTTCAGGACCTTTTCTTCCTGGGTGCAGAGGACATCCTCCAGCGCATTCAGGAGGACGCGCTCGGGCGGAGAGGCGAGCGTCACTTCGGTCTCCGTCGTGCTGTTTCCGCGCAGCGTCGCCACGCCCAGACGCACGAGCCTCCCCTTTCCGTAGTCCAGATAGACCGGAACGAGCATCTGGAAATCTTCGGACACGCGGCTCTGGGAGATCTGAAGCCACAGGCGATACTTCCCATCCGGGGTCGGGCGCGTTCGATAATGAAGCGTGTAATGAGGAATGTCGGTCCCGTAGACCCATTGGCGAAAGAACCAGTCCAGACGCCCATTTCCCTCCAGATCCATTTCCGGGGTCATGTGCTTCTCGACAAGACGCTGGAAGTCGCGAGTGGAAGCCGCGCCGTGGGCATAGGTGCGGACGAACTCCTGCATCAGGGCGATGAATCGGTCATCGCCCTGACCCAGAGGGGCGCGCGGATCGCGCAGCAGCATGCGCAGCATGTGGAGAACGAAAGCTCCCTTGGCGTAGGCCAGGCGCTCGTAAGCGCCGGAAGTTCGCCCCGTGTTCAAACGCACGCCGAGCACCAGTGGGCCGACCCGGTAGGGTTCCAGACTCGTGCGGTTCACTCCCAGAAGAGCCTTCTCGGTGATGAGCCGACGCTGACCGCGCCAGAAGTCCAGAAAGCGCCGGAGGCGTCGTTGCGGATCAGTATGGAAGGCGAATTGCAGATAGAGTGAGGCGGAGAAATCCGAAAAGCCTTCCGACATCCACTGATCGCGATAGCTCTTCCAGCTCACCAGATGTCCCCACCATTGATGGGCGATCTCGTGCGGGCCGACCACGTCGGTGAATTCCGAGAAGCGCACGGGCAGGCCGAGAGCCCGCCGCTGCGTGCCGTCCAGAAAGGCTGTGTAGGGGAGATAGACGAGCATGGGCCAGCTCTGTCCGAAAAAGGCTGCCGGCTGCTGCGAGAGCGCAATGCGCCCATAGGGGTTCGACCCGAAATACCGGGTGAAGAGGCGCAGGGCATTGAGCCCTTCGATGAGCATATTCTCGGCCAGGCCACTTGTCGTCAGGTTCCCCAGAGGAAGATCCAGGCGAACGCCCTGCTGCTCCAGCCGCTCGGCCAGCAGTTGCACGCGGCGAATCTCATCGGGCTCGGTCGGATTCGTGTACACCTCCACGAGGAATCCTTCGTCTTTTCGCTGCTGACGCTGGAAGAGGCCGACGTTGAATCCGGCGACCGTCGTGGGCCATTCGCTCACCCAGCGAGATGTCCGCTCCGTCTGCTCTCGGAGGTGCCCGGTCCCGATGACGGTGTGATCGCGTGGGATCGCGAACGTGATCTCGAACGTCGCGCGATCTCCGAAATCCATCTGCCAGTTGTTGGGATACCAGGTGGAGCGCGCCTCGGGCACGAGGATGTAGTTTCCGGGACCGCTCGGACGCACGGCATCGCGGCCGCTGTACTGGAACGTCACGGTGCGGGGGACGCCGACCGGAAGCGGATCGGGGAAGATCACCGCCAGGGCATTCCCCTCCTCCTCCTCGGATTGCAGGAAGGGCAGGGGATTCTCTTTCTCATCCCAGGCGCGCGCCACGCGCAGTTTCGGAAAGAGAGCGAATCGAATGAAGCGCAAGTGAGGCTGCCGGGGGATGAAGGTGACCTCCGCCGTGACGCTCAGGCGCCCGCCGCGATCCAGTTCGACGCGCAGACGATAGTTCGTGAGATCGTATTCGCGATGGTCCTCTTCTTCCGCCGCCGATTCCGCTTCGCCCGTTCGGTGAAAGAGCGCCCAGAGGCCTTCGGTCGTCTCCTCGTAGCTGGCCAGGCCGACCTCTTCGGCGCTGGGTAGCGAAGGAGCGAATCCCAGCGGATCAACGCCGAAGACGAGCCGGGGATGTCGCTTCCCTTTGAGGAAAGCGAGGAAGAATCCCTCGCGCTGTGGGGTGTAGAGATCGGCCAGCAGACGAAATTCGAGAGCATATTTGAGCCGGCGTCGCACGGTCTGTTGATGCTCCCGAAAGCGATCCTGAAGAGATTCCGGCGGGGGGGCCTGGGTGATCGAGAGACGCCGGCGCAACTCGGCGGCCGTGCCGTCGGTGAAGTAGAAGATGGCTTCTTGAAATGTCTCGCGCACCTCGCCCTGGCCGGCGAAGTGCGCGAGAAAACGCCGCTCCACATCGAGCGGAGGAGTGAGGGCGAACGTCCCCTCGCCCACAAAAAGAGCGCCGAGCGTGCGTCCCCCAACGGGAGCGAGCAGGTAGAACGTCCCGTGGTGGAACGTGAGACGTCCGGCATCGCGCTGTAGCTCCAGCTCCTGGACGCTCGCGCGTTCTTCCCCAAGGTGCATCTCGCGCAAGGCGAGATACAGGGGATCAGGGACCGATGTGTTCTGTGCGGCTTCCCCTCCCGGGGGAGGAGGTGGAAGCGCCAGGCTCAAGAGCAGGAGCGCGCGACAGAGTCTGGGCCTGAGACGACCCACTTCTCCAACCTCACTTCTTCAGAAGGGCGATCCGAACGCCATGAGCTGAGACGCCTTCCTCTCCGAGGGAGACCGCGCCGGAGCGTCTTTCCGGCTCATCCACAAAGCGCGACGCAGTCGAGGCCAGCGGTCTCTCCAGCGCGCGGGGAAACCTTCGACCAGCAGTACATCTTGTCCCCGGCGCTCGAGGAAGACGTCTCCCTCTTCCGTCTCCCAGAGACGCCAGGACGCGCCCGGTCCCGGAGGGACTTCGCGCGCTCTTCGATAGCGACGCTCCGTCCGGCGCACGTAGGCGTCGGCGAACTCACGCGCTTCGGCTTCATTCTCCCATGTCGAGAGGTGAACGAGCAGAAGGTGTCCCTCGTGCCTGTCTTCGTAGAGGGCAAACTGATCCCCGTCCCATCCTTCGGCGGCTCGCCGAGCCGTTGCTTCATCCAGGTACTGCCCGAGAATGAGCCGGTATCCGAACTCTCCGTTGCGATCCCTCAGGAGCCTCCTCAGGGATCGGTCCAGGAGGGGACGAACCTCGGCCAGGCGAATCTGAACCGGGCGATCGCGCGAGAGGAATTTCTCCGGATGCAGGATCTGTTCCGTCGAATCCGGAGGATCTGCATAGGCTTGCGAGACGCGCGCCCAGGAGCCGTGCCGGACCAGATAGTGGACGAAAGCCGCTCCATAGACATAGGGGAAAAGCAGGCTCTCGCGCACAGCCTTCGGAGCGCTGAGAAGCACGCGACTGCGTTCGTCTTCCATCGTCATGAGATGTTCGAAGACCGAGGCCAGAGGGATGGGAAGCGAGGCGAAATCCAGACCCTGAGGCTTCAGCATGTAGGTGAGCATCACACCCATGGCCTCGCCTTCGATGAGCGCGTGCACGGCCAGATCGCGATCGCTCTCTCCCTGGGGGCTCTTCTCGAAACGCCCGAGATCGAAATGTTGATCCTGCAGAGCGTGCGTAAGCTCATGCACCATGACCGCGCGCTGTTCTTCCAGCGTCAGCCAGTCGGCCAGATAGAGCGTCTTCGTCCGAGGGCGATAGTATCCGGCAACCTGCTCGGTCAGGATACCGAGCAGAAGCTCGCGATAGTTGAAGTCGCGGGGGACGAGGCCGAACATGATGAGGGCTTTAGTGGCCGCCTCGAATTCGCTCTCGGGGATCCTCCGGTTCATGTCTTCGCGCAGAGAGCGCTGGATCTCGGCGCGCGACTGGAGATCGGCGTTCACGGGACGCCGAATGGGCAAGCCGCGGAGACGGCTGACCTCGGCCAGAACATCCTGGACGAGAGTCAAGACGTTCGGGCGCGCTGTCTGACGCGGGAAGGGCTGAGGAAAAGACGCGCCGAGCGCCAGAATCAGGAGCGCGCATCCCCCCATCCGAGCGACTCTCGATCCCGGCTCCGCGCGAAGACGGTTTCGTTTTGACATCGTGGCTCCTTCCGCTCTACATTTCCTCTCGTTTGTAGCCGAAGTCGCAGGGCTTGTCAAATCTTTATCCTCCGCAGGGGGAAGGAGTATGAAGGAGAAAGAGCGCGATCCGGTGGAGGTGACGACGCGCGTGCGATATGCCGAGACGGATCAGATGGGCATCGCCTATTATGCGAATCATTTCGTGTGGTTCGAAGTCGGACGAAGCGAATTCTGTCGGCAGCGCGGTTTCGCCTATCGGCGGCTCGAGGAGGAATTCGGGCTCTATCTGGCCGTCGTGGAGGCGCGCTGTCGGTATTTGGCCCCGGCTCGATATGATGACGAGCTGGTCATTCGCACCTGGGTGGGAGAGTTGCGGAGACGTTCCCTGAGCTTCCGCTACGAGATCCTGCGGCGGCAGGACGGTCGAAAGCTCGCCGAAGGGGAGACGGTTCACGTCGTCGTGGATCGCCAGGGGCGAACGCGCACGCTCCCGGCTCTTTTCGTGGAACCGTTGAGTCGCTGAGCCTCCGCACGCGGAGGTGTGCTTGACAACGGGACATAGGCGCCACATATTTTAGGGGTGTCGGGGAGGGGGGGGACATGGAACGGATGACGCTCGGCCAGGAACTGAAACAGCGTCGCGAGGCTCGCGGGATCTCGCTGCAAGACATCTCCAATGCCACGCGCGTGGCCGTGCGTTTCCTCCGCGCGATTGAAGAGGATGAGTTCCACCTGCTGCCGGGGGGGCTTTTCACCCGTTCCTTCATCCGAGCCTATGCCCGTCATGTGGGAATGGATGAGGAGGAGGCGATCGCCCGGTACTATGAGCAAACGGGGCAAGCCCGTGAGGATCTCACGCGGTATCCCTTCGCCCACGTCGCGGCCGAACGCGCGCGCTCCGTCTTCTGGACGCGCCTTGTCGTCGGGCTTTTCGTCGCAGGGGTGTTGGCTCTGGGCGGATATGGAGGATGGCATTACTGGCAGCGTGTGGGCCGGCACGAAGTGAAAGAGTCGCAGCCGAAGGAGGTCTCTCCGGCTCCCGCAGAGCCGTCTCCGAAGACGCTCTCGGAATCTGCTTTCCCGACCGTGGCGGCGGAGAAGGCGGCCCAGGCGGCGGAGTCCGCAGCCTCTGGGGGATCGTCCGAATCGAAGCCTCTGGAGATTCGGCTCGAAGCGACCGGCAATTGCTGGATCTCCGTGCAGATGGATGAGGAGCCCAAGCCGCGCCAGGAGATGTTGAGAGCCGGAGATGTGCGCGTCTTCACGCCGCAGAAACAGGTGCGTCTCTCCGTGGGGAGCGTTCCGGCTCTGCGGGTGACGATCAACGGACATCCCGCTCAGCTTCCCTCGGTGGGCCATGTCGCGCGCGGGGTGATCATCACCCCGGAGAACGCGCGCCAGTTCCTCGTGCCGTGAGAGCGCTCGGGCGTCCTTGGGGGTTGCCAGCAGCTGCCATTTTTCTTATCATCCATTTCAGCCATGAAGCTCTCCGACTGGGCTCGTCGGCAAGGGATCAGCTACATCACCGCCTGGCGGTGGTTCAAGGCGGGCAAGCTTCCCGTCCCCGCCCGGCAGCTCCCCACCGGCACCATCCTGGTTGAGGAACCCAACCCAGAAGGCCGCACGGTGCTCTATGCGCGGGTTTCATCCGCCGACCAGAAAGATGATCTGCAGCACCAGGTGCAGCGCTTGGAGGCGTTTGCCCTGGAGCGGGGCTGGACGGACTTCGAGGTGGTTGCTGAGATCGGTTCCGGGCTCAACGGGAAGCGGAAGAAGCTGCTGCGCGTGCTGCGCGACCCAAAGGTGAGCCGGATTGTGGTGGAGCACCGCGGCCGACTGGCCCGGTTCGGGTTCGAGATGGTCGAGGCAGCCCTGGCGGCAGCCGGTAAGCGCGTGGTCGTCGTGGAAGAGGGCGAGGTCACAGACGACCTGGTGCGGGATCTCTTAGAGATCCTCACCTCTGCCTGTGGGCGGCTCTACGGGCGCCGGTCGGCCCGGAACCGAGCCAGGCGGGCGCTGGAGGCCGTGGGATGCGTGTAACTCAAGCCTTTCGATTTGAGCTGGATCCCAATGTTGGGCAGCGTGTGGGCTTGGTCAAGCACGTGGGGGCGGCCCGGTTTGCTTACAACTGGGGATTGGCTCGCTGCTTGGAGGCTCTAGAGCGCAAGGAGCGTGTGCCCACGGCCATGAGTCTGCATCGGCAGTGGAATCGGTGGAAGCGGGTGAATGCTCCCTGGTGGGTGGAGGTGTCCAAGTGTGCTCCGCAAGGGGCGTTTCAGGATCTGGAGAGGGCATTTCGCAGCTGGTGGCGGCGTCTTGCAAGGCGTCCTCGCTTCAAGCGGAAGAAGCTTTGGGAGGATAACGCGGCGCATTTCACGGGTTCCATTTGGGTCTTTCCCCGGCATGTGCAACTTCCGAGGCTGGGTAAGATACGCTCGAAGGAGCAAACCGGTAAGCTGCTCGCTCTCCTTGGTGAGCGCAAGGCTCGAATTCTCTCGGCCACCATATCGCGGGAGGCGGATCGCTGGTATGTGAGCCTGACATGCGAGGTGGAGAGGCCTGATCCTGAGCTTCGGGAGACGTTACCGTCTCGCGCTTCGCTAGAAGGGGAACCTGTAGGGATAGACCTGGGCCTTGAGGCCTTTGCCGTCCTTTCGGATGGGACCAGGCTGGAGGCCCCCAAGCCCTTGAAGAAGGCTTTAAGGCTCCTTCGGCGCCGCTCGCGGCAGTTTTCACGCAAGCAGAAGGGGTCGAGGAACCAAGCCAAGGCGGCCCTGCGGTTGGCCCGGCTGCACCGCCGGGTACGGAACATCCGCCGGGACTTCCTGCACAAGCTGACCACCTGGCTGGCGAGAACCAAGCCGGTTCTGGTGGTGGAAGACCTGAACGTGCGGGGTCTTGAGCGGTGGAGGCTCTCTCGGTCTGTGGCGGATGTGGGCTGGGGAGCCTTTCGGCGGATGCTGGAGTATAAGGCCCGGTGGTATGGGGCGCAATTGGTCGTAGCGCCGCGCAACTTCCCGTCCACGCGGATGTGCTCATGTTGCGGGCAGATCGGTCCCAGGCTATCATTGTCCTGTCGGATCTTTCGTTGCTCGGCATGTGGGCTTGAGCTGGACCGGGATGTGAATGCGGCGCGGAATTTGAGGGTTTACGGGCTGGCCTACCTTACGGGCCTTACCGCCAGTTCGGCGGGAGGTTACGCCTGTGGAGATCCCTCTGGCGGCGGAAACGGTTCTTCGTGAACCGGTCTACGAGTCATGGGTCGGTGAAGCAGGAAGTGGCCGGTCGTTTAGCTTCACCCTGCGCGGTGAAATAAACGACTATGAGTCATAGAACGGCTTCGAGCGCATCTAAGGCGGATGATGGCTTTCGGAATTCTCGAGACAAGGAGGGAAGGACGATGCGACATGCGAGAACGCGCTATGCCACGGCAGCAGTCGCGCTTTTAGTGGGAACGCTCGCCTTGAGCGGACAAGAGGCGACGCGATCTCTGCGCGCGGCGGCCGAGCAGGGAAGCGTTCGCGTCCCTGTGGATACGCTCTTTCGCCTCCGGCTGCGGCAGGGGTTGAGTTCCCGCACGGCTCAGAAAGGAGACACGTTCACGGCGGAAGTGATCGCGCCGGTCGTCGTGGGAGACGTAGTGGCCGTTCCCGCCGGGAGCCTTGTAACGGGGCGCGTGACGTCGGTCACGCGAGCGGCGCGACGGCGCAGCGGAACGATCGCCGTCACGTTCGAGGAGCTTCAGCTCCCTTCGGGACAGAAGTACAAGATCTTCGGATCGCTCGCCAGCTTGGAAACCCCTGAAGGAGAGCACCGCGAGGTCAGCTCGGAAGGGGAAGTCAAGCAAAGGACCTCCATCAAGCGGGATGCGGTCTTCATCGGGGGAGGGGCCGGCGTGGGCGCCATCATTGGGGCAGCGGCCGGAGGAGGGAAAGGAGCGGGCGTCGGAGCCGCCATTGGCGCGGGCCTGGGCACAGCCGCCGCCCTGTTGCGCAAAGGAGCGGAAGTCGAAGTCCCCTCGGGGACCGAGATCGGCATGGTGCTCGACCGCGAACTGATCCTCCCCGCGCGGCGGTGACGCACGTCGCCTGCGGAGGAAACGCGCCCCGAGCCTCATGAGTATCTACGAGCAGCGCCCGATTGATCTGGGTGCGCTCCGCACCTATAGTCTCTACGCGCGTCCGAGCAAAGTCACGGTTCGGGATTTCGCCCGACCGCATCAGCGGGGAGCTTCGCTGAAAGCCTTCCTGCAGTCCTTGCCGCGCGTGCTCGCCGGCGAAGATTTTCGCGCTCTTGTGCAGAGTGTGCATCGCGCGCGGCAGCGCCAGAAGCCGGTCCTTGTGGGATTGGGGGGACATGTCATCAAGTGCGGCCTGGCGCCCGTCTTGAGCGATCTCCTGCGTCGGAGAATCATTACCGGATTGGCCCTGACCGGCGCGGGGATGATCCATGACTTCGAGATCGCGCTCTGCGGGGCGACCTCCGAAGATGTAGATGCGTCCCTGGGAGAAGGGAAGTTCGGCATGGCCGAGGAGACGGGCCGCCTGATCAATGAGGCCATTGACGCCGGATTTCGAGACGGCCTCGGACTGGGCGAGGCCATCGGACGCGCCCTGCATCGGCTCGATCCCCCCTATCGGGACTTCTCCCTGCTTTATGCCGCCTATGCCGAGCGCGTGCCGGTGACCGTTCACCTCAGCCTGGGAGCCGATATCACGCACATTCATCCCACGGCCAGCGGAGAGGCCATGGGCGCGACCAGTTACCGCGACTTCCTCCTCTTCTGCTCCCTGGTGCGAGAGATGGATGGCGGAGGCGTCTATCTGAACCTCGGATCGGCCGTGATGCTCCCGGAGGTTTTTTTGAAAGCGGTCACCGTCGTGCGCAATCTCGGAGTGAAGCTGCAGGACATCACAACGGCCAACCTCGATTTCATTCAGCATTATCGTCCGGTGACCAATGTCGTGCGACGCCCCGTCGCCGGCGTGGGGCGCGGATTCGCCCTGACCGGGCATCACGAGCTGTTGATCCCTCTTCTGGCGGCCGCCCTTCTGGAGGAAGGGGAATGAAGGCGTTGCCTCACACCCTGGGGGGGACCAGTCCCGTTTGATCCTGATACTTCCCCTGCCGATCTTCGTATGAGATCTCGCACTCCTCGTCGCTCTCGATGAAAATGATCTGTCCGATCCCCTCTTCGGCATAGATGCGGACGGGCAGATCAGCCGAATTCGAGATCTCCAGCACAAGGCGGCCTCGCCAGCACGGCTCCAGAGGCGTCGCATTGATGATGACGCCCGAGCGCGCGTAGGTGCTCTTGCCGAAGGCCAGGCCGATCACCCGGCGCGGAATATTGAAGGTCTCCACCGTGACGCCCAGCGCATAGGAGAGCGGAGGCAAAAGCCAGTACTGCGACCCGTCTTCGGCCGTGCGCAGAGGGGCTTCGATCAAGCTGCTCGTGTCGAAATTCTTGGGGTCAATCTCTCGCCCCTTGATCGGGGAGAAGATGAAGAATCCATCCTTGGCCAGACGGATGTCGTAGCCGTAGCTGGAGAGGCCCGCGCTGATGATCCGTCGGCCTTCGACCTCGCGGATCAGGCGCTCTTCAAAAGGAACAATCATGCCGTATTCCAGCGCCATGCGTCGAATCCATTTGTCCGATTTCACCGGCATGGCGATCTCCTCCTTCCGCTCACCAAGAGGATTCTTCAGGAGAAGGGGTTCGGCAGCCCATGCGAATGTTCGCTCGGACCTGCGCCACCGTCATGCGCGCCAGTTCGATGAAGAAAGGAATGTGTCGGAGCGAGCGGCGTCGGTCCTGAAGAGCGCTCCAGAGGGCCAGCGTCGTCTTCCACAAGTGGACCGGCGCGCGAGAGTTCTGACCGTGGGCCGAATAAAGGAGGAACTCAGCCGTCAGGGCGAGCCGCCGTCCGAAAAGCTCGCGCTCGGGTTCCAGGATCTCCTCGACGAAGTCCAGAAGCTCCTTCCGGGTGAGGGGGAGAACGCGATCGCCCCGATGCAGACCTCGCTGCAGGACAAAATCGTAGGCGGCCTGCCGGTCAATCCACCAATCGGAGAAGGGGAAGCTCTCCAGAAGGCGATCCGATGTGGCCAGCAGCTCCGCTTGCTGCCGGCGCATTTCAGCCAGCAGGAATTTCGGGAAGGTCGGACGGTACTCCCGCGGCGAAAGGTCATCGTCTCCGAAGATCCATCGGTGGACGACGAACTCCGGGGGGATGAGGACGCGACGGCGCCGCGCCACACAGAGAGCATCGCGCACAAGCGCCCGCGCATAGTCGTAGCTCACCGAGGCGATCGGAACCTCCAGACAGACCGCCGCGACGGCTTCTCGATATTTGCGCGCCGGAAGGCCTCGGGCGCTCAGACATTCCTTGATGCCCGCGCGTTCGTTCAGCGCGAAGAGGGCCACATCGTATCCCTCAGATCCCGCCCCTCGGGCAATCATCAGGACCTGGCTCCCGTATCCGTCAATCGGGGTGAGCCAGCACTCGCGAACGGGATCCGGCGCGACAAAAAGCGGACGCGACGTGAGACCGGCCGCGCGCAGCTTCCGAAGCGCACTCTCGATCTCTCCCCGGAACGTCTCGCGATGGTTGAAGAGGTTCTCCAGGACGAAGAGAGAGCATCCCGAGGGAATTCGGGCGATCCCCGCCAGAGCCATCCGCGCCAGCTCCGCATCCTCGGATTCCGCGACCGCGGCCAGAAGAGGCAAAGCGCGTTCGCCTCCATACGTCTCCAGATACCCCAACCACCGCTTCTGCGATGCGCGATCCCATCGCCGGAGATCCGTCAGGATCGAAACGATCGCCTCTTCGTTCTCCGCAATCCCTTCGAGCAACCATTCGACGAGAGCCCGCGGGATGAGCTGCGGATCCTTGAAGTACTGAGCCAGATGAGGCAGCGAGCAGTTCGTGTTATAGCGGATGAGCAGGGGGAGAAGCTCGATCTTCACCTCATCGGTCACCGAGGGATCGCGCACGATCTCCAGAAGAGGGCGCAGAATCTTCGGATCATCGAGCTGCCTGAGGATGAACACGATCCGGGAGGCCAGCTCCGCATCCTGCGCATTCTTCAATCTCTGGAACAACACCACGCGCGCGCGGGGATCTCCGCCCCGGATCCTTCGGATGAACTTGGCCAGGCGCGCGTTCCACTGCTCGAAAGGGAGAGTGCTCTTGAGAAGACGATCCAGCTCGTTCGCGATCCGGAAATAGCCATGCATAGTTCGCTCCTTCCGCTCGGTCGCTGAACATGAAAGATCATCCTCCTCCAAAGCCGAAGTCGGACTCGCTCGCGCTCTGGAGGCGAGATCAGGGGACAGGGACATGATCCGGGATCCACCAGAGTCCCGACGCTCTGGGGCGCCTTTGGATGAGATCGTGACTCCATCTGTACCGGCACAGCGCGTATTAGACTACGTCTGGGGCCCGTTCGTCAAGAGGGCACTTCACCCGAAGTCGGCGCATGTGAGCACGGGGACGCGCGGATCCCGCTCGACCTCCTCGAGCGTGCGTCCGGAAAGAGCGGAAGCCGGGCTCGCTTCGGTGATCGCCGGAGCTTCGCGCGCTTCCGCGTCGCGCTCCTTAATGAGGAGCCACTCTCGATCCCCCCGCCCCTTCAGACGAATGAGCGCCCAGCACCCGCGCAGCTTCGTTCCATGAAGGATGAACTTGAGCGCTCCCTGGCGAAGGGCCTGCTGGGGATCTTCCTCCGGCTTTTGCATCTCCCAGCGCCCATAGTCCCACACGATGACCGTTCCCGCCCCGTAGCTCCCTTCCGGGATCTTCCCCTCAAATGCCGCATATCCCAGCGGATGGTCCTCCGTCTGAACAGCGAGCCGTTTCTCTCGCGGCGAGAGCGAAGGCCCTTTGGGAACAGCCCAGGAGAGAAGCACGCCCCCGAGTTCCAGTCGGAAATCGTAATGCAGGCGCGAAGCCTTGTGCTTCTGCACGACGAAAATCGGAGGGGCCAACTCCGGGAAGGGACGTCCCGAACCCCTCCCGAACGCCGATGGGCCTTGTGCCGGTCGCTTCGACGTCTTCATACGTCTTCTTCGATCTCGTAGCTCATCGTGACCGATGTCGCTGCGCCGAGCATCGCCGAGACGCTGCAGTATTTCGTCTCCGAGAGGCGAATGGCTTCGCGAACGGCTTCTTCCGAGATGCCACGCCCGCGCACGATGTGGCGCACGCGGATGTCCTGCCAGATCCGGGGATATTCCTGGCGCTGCTCAGCCTCGACGCGCACCTCATAGTGTGTGACCCGCTGCCGCTTCTTCTTCAAGATCGTCGCAACGTCCGTCCCGGTGCACGCTCCCAAAGCCAGAAGCAAAAGCTGCATGGGACTGGGAGCGCTGTCTCGCTCCCGATCGGCGTCTATGAGGATCGCTCGACCGCTGGGCGAATGGCCAATGAAGAGCTGATCTTCCGCGAGCACCACTCGAACTTCCGGCATACACTTTCCCTCCCCTGAAGATTCTCCGCCCAAAAGAATAGCCTGAAGTGGGGGGTCCGCGAAACCCTGGTGAGAACCTGCCGGAATCGCCGTATTCCCGACTGGACCGCAATGAGCCCGCGCCAGCGGGCAACAGAAAATAACCTGCATTGGGAGAACGACACATTTCCGCATAGAGCCCACGGAGTGGGCGACAGAAAATAGCCTGGGGCGTAAGCCCCAGGAACCGTGGAGCCCAAAATTTTCCTCAAGAGCCCCCGAAGGGGGCGACACATCGGGCGGCCACCCAACCGGTCGGGTTCACACACGCCAGGTCACGACATCGGGGGATACACGAATGGCCTCCTTCAATTCGTCGGGCTCCTGACCCGATGTGCCGCCCGCTGGCGCGGGCTCGGGGATAATTGGGGACCTCGTTTCCTGGGGTTTCGCTTGCGCTTCACCCCCCGTCCTAGGGTTCCGCTTCGCTCCACCCCGGGCTATTCTCTGTCGCCCACTCCGTGGGCTTTCTGCGGAATGAAATTTTGTCCCGTTGGATTCCCTAGGGTTCCGCTTGCGCTTCACCCCCGTCCTGGGGTTCCGCTTCGCTCCACCCCAGGCTATTTTCTGTCGCCCTCTGCGAGGGCTCTTTGCGGGATGCCCAAATGGGGTTGCGCTTCGCTCCGCCGCTTCCGGGCGCGCGTGATTCCATCGCTCGCCGGGGAAAGGGAACGCCATCGGCGTCGAGGCTTCGCCCCATTCTCCAGAAGCGATCGTCGCGCACC
>CAZTMT010000009.1:0-133803 GCA_964615335.1 uncultured Clostridia bacterium
GCGAAGCGGAACCCCAGGAAACGGGGTCCCCAATTATTCATTCGTGAGCCCGCGCGAGCGGGCGGCACACCGGGTCAGAAGCCCGACGAATCGAAGGACGCCGTTTGTGCATCTCCCGATGTTGTGACCTGGCGTGTGTGAACCAGACCCGCTGGGTGGCCGTCCGATGTGTCGCCCCCTTCGGGGGCTCGTGGGGAAATTTTGGACCTCGCGGTTCCCTAGGGCTTACGCCCCGGGCTATTCTCTGTCGCCCCCTTCGGGGGCTTTCTGTGGAAAGATGTCGTTCCGTAAAAGGGCTGACGCCCCAGGCTATTTTCTGTCGCCCACTCCGTGGGCTCTGTGCGGAAGGAGTCATTCCCCGAATGGGCTCAGGTTATTTTCTGTTGCCCGCTCGCGTGGGCTCTGCGCGGAATGAGGTAGGGACTGTGCAGTGCATCTGCCCGCGGAGCCTTTTTGGAGAGATGGCTTTGGATTTCAAGCGCAGTGTGAGCTTTGGTGTCTAAATGGGAAAAAGGGTGGTCTCTGAAGAGAGCCGCGGCGGGTTTCTGGAATGTGTGCAAACTTCAAATGTGCAGGAACTTAGCTCCTGAGAGCCCACCGCTTTCGCATCGCGATTCAGGTGTTTTCCAAAATCTCCTTGACATCGCGATCGGTGGAACCTACAATACGGCTCAATGAAACAGACGAACATGTGGAGTTTCGAAGTGCGAGGGCAGCGATTCGGTCCTGCGACTCGAAGGCCTCGGAGAGGTCGAAAGACTCGCGTGGGCTCCGGCGGGAATCCCGCTCGAGTCGAAGAGGTGACGAGGTGCTCCCCTGGTTCTCCGAATGCTGGAAGGCCATCATGAACTATTGGGCTGCATTTTCCAGAGCATACATGCTGTGGCGGCAGCGACCTGTGGGCGCTTCACGAAAAGTTCTGCGCGGGCTTCTGCTCGGGCTTCTTGTCGGGGGGGCGATGGGCGTCGAGCCGGCCCAATGGAAGGCCTCTGTTCGGGACCTGGCGGAGGCCGAAGGCGAGCCTGCGGGAGAACCGGCTCGGGGAGATCACCCGGGGGAGAAGCCCTCTGCCGCGCGCGCGATTCTGGGGGACATGATCCTTGTCGGAGATGGTGTGGTGCGGCTTGGTGGCGTCCCGGCCTTTTGGGGGAGTGCTGTCACAGATGGGAGCGAGATTGAGACGACCTCGAGTCTGGCGTTTGTGCGCTTGCGCGACGGTCGCGGGGTGATCGCCATCGGGCCGGCCAGTCGGGTGCAGATCTCTCGCCAGGGACCACGCCTGCGCCTTCGCATTTTCTACGGAACGGCGACGATTCGCAGCCGCGAGGATGTGGAGGTCCAGGGTCCGGACCGCTCTTTTCCTGCGCGTTCTGAGCACGAGGTCGTGAGAGGGGGAAAGGCCGGGGAGCTTCTTTACGCCCTCTTTGTGCACGAAGGGAAGATGGAGGTCGCTTCGTTCGAGGAGCCTCTGGGTTTGAAGGAAGCGGCGCGCGCGGTCCTCCCGGAAGTGGCTTATGCTCTGGCTGCAGTGCCGCTCGGGCGAACTGGCGGGCGCGACCTGATGCGTTCCTCGCCCGGTCCAATGCCTGTGCTGGAGACGACCGAACGGTCGCCTCTGGTGATCTCCTGTCGCACGGAGAAGCTGTTCGGTCATGGCCTGCGGGTCGTCGGACGGGTCGCTCTGGGAACAACTCCCATTGGAGGAGCGCCGGTCATCGTGCGCGCGCTCTTCCGGAATCGGCTTCCGGGGATGACGGTGGCTAACGTCGTCACCGGAGCTGATGGTCCGCTGCTCGGCCACTATCAGGTGCTGCTGGCGGCGACGCCCGCTGATTTGGCGGCCGGAGGTGTTGTCGAAGTCGTGACGCAGGTGGGGCAAGAGATCGCCGCAAACCGATGCGGCTTTTGAAGAGGAGCCGTCAGGGCGAAAGCACGGAGTGGCGCGAGGCGAGGACCTGAGAGGAGGGAGGGCGATGTGGGTAGTGGGCATCCTCTTGATCGCAAGTTTGGGAGCACAAGGGACTGCGATTCAGAAGGCCCCTGCTTCTCAGAAAGGTGCGCCGGCGGAGGCTCAGCGGGAGCAGGGAGTGGCTCAGGGACCGTCGGAGCCTTCGGAGTCCGAGGAGGAGTACATCATCGGTCCTGAGGATCTTCTGGAGATTCGCGTCTTCGAGCAGCCGGATTTAAGCGGTGAAGTACGCGTCTCGCTCCGGGGCTACATTCGCATCCTCCCCTTTCCGGAACCGATTCGGGCGGCCGGGTACACGGAGCATCAACTGGCGGACATCATCCGCGAGAAGCTCCTGACTCTTTTCAAAAATCCCCAGGTCGTGGTGCGCGTCAAGGAATCGCGGAGTCGGTTTGTCGCCGTCATCGGAGCGGTGCGCAAGCCGGACCGGTATGAGATCGTGCGCGGGACGCGTCTGTTGAATCTGCTGGCGGCGGCCGGGGGGGTGACCGAGAACGCCGGAAACACGGTTCACATCATTCGCACGGGGAAAAGGCCGGTGCGTGCGGCACCGGCAGAGGAGGCTTCGTCCGAGCGCTCCGAAGGCGATTCGGGAGAGCCTCAACTGGAGGTCGTGGATTTGCGGCAACTGCTCAGCGGGCGATGGGATCTGGTCAACACGCTCATCTATCCGGGCGATATTGTGAGCGTGCCCGAGGCGGATCAGGTCTTTGTGACGGGAAACGTCGTCAATCCGAATGCCTTTCGAATTCGCGGGGATATGACGCTGACCAAAGCCATCGCTCTGGCCGGAGGCGTGCGTCCGCACTCGCAGAAGAATCGGGTGACGATCCTGCGGCTTGTGCCCGGGCGGAGCGAGCGGATGGAGATCGTCGTGGACTTAGAGAAGGTGGAGAGGGATCAGGTGAAGGACATCCCGCTGGAGCCCAATGATGTCGTCTTCGTGCCTTCCTCTTCGATGCGCAGCGTGGGGATGGCGATGTTGAACGCCTTCAGTCTCGGAGCGGCGTCGCAACTGATCTGGCTGTTGCGGTGAGGCCTGAGGAGGACACCCATGTCGGAATCCCCTGAGAGGCCTTCTCTTCCGGCGCATCCGACGGGACGTTCATCGCCGGACGTTCCGGCGGCGATGTCCGGACAGGTGATGAAGTTCTATCCGGCGAGCGCCTTTCGCGATGAGGAGATGGGCGAGCGCGATGTCCACCTGCTCGATTACTGGCGGGTGATCAAGAAAAGGCGGTGGATCGTCCTGAGCGTCGTGGTGACGATCGCCACCATCGTGACGATCCGCATGTATCAGTTGCCGGTCGTCTACGAGGCCACGGGTCGCATCATCATCAATCCGCAGATGCCCGTGCAGGTGACGCGCGAGAGAGAGAGCGGCGCCGATCTCTCCCCCAATGATGCGCAGTATTTGGAGACGCAGCAGAATGTCCTGCGGAGTCGGGAGCTGGCCCGGCGCGTCATCGAGGCGCTCTCTCTGGAGCGGCATCCGGAGTTCGCGGACATTGCCGCGCGCGTGGCCGATCCGGCGCGTCGGCGCGTCTTGCTCATTGATCGTTTCCTGGAGAACCTTCGGGTCGAGCTGGTGCGCAACACGCGCGTGGTGGCTGTCACCTACAGCGCTCACGACCCGCAACTGGCCGCGCGCGCTGTCAACGAACTGTTCACGCAGTACGGCGAGTACATGCTCGCCTCGCGTTCGGACGCGACGCGCAAAGCGACCGAGTGGCTGCAGGAGCAGCTCACCCTCTTGCGCGATCGCGCCGAGAAGGCGCAAGAGGAGCTGGTTCGCTACAGTCGCGAGAACGAGATCGTGCAGCTCAGCGAGAATCAGACGATCACCGTCGAGCGGCTGGCCGATTTGAATCGGCGTCTCGTCGAAGCCGAGACGGATCGGATTCGCGCCGAGACCCTCTATCGCCTCAGCCGCGAGGGGGAGATTGACGCGCTCCCTCCGGTTCTGGCCGATCCGCAGGTTCAGGCCTTGAACGCGCGGTTGGCCGAGCTGCGACAGGAGCTGGCGCAACTGAATGTCGAGTATCAGCCGACGCATCCGCGCCTGGCGCGCGTGCGCGAGCAGATCGCCGAGGTCGAGCGGCAACTGGCTCTGGCCAAACGGCGCATTGTGGCCAACATCGAGGCCGAATACAAAGCCGCCGTGCGACGCGAGCGCGATCTGCGAGCGGCCCTGGAGCGGCAGCGGGCTGAGACCTTGCGGCAGAACGAGCGGGCGATCGAGCTGAGTCTGCGCAAGCGCGAAGTCGAAGTGACGACGCAGCTTTACGAGGGATTGCTCGAGAAGCTCAACGATGTGAAACTGCTCTCGACGCTGACGACGACCAACATTCAGATCCTCGATCAGGCGGAAGTCCCCCTGCGTCCGGCGCGCCCGCGTCGGCTCTTCAATATCGGCTTGAGCGTGATCGTGGGGCTGATTCTGGGCATCGGTTTAGCTCTCTTTGTCGAGTATTTGGACAACACGGTCAAATCCACCGAGGACGTGGATCGGCTGCTCGGTCTGCCGGTCCTGGGGCTTGTGCCGGCCCTGGAGAGTCTGGAGCGGCGGCGCGCGTGGGCTTTGCCCCGCGTCTCTCGGAAGTCGGAGGCCGAACGTCCCCTTCTGATCAGCCAGAGGCAGCGGTCGAGTTTCGCCGAAGCCTTTCGCACGTTGCGCACGTCGGTCCTTTTGTCGCATGCGGAACGTCCGCCTCGGACGATCCTCTTCACCTCCAGCAGTCCGGGTGAGGGGAAGACGACGACGGCCCTCAACATGGCCATCTCGCTGGCGCAGACGGGGGCTCGTGTTCTTCTGATTGACAGCGATCTGCGCAAGCCCGGGTTGCACCGGGCCTTGAACGTGCGGAACTATCCCGGCCTCTCGGCCTATTTGACGCGCCCGTTGGATCTGGAGGCCGTCATCCTCCATCAGCCCTCGGAGAATCTCTTTGTGATCCCCTCGGGGGCGATCCCGCCCAATCCTTCGGAACTGCTCGGATCGGCGAAGATGCGCGAGCTGATCGCGCAGGTGAGCGAGCGTTTCGATTTCGTGCTCCTGGATTCTCCTCCGGTCTCCACGCCGGATACGCTCGTGCTCTCGGCTCTCGTCGATGGAGTGATCCTGATCATTCGCTGCGGGGAGACGCCGCGCGAGCTGGTGCATCGGGCGCATCAGGCGCTGCTGGATGTGAACGCGCGCATCTTCGGCGTTGTTCTCAATCGGGTGGATGTGACGCAGGACGGCTACTCGTACTACTACTATTACCGCTACTACTGGGACGAGCGCGAGGCTCCGGAGGACTCTCCCAGCGATCGAGAGAGCGCGCGTCAGGGGTCCGCGCGTGATCCCGAAGAACCGGGGCTCGAAGGGAATCGCTCGGCTTCCGGGGAGGATCGCTCGTGATTGACCTGCATTGTCATCTTCTGCCGGGCCTGGATGATGGGCCGAGGACGTGGGATGAGGCTCGGGCGCTCGGCCTCCGCCTGGCGGAGGAAGGGGTCACGCTGGCTGTGGCGACGCCGCATTTTTTCCTCTCCCGGTATCCGAATCCCGAGCCCGAGCAGCTCCGCGAGCACGTCGCGCGGCTGAATCGGGAGCTGGAGGGACGACTGCGCGTTGTGCCAGGCGCGGAAGTGCGCCTTGTCCCCGAGTTGCGAGAGTGGGCCGAGCGTCTGACCCGCTCCGTGGGCGAAGGCGATCGCGCGCTTCTGGTCAATGGCACATCGTACGTGCTTTTGGAGTTTCCGCCCGAGGTCATCCCTCCGGGTGTCGAGCGCGTGCTCTTTGAACTTCAGCGGGCCGGGATTCGACCGATTCTGGCCCATCCGGAACGCCATACGGTATTGCGCGGTCAGACCGCAGGATTGCGCCGCTTCGTGGAGCGCGGATGTTTCGTTCAAGTGGATGCGCCCTCTCTGGTGGGGGATCACGGGCGCCAGGTGCGGAAGGTCGCGTGGCAGTGGATTGAGGCGGGGCTGGTGCATGTGGTCGCCTCCGATGCCCACAGTCTCCGCGCGCGTCCTCCGAAGCTTCGACAGGCCTGGAGCGACGTCGAGCGAGCTTATGGAGAGGCTCTGGCGCGCACTCTGTTTCTGGAGAATCCGAAGGCGATTGTGGAAGGTCAGCCGGACCTGAAGGCGATCGAGTCGTAGCGAGAGTCGTCGCGCGAACGCACAGGTTCGAGCGCATGCGGATATGGCGGAAGCGGGAGTTCGAGACGTTCGGGTTGTCGTTTCACAGTGGGGGGCTCGGCTGGGCTTAGGAATCGGAGCCGCTCTCGGCGCGTTCCTCCTCCTTTGGGAATACCCCCGCGCACAGACTCTCCTTGTGCGGTCACGGAGCCTTCGGGCTGAAGACCTGGAGGCGGTGCTTGCTTGGGCGCCCTCTATCCCGTCCGAGGCGCGCGCGCGTCTGGGCCTCCTCTATCTCTACGATCCCCTGACCTTCGATCCGGAGCGCGCTCGGGAACATCTCCGGCGCGCGGTGCGGGAGAATCCCTTCGACTTTCAAAACTGGATGCATCTGGGTCAGGGATACGAGGCTGTGGGCGATCGGAGGCAGGCCGAAGCCGCCTATCGTCTCGCGCTGATGTGCGCGCCCAGATACTTCCTCCCGCAGTGGCTCTATGCCCATTTCTTGCTCAAGCAGGGAGAGCGCCAACGCGCCCTGGAGGCTTTCGCTCGTGCGGCTCGATTGAACCCGGAGGCCGTTCCTAATATCGGCGCGGTGCTTGAGGATGCCGACCTGCTCCTGCAGATGGATCGCGCGGCCCGCTCGGCGAGCGTGCGCGCGCGGCTGTGTGCCTTCTTGATCTCGCGCGGTGCGCTTGGGCCGGCTCTTTCTCTCTGGCGCGCGCTTGAGGGGGAGGAGGGGACGAAGCTCTGGCTCGCCCGCGCGTTGATCTGGCGCGGCATCGGCGCGGGAGAATATGCATTAGCCCACGCTCTCTGGCGCACTGTGGTTCAGAGGCTCTTCGATCATGGGATCACATCTTCGGAGGCCATCTGGAACGGGAGCTTCGAGCTGCCCTCACTGGAACAGGTGATGGCCGCCACGCCGTGGCCTCCGTTTGAGATCCCTTGGGAGCTGGAGGCCTCCGGTCCGAGCTTCGAGTGGAAGATCGAAGGAACCGATCGCGTCCTGGCAGCGGTCACGGACTCCGAAGCCTACCAGGGAAGGCGCGCCGTGCAGATGGAATTCGTGGGGGCTGAAGGAGTCCGCTTCTCCGGGATCGCGCAGCTTGTGCTCCTGCGTCCGGAGATGTCTTACGAGCTGCGCTTCGCCTATAAAGCGGATCTGCGCGGCGATCCACGCCTTCTTGTGGAGATCGTGGATGCTCCGCGGGGAGTGCCGCAGCCAACAGCGGTGCGCTTGCGGTGGGAGCTTCCGCCAGAAGCGAAGGCGACGGGATGGACGCTCGTGCGCCGGAGCTTTGAGACTGGGCCGGCAGAGCTGGTTCTGTTGCGCATTCGACGGGAGCCGTCGGCTTCTCTGGCTGATTTTGTGAAGGGGCGCATCTGGTTCGATGCCTTCTCCATCCGGCCGATCCCGCCGAATGACTCCGAGAGCGAACGCGCAGCACACGGGATTCAGAAGTGATGCACGAAGTTTATCGAGGAGATAGTCCGAGATACCGTGCGGCCGACGGGAGCGCCTGTCCGCACCGGGAGCGGACCGCAGGAGCCCTGCGCCATGGGCTGTCGCGTCTGGCGCTTCTCTCCGCAAGCGCGTGCGAACGCGCGATCTTTGGCGGGACGCTCGGGATCGCGCTTCTGGCTCCCTGGATGTATGGCTCCGATCACGCGGGAGCGCTCTTGATCCTGGGATGGGGGGTGGCTCTTCTTCTGGTGCTCGGGATCCTGGAGATCGCCCTGGTCGGGGAAGGGCGCTGGGCCTGGTCATCGGGACATACGCTCCTTCTGCTCTTTTTCGGTCTCGCTCTGCTGCATCTGATGCCGTTGCCTGTCGCTGTGGAGCGCATCAGGATGCCCGAGGGAGAGGTGCTCCTCTGGAATCGGATCACGCGCGACACGGCGGCGACGGTCGCCGTTGCGGCGAAGCTCATGCTTCTGCTGGCCTATTTCTTGTTGGCGACCAGGAGCCTGAGGACTCCCCGACGAATTCACATCTTCGCCCTTGCCCTTTTCGGTAATGGGATCGGGCTGGCCCTGCTGGGTCTTCTCAACGCCTCCTTTTCGCGGGAGCCCCTGCTATGGTCCTTCGCTCCGGGAGCGCCGGCATTTGGGCCCTATGCGAATCGCGCGCATTTCGCCCTTCTCATGGAGATGGTTCTGCCGATCGGGCTGGCGTGGTTTCTCTTGGGCGGATGGAGGGCGAAGCTCTGGGGATGGACTCTCGTCCTTGGGGGAGGGGCCGTGGGGAAGGCCGCCTCGCGTGCGGGGATCGCGCTCCTGCTGCTGCAACTTGTGGCTGTCCCTTTGCTCATCTGGGGACCTGGCCTGCGCGCGCTCCTTCGGAGGCCTCCCTTTGCCGGTGAAAGATCGCGTGCGGTTCTTGTGCGAATCGGGCTGGTCGGGGCTCTCGTTCTGGGAGGGGGGATGTGGATCGGAGGCCCGATGATGCGCGAGCGTCTTGCGAGCCGGTTCCGCGAGGATGCACTCTCGATTCGGGGGGAGATCTGGGGGGCGACGCTTCGGATGATCGCCGATCATCCGGTCTTCGGCGTCGGACTTGGGGCGTTCGCGACGATGTATCCGCGCTATGATCCAAGCAATGGATTGCGCCGCACGGCCGAAGCGCACAACGACTACCTGCAGCTTGTGGCCGAAACGGGAGTGGTGGGAGGCCTGCTGGGAGGAGCCTTTCTGCTCTTCGTAATGGGTGTGGTGCGACGCGCGTTCTCGTGGGCCGGAACGTCTTCGCGCGCGGAGGCGGCGACGGCTCTCGGAGCGAGCGTGGGAATTCTAACGAGTTTGATTCACAGCGCGGTGGACTTCGGGCTGCAGATCACGGCGAATGCGCTCACGTTCCTCGGCCTGCTCGCCGTGCTTCTGCGCCTCTGTCGCACGCGATGAGGAGAACGAAGCGAACGGTCGCGGAGCGGGCCGTTGGCCCGATCGGCGGTAGCCTGTTTGCGGGCTGCGTCTTGTTCGGAGATGAGGCTTCTCTGTAAGATGCCTGTATGGCGCTTTATCTGGTGACGGGAGGGGCCGGATTCATCGGCTCTCATGTGGTGGAGCGGTTGGTGGCGCTCTCGCATCGGGTGCGCGTTCTGGATGATCTCTCCGAAGGGCGAAGAGAGAACCTCGCCTCAGTCTGGGAGCGCATCGAGTTCCTCGAAGGCGATGTGCGCGATCTTGCGCTGGTGCGGCGCGCCATGCAGGGGGTGGAGTATGTTCTGCATCAGGCGGCGCTGCGTTCGGTCCCGCGTTCGGTCGCCGATCCCATCACGACGACGGAGGTGAATGTCCTGGGTACGGTGAACGTGCTGCGGGCGGCTCAAGAAGCTGGGGTGCGGCGCGTCGTGTTCGCGTCCTCATCGTCCGTCTACGGGGATGTGTCGGAGCTGCCGCTTCGGGAGACGCAGACCCCACGTCCGATCTCACCTTATGCCGTCTCGAAGCTGGTGGGCGAGTACTACTGTGCGCTCTTCACCAGGCTCTATGGGCTGGAGACGGTGAGTTTGCGCTACTTCAATGTCTTCGGGCCGCGGCAGGATCCGCACTCGGAATATGCGGCGGTGATCGCGCGGTTCATTCGCGCGGCGCTGCGGGGGGAACCGCTGGAGATTCACGGCGATGGGGAGCAGTCGCGCGATTTCACCTACGTTGAGAATGTGGTCGAAGCGAACCTTCGCGCGGCGGTTGTGCCGGGCATTGCCGGAGAGGTCTTCAACATCGGATGCGGAGAGCGATACTCCGTGCTGCAGGTGAAAGCGCATCTGGAGCGGATTTTGGGCCGATCGCTCCCGGCGCGGCACACCCCCCCGCGCCAGGGAGATATGCGCCACACGCAGGCCGATCTCAGCCGGGCTGAAGAGAAGCTCGGTTATCGCCCGCTCATCTCCTTCGAAGAGGGATTGCGTCGCACGGTGGAATTTTTCGCTCACCTTTCGCTGTGATGTCTTGTCCGGAGCCGGTGCCCCCCTCGCTTCAGCGGAGGGCTCTCAGGAGCCTGACGGCGATTCTGGTCGGTCAAGCAGCCCTGCTTCTGGTTCAGTTCGGAGCAGGCGTTGTTCTGGCGCGACGACTGAGCCCGGCTGATTTCGGGACATTCGCCGTGCTGATGTACCTGGTCTCGCTCGGCCATGTCCTGAGCGATTTCGGTCAGGGGACAGTTCTCGTGCAGCGCCCCGAGGAACCGCGACCTGCTGAGTGGCGCACGGCCTTCGTCCTTCAGCTTGGGGGAGCCGTGGTTTTCTCCCTTCTTGTCGGGGGGCTCGCTCGTCCCCTGGCGCGCGCTTTCGGCGTCGGAGAGGAGTTCATCGAGACCCTCCCGTGGGTTTTGCTTGCGGTGCTGGTGGCTCCTCTGGAGAGGGTTTCCGGCGCCGTGCTGGAACGCCGAATGGCCTATTGGGCGATCAGCGCGGTTTCTCTCGTGGGGGGGATGCTGTATGCCGCGGTCGCGCTGAGTCTGGTCTGGAGCGGATTCGGCCTGTGGGGGCTGATAGGGGGGGCTCTGGCTGCCGGCTTCGGACGGGCGCTTGTGAGCCTGTGGCTCTCGCGCTGGCCTGTGGGCGCGCAGGTCGAAAGAGCCTTTCTCGCCGAATCGGTGAAGCGCGGGCGCTACTGTCAGCTCACGGATCTTCTGGGATTCCTTCGAGAGCAAACGCCGCAACTTGTCGCCGCGCCGCTGTTCGGCCCGGCCGCCGTGGGGTATCTCGTCTGGGCGCGAAATCTCACGTATGTGAGCCATTATCTTTTCGCCTCGGCTTTCACGCGCGTCGGATTCTCTCTTATGGCGCGGCTCTCGCAGGCGCGGGACTTCCCGCCTCAGGCGCCTTCGGTCGGTCGGCTCGTCGAAGCGATGACGTTCGCCCTGATGAGCATTATGGTCGTCTTTTTGGCCCTCCTTCTGGGCCTGGCGCACCCGGTGGTCACTGTGATCTACACGGAGAAGTGGGCGCCCGCGATTCCGGCACTGTATCTGTTCGGGGTACGCATGCTCGGGGGAGGGATTTTCAGCCTGTTTCTCTTCTTCCTGAATGGAGTTGGGCAGTTTCGTCTCACCGCGCGAGCTGTGGCGGCGTGGACGGCTCTGGAGGTGGGGGGAGCCGTGCTGCTGGCCCCGCACATGGGATTCTCTGGGGTCGCGATGGCTTCGGCTCTTGCCGTGTGGTTGCCGGCGTTTTGGCTCGTTCGGCATTTGGCCGCATTTCTGCGGGTTCGCGGTGAGTCCCTGCGGTTTTCGGAGATCGTCGGCAAGCCGGTTCTCATCGGAGGAGTCGTGGGAATCATCCTGCACGGGCTGGGCCAGAATGTCTCCGACCTCGGAGAGATGGCTGTCGTGGCCACATGTGGTGCCGGCATCTTCGCGCTCGCTCTTCTGTCGTGGAGCCGCCTGCTTCGAGGAGTGGGAGCATGGGGGGTGAAGGAGATCTTGCTCCTGTGGAGAGGGTGACAGCGTCGCCCGAGCTTTCGGCTCGCACGGTGCACCCCTGGCGCGTGGCGGTTCTCATTCCGACCTATCGCCGGCCCGCGTATTTGGAGAGGTGCATGCGGTCTGTCCTTCGTCAGACCTGTCCCCCCCGCGACTTGGTCATTGTCCTGCGCGAGGAAGATGAGGAGTCCATGACCCTCGTGTGTCGGATGCGGGAAGAGATGTCGGCGGCGTATCGAAATTTCGAACGCGCGCGACATGTCTGTGCGCTCCCGGAGATCCACGCCGTGCCCGTCGCTCGCCCTGGTCCCGTCTGGGCGTTCCGGCAGGGGATCGAAGCTCTGCGGGCGCGTCAGGACGTGGATCTGGTCTTCGTCATTGACGATGATGCGGAGGCGGAGCCCGATTGGATCGAGCGCGGAAGCCGCCATTTCTTCGATCCGGCTGTGGGATGCGTCGCGGGGCGGGTCATCGTCTGCAAGGACGGTTCTCCCGTGACGGCCCCTTCTGCTCGCCGGGTGGGTGAGATCACCTGGTACGGGCGATATAGTGGCGGGTTCGATCGCGCCGCGGAGATTTCCGACCCGATCCCGGTGAAGGGATTCCCGGGGGGCAATGTCGCCTTCCGGCGCGACGTGCTCGCTCGGATCGAGGTGGATGTGCGCTTCATCGGCTACGGCATTCAGTTCGAACTGGACCTCGCTTTTCAAATCCGGCGGCTCGGATACCGCATTCTCTTTGATCCCGCCTGTCGCGTGCGTCACTTCGAAGCCCCGCGAGCCCTCCCTGCGGCCTCGCGGGATGAACTGGCCTATCTCGTGTATACCTACAGCCACAATCACACCTACCTTATGCTGAAGCATCTTCCCCTTCCTCAAAAGCTCGCTTTCCTCCTCTACTTTTTCATTCGGGGGGAGAAGCGGTCCTGGGGATTGGGGACGATCCTCTGGGACATCTTGTGCTCTCGAACGGGAGCGTGGCGCACGCAGGCCTCTCTGGCGTTTGCGGGAAAATGGCACGGGATTCGAACCTACCGGATGTGGAAGGCGAGCCGGCGTGCGCTTCTCGCACACGAAGAGGAGACGAGAGATGGCCCGAGCGACCCCTCATCATGAATTCCTGGTGAGAGCATCAGCCGCCGCTTTTCTTGTGGCGGTTCTGGCCGGCTTGGGACTGGCGCATCTTTTGCGGCTGGCTGATTGGAGGGCGATGCTTGTGGCCTCGGTCTTTGTAGGAGCCGGAGCGCTGGGCCTGCAGATCTTGAGGAATTGGCGATTCGGCATTGTGAGTTTCTTCGTCTGGATCGTCCTGGAGGATCTCATCCGGAAGTATCTCGGCAACCAGATCATCCTCTATGGGACGAAGGATCTTCTGATCCTTTTGACCTACGCGAGCTATCTTTTCGCGCGCCTGAAGGGGAGGCGCTCGGGGGATTTTCGAAGTCCGATTCGCATCCCGCTCGGGGCATGTCTCCTTCTGGCTCTGGCCGAATGCTTCAACCCGGAGATCGAGCATCCGCTCATTCCGGTCATTGGGCTGCGCATGCACTTCTTCTACATCCCGCTCCTTTATCTGGGCTATGCGTACTTCGATTCCGAACCGCGACTTCGCCGCTTCCTTCTCTTCACCCTGGGGCTGGGAGCGGGCGTCTCCGCGCTGGGACTGCTTCAAGCGACGATCGGGTTGAATTTTCTGAATCCCGAGGGATTCGTCCCCGGGCTTCGACTGCATTTGATTCGGAGGGCTCCCGAGACCCAGGCCCTCGTCCCGCGACCGACATCGGTCTTCGTGGATGCGGGGCGATTCGCCCAGTATCTCTTCATCCTCTTCTTCCTCGGACTGGGCGCTCTGTCCTACTGGTCGAATCTTCGGCGGGGGGAGAGATCAGGTGATGGGGAAGAGAGAGGATCCGCGGGAGTACGGCGTCCGGTGGGGGAGAGGACTCCTCGGGCCTTCGCGAGAGCAAACGAAGCGAAGTCTGCGCTGTCGTGGCAGGAGCGCGTTCTCTGGATCGCCTTCGGGATCATTAGTGTGGGGCTTGTTGTGAGCGCGCAACGCGCCGCTCTGCTGTTGGCCGCTTTCGCTCTTTTGCTCCTGGGGGGGATAGCGTGGCAGGAGAAGTTGATGTCCTGGATCGCGCGCTTGAGGAAGCGTTCGTTCCCTCTGGGGAAGATCGCGTGGGGTATCGGCCTGGCTCTGCTGGGATTCGCCCTTCTGCACACGGAGCGCGTGATCGCTCTGTACCGGTTTTGCCTGGAGACGCTCTCGCCCCTGGCGCGGGAGGCGGAAGTCGCGTGGCGTCCGAAGGTCTACTGGCAGGACATCGTCTTCGCTGTGCAACAGGCGCGCCTGCTGGGTCATGGGACGGGGACGGCTTCGCTGGGGCTTCAGTACTTGTATGGCCTGGATTACTTCTACGAGGGGGAGACGTGGTCGCCCTATCGCGTGGAGGGGGGATATGCCTCCATCATCTGGGAGTGGGGAGTCGCAGGCGTCGTCCTCTGGGTGTGGTGGACGGCGGCTCTGGTGTGGGCTTCACTTCGGAGGGCGTGGCAGCTTCGGGATTCGCGATTCTTCGGGCTGGCCCTGGCGCTTGCTCTCTTGCTGCTGCTTTTGCATTTCCCCTACTTCTTCCTGGGCCTGCCCGTGTATCAGAACTACGTGAACAATGCCTATCACTGGTTCTTGAGCGGCCTGCTGTTTCGATTGTCTCGAATCGCCGGGAGGCCTCTCCCGAATTCCTTCGCTCACGGATGAGGAGGGGGCGATGTCCGGGATTCTCGTCCTGGCGACGGACTGTCACACGCGTGGGGGGATTCAGCAGTACACGCATCATCTGGTGAGCGCTCTTCATGAGCTCTGCGGGTTCGAGGCCGTGCGCACGCTCTTTCTCTGGAGGGGGATGTGCGCGCCGCGCTTCTCGGAGAAGGTTCGGTTCGCGATCTCGGCGGCGATCGAGAGGTGGCGATTCCGGCCCTCTTTGGTGATCAGCACGCATGTGGGGATCGCGCGCGTGGCCTTCCTTCTGAAGAAGATGTTTCGGGTGCCTTATCTTGTCCTTGCTCACGGGGATGAGGTCTGGGGAGAGGCTCCGTCCTATGCCCTGCGGGAGGCCGATGTTGTGCTCAGCGTGAGTCGCTTCACGGCGGAGCGCCTCGTGCGCCGACATGGCGTGGACGCACACCGCATCCGGGTGCTGCGACCGGCGGTGAGTCCGGAGCTGTTCCAATCTCCGATTTCTCCCGAATGTGTCCGGGAGCGTCACGGACTCCACGGGAAGCGCGTGCTTCTGACGGTCGGGCGCCTCGTGCGAGAGGCCCGGTACAAGGGATACGAGAGCGTCCTTCACGCCCTTGTGCGGATTGGACGCCTCATGCCCACGGTCGCCTACGTGATCGTCGGGGATGGGGACGATCGTCCACGGCTGGAGCGCTTGGCGCGCGACCTGGGGGTGGGCGATATGGTGCATTTCGCGGGCGCTGTGGAAGACGCGTGGCTCGCGGCCTATTACGGCTGTTGCGATCTGTTTGTGATGCCCAGTCAGACGCGGCTCACCGATCCGTGTCATGGCGAAGGATTCGGGATCGTTTATCTTGAAGCGGCGGCCTTCGGGAAGCCCGCGATCGCGGGTCGTGAGGGGGGAAGCGCCGAGGCCGTCCTGGACGGCGTGACCGGCGTGCTCGTGGACCCTTCCGATCCGGAGGAGATCGCGCGCGCGGCTCTGGATCTACTGCGGAATGAATCCCGACGCGCGCGGCTCGGACAGGCGGCGCGCGCGCGCGTTCTGCGCGAGTTCACCTGCGAACGATTCCGACAGGATGTGGAGGCGATTTTGAGGGAGTGCGGATACCTGGCCGGGAGGGAACCGATCGAAAGCCTATCCTCAGAGGGAGGGCGGTGCGCATTCTGAAGGTCACGCGATGTTTCCCGCCCGCTCTGGCCAGCGGAGGGATGAGTCGAACGGTCTCGGCGATCGCGCGCGCGCTCGTTTGTCGCGGGCATCAGGTGACCGTCTACGCGTCGAATCTTCTCGATGCCGCCCGTCGGATGTCCGATCGAACGCTCATCGCCGAGCGAGAGGGGCTGCGCGTCTTTTATTTCCACACGCCCTTGCGATACCGATGGGATGGCCTGCAGCCGGAGATCTTTCGGCATCTGGACGAGTTGGATCAGTTCGACCTCATCCACGTCTACGGGGTGCGGGATTTTCTCTCGACGGTCGTCTGTTGGGCGGCGCGGCGGAGGAACATCCCCTATGTCGTCGAACCGATGGGCATGCTTCTTCCGGTCGGTCGGAGCCTTCGAAAGAAGCGCGCCTATGATTGGCTCTTCGGGCGCACGCTGATCGGGCATGCCGCGCGCGTCATCGTCACCTCCGAGCAAGAGGCTCGGGAAGCTCAGCAGTGGGGGATCCCTTCGGAGAAGATCGCGCTGCGGAGGAACGGGCTCGATCTCTCGGAGTTCGAGCCCCTGCCGCCGCGCGGGGAATTGCGCGCGCGGTTGGGAGTGGCCGACCACCAGTGCCTCGTTCTGTATCTGGGACGGCTCGCCGTGAAGAAGAACGTGCCGCTTCTTCTGGAAGCCTTCGCCGAAGTGCGGAGGCCGGGCGATCTGTTGCTCATCGTCGGACCGGATGACGGAGATGGGACGCGCGCGCGGATCGAACGCATGATCGCGCGGGGACGACTGGAAGAGTCCGTTCGTCTCATGGGACCGCTTTATCATCGCGAGCGGGTGCGCGCTCTTGTGGATGCCGATGTGCTCGTCTTGCCCTCGATTCACGAGAATTTCGGGAACGTGGCCATCGAGGCGCTCTGCTGCGGGACTCCGGTCATTGTGACGGACCGCTGCGGCGTCGCCCCGTGGATCGAAGGGCGCGCGGGGATCGTGATCGAACCGGAGAAGGCGGCTTTGAAAAAGGCCCTCCGATATCTGCTGGAGGACGAAGCGGAGCGCCGACGCCTCTCGGCGGAAGCACGGCGGCTGCGGACGCAGTTCTCCTGGGAAGAACCGGTGGAGCAACTGGAGGCGCTCTATGCGGAGATCCTTCGCGCGTATGGCGGAGGTCGGCGATGACAGTCATCCTGGGAGTGAATGCCTATCACGGAGATGCCGCAGCGGCGCTCGTCGTGGATGGAGCGCTGGTGGCGGCTGCTGAAGAAGAGCGCTTCGTGCGTGTGAAGCACGTCGCTGGCTTCCCCCATCGGGCGATCGCCTATTGTTTGAAAGAGGCCGGGATCACTCCCGAGGAGATCACGCATATTGCTCTCTCGCGAAATCCGCGCGCTCGCTGGTTTCGCAAAGTTCTGGCTCTGGGTCTCTACAGGCCGGACTGGAAGCGCGTCCGCGATCGGGTGAAAAATGCCTGGCGCTTGAGCGACCTTCGGGAGACGCTGGCCCAGAGTCTCGGCGTTGATCCGCGTCGCGTGCGCGCTTCCGCGCACTATGTCGAACACCACCGAGCCCATCTGGCGAGCGCCTTCTTCGTCTCGGGTCTGGAGGAAGCCGCCCTTCTCTCAGTGGATGGCATGGGCGATTTCGCGAGCCTGATGTGGGGGATCGGGCGAGGAGCGCGGATGGAGATTCGGGGAGCCGTGACCTTCCCTCACTCGCTGGGAATCCTCTACACGGCGGTGACGCAGTATCTGGGCTTCCCCCACTACGGGGACGAGTACAAGGTGATGGGGCTCTCCGCCTATGGGGAGCCGGCCTATCTGGATTTCTTTCGTCGGATCGTGCGCGTGCACGAGGGGATCTCCTTCCGCCTGGATCTCTCGTATTTCACTCATCACACCGATGGGGTTGCGATGACCTGGCGCGAGGGAGCGCCCGTTCTGGGCCCTCTCTATTCCGCGAAACTCGTTCGCGCTTTGGGACCGGCGCGCGAGCCGGGTCATCCCATCGAGGCGCGACACGCGCAGATCGCGGCATCGCTTCAGGCCGTGCTCGAGGAAGTCTTGCTCGAGCTTCTGGTCCGACTCCATGAGCGCACGCGCCTGAAGGCGGTTTGCCTGGCCGGAGGGGTCGCGTTGAATTGTCTCGTCAATGGGAAGATTCTCCGCCAGACGCCCTTTGAGCGCGTCTACATTCAGCCGGCGGCTCACGATGCCGGGACGAGTCTGGGAGCCGCTTTCTCCGTGTGGCATGAGCGGCTCGGGCGCCCTCGGACGTTCACGATGGAGCATGCCTACTGGGGACCGGAATGGTCCGACGCAGAGATCCGCGCCGCGCTGGAGCGTTCCGGACTCCGGGCCCGGCGCGTCTCGCAGGAGGAGCTGGCCGAAGCCGTCGCGCAGGCCGCGGCCGAAGGAAAGATCGTCGGCCTGTTTCAAGGGCGGATGGAGTTTGGTCCCCGTGCCCTTGGACATCGCAGCATCCTGGCCGATCCGCGCCGCCCGGAGATGAAGGAGATCCTCAATCGTCGGATCAAGCATCGGGAGCCGTTTCGCCCCTTCGCTCCCGCCATTGTGGAAGAGGCCGTGGGGGAGTATTTCGAGCTGGGGCATCCCTCGCCGTTCATGCTCATGGCCTATCCGGCTCGACCGGAGAAGCGCGCTCTCATTCCGGCGGCTCTGCATGTGGATGGAACAGGACGAGTGCAGACGGTCTCCCGGTCGGTCAATCCGCTTCTGTGGGAGATCCTGAAGCGGTTCGAACGCCGGACGGGTATCCCGGTTCTCATCAACACGTCGTTTAACGAGAACGAGCCGATCGTCTGCCGTCCGGAGGAAGCGATCCAGTGCTTTCAGCGCACGCGCATGGACTTGCTCGCCATCGGGCCCTATCTGGTCGCCAAGGAGGATCTCGCGGAGTCGGAAGATCTGCGGGAGAGTTTCCGCCAGGAGGAGAGCTATGTCGTTCTGGGCGAATAAACGCGTCCTGGTCACCGGAGGAGCGGGATTTCTCGGATCGCACGTTGTGGAGAAGCTGCAAGTGTCGGGCTGTCGCTTCGTCTTCGCCCCTCGGAGCGCTGAGTACGATCTGCGGGAGAAGAGCGAGATCGTGCGGCTCCTGATGGATACGGTGCCCGATATCATCATTCATCTGGCCGCGCGCGTGGGGGGGATCGAGGCGAATCGGCGTGAACCCGGACGCTTCTTTTACGAGAACGCGATCATGGGCATTCAATTGATGGAGCAGGCGCGGCTCTTCGGCGTCCAGAAGTTCGTCGTCGTCGGGACCGTGTGTTCTTATCCGAAGCACGCGCCCGTACCCTTCCGCGAGGACGACTTGTGGAATGGCTATCCGGAGGAGACCAATGCCCCCTATGGGCTGGCCAAGAAGGTGCTCATCGTGCAGGCGCAGGCCTATCGCCAACAGTATGGGTTCAATGCCATTTCGCTTCTCCCGGTGAATCTTTACGGGCCGCGAGATCATTTCGATCTGGAGACGTCGCATGTCATCCCGGCCTTGATCCGGAAATGCATCGAAGCGATCGAAGAAGGGCGGGATCATATTGTCGTCTGGGGGACGGGGCGCGCCTCGCGGGAATTCCTCTACGTCGAGGATGCTGCCGAAGCCATCGTCCTGGCGACCGAGCGCTACAACAAACCCGAGCCGGTGAATATCGGATCAGGGCAGGAGATCACGATCCGGGACCTCTGCGAGCTGATCATGCGTCTGACGGGCTTTCGAGGGCGCGTCATCTGGGATGCCTCCCGGCCCGAGGGACAGCCGCGCCGATGTCTGGATACGCGTCGGGCCGAACGCGAGTTCGGTTTTCGGGCGAAGACGCCTCTGGTCGAGGGATTGGAGCGGACGATCGCCTGGTATCGCGCCCATCGTGCGGCTCTCTGCGCGACGTATGAGGTTGCTTATTCTTAACCAGTATTTTCATCCGGACGTCGCGGCCACCGGTCAGTTGCTGACGGAGTTGTGCCAGGATCTGGCCCAGCGGCACCAGGTGACGGTGATCACCGGATTCCCGACGTATCATCCTCTGGAGCAGCGGCCCCGGAGACTGTGGATGCGCGAGCACTACCACGGAGTGAATGTCCTTCGCGTGTATACGTGGAGAGGTTCTCGGACCCGGGGCATCTCGCGCCTGGCGATCTACGTGACGTTCCTTGTCTCGGCATTTTGGGCGGGCCTGCTGGTACGTCGTCCGGATGTCGTGATGACCTGGACCGATCCGCCCGTGATTCCCATCTTGGGGGGGATCCTTTCGTGGCTGCGGCGCCGTCCGCTTGTCGTCGTCCTGCAGGATGTCTATCCGGAAGTCGCCGTGCGGGTGGGAGCGTTGCGGAATCCATGGATCATTCGAGGGGTGCAGGGACTGCTGCGTCTCTCGCTGCGGCGCGCTCAATACGTGGTGACCATTGGCGAAGGGATGAAGCGCCGCGTCCTGGAGAAGGGCATCCCCGCTGAGAAGATCGTCGTGATCCCCAATTGGGCTGACGGGCGAGCCATCGTCCCCTGCCCCAAGGACAACCCTTTCTCGCGCGCGCAGGGTTTAGATCGCGCGTTCGTCATCCTGCATGCGGGAAACATCGGGCTCGTGCAGGATTTCGAGACGCTCCTTCGATGCGCCGAGAAGCTTCGCGAGCACCAGGCGATGCGCTTTGTCTTCATCGGAGATGGGGCGAGCAAAAATCGGCTTCGCGAAATCGTGGCGGAGCGCCGGCTGGAGAACGTTCTCTTTCTGCCCTATCAGCCGAAGGAGCACCTGAGATACTCGCTCTCCTGCGGGGATGTCGCGGTGATCCTGGTGAAGTCCGGGATGGAGGGGTACGTGGAGCCGAGCAAGGTCTATGCCATCATGGCCAGCGGTCGGCCTTTCGTCGCGGCCATCGGCTCGGAGAGCGAAGTTGCGCGCATCGCGCGCGCGCATGAGTGCGGGCGGGTTGTCCCTCCGGGAGACGCGGAGCGGCTGGCCGAAGCCCTTCTGAGCCTCTACGCCTCCACTGAGGAAAGAGCGCGGCTTGGGCGAAACGGGCGCGCCGCCCTCCTTCAGTTTTATGATCGCTCGATCGCCGTCCGGAAATACGAGGCTCTCCTCGACATGCTCTGCTCCAGGAGAAGCTCTTCGCCATGCGCGTCCTCTTGAACATCACGGCCGAGGAGCTGCAGGAGTGCGGCGGGGATTTCACGCTCTATCGGAACTGGCTCAGACTGAGCGATGAGCGCGTGAGCTTTCGTCTGCTGCCTTCGTGCCGACGGCGGCGGGTGCAGGCTCTCAGTCGAAAAGTGTGCGAGAAGCTCGTGCGCGTCTGGGAGCCTCTGTCCCTGCGGCGCCGCCTCTATCTGGCCTCGCGATTCCTCCCTCTGCCTCAGGAGGCCACACGGGACGCCGATCTCATTCTCTCGCACATCCTGTTTCCTGCCCTGAGCGCTCCCCGGGGCATCCCCGTGATCTGGAGTTCACAGGGGATCGCTCCGGCGAGCTATTATGAGCAGTTCGCCCGCTGGCGATATGAGGACGTCGTGTTCCTCTATCGTTTCCTCGGCCACCAGGCGGATGCGCTTTTGATCGCGACCCAGAGTGGAGCGCGAGAAGTCCTTCGATGGTGCCCTGAGCTGGAGGAGAAAATCCACGTTGTCCCCGTCCCGGTCTTCGCCCTCCCTGTTTCCGAGCCGAAGCCCTCTCAGCGCGATCACGTGCTGCGGCTCCTTTTTGTGGGGATGGATCCTGTGCGGAAGGGGCTGCCCGAACTGCTCCGGGCCTATGCGTGGGTGAGACGCCGATACCCTCGGCTTCATCTGGACATTGTGACCCGACAGGAGGACGCGCACGGGCTCAGAGAAATCTCCGCGCGAATTCCCGAACAGGGAGTGAGCTGGCATCCGCCCCTGCCGCATGAAGAAGTGCTGGCGCTCATGGCTCGGGCGGACCTTTTCATCTTGCCCACGCGGGCCGATACCTACGCCCTGTCAGCCGTGGAGGCTATGGCCCACGGCTGCGCGGTGATCGTCTCGCGCATGGACCCTTTGCCGGAACTTTTCCCGGAAGATGACGTGGGGTTCCTCATCGCTCCCGGGGACAGCCGGGAGTTGGCGCAGCGACTGGAGCTTCTGCTGACCCATCCCGCGCGTCTCCGGCAGATGCAGGCCCGAGCCCGGCAGCAGTATCTGGCTGTCCATGAGCCTTCGCGCGTCCGGCAGAGGCTTCTGAGCGTCTTCGAGCAGGTGCGCGCTCAAGCGGCCCTAAGACGCTTCCCAGAACGCGGAGTTTCCACGACTGCCCGGGCGGGTTCGCTCAGGGGGAGGTCCTGGGCCTTTTGAAGGGCCGAGGAATGCTCTCGCCCAAGGGAGGAGATTACGGAAAATGCCCGATTGACCTCACTTTCAGTTTCGGTTACTTTCTTTCGGAATTGATGGAGGAGGATATGCGGTGTCTGGTCACAGGAGGAGCGGGATTCATCGGTTCGCATCTGGCCGAAGCGTTGCTTCGCCGGGATCATGCGGTGACGGTCATTGATGACCTCTCGACCGGAGATATCGAGAACATCGAGCCTTTGAAAACGGACGTTCGCTTCCGATACGTCATTGATACGGTCCTGAATCACCGGCTCATGGCCGAGCTGGTGGATTGGGCCGATGTGATCTTTCATCTGGCAGCGGTTGTCGGAGTGAAGCGAGTCCTCGCCGATCCCGCTTGTGCGATCCACGTGAATCTGCGCGCGACGGAGATCGTGCTCGAGCTGGCGGCGCGGAAACGGAAGAAGGTCATCTTCACCTCGACAAGCGAAGTCTATGGCAAGACGTCGAACGTGCCCTTCCGGGAAGAAGACGAAATCGTCCTCGGCGCTCCCCGGTATTTTCGCTGGGGGTACGCCTGTTCCAAAGCGATGGGCGAGTTCCTCGCTCTGGCCTATGGGCGCCAATATGGGGTGCCTGTGGTGATCGCGCGCTTGTTCAATACGGTGGGGCCAAGACAGACGGATCGCTATGGGATGGTCATTCCGACATTCGTCGCACAGGCTTTGCGCGGGGAGCCGATCACCGTTTATGGAGACGGGCAGCAGACGCGTAGCTTCTGCTGGGTTGGCGACACGGTCCGGGCTCTCATCGCCCTGGCCGAACATCCCGAAGCCGTGGGCGAGGTCTTCAACGTCGGAAGCGACGAGGAGGTCCGGATCGCGGATGTCGCGCGCCGGGTGAAAGAGCTGACCGGAAGCCCTTCGGAGATCATCTTCGTCCCCTATGACCGGGCATACGGAGAGGGGTTTGAAGATATGCCCCGCCGGGTGCCGGATCTGACGAAGATTCAGACGGTGATCGGATTCCGAGCGACCGTCTCCTTTGAAGAGATCCTGCAGCGGGTGATCGCCTTTCACCGCCAGAGACTGGGTGTCGCCTTTGTTTCTTCCCCCTCTCACGCGGCCTGAGCGCTCTTCCCTTCGATCCTGAGGGCCGCTTGACAGCCGCGGGCACTTCTGCGTAACGTCCCCTTTCGGAGGGGCGGGATCATGTGTGGGATCATCGGGTACACGGGGCGACGGCAGGCCGTGCCCCTTTTGCTGGAGGGATTGAAGCGTCTGGAATATCGAGGGTACGACTCAGCGGGCCTTGCTGTCTCCGATTCGGACGGGCATGTGGAGGTCTACCGAGTTCGTGGGAAAGTGAGCCATCTGGAGGAAGCTCTTCGCGACCGCGGCGTGAGGGGGACTTCGGGAGTCGGACACACGCGGTGGGCGACACATGGGCGCCCGAGTGAGGAAAACGCCCATCCGCATCGAGATTGCACCGGGCGTATCATCGTCGTGCACAACGGCATCGTGGAGAATTTCCTGGAACTCCGCCGGGAGCTGGAGGAGAAGGGACATCGCTTCGCCTCGGAGACGGATACAGAAGTTCTCGCGCATCTTGTGGAGCAGGCCTTGCGAGAGGGGGCGTGCATGGAAGCCGCGGTGCGCTCCTGCGTCGAGCAGATTCGGGGCCTGTTCGCCTTCGCGATGCTCTGGGCGGAGGAGCCCGGGGTGATCTGGGCGGTGCGGCAGGGGGCGCCTCTGGTCCTGGGACAGGGGGAGGGGGAGAACTGGGTGGCTTCCGATGTGGCCGCTCTTTTGCCCTTCACGCGGGAGATGCTCTTCCTGGAGGATGGGGAGATCGTTCGCATCACGCCCGAGAGCCTTCAGGTGAAAGACGGTCGCGGACAGCCCGTGCTCCGGCGCACGCACCGGATCGCGTGGGATCCGGTTCTGGTGGAGAAGGGGGGGTATCGGCATTTCATGCTCAAGGAGATTCACGAGCAGCCGCGCGCCGTGCGCGAGACCGTGGGGGCATATGCGGCGCCCGTCTCCGGGGAGATCGCTTTCGAGCAGTGGGGGCTCACAGCGCACGATCTCGAACGGGTGACGGAGGTAGTGATCATCGGCTGCGGGACGAGTTTCCATGCCGGGCTGGTGGGGAAGTATCTGCTGGAAGAGCTGGCCGGAATTCGCGCGGACGCAGACTATGCGAGCGAGTTCCGGTATCGCCGCTGGAATCGCGGGGAAACGTCTTTGGTTCTCGCCATCACGCAGTCGGGGGAGACAGCCGATACGCTGGCGGCCGTTCGGGAAGCCCGGCGGCAGGGAGCGCGGATCCTGGCCCTCACCAATGTCTTCGGTTCGACGATCACGCGGGAAGCCGACGGAGTGATCTACACGCAGGCCGGTCCGGAGATCGGCGTCGCCGCCAGTAAAACGTTTCTGGCGCAACTGGCTGTGCTCGAGCTGCTGGCCGTGAAGCTGGGACGGGAGCGAGGAGTGCTCTCGGAGCCTCAGGCGCGGCGGGTGATTGAAGAACTGTATCGCCTTCCTCTGCGAATGGAACGGATATTGGAGCGAACATCGGAGATCGCCGCTCTGGCTCGGAAGCTCGCGGCGGCGACCAATGCCCTCTATCTGGGACGCCATCTCCTCTATCCGGTGGCTCTGGAAGGAGCCTTGAAACTGAAGGAGCTGAGCTACATCCATGCCGAAGGATGTCCGGCTGGAGAGATGAAGCACGGCCCTAATGCGCTTCTGGACGAACGCCTGCCGGTGGTCGTTCTGGCCGCTTACGATCGGACGCACCCCAGGGGGCGAACGCTCTATGAAAAGACGCTGGCCAATATGCAGGAGGTGAAAGCGCGAGGAGCCCCTTTGATCGCCGTGGTGAACGAGGAGGATGTGGAAGCCGTGCGGGCGTGTCGGGAGGAGATCGGAGCTGAGGTGATTCCTGTCCCTTCGGCTTCGCTGTGGCTCATGCCCTTGCTGGCCATTCTCCCGTTGCAGCTTCTGGCCTATGAGGTGGCTCTTTTGCGGGGATGCGATGTGGATCAGCCTCGGAACCTTGCCAAATCGGTCACCGTCGAATGACGTGCGCACCGGAACGAAAATGCTCCCGGCAGGAATCGAACCTGCGGCCTAGCGCTTAGGAGGCGCTCGCTCTATCCAACTGAGCTACGGGAGCATCGGTCAAGAGGGGTATTTTAGCAGGGAGACGACGCGATAGCCAGCCAAGCGGTCGCGCCCTTTGAGGAACTCCAACTCGATGACAAACCCCACTCCGACGACATGACCGCCGAGCTTCTCCACAAGCTGAATCGCTGCCCTGGCCGTTCCTCCGGTTGCCAGCAGGTCGTCAATGATGAGGACGCGATGGCCCGGTTCGATGGCGTCCTTGTGGATCTCCAGCCGGTCAGTTCCGTATTCGAGCGTGTAGGTCACGCTCTCCGTGGGAGCCGGAAGCTTATTCGATTTGCGCATGGGGATGAATCCGGCCCCGAGCTTGTACGCCAGAGCTGGGGCGAAGATGAACCCACGCGCTTCGATCCCCACGACGCGATCAATGCGTTCGCCCCGGAACGCCTCCGAGAGAAGATCCACGGTCGTGCGAAATCCCTCGGGATCTTTCAAAAGCGTCGTGATGTCGTAAAAGAGAATGCCCGGCTTGGGGAAATCCGGGATCTCTCGGATCAGGCGTTTGAGTTTTTCCATGCGCGTCGCTCCGGATAAAGCGGTCACAAGGCCCTCGGGGAGATCCCCGATCAGAACGCGATGTCGAAATGGCGATAGCGACCCGTCGGCTCGAGGACTTCCTCGGTGACCCGGGTCACGCGAGCCGCGGCCGGGCCGCGCTGCAGCTCGCGCGCGAAGGCTTCTATGGCCTCGGGTTCGCCTTCGGCGACGACTTCCACGCGCCCATCGGGCAGGTTACGCACGTAGCCGACCAGGCCGTGACGCCGGGCCGCGCGAAGGGCGAAGTACCGATAGCCCACACCTTGCACAATCCCACTGATCAAAAAACGGCGCGCAATTGGCATACAAACTGGTCGGGGCGAGTGGATTTGAACCACCGACCTCACGGTCCCGAACCGTGCGCTCTCACCAGGCTGAGCTACGCCCCGAAAGCAGATTCAAAATGATACGTCCCTTCCTTCTGATTGTCAACGTGCCTACGGAGCGGGCTTTTGCGGAAAGTCGGGAACATTTTCAGCTTGACGAAGATCTTCTCTTCCGCTATACTAGCAGCCAGCCTCGATGACTCGGCGGCAAGAAGTTCTTTGACAAGGCATCATCACGGCGGAGATGTCACCTCGAATCTTCCGGACTTCGTGTACGAGCACTCGTCTCAGGAGAACATTCTGATCTCGCTCTGAGCAGCCTGTACGTGTGCGGGCGACGCTGAGCGCATTCTGGAAAGGAGGTGGAGGAACATGCGGGTGAACGTTTTCAGGTGGCTTGTCGGGCTCGGGATCTTGGGGGGATTGGTTCTTCCGGATCTCGTCTTCACGCAGGGGTCGGGGCGAGTGTACAACCCCCGGCTGCGGCGAACGTACGCGACGGTAAACGAAGCTCTCGCGGCATCACGAAATGGGGATACGCTCCTGGTCATCGGGCGTGTGGACGGAGCGGTGGATCTCTCTCAGGCTCCGGGAGGGGTGACGCTCCTTGGAAAGGCCAGTGGGGGGATTCCCGGGATCATCTCGGTCGAGACGTGCCCGCCGAATGGGGCCGTCATTGATACGCGAGGTCGGCGGGGATCGGTTCAGATCGTCGGGCTTCAGATCGAAGTCCCCCAGGGATGCTACGGGATTCTCTCCGGCGATAGTGGGCGCCCGCTGACGGTGAGAAATTGTCGGCTCATCGGCCGCGACCGAACGAGTCTTTTCTCCGGCATCGCTCTGGTCAATGAGTTCGGAGGCCCCTTCCTCATCTACGGGAATCAGATCACCAATCAGCTTGTGAGTGCCGCTATTCTCGTAGACGGTCGGGGCTCTTCGCCTCTTCAGGTGACCGTCAGAAGGAATCGCGTGGGGAGCGATGTGACAGCGGGGATTATCGTCTCGGATATTCCGTCGGGCAGCTCCGTGCTCATCGAGTTGAATCATCTGGACGGGGGAGAGCTGGGACGGGGAGCTATAGGCATCCTCCTCAATCCGGGCAGTAACGGAGTCATCGTGCGGCGCAATACGGTCCTGAACTTCGGCACGGGGATCATCGTGGATGGCTCGCCCGGGAGTCAAATCCTGGCCAATCACCTTCAGGACAATGGGGTCGGAATCACTGTGGATCCGACGACCTCAAGCGGGACGACGCCGATCATCAACGACAACAACATCACGTGCACGAGCCTCGGGGCCTGTCGTGCAGCAGGAGCTGTGGGCCTCTACTTCGGAGTGGGGACCTATACGCTGGATGCGCGCAACAACTACTGGGGAGCGAGCACGGGACCGGATTCGGCCGAAAATCCCGCTCCGGATAACAGGACCTGCCCTGAGGCGACGGGCTCCGGTTGCACGGGACCGGCAGGAGGGGGAACGGGCTTGCCGGTCAATGCCGATGGAGCCGTGGATTGCTCGGCATCGGGAGGGGGTTCTGTGAGAACATGCCCGATCCGAACAGCTCCCAATCGGCTCGCCGGCGCGTGATCCGCACGCGTGAAAGAGATGGGCTCTGGAAAGGGAGTCCAGGAGGGGCCCAGAGAAAGATGGCGAACGGTCCTGCCGCTGGTGCTTGTCTTCATCGGGCCTTCTCTTGGCCAGGTGCACAAGTATGCGGGGACAGAGGGGCTCCTTCTCTACATCCTCCTCGTCTTCGGCTTTTGGAGTGTTGCCTCTCCCCTCAGAGAGGCGTTCCGAAAACGGATCTCCGAATCGTGGGCTGATGGGCTGGCGGCAGCGACCGGACTCGCCCTGTGGCTCATCTTCCGGGCATTCTATCCCGTGGCGGATTCGGGGATCATCGGAGGAGGAAGCGATCGAGATGATGCGCTCAATCTCGCCGTAGGTGAGATCCTTCAAGGGCGATGCCCTTATCACGTTCGAACATATCTGGGCAATCCCATCGCTCCGCTCCCCGGTGGAATTCTTCTGGCTGCCCCGTTTGTTGCGCTCGGCAACAGCGCCTATCAGAATTTCTTCTGGCTGCTGGTCTTCTTTCTGCTTGGGCGGAAGATCTTGCGCGATGCCCGCGAGGCTCTTTTCCTGCTCTGGAGCCTTTTGCTCCTTTCTCCCGTCGTCCTGCAGCAGATCGTCACCGGGAGTGACCTTCTGGCCAACAGCCTCGCCGTGCTCCTTTCCTTCTGGCTCTTGATTCGGGCTCCGCGGGAGTGGAAATGGGGGCCGGCACTTCTTCTGGGAATCGGATTGGCTTGGCGTGTGAATTTTCTGCTGCTGCTTCCTCTGGTTTTCGCCTTTCTCGGGCGGCAAGTAGGATGGCGGTTTGCGCTCGGACTCATGGGACTTGTGGGAGGGGCCTTCGGATTGCTCACGCTTCCCTTCGTGCTTCATGACTCTCACGGGCTCTCGCTCTTTCTTGTGCAAAATAAACTCGCCCTTCTCGATAAGACGTATCCGCAGGCAAGCTTCGTGCTTCTGTTGGGGGTCGGCATATATGCGATTGCGCTGGCCGTGCGCGGGACGACCGAAGATGCACTCGTTCTGTTGCGGCGGAGCGCGCTTGTGTTGGCTGTTCCGATCGGATGCGGCATCCTGCTCCTGTCGCTTCAGGCGGGAAGGCTTGATCTGCAATGGGCTGACTACGGAGTGAGCTTCCTCTTTTTCGGCGCGCTCTCGTATGGAGCGCGCCTTATGCGCCGTGAGCCCTCGCGCGCAGAAGGAGGAGAACGGACTGACGGTCGTCCCGAGCGCCTACCCCATGTTTGACACCTTCGTCGCCGGTGCCCTACCATTTACACTCGAAGTCGGGGAGGGGGAGATCTGTGAGGAGGGATCAGCAACTATGGCGATTCGAGAAGCCGCGAGTCATCTGGAGGAAGCCCTGCATCGGTGGGAGGAACAGACGCTGAAGCCCACCCTGGCGCGCGTGCCCGAGCGCGCGGCCGAATTCACGACGACGTCGCTTCGGCCGATCCAGAGGCTGTATACGCCTTTGGACATTCAGCATCTGGATTTCGAGCGAGACATCGGCTTCCCGGGAGAGTATCCCTTCACGCGGGGCATTCATCCGACGATGTATCGGGGGAAGCTCTGGACGATGCGCCAGTTCGCGGGCTTCGGCACGGCTTTCGATACGAACAAGCGGTTCAAGTATCTTCTGGAGCAGGGGCAGACGGGCCTGTCGGTCGCTTTTGATTTGCCGACGCTCATGGGATTGGATTCGGATCATCCGCTGGCCGAAGGAGAGGTGGGGAAGTGCGGCGTGGCCGTCTCCAGCCTCGAGGACATGGAGGTCCTGTTCGATGGCATTCCGCTCGAAGAGGTGACGACCTCGATGACGATCAACGCGCCGGCGGCCGTCATCTTCGCCATGTATCTGGTCGTCGCGGAGAAGCAGGGAGCCGACTGGAAGAAGATCTCCGGAACGATTCAGAATGACATCCTGAAGGAGTACATCGCGCAGAAGGAATGGATCTATCCCCCGCGGCCTTCGATGCGCCTGATTGTGGACACGATCGCCTTCTGCACGCGGGAGGTGCCGCGCTGGCATCCCATCTCGATCTCAGGGTATCACATTCGCGAGGCGGGTTCGACGGCCCTTCAGGAGTTGGCCTTCACCTTGCGCGATGGGATCGAGTATGTGGAATGGTGCGTGCGCGCGGGGCTGGATGTGGACGACTTCGCCCCGCGCCTTTCGTTCTTCTTCAACTGTCATAACGACTTCTTCGAGGAGATCGCGAAATTCCGCGCGGCGCGCAAAGTGTGGGCGCGCGTCATGCGCGAGCGGTTCGGGGCGCGCGATCCGCGCTCCTGGATGTGCCGCTTCCACACGCAGACGGCCGGCTGCAGCCTGACGGCCCAGCAGCCCTACAACAACGTCGTGCGCACGACGATTCAGGCCCTGGCCGCCGTGCTCGGAGGAACGCAGAGCTTGCACACGAACGCTCTGGATGAGGCTCTTGCGCTCCCGACGGAGTTCACGGCCATGCTGGCGCTTCGCACGCAGCAGATCATCGCGCATGAGTCGGGCGTGGTGAATACCGTAGATCCCCTGGCCGGAAGCTACTTCGTCGAGAAGCTGACCAGCGAGATGGAGCAGGGATGCTACGAGTACTTCGAGAAGATTGACGCCATGGGGGGGATGATCGCCGCCATCGAGCGCGGCTTCCCGCAGAAGGAGATTCAGGAGGCGGCCTATCGCTATCAGCAGGCCGTGGATCGGCGGGAGAAGATTATCGTCGGCGTGAACGAATACGTCCTGGAGAAAGAGCCCATCGAGGTGCCCATCCTCTACATTGACGAATCGGTCGCGGAGATCCAGCGGGAGCGCTTGCGACGACTTCGCGCGCGGCGCGATTCGGGGCGCGTCCGGCGTGCGCTGGAAGCATTGAAGGAGGCTGCCCGAGGAACGGAGAATACCATGCCCTATATCCTGGACTGTGTGCGCGCCTACGCGACGCTCGGGGAGATTTGCGAGGCTCTCAAGGAAGTCTTCGGCGAGTATCAGGAGCCGCCCTTCTGAGCGGACTGCGGGCGCGCCCACAGGTCGGAGCCATCTATGGGGGAGAGAAAGATTCGAGTCCTCATCGCCAAACCCGGGCTTGACGGACACGATCGGGGAGCCAAGGTCGTCGCGCGAGCCCTGCGCGATGCGGGCATGGAGGTGATCTACACGGGACTTCGGCAAACGCCCGAGCAGATCGTCGCGGCTGCGCTTCAGGAAGACGTGGATGTCATCGGGCTCTCGATTCTCTCCGGAGCCCATATGACGCTCGTGCCCCGCGTGATGCAGCTTCTCCGAGAGAAAGGCCTTCAGGATGTCGTCGTCTTCGTCGGAGGGATCATCCCGCAGGAGGATATTCCGAAGTTGAAGGAATTGGGCGTGGCCGAGGTCTTCTTGCCTGGGACGCTGCTGGAGCAAATCGTCACGACCGTGCGAGAGAGCGTGAAGCGTCCTTTGGAGACATCGGAGTGAACGAGATCTTGCTGAGAGGGCGAGCGCGATCTCGCGCAGGCTCCTTCCAAGGAGAGAGAGAATGAGTGACGTCTTCTCGCTTGTGCTCTTCGTCGTAGGGTATGTCGTCCTCATGCGCTATCTTCTCCCGCGGCTTGGTGTGCCGACCTGACTCTCGCGTTCTTCCTGTGCCGAGGATCGGCCATCGGGGAAGCCCCCCAGGGAGTGAGGGAGCGTGTCCGCGTCAGGGAGGGGAGGCGCTCGCCTGGGCATCCATGCTTCGATCTCAGGGGAGTTGGCCCGCGCGCTTCGGGAAGCGGCTGAGCTGGGGTGTCAGACCGTGCAGCTTTTCTCGCGCAATCCTCGGGGGTGGGAAGCCCGATCGCCTCACCCCGAGGAGGTGCGGTCTTTTCGCCGCGAGCGCGAGCGGCTCGGCCTGAATCCCGTCATCGTTCATGCCCCTTATCTGATCAATCTCGCCGCGTCAGCTCCGCAGGTGCGACAGAGGTCCATCGGGGCCTTTCGGCACGAGATTCGGAGAGCCATCGGCCTGGGAGCCGATTATCTCGTCGTGCATCCGGGGAGCGCTCGCGATCGCTCGGATGAGGAAGGAATCCGGATGTGCGCTCAAGCGCTGCGGCAGGCGACGCGCGGGATGAGGCTGGGCTCGTTGCGGATCCTGCTGGAAAACACAGCCGGTCAGGGGTATCACATCGGGTGGCGGTTTGAGCACCTCCGAGCGCTTCTGGAACGGCTTGACGACCTGCCCGTGGGGATTTGTCTGGACACGGCCCATGCCTTCGCAGCCGGATATGATCTGGCGACCGAAGCGGGACTGGCCGAGATGCTCGCCCGCGTGCGCGCGACCGTGGGCCTGCAGCGGATCGAGGTCGTGCATCTGAACGATACGCGCGTGCCCTGCGGCGGACGCGCGGATCGCCACTGGCACGTGGGAGAGGGGAGGATCGGAGCCGATGCTTTTCGTCGGCTCATCGGCGTGATGCTTCCGCAGGGATGTCCGTTCATTCTGGAGACGCCGCGCCGGACGCTGGAAGACGATCGTCGGAATCTCGCCCGCGTGAGGGAATGGGTTGCTTTGGAAACAGCGATGTGATAGCCTATCGCGCGGAATCGAACGCGATGCAAAGAAGCGGCCTATCGGATGCGCGAGCGGAGTGAGGATACGTGGAGCGCCAGCGCGGCAGCGACATTTTTGATGTCTCCCGTGGACTTCCTGGAGAAGAAGCTCCTTTTTGCTCGTGGGCCCAGGGCCTGCGATTTTCCGAAACTGCGTCGGACGAGTCCTCGTTATTTCCTCATGTACCATAGGGAAAGGAGAAGGCCTATGAGGGGAAACAAGAACGCGATCGCGTATCTCCTCATCTGGGGAGGGATCATTACGTCCTGGGGGAGAGCGGTGTGGGCTCAGGAGCCTTCGCGGGCGCAAGAGCCCGCTCATCCTCAAGCCATTCTGGAGCGCGTGAAACCCCTTCGCGTTCCGCGCGTGGGGATCAATCCCGATCAGCTTCTGTATCTCTCCTTGCACGATGCGATCCTCAAGGCTCTGGAGAACAACAATCAGATTCAGATCGAGCGCATGAATGTGCAATCGAGCGATCAGAGCCTTCTCGCAGCGCGGGGCGCTTACGATATTCTTTTCAGTTTCGATACCAATGGGACGACGGCCACGCGCCCGAGCACAAGCTCCTTCACGACGGGAGCCGACAATCCGGCGTTCACCAATCGGCAGCTCACCTACAATCTGACGGCGCAGCAGCTTCTGCCGACGGGAGGGAGCTGGCGCTTTCAGATTTTGAACACGCGGCAGACGACCGACCAGGTCTTCGTCTCGCGCTTTTTGGGCATCGAGAGCCGAGATTCGGCCGTCGCCTTCAACCCCTCCTTCGTGAGCACCGTTCAGTTCGAGTGGCGTCAGCCGTTGCTGCGGAATTTCCGCATGGATCAGACGCGGCGGCAGATTGAGATCGCCAAGAAGGCGCTGGATCTCTCCGACAGCGCTTTTCGGCAGCGCGTCATTGAGATCATCACGCAGGTGCAGAACGCCTATTGGGATCTGGTCTTCGCCATTCGCAACGTGGAGATCGCCCAGCAATCGCTCGAGCTGGCCCGCGCTAACCTGGAGAACAATCGGCGGCAGGTTCAGGCCGGGACGCTCGCTCCGATCGAGCTGGCGCAGTCGGAGGCCGAGGTCCAGCGGCGCACACAGGAGGTCACGGCGGCCATCGGACAGGTCACCGTCGCCGAGAATGCACTCAAGAATCTGATCCTCGGCGATCCGAATTCCCCCGAGTGGTCGGCCAATATTGTGCCGACCGAAAGCATTGACTTTCTGCCACCCGCCGTGGATTTCGAGAGCGCGCTGCGGGTCGCTCTCTCGAATCGTCCCGAGCTGGAGCAGTTGCGCTTTCGGAAGGCGCAAAATGAGATTGATCTGAAATACTTCCGGAATCAGACGCGCCCGCAGATTGATCTGGTGGCGACCTACGGGAGTTCGGGATTGGCGGGCACGCCGACGCTGGTGACGCGCATCAAGCTGGACGAGGAGGGCAATCCCATCACGGATCCGGAGACGGGAGAGCCCGTCCTGGAACGCGTGCCGCGCGATGTGCCGCCGCGCTTCATCGGGGGAGCCGCGAAAGCCCTTCGCACGGCGTTCTCCAACGACTTCCGCTCCTACAGCTTCGGCCTCTCGTTCAGCTTCCCTTTGCGGAATCGGACGGCCGAGGGGAATCTGGGGGCGGCGCTGGCGCAGCGGCGCAGTCTCGAATTTCAGGAGAGGCAACTGATTCAGCAGATCAGCGTCGAGGTCCGAAACGCCCTGCAACAGGTTGAGGTCGCGCGTCAGAACATCGAAGCGGCGCGCGCCGAGCGCATCGCGCGGGAGCGCCAACTGGAGGGCGAGCAGAAGAAATTCGAAGCCGGCCTCTCGACGACCTTCTTCGTCCTTCAATTCCAGAACTTCCTGGCCGCCGCGCGCGCGCAAGAGCTGCAAGCTTTGATCAACTACAACAAGGCGATCGCCAATCTCCAGCGCGTCATGTCCACGACGCTGGATGCCCATAATATCCGGATCTCCTCCCGCTCCGGGAGATGATGCTCGGAACGGCGGCCCTCGGTCTCCCCGAGGGCCGCGCTTCTGGCCCCCGTGAAGATCCTATGAAGATCTCGGTCACGCTCATCGCGTGCAATGAGGAGGACCGCATTGGCGGCGCGCTCGCCTCCGTCGCCTGGGCCGATGAGATCGTCGTCGTCGTGGATGCCCGCAGCACGGATCGAACCGAGGAGATCGCCCGGCGCTATACGGATCGAGTCTTCGTGCGTCCGTGGTCCGGATACGCTGACCAGAAGCGCTTCGCCGAGCGCCAGGCGACGCATGAATGGATCTTCTCTCTGGATGCGGACGAACGGGTCTCACCGCAATTGCGCCAGGCCATTGAGGAGTTGAAGCGCACGGGGCCGCGCCATGACGGCTATCGCGTCGCCCGCCGGGCCTGGTATCTCGGACGGTGGATTCGCCACTGCGGATGGTATCCCGATTACCAGCTCCGACTCTACCGGCGCGATCGCGCGCAATGGGTGGGGGAGTACGTCCACGAGTCCGTGCGCGTTCAGGGAAGCGTGGGGACGCTGCGCGGGGAGCTCTGGCATCTGACGCGCCGCAGCCTGAGCGAGCATCACGAGGTCTTGAACCGCTACACGACGCTGGCTGCCGAGGAAGCCTTCGCGCAGGGGAAGCGCATCGGGGGATTCACTCTGCTCCTTCAGCCGGCGCTGACGTTCTTTCGCAGCTACATCCTCAAGCAGGGATTTCGCGATGGGATCCCCGGGCTCATCATCTCGGGCTTGGCGGCTTACTATGTCTTCCTGAAGTACGCCAAGCTGTGGGAGCGCGTACACCTTCCCCACGGATGGGGGACTCCCCCTCTGGCCCCGTGATGCGCGCATCAGTTGGGGAGATCCCCCCGGGCGGCCCCCACCATTCGAACGCCCGGCGCGTCGGGGCGCTCACAGAAGTTCCTGAATCAGCTCTTCGAAGACGGTCCGCTCCGGCTGCAGGGGATGACGCACCAGAGGGCCTCTCTGCAGAGCCGGTTCGCTGTCCTCGTAAATCGGATGCTCGTCGCGATAGAACAAGCCGATGGGGATGCGATCTCCCCATTCGAAGGATCGGTGAAGCGCCGCGATGACGTCAGAGGGATCGTATCCGGCCTCCTCCTCGAGCTTATAGATGCGCTGCTTGAACCAGGGGTAGGTGTTGACCTTGTTGTAGGTCACGCAGGGGCTGAAGACGTCTATGAGCGCAAAGCCCCGATGCGCGATCCCTCCGGCGATCAGGTGAGCCAGATGCTCGGGTTCGCCCGAGAAGCCGCGGGCGACGTATGTCGCTCCCGAGACCAGAGCCAAGGCGATGGGATTGATCGGAGGCTCCGGATTCCCCCGCGGCGTGGATTTCGTGCGCACGTCTTTCATCGTCGTGGGCGAGGCCTGACCGGTCGTGAGTCCGTAGATCTGGTTATTCATCACGACGTAGGTCAGATCAATGTTGCGGCGCATGGCGTGAATGAAGTGTCCGATCCCGATGCCGTATCCATCCCCATCGCCCCCGGTGATGACAACATGCAGCTCGTGATTGGCCAGTTTGATCCCTTCGGCCACAGCGACTGCGCGTCCGTGCAGGCTATGGACGCCATAGGCGTGAATGAAACCCGGCAGGTTCGAGGAGCATCCGATGCCGGAGACGATCACCAGATCTTTGGGCTGAATGCCGAGCCTTCCGGCCGCCATCTTGACGGCCTTCAGGACGCCGAAATCTCCACAGCCCGGACACCAGTCGGGATCAACCGGTCCGGCGTACGTTTCGATCGGAAGCTCAATGACCGTCGCCATAATTCCTCCTTGCTCTCACATCCGGTGGAGCCTCTCTCACGATTCCGGCTCCCAGGTGTAGGTTGAGCCCGTCTCGACGCCGATGAGAAGCTGTCCACGCCGGCGTCCCGTCTCGCGCGAGATGATCTCCACATTCCACAGGGGCTCTTCCCATCCGTCGCGCTCCAGGCGAAGGATGCGTCCAGGACGCGCATCGTCGTCCAGATGGGTGCGAATATAGTGGTAGGCGATCTCTCGCGCTTCCTCTTCGGTGACATCCAGGCTGAGCGGCTTCCCTTGCAGCAAGGCCTTCACTCGCTCGACAATGTAGCGGGGTTCGAACGGCTCGCCATCGTATTTGCGGATATGCCCGTGCACGGAGATGCCGGTCTCCGCTCGGAGATAGCGCGCGAACTGTCCGCTGTAGTTGGCTTCGACGCAGATCGTCCGTTTGCAGCGGCTCAGGATCTCGGCCACCTCGCGAGCATGGAAGGGGAAGAGGTACTTGATGTGAAGGTGGTTGGCCGAAATCCCCTCCTCGTTGAGCTTCTCGACAGCTTCTCGAATGACGCCCTTGGTCGAGCCCCAGCCGATGAGCGTGACCTCGGCCTCCTGGGGTCCTTCGAGAACAGGTGGTGGCAGCTCGCGCAAGACGGCCTCGAGCTTGCGCATCCGCTTCTCATGGATCTTGCGCCGCACCGGCGGAGACGTGAAGACGTCGCTGATGAGGATCCCTTCCTCATCGTGATCATCGGTCGCGGCGACATGGATCGTCCCGTCTGTCCCCGGGAGCGCTCGGGGCGAGACACCGGAACGCGTGAAGGCGTACCGCTTATACTTGCCCCGGCTCTCATCCCACTCGGTCACCACCTGGCCCCGCTCGATGGGGATATCGTATCGCAGGGCATCGGGCTCGATCGTCTCTGGATGTTCGCTGAGCAGCAGATCGCTCATGAGGATTACGGGGAGTTGATACTTCTCGGCGAGATTGAAGGCTTCCACGGCCGCCCAGAAGCATTCGGTGACGTCCCCCGGGGCGATGATCACCCGGGGATAGTCCCCTTGAGAGGCGCCGAAGACCTGATTGAGATCCCCCTGCTCGGTCTTTGTGGGCAGGCCCGTCGAAGGGCCTCCGCGCTGCACTTCGATGACGACAACAGGCACCTCGATCATGCCGGCCTGTCCGATTGCCTCCGTCATCAAGGCGAAGCCGCCGCCCGAAGTCCCGCACATGGCCCGAACGCCCGCATATCCGGCTCCGATGGCCATGTTCACGACGGCCAGCTCGTCCTCGCACTGTTTGACAACGATACCGCACCGATCGGCATGAGCCGCCATCCAGTGCAGGATCGAAGAGGCCGGCGTCATCGGATAGGCCGAATAGAACTTGCATCCCGCCGTCACCGCCCCGAGGGCGAACGCCTCATTGCCGGTGATGAAGGGCCGTCGGATATGGGTGAAGGTCCACTGGTAGCCGAGCGGAACGAAATGCTCCTTGGCATAGTCGTAGCCGGCGCGCGCGATCGCGACGTTTTGATCTATGACCGCCTGCCCCTTGTGCTTGAACGTGTCAGTGAGCACGCCGGCCGCCGTCTCAAAATCCAGTCCGATCAGAAAGAGCAGCGCGCCCAGCGCCACCGTGTTCTGCATGACGGGAGGCACCTTCCCCAGAGGCTTCGTGATCGTCGAGACCGGAAGCGGAACCGGCAGGACATGATCGCGTAAAAGCGACGGATCGAGCACGAGCTTATCGGAGTTGTAAATGACGGCTCCTCCGGGTTCCACCTCACGCGCGTGCCGCTCGATCGAGTCCTGATTCAAAGCGATCAGAACGTTCACGTGATCCCCGTGAGAGGTGAGCTTCTTCTCTCCAATGCGAACGCGCAGCCAGATATGTCCCCCGCGGATGACCGATTGATAGCTGTTGTACGCGTAGACGTAGAGACCCAATCGGGAGGCCGTCTTGGCCAGGGTATCGCCCGTCTTATCCAGACCGTCGCCCGCTGCTCCTCCGATGCCGATAGTGACTTCTCGCATAGGGTTTTCTCCTACAGAAAGGGTGAAGACGCGCGGGCCGCTCGGGCCCGAGTTCCCTCACCAAGGAAGATCGCCTTGTCTGCCTCGCCCTGCTTCACAGTCAAGCCACAATGATAGGCCTTCTCTCCCCCTGCGTCAAGGCAGCCAGCGGGCCAAAATCCCGCCCTGGAAGGGCGGCCCACCCGTGGTATACTTCTTCGAGAGCATATGGCCTGGGGAATCTACGTGCACATTCCCTTCTGCCCGTACAAGTGCTCTTATTGCGACTTCGATTCAGGTGTCTTTCCGGAGCCGGTGATCGCGGCGTATCTGGATGCCCTCCGCCAGGAGATCACACGAACGCGCGCCACATTGGATTCGGAGACTCTTGTGGTGGACACGATCTATTTCGGGGGAGGGACGCCCTCGCTGCTTGATCCCGATGACCTCGGGAGCCTGCTCGAGGCCCTGCGCCAGAACTTCCGTGTGCAGCCGCAAGCCGAGATCACGCTTGAAGCGAATCCGGAGACGATCACGCGCGCGAAGGCTCAGGCGCTTCGCGCTCTGGGGATCACTCGCGTGAGTCTTGGGGCGCAGACATTTTCCGAGCCGGAGCTTCGCGCGCTCGGGCGCGGGCCTGCCGGGGGCGCCTCCGGCGATCGGGAGAACGCGTGGGGTCTCCGTATGGTGGAGCAGATCGGCGAAGCGGTCGCACTCTTGCGGGATGCCGGACTGGAGAACGTGAACCTGGATCTGATCATCGGGATCCCCGGGCAGACCCTGAGCAGTTGGGAACGCACGATGGAACGCGCCTTCGCCTTGCGCCCGACGCATCTCTCGGTATATATGCTGGAAGTTCATGAGGGAACGCCCCTGGCGGCCCGGATCGCTCGGGGCGAGATCAGCGAGCCGGAAGAGGAGCTGACCGTCCAGATGTACTACCGGTTTCTGGATCGCGCAGAAGAGGAGGGGTACGAGCACTACGAGATCTCCAACTTCTGCCGGCCCGGATTCTTCTCCCGTCACAACTGGAAGTACTGGTCCGACGAACCGTATCTCGGATTTGGATGCAGCGCCCATTCCTACGACTTCCGAGAGCGGCGGTGGAATCTCGCCACGCCTCACGCCTATATCCGGGCGATGCGCGAGCGGGGAGAGGCCGTGGCCGGACGGATCGCCCTGACCGAGAGGCAGCGGATCGAGGAGGCTCTTCTGCTCGGATTGCGCCGACGTTCGGGTGTGGACCTGCGCGATTTCCAGAAGCGCTACGGCCTCGATGTCCTGGAGCACTACGGCGAGCACCTCGCGCGACTTGACGAGGCCGGATTGATCGAGATCGGCGGGGGCATCCTTCGCCTCACGCGGCGAGGATTGGTTCTGGCCAACGAGGTGTTTGCCGTCTTCGTATGAGTCCCGTGGAGGTCGGACCATGATTGATTTGCGCAGCGATACGGTGACGCGCCCGACGCCGGAGATGCGCCAGGCCATGGCGCGCGCCGAAGTCGGCGACGATGTCTATCTGGAAGATCCGACGGTGAATCGCTTGCAAGAGCGCGCGGCCGAGATCTTCCAGAAGGAGGCCGCCCTTTTTGTCCCCTCGGGCACAATGGGGAACCAGATCTGCGTGAAAGTGCATACGCGGCCCGGGCAAGAGGTGATCCTGGAAGAGCGAAGCCATATCTACAACTTCGAGATGGCAGCCATGGCGGTGATCTCCGGCGTTCTCCCGCGCGTCGTGCGGGGACGCGATGGGCTGCTGGACTGGGCGACGATCGAAGCCGCCTTGAGCCCGCCCGTATACTATCGCGCGCCCACGGGACTGATCTGCCTGGAGAACACGCACAACCTGGCCGGAGGGACAGTGCTTCCCCTGGAGACGATGTGGGAGATCTATCGGCACGCTCGCCAGCGGGGAATCCCCGTGCATCTGGACGGAGCGCGTTTGTTCAATGCGGCCGTCGCGCTTGGGCGTCCGGTCGCCGAGCTGGCTCAGCCGTGCGATTCCGTGATGGTGTGTCTGTCCAAGGGACTCGGCGCTCCCGTCGGATCGTTGATCCTGGGATCGCGAGCCTTCATCGAAGAAGCCCGCATCGTGCGCAAGCTGCTGGGCGGAGGGATGCGACAGGTGGGCGTGCTCGCCGCCGCCGGATTGATCGCTCTGGAGAAGATGCCCGCTCGTCTGGTCGAAGATCACGAGAACGCGCGATGGCTCGCGCGCGGTCTGGCCGAGATCCCGGGACTGGCGCTCGATCCGGAGAAGGTTCAAACCAATATCGTGATCGTGGACGTGTCGGGAACCGGGTGGACAGCCCCTGAATTCGCCGAGCGCCTCAAAGCCCGAGGAGTCCTGGTGGGCGCTCTCGGTCCGACGACGCTCCGCCTGGTGACCCACTACGAGGTCGGTCGCACAGAGTGCCTCGCAGCACTTCGCCTCATCCGCGAAGTCGCTCAGGAAGCCCCGGGGCGACGATCCCCGACAGAGCGCAAACCTTCTGCGGGAGCCCCCGAACGCTCAGCCTCAACGGAAGTCGTGTGTCCAGACGAGGCATCATCGCCATAGATGGACCCGCTGGATCCGGCAAAAGCACCGTGGGCCGACTCCTGGCCCAACGGCTCGGCTATCTCTATCTGGACACGGGCGCCATGTATCGCGCGCTCGCCTGGAAAGCGCTGCGCTGCGGGATCCCTCTGGATGACGAAGAAGCGCTCGCGCGTCTGGCCGAAGAATCGCGAATCGTGCTCTCGGGGGATCCTCAGGCGCTGCGCGTCTCAATAGATGGGGAGGACGTGACCGAGGAGATCCGCGCTCCGGAGATCAGCCGGGCCGCATCTCTGATCGCGACGCTGGCGAGCGTGCGTCGTGCTATCGTCGCGCAACAGCAGGAGATGGGACGGGCTGGAGGAGTCGTCCTCGAAGGGCGAGACACGGGGACGGTGGTTTTCCCGGACGCCGATGTGAAGTTCTTTCTGGACGCGCGTCTGGAAGTGCGCGCCCGACGCCGATTCGAACAAGAGCGCGCGCGAGGACAAGAGGTGACCTTCGAGCAGACGCTTCAGGAAACAGCCGAACGCGATCGCCGGGATGAGGAGCGCGCGGCATCTCCTCTGCGTCGCGCCCCCGATGCGGTGTACATAGACTCCTCCGACCTGAACGTGGAGCAAGTCGTCCAGCGCATGCTGGAGGTCATCCGAAAGCGGCTCTCGTCGAAGGGCGACAGTTCCTGACCAGGCCTGCGGACGGCTCCTACCGCGGCTCCCGAAACTGCCCGCGACCCACGTTGAGCAGCGCGCGCGCCACTCCCTGAACATCGGAGATCACCAGATCCAGCGCCCTATCTCCGTTGAGATCTCCCGTCACGAGAGAAGTCGGCATGTTCGCAAGATTCAGCTTTTGACTCACGCGCAGCCGCCCGTTTTCATCCCGCAGATAGACGCCGACCTCCGGTGCATTCGCGCTGACATAGGCGATCCCCGACCCCTCTGCGAACAATTGGCCTGCAACGACGCCCAGCGGTCCTTCCCCCGTGGGGAGGGTGGCCACAACGCGGAACCGCGGGGTTCCCGCTGTGCTTTCGTCCTTGAGGATCGAAAGGCTCGAACTCACATGATTGGCCGTGATCAGCTCCAGGCGCCCATCTCCCTCCAGATCCGTAGCCGTCAGAGCGACAGGTCCTCTCTCGACCGGGACGCTCCCGCCTGAGGAGAATGTCCCATCCCCGCGACCCAAAAGGATCACCACCTGGTTCCGCGCGAAATCAGCCAGGGCGATATCAGGCCTCTCGTCGCGATTGAGGTCGGCAGCTACAAGAGCGCTTGGCATCTCTCCCACAGAGACACTGCGCCCGGCGCGGAACGTCCCATCTCCCTGCCCCTTGAAGAACTGCACTTGTCCCGTATCCAAATAAGCGACGACGAGATCTGGCCGCCCATCCCGATCGAAATCCCCCAGAGCGAGCGCGCGCGGCTGAGCCATCGTACTGATCGTTCGGGCTGGACGGAACGTCCCGTCTCCTCGCCCTTCAAGAACAGTCAGGCTCCGATCCAGAAGGTTCGCCGTGATTGCATCCACGGCTCCATCCCCGTTGACGTCCCCCAGAACAGCCGCCACCGGGCCATCCCCCACCAGGAGAGTCTGTCCCGGACGCAGTCTCCCATCCCCTTGATTGAGCCATACGCGCACCTGATCGTTGGCCGAATCTACAACGAGCACTCCCTGAGCGCCTTCTTGTTGGGCTGTCGTCACCCGGGCCCCCATCATCCCTTCAGGCACTCGCTCGACAGTGAAGGGGGCCGAGAGACTCGTCAGCCTGAGCTCTGTCTCGGCTGTACTCGTATTGTTGCTCGATAGGGGATTGGGCGTCGAAGAACTCACCGAGGCTGTGTTTCGCACGACATCGTCCACAGCCGGCGCCCGTATCTGCAATTCCAGCGGAGGCGCGCTCGCTCCGGCCGGCAACCCTCCGCGCGTGCAGGTGACAACTGTTCCGCTCAGCGCGCATGTCCATCCGCTCCCGGACGCGCTCACAAAACTCGTGTGCGGGGGAAGCGGATCGCTGACGACCACATTCTGAGCGTCAGAAGGACCGGCATTGCTCACCTCGATCGTGTAGGCGAACACCTGAGCAACTTCCGCCGAACTCGGTCCTCTTTTCTGAATCCTCAGATCCGCCTGCGTCACAATCCCCGTCGTTGCCGTCGCCGAGTTATTGCCCGGCTGTGGATCGAAGGTCGCGCTCACTGCGCTGGCTGTGTTGCTGACGTTCGTCCCATGAGGGGCGCTCGGGGTGACTTTCACCGTCAGGGTGAAGGTTGCTGTTGCTCCGCTGCCCAGGCTCGCCGTCGTGCACGTGATCGGGCCCGTGTCGTTAACAGGCGGCGTCGTGCAGCTCCATCCCGAAGGAGCTGTGAGCGACTGGAAGGTGGTATGAGTCGGAACGGTATCGCTCATCTGGACCGTGAGCGCCGGATCCGGCCCGGAGTTGGTGACCGCGATCGTGTAGGTGAGATTCTGTCCGGCCACAACCGGATCGGGAGAGTCGGATTTCGTCACGCGCACATTCGCCTGTTTGAGCCGATTGGTGAAGGTGCAAGTGACGGTCTCCCCCGGATCGAGGCGAAATGTCGCCGTGGCTGTCGCTACATTGCCTGAGCTGGGAGTCGCACTGGCTCCGTCATCGCAGGAGATCGCAGTGAGCACGAAGTTGCTCGGCACGGTCTCCGTCGCTGTGTACGTCCCCGGCGTGAGGTTGTCCCTCGTGAGCGTCCCTCCGTTTGAGATGTTTCCACTGACATCTCCACTGAAGCTGAACGAAGTGTTGGTCGGGTCCGGACTCGGATCAGTCACTTTTCGAACGACAATCGTGCCCCGCTTGGTGTTGGTGTACGTGCAGGTGACGTTTCCTCCGGCGGCCATCGTGATGTTGGCTTGCGTAGGCGTGATTGGATCCTGCGAGGCGCTTGATCCTCCCGTGGCCATGCAGCTTAAGCTCGTGAAGTCCCATCCCGGCGGTACGGTCTCCGTCACCGTATAGCTGCCCGGCGTCACGTGTAGGGTCACCGTGCCGCTTCCGCCGCTTGTCGTGATGTTCGGAGAGGCTACGGTGACCGTCCCGCTTCTCACCGTGTAGGAGAATGTCCCATTCCCTCCGGTGGCCGTCTTAGCGATTGTGAGCGTGCCGTTCACTGAGACGCAGGCCGAGAATTCCGACGTATTACCGGCAGAATCAGTTGCTGTTGCTGTCACAACGCTCCCCGACGGGAGGCTGACCGAGAGCGTGGCTGTGAAACTGCCCGGCCCGTTTACTGAGATCGCTCCCAGAAATGTCTCTCCTTCGCCATGACCCGCAGTGTCGCAAGAGGAGTTACGGAAGAACTCGATGGTGATGGGATAGGCCGAATTGCTCGTTGTGGAGTCTATCGAGCCCACGATCGTCGTGCTGCTTGAGCCGGAGACAACAACGCTCAAAACGGGGAAATTTTGCCGTCGATTTACTCCCCCGTCGCCATCGCCGGAATCATTGGATGTCACCCCGCCAGGAGACAGGTCAATTCCCAGATCGGCGTTCGTGGTACCATTTGAGAAAATCGAATTCTGCGAAATGCGGTTGCCCGTGCCAGAGTTAACGAATACGCCATCGTCCCCATTGAAAGCGATGACATTGCCTGCGCCAGCTCCCCCGACGGTGTTATTGCTGCCCTCGATGCGCACGCCGTGATTGCTGTTTCTCCGGGCACTTGTGCCATTGATCTGAGTCCCGATCAGGTTCCCTTGTACGAGATTCCCATCGCTTCTGAGATCCACTCCGTCGGAGTTATTCCCCGAGATGAGATTGCGCGCGCCAGAAGCTGTTCCGCCGATCGTATTGTTGGCTGCCCCGCTTGCGATGCGCGCACCATCGAGTGAATTCCCTCGATCCAGCGTACCCGTAATGTCGGTCCCGATCAGATTCCCCTGTACGAGATTTCCTGTCGCTCCGCTTCCGGTGATGTGCACTCCATGATCGTTATTGCCTGAGATGAGGTTGCGCGCGCCCGCGAGCGTGCCCCCGATCGTATTATTGGCGCCGGAGATGCGGATACCGTCTTGAGTATTGCCCTGATCGGTGGTTCCGGCGACGTCTGTCCCGATGAAGTTCCCTTCGATGATATTGTTCGCACTGTTCAGCACGATTCCATTGAGAAATCGGTTGATCACCAGGCCCCGTATCGTGCTTGAGCCTCCGGTGACGGTCAGCCCATCGAATCCTCCAGCGCTCCCGCTCTTAGTGAGCACGATCTTCAGCGCGGTATTCAGCCCCTGGGTGATCGGGTTGGTATTCGGGCTTGTGCCCGATTGCGCGTAGCCATCTATGGTCATTGCCTCAGTGATCGTCGGCAGTGCCGACCCAACGGTGATCGTGTGCGGTCCCGCTCCCGAGATGTTGAAGGCGATCGTGTCCGGGCCAGGATTGCTATTGGCGGCGTTGATGGCTTCCCGCAGCGAGCAGTGAGTTGAGTCGCACGTCCCGTCGTCGTTGTCGTTTGTGGAATTAACCGTGAAAGTTTGCGAGGCCATGGTCAGGATCACGTCCGGCGCTCTCGCTCCCTCGCGCAGGATCACTAGATCGGCCAGAGCATCCGCGTTCAAGCGCAAGGGCAGCGCGGCGATCGGTCTCCCGGCGATTTCAAGGGAAGCGATCAAGGGCTCTTGAGGGGCAGCGCTCTGATTCGCGTCATCCTGCTCCTTGATCCCCAGCGAGAGGACGAGAAGATTCTGGCTTTCGGCATCCAGCACCAGAAGGTCTTCGGCCGGCAGGCTCGAAACCCGCGCCGCGAGCAAGCTGCGCGCGCCCGAACGGGCCGGGGTGGGATACTGCTCCGCCACAGCCCATCCTCGATCCGCGTCGGACGACGGGAAGGATTCCGTCTCCTTCAACGGCGTTCGGGCCAGAACGTGTATCGTTCCATCTTCGGCGAGCAGAGCGATCTCCGTCCGAGAGGCCGCATCCGGGATGAAATCCCCTAGCGACAGGGAAATGATCGGGAAGGTGAATTGAATCTCTGTCAAAGAGTCGGGCGACAGCTCATCCGGCGGTCGCCTGAGATCCCGGCCGGGGACGATCACAAGCTGCGTACCGGCAGCGATCGCGAGATCCCACTCGTACTTCTCACGAAGCGGCCCCAGAGCGAGAGCCGTCGCTTCGCTGGGCAGCGGGATCACCTGCGGTTCTCCCCGCAAGGCCCCTTCCGGGGATGAGAACACGAGAAGATACGGACCTTCCTCTCCCGCGATGCCGACAAGGAGATCGGCCAAACCGTCCGCGCGGTGAACCTCGCCGATGGCGAGCGCTGTGATGCGGCCTGGCACGGCGAGCGATCGTCCCCAGTGAAATCCTCCTCGTCCATCGCCCCATCCGAAGTGAAGCCCTCTTCCTCCCCGCTCTGCGATCACCAGATCCTGATGTCCATCTCCGTCTACATCTCCTGTCCCCAGAAAGTCTGGGGCTTCGGAGAGTTCAAAAACCTGTGCTTCAGGCCAGAAAGGAAAAGCGGTGAGTTCGTCGTGTCCCTGAGCGTTCGCGTGGTAGGGCCAAAGGGCGTGCGCATTCCCTCGATGGAGAGTCACAAAGCCTCCCACCGGACCGCGGTATCCGCTGACGAGATCCGGCATGCCGTCTTCATCGAAATCGGCTGCGGCGAGCGCTGTCGGCACAGCCCATGAGAGCGCCAGAGCGTGCCTGCGGGCGCTGCGATACTCTGTTTGCAGAGTCTGCACCTGCCGAAGGGCAAGCCACGGATGGCCATGTATTGTGACGGGAGAACGAGGGCGACTGGCCAGAAGGCCCTTCCAGGCGATGAACGCGCCGAAGCAGACTACCACTGCCCCGGTGACGATCAGCGCGTGAGGGTGCTTCTTCATCCCTCCTCCTTGTGAGATTCAGGCTGTTCACCCTTCGCCCTGCCGGTCCAGGACGGCAGGGAATGTATCAATTTCTTTGGAATCTGTCAAGACTTGTTAAAAAGGCCCGCGTGGGTTTTATGTGGGGTGTCCGTTCATTCGCTTTGCCCGAGGGCGCTTGGCGCGACGGAGGAAGTGGCGCGGAGCCGGAAGGAATCGCCCCACGGATTGGGCGTACATCCGGTATGCCGAGCCGTAGTGCGCGATGAGCGCGTGTTCTTCAGCGCGCGCCCGCAGGACATTGCCGATCACGCCTGCCACAAGGCAGAGGAGGAAGAATCCGCTGGGAACGAGCGCGAACGTCCCCAGATAAAGGGCATGAAGTCCCGTGTAGAGCGGATGCCGAACGAAGCGGTAAGGGCCGTGCTGCACAAGACGATGTCCCGCCCTGACGTCAGGGAGAAGCCCAAAAGACGATCCGAGTGCGCATGCGGCCCATACGATCAGCCCGTGGCCACAGAGGATCAATCCTATTCCCACCAGCGGAGAGGAGAGCGCTGGTGAGATCGGGCGAAAAAGAGATGACGAAGGGGAGAGCGCGTATCCCACCGAACCGAAGAACCATCCGACATATCCTCCAAACGCGAGCAGAAGGGGAGTCGCGGTCGCGAAGGTGAGTTTCGCCCCTGCTCCGGAAGAGATTCCTTGCGATTCGGAGATCGCGCGGGGGACCTGAGGGCGCTCCCTGTTCGAATGGCGCCCGAGCGAGCGCCAGAAGATGAGCCACGTGAGCCCTTGAAGACCGGCACTGGCGGCGATGAATGCTCTCATGGTCGCAAGACGGTCACGCTTTGAAAGGAGCAGATGGGCGAGCGAAAGCCCCCACGCGGAGGACTTGTAGGATTGAGCCCGCTTTCCGTCCGCGTGGGGGCTTCGGGTACTCTCAGGAGCATCCGGTGGTGCTACCGCAGTTGAAGCAGCGGTAGCAGGAGCCGTTTCGGACCATGATCTGACCGCAGTCCGGGCATACCGGAGCATCCGCCTGATTGATGTAGGTATCACGCGCGCGGATCAGAGAGCCCTCGGCGGTTGAGAGGTCATGCCCTTGTCGGGCATCTCCCGAGATTCCTCGGGGCTCCTCCTGAGAAGCCAGACGGGCGCGCACCGCGGGAGTCAGTACGCCCAGTTGCGCCTGCGTCTCCGGATCCAGAAACTGGGAGGCGAGCCAGCGGAAGATGTAATCCACGAGCGACTTCGCAACGCGAATTTCGGGATTCGTCGTCACCCCCGAGGGCTCGAAACGCATGTGACTGAACTTCCGCACAAGCACTTCCAGAGGGACGCCATATTGCAGCGCGATGGAGATCGCCGTCGCGAAAGCGTCCATGAGACCGGAGATCGTGCTTCCTTCCTTCGCGACGGTGACGAAGATCTCGCCGGGACTGCCGTCTTCGTACATGCCGACGGTGATGTATCCATCATGGACCGATCCATCCTGAGTCGTGATCGTGAAATGGTGCGTGATCGCCCGACGGGTATCCGGCAGCCGACGGCGAACGGGACGGGGGGGGCTTTCTTGAGGCGGAGACTCTTTCTTGCTCTCCTGGCCCGTGGAGAGGGGCTGCGCGCCCTTGGAGCCATCGCGATAAATGGCGATGGCCTTCAGGCCCATCCTCCACGCATCGAGGAAGAGTTGCTCGATTTCCTCGACGGTGATGTCGTGAGGGAGATTGCACGTCTTGCTGATGGCGCCGCTCAAGAATGGCTGGACGGCCGCCATCATCTTCACATGACCCATGTAGTGGATCGAGCGCCGTCCGTTGGCCGGACGAAAGGCGCAGTCGAAGACCGGCAGGTGCTCTTCCCGAAGATGCGGAGCCCCTTCGATAGTCCCGCGTTCTTCCAGATACGCCATGATCTCGCGGATCTGCTCCTCCGTGTAGCCCAATCGGGCGAGCGCGCGCGGGACCGTCTGGTTGACGATCTTGATCATCCCCCCGCCGACGAGCTTCTTGTATTTGACCAGAGCGATGTCGGGTTCGATCCCCGTCGTGTCGCAATCCATCATGAAGGAGATCGTCCCCGTAGGGGCCAGCACGGTCACCTGAGCGTTGCGATACCCGTAGATCTGCCCGAGCTGGAGCGCTTCGTCCCACACCTGGTGAGCGGCGGCGAGCAGGTCCTCCGGGACCAGGTGCGCCGGAATCTGCGCGAGACTCTCGCGATGCTTCCGGATGACGCGAAGCATGGGTTCGCGGTTGAGGGCGAAACCGGCAAACGGCCCCATGCGCGCGGCGATCTGCGCCGATGTGAGATACGCCTGTCCGGTCATCAGCGCCGTGATCGCGGCCGCGTAGGCTCTGCCTTCATCGGAATCGTAGGGGAGACCGCGCGACATGAGCAGAGCGCCGAGATTGGCGTAGCCCAGACCCAACTGTCGGAAAGCAAGGGCATTGTGGGCGATCTTCGGCGTCGGGTAGCTCGAATTCCCGACGATGATCTCCTGCGCGAGGATCATCGTCCGGACGGCATGCCGAAACGCTTCGATATCCAGCTCTCCATCCGAACGGACGAAGCGCATGAGATTGAGCGACGCGAGATTGCATGCGCTGTCATCCAGGTGATTGTACTCCCCGCAGGGATTGGTCGCGTTGATGCGTCCGCTGTTGGGGCAGGTGTGCCATTCGTTGATCGTCGTATCGAACTGCATCCCGGGATCGCCGCACTCCCAGGCCGCCTGGGCGATCTGACGAAAGATGTCGCGCGCCCGATGCACTTCGAGGACTTCGCCCGTGGTGACGGCCCGCAGAGGCCACTCCCGATCTTCGAGCACGGCCTGCATGAACTCATCCGTGACGCGAACCGAATTGTTGGCGTTCTGATACTGGATCGAGATCCATCCCTCCGAGTCGAGAGAGGACATATCATAGCCGGCCTCGGCCAGAGCGCGGGCCTTTCGCTCCTCTTTCGCCTTGCACCAGATGAATTCGAGGATGTCGGGATGATCCACGTTGAGCACGACCATTTTGGCCGCGCGTCGCGTCTTGCCGCCGCTTTTGATCGTCCCGGCGATGGCATCGGCTCCGCGCATGAAAGAGACCGGCCCCGAGGCTCTCCCTCCTTTGGAGAGATACTCCTTGGAGGACCGCAGCTTCGAGAGATTGATCCCCGATCCCGATCCTCCCTGAAAGATCTTGCCTTCGGTCTTGTACCATTCCAGAATCGAGTCCATGTTGTCTTCGATCGAGAGAATGAAGCAGGCCGAACATTGCGGGTTGGGTTCTACGCCGACGTTGAACCAAACGGGGCTATTGAAGGAGGCCATTTGGTGGAGCAGAAGGTAGGTCAATTCGGCGCTGAAGGCTTCGGCTGTTTCGGGGGATTCGAAGTATCCGTCCCGGATCCCCCACTCGGTGAGCGTGCGGACGACGCGACCGATCAACTGGCGCACGCTCTGTTCGCGCTCGGGGGAGCCCAGCCGTCCGCGAAAATATTTCTGTGCGACAATATCGGTCGCCAGTTGCGACCAGAACTTCGGGAACTCCACGTCCGTCTGCTCGAAGACGACTGTGCCATCGCTTCCGAGAATCCGCGCCGTTCGCCGCTCCCACTCCACTTCGTCGAAAGGATGAACGCCCGGACGCGTGAAGAACCGCTCGATGAGAGGACCGTGCTGATACCCGATGGACATGCTGCTCAGCTCTTCTGGCTTCCGCATAGGTCGCTCCTCCGAAGATCTCTCACCCTCCGCACGTGGGCACCCTACAGGACCTTGTGGGCGAAAGCCCTCGCGCGAGGGAAAAATCCCCCTATTTTCGAACCCCTCTTTTTGGTTGTCGCGACGCCGGGTGCTGGGGGGCTCCCCACCTCGGGGTCCCCGTCAGATTCCTTCACCCGCTCTAGCGACGGGCCCTAGTCTATGCACAATATGCTGGTTTGTCAAGGGAAAAGATCACAAGATATTGTGGTTCACGCTAAGTCCTCGCGCCTCAGAGGGCTCGGGCGCGGGGTTCTCCCATTGCGCGGCCGCGCCGGATTGTGCCATTGTATGACGCGATGGCTTGTCAACGCGCAGGGGATTCTGGGGGAGCTTCCCGGGGGCTCTCCGTCCGCGAGGTGCGCCCCTTATGAGGAGGCGTTCTGAGCGCGCGCCCATAGGGGCTCCTGTGAGGGCGGCTCCTCTGCGCCGGAGCGCCTCGCGCGATCCGGGAGATCGCGTGGGAACCCTCAGCCGATCCCGACGCGTCCGAGAATCGGGACTCAGGGCCCTCAAGAGAATCGTCCTGCGATGGCTCCCGGCCCTTCTCTGGACGGGTGTGGTTCTGAGCCTCTCTTCAGAGGAGTTCGCGGCGGCGCGGACTTCGCGCTTTGTGCTCCCTCTGCTGCGGTGGATGCTCCCGTGGGCCGATCCGGCGACGCTCGAGATACTTCATCTGGGGATTCGAAAGCTGGCCCATGCCGTCGAGTACGCCGTCTTGGCCGCGCTTGTCGTCCGCGGATTTCACGGGGCTTTTCGCCTGCAGCGCGCGCGCGAGGGGCTCCGGGCGATCCTCTTTGTCGCTGGGGTCGCGGCCGCTGATGAGTCGCGGCAAGCTCTCTCTTCGATGCGAACCGGTTCGATCTGGGATTGGGCTCTTGATGTGAGCGGCGCCTTGCTGGCCCTTGTGCTCCTTTATGGGAGGCGGGAGAGGTGTCCTGGTGGAAGGGGGCGCGCTCTTAACGTATAATTACGAGTTTGAGGATTCAGGAGCTGGGCGAAAACCCCGCGGGGAGTGGAATGCTCCGCCAAAGGGATATGTGCCGAGGGTCAGAGGGTATCTTGGGATCGGAATGGTCTCGATGAAGGAGAAATCTCATGACGCTTGAATTGCGGGAGATCAATCAGATGCAAACCGACAAGTGGGTCAAGGATTCGACCCGGCGTCAAATCCTTGATCTGCTCAAACGGCGCGGGCGTGCGACGGTCGAAGAGATGGCAGCGGCTCTGAACATCACCCCGATGGGCGTGCGACGCCACCTGCTGGCCCTGGAGAATGCCGCTCTTGTGCGGATCGAGATCGAACGGCGTCCGATGGGACGTCCGACGTACGTCTACAAACTCACCGAAGAAGCTGAGGCTCTCTTCCCTAAGGGATATCATCAGCTCGTCCTGAATCTTCTGGATTGCCTCGCCGCTCAAGGGGGGATGGAGAAGGTGGACGAGTTGTTCGAGCTTCGGAAAGAGCGATTGCTCGCCGCCTATGCCCCGCGTCTGCAGGGGAAGTCCCTGGAGGAGCGCGTGGCCGAAATCGCGCGCATCATGAGCGAGAACGGATACATGGCGCGGTGGCAGAAGACGGAGAAAGGCTACGTCCTCACCGAGCACAACTGTGCTCTCTACCATGTCGCTCGCGTCTATCCGCAACCGTGTCAGACGGAGCTGGCCTTCATTCGCGAGTTGCTCGGTGTCGAAGTGACGCGCATCAATCATATCGCCAGCGGAGGGAGCTGCTGCTCCTACGTCGTCCATGAGTCGGCGCCCGTCCCTTTGCGCCGGATCGAACGGGGCTCTTCGCGCGCGTCTCTGCCGACTCCGGGAAGTTCCGAACGGAGCGAACCCTCCGGGGCGGCTCCTTCTTCGGCGAAACGCTCTGCGCGCGGCTCGCGCGAGGGGAGAAGTCGCGCCAGATCCGGAAAGAGATGACGCACCGCGACCGTTCCACAACACATCGTTATTGATGCCCCCCTGCTTCCTGCTCCTCCGACCCATGATTCGGAGGTCAGTCCCTGAAGACCGCTGCCGCCAGCCGTGTCTCCATCGGCGCATGAGGTCCCCACGTGATCTCCCGGATCACGTGGGGGGTCCTCCCGGTAGAGCCTTTGAGGAGAGCTAAGCTGCCTTCAGTTCAGCGCCACGTTCCGATCCCGATCTAACCCAAGCCCGTACGCGACGCGGTGAAAGACCCGGCAGAATAGCAACAACTTGAAATCTATATGCCCACAGCGTGGCACAGCCACGTGGATGGAAGATGGGGCGGTGCCACCATGAGCTGTGAGCCGTACCAGCGACCCCACACGGGGGAGGGAGACATCATACCAACCCAAATCGCCGCAAGCATGGCTGCCCGAACGATCCATCGCTTCAGGGAAATCCAGATATTTTTCATGGTCGGCCCTCCCTGAACCAGGGTTTTCACTTCAGGCAGCCTGAATTATACTGCCTGTCAAGACCCTTGTTTCTTTCTGAGATTCGGTCTGGGGGGGATCACCAGAAGGAAGCCCCTTCCGCAATGGAGTGCCTCAGGAGGTTCTTTAGAAGCGTTCGTTCTATTTTTCCCCTCGCGCATGGGCAAGGAGTGCGATCCGAAGGCCTGTTGGAAGCGAATCGTCACCGGGAAGAGCCGAAAGAGGGGCGATTTTCCGGCCTCTCGGTGATGCTCGGATGGATAGTGCGGCTCGACATCTGATGAAGCGGTGGGATCAAACCTCTCCTCGATACCCATTTGTTCTGAGATAGAGGCTGTCCCGGATGAGCCAAAGGATGGGGGGAGCACGTCATGCCATGGAATGTCTCATGCGGATTTGGATGCCGCAGGAGAGGCCCACGGGGCGGGATGTGAGAGCAGAGCCGCGAGCCGCTGCCGCAGGTCCTCAGCGATCGCCTCCCAGCTGTAGAACCTCTTCACCTGTTCATATCCGCCCCGAGCGAGCCGACGCCGTTCGGTCGGGTCGCGAAGCAGATGAAGAACGGCCGCGGCGAAGTCCGCCGGGGAATCGGCGATCCACAGGTTCTCTCGATGGGTGTAGCGGAGGCCTTCGGCCCCTTTGCTTGTGGAGACGACGGCGATCCCATGCGCCCAGGCTTCTAAGATCTTCAATCGTGTCCCCCCTCCGTGGAGGAGAGGGACGATCATGAGGGTGCACTGCCGGAGATAGGGCGTGATGTCGTGGACTTCTCCAACTACGTGAAGACGCTCATCGGTGCGAGCCCGTTCGAGGATCCAGGGGACGGGCCGGCCAATGAACATCGCGCGCACCTGAGGAGCGGCCTTCCAGATGATGGGCCCGATCTCATCCAGGAAGAAACGGACCCCTCTTTCGTTGGGGGGGTATTCGAGGGCGCCGACGAATCCAATGACTGGAGGGACTGGATCGGGAGGGTGTGAGAAAAGGAGAGCTTCCTCCAAGGGGGTCGCCCCATTAGGGACCACCCAGACAGAAGCCGAAGGCGCCAGCGTTCGAGCGCGCGCAGCATCGGCCTCTGAAGTGACCCATACGACGTCCGCTTGGGGAAGATAGGTTTTCTCCTGTTGAAGAATCGAGCGCCAAAAGCGCGCCAGAGCCGGTTTTTGCCAGTGCTTCGGCGGGTGTTCGTAATACTGTCGCCAGAGATCGGATTCGATGTTGTGACAGTCCAGGAGAACCCGGGCTTGCGGCCTCAACTGCCGCACGATCGGAATGTAGTGGGCGATCCAGGAGTGTTCCAGAAGGATGACATCGTAGAGGTCCTGCAGGAGACTGTGACGCACGGCCCGGTAGAGGTCCCTGTCCGAGAACCGATCAATCAAAGGATTCACGCCTTGGAGGGCGCGCCGAAGGTTTCGCCGGAGGAAGGGAAGAAGCCGCTTCGAGTGAGGGGGAAGGCGCAGGATATCGAGGTGCCGGCAGATCGGCTGCAGCAGATGCTTCGGTTCTGCCTCCGGATGCTCCGAGAAGGTGATGAGGTCCACACTCCCTAGCTGTGCCAGAGCGCCGAGCAGATGAAAAGTCCGCCGTTTCCCCCCGCTTGTGGGAGGGGCGGGGAACTCCGGGGAGATCACAGCCAGTCGAATCGTTCGATCGGCCCTGTTCATTGCGCGCGAAGAAGCTCTTGGACCTCTTCCAAAGTCGGCAGTCCTCCGCGCGCGCCCACGCCGCGACAGTTCAATCCGGCGACGGCGTTGGCGAAGCGCAGGGTCTCGGTCACACTCATCCCTTTAAGGAGGCCGTAGATGAACCCTCCGCGGAACGCGTCGCCCGCTCCCGTCGTGTCGCGACACGGGACGCGAAAGGCGGGCGAGTGGATGAAGACGCCGTGATAGTAGGCGATCGCCCCTTGATCCCCGAGCGTCATGGCCACGAAATGGTTTTTATACCGCTGCTTCAGCGTGCGGAGCGCTTCTTCGGGCTCGGCGATTCCCAGAAAACGCTTGGGGAATTCGGCCGAAGTGATCAGATAATCCACCAGTGGGAGCAACTCCTCGACGCCCGGATAGAACGTATCCAGATCGCTGACGACGGGGATGCCTTCCTCGCGAGCCCATCGAGCGGCCTGTACGGCGGCGGCGACATCGTGTCCATCCAGATGCAGGACGCGTCCCGAAGTGATGGCCTCGCGACTCAATTCCTCGGGATGCATGATCAGGCGAGGGTCGCGCCCCCAGATGATCGTCCGCTCGCCGCTCTGGGCATCAATGAGGATGAAGGCGAGCTGACTTGTCGCTCCCGGGACGACCATGACCTGAGAGTGCTCCACTCCCGCTTCAGCGAGCGAGCGAAGCTGTAAGCGTCCGAAGTCGTCCGAACCGACCTTCCCGATGTAGCGCGTGCGGCACCCGAGCCGCGCCAGAGCGACCATGGCCGTGGCCACCTGGCCTCCGGGGCGGACGACATAGTCGCGCAGTTGCACCTTCGTGTTGAAGGCCGGATAGTGCGGGACGGTGATCAGATGATCCACAGCGTTCAATCCGAAGCCGACGGCGTCAAACGGCTTCCCTGCCGGCAGGGGGTGCTCGAAGTCATCGCGCATAGCGAGTCGCGTCACTCCAGAGAAGGGATATGAAACGGCCCGATGTGCGGGCTGGGATTCTGAAGCGTCACGCGCAGGGCCAGAGCGAGGACGCGACGCGTCTCCTCCGGGGCCACAAGGGCATCCACGAATCCGCGCGCGGCGGCGAATCGCGCATCGAGCGTCTGTTCGTATTCGGCATGCATGCGCTCCAGGGCGGCGCGCAGCTCTACGCTCATGTGACCCGTCTCTTTGGCCTTCTCCAGTTGTGGGCCGAGCACGGCGTAAATGGCTGTCTCTCCCTCCATGACGCCCATGCGACCGGTCGGCCAACTGAAGATGAAGTCCGGATCGAAGCCCTGGCCGGCCATGGCGTAGTATCCGGCGCCGCTGGCGTGATTGATCGTCAGAACCAGCCGGGGCACGGTCGCCGTCGCCATGGCTTCCACCATGCGGGCTCCGGCCCGGATGATCCCGCTTTGCTCGGCTTCCGGACCGACCATGAATCCGGAGACATCCTGGATGAAGAGGATGGGAAGGCCCTCGCGATTGCACGTCTCGATGAAATAGGCCGACTTCTCCGCGCTCTCAGTGTAGATGATCCCCCCCAGGCGCGGAGGTCCTCCTTTGGGATTCTTGATGAGCCCCCGCTGATTGGCGAGGAAGCCCACGGGGATCCCTTCGATGCGAGCGTAGCCGCAGATCATCTCGCGCGCGTAGTCGGCCTGAAACTCAGTGATCTCCCCTCCATCGAAGAGGCGCACGAGGATTTGATACATATCGTAAGCCTGGCGGTGATCCGCGGGCAGGATATCGTAGATCTCCTCCGGAGGATGAAGCGGGGGGCGTGGCTCGGCGATCGGCAGGCGCGGCGGCGGAGGGCTGGGCAAAAGGGCGATGAGGTCTCGGATCTTCCGCAAGCACTCCGGATCGTCCTTGGTGCGATAATGGGCGACGCCGCTGAGCGCATTATGTGTCCAGGCGCCTCCGAGCGTCTCACTATCCACGGTCTGGCCTGTCGCGCCCTTGACCAGATTCGGTCCCCCAAGCCCCATGAACGAGGTCTTCTCGACCATGAGGATCACATCGCTCAGAGCCGGCAAATAGGCACCGCCGGCGATGCAGGGCCCCATGACCGCCGCGATCTGAGGGACCTTCAGATACCGCCGCATGATCGAGTTGTAGTAGAAGATGCGCCCGGCCCCATACTGTCCCGGAAAGACGCCGCTTTGATAGGGGAGATTGACGCCCGCCGAGTCCACCAGGTAGACGATCGGGATGCGATTGCGCATGGCGATCTCTTGCATGCGGAGGATCTTTTTGATCGTCTCCGGCCACCAGGCGCCCGCTTTGACCGTCGCATCATTGGCGACCAGGACGACGGGGCGTCCCTGGATCAGGCCGATGCCGGTGACGACTCCGGCGGCCGGGGCTTCTCCTCCATACTGATCATAGGCGACCAGAAGCCCGATCTCGAGGAATTCGCTTCCGGGATCCAGAAGCTGCTGGATCCGCTCGCGGGCCGTCAACTTCCCCTGCTCATGCTGACGGGCGATCTTCTCGGGACCACCCCCCAGACGCAGACGCGCCTCCAGCGCGCGCAGCTCTTCGACGCGCTGGCGCAGCGAAGGGACCTTCTGCGCAGCCCCTGAGGAAGCGGTTCGGGGAGCACGTTGGGAGGTTCCCTTCGCGAGATCAGCTTCACGCTCATTCATAACTCACCTTTTTTCCGTCCGTCGAACTTTCAGGGGCACGACCGGGGCGATCCGCTTGCCCTGGCGCACAGCTCGGAAGCGCTCGACCTCCTCCGGCGTGAGATATCGCCACATGCCCGGCTTCAGACCCTCATCGGTCAGAAACCCGATGGCCACCCGGCGCAGCTTGATGACGGAGTGGCCGATCAGATCGAACATCTTGCGAATCTGGCGGCTGATCCCCTGATAGAGCGTCACGGCGTACCAGGCGTTCGTCTGGGTCCGTTCGATCTCGATGATCTCGCAAGGGGCCGTGCGCTTGCCATCCAGAACGACGCCGCGCCGCAGTCGCGCGATCGCTTTCTCGTCCGGGATGCCTTTGACTTTCACGTGGTAGACTTTGGGGATCTGAAACTTCGCCGACGTGATGAGATGGGTGAATTCTCCGTCGTTGGTGAGAAGCAACAGGCCCTCGGTGTTGAAATCCAGACGCCCCACCGGGTGCACGCGCGCCGGCAGCGGCGGCAAGAGCTTCGTCACCAGCGGTCGCCCCTGGGGATCATACAGGCTCGAGAGATACCCCTTCGGCTTGTTGAGCAGGATGTAGATCTTCTTCCGGGAGCGCAGAAGCGGATTGATCAGCTTCCCTCGCACCTTGATGTGATCGCGCTCGGGATCGGCCTTGGTCCCCAGCCGCGTCACAATCTGGCCGTTGACGGTCACCTGTCCCGTTCGGATCAAGTCCTCGGCCTTTCGCCGAGAGGCGATTCCCGCTTCGGCGATCAGCTTTTGCAGGCGGACTTCCATGGCGTTCACGGACACGGGGAGGAATCCTTTCGATCTCCTGAGGCCCCTCCTCCCGAAGCTTCCGCTCCTTCAGTCGGAGAGGAGGGGATCAGCTCCTCAAAATCTTCAAGGGTCGGCAACTCGCTCAGGTCGTTCAATCCGAACTGAATGAGGAACTCTCGGGATGTCCCGTACAGAATCGGCCGGCCGACGACCGGTTTCCGCCCTTTCGGCTCGATGAGGCGCTTCTCCAGAAGCGTGCGGACAGCGCGCGCGGAGTGAACGCCTCGAATCTCCTGGATCTCCGGCAGCGTGATCGGCTGCTTATAGGCGATCACGGCGAGCGTCTCCAGAGCAGCCATCGAGAGGCGGGCCGAGGGTTGCGTCCTGAGGTATCGGCGGACATATTCGTGATATTCCGGGCGCGTGGTGATCCGGTATCCTCCGGCAATCCGTCGCAACTCCAGCCCGCGGCCCGGCGCTTCGTAGTCTCGCCGAAGGGCTTCCAGAGCCGCCTCCAGAGTCTCCCGGTCCGCCTCCGGGAGAATGCGCCTCAGCTCCTCTTCGGAGATGGGTTCGGACGCCGCGAAGATCACCGCTTCCAGAATCGCCTTGGCATCCTCGATGCGCATCGCTTCGTCTTCGCTCCCCCGATGATCTCTCTCACTCGGGCGCGATGCCCGCGCGTCTGCGCTCTCCCTGTTCCTCCCTGTCCCTTCGGACGGCCCAGATGCGTCCGAAGGGGTGCTGCTGAACCAGCCGGATGAAGGCTTCTCGAACTAATTCTAGCACGGCCAAAAAGAGAAGCAGCAACTCGCGGCGCGTGCGCGCGGTCTCAAAAAGCGCCGTGACGTCCAGCTCGATCTGCTGCTGCAGTCGAGCGCGCAGCTCGGCGATCTTCTCGGCCAGGGTCATCTCGTCGCGGAGGATCACCAGCTCCCGTCGCTCCGCGAGCCGTTGCATCGCGCGGTGGAACGCGCGGAAGAGATCGAAGAGGGTGGCGTTCACCTCGGGGTTCACCTCATCGGTTTCCACCTGTCCGCGGGGGAAAACGGCCTGCTCGCGTTCGGCGCGGGCCCAGAGGTATTCGGCCGCGGCTTTATATTTGCTGTGCTCCAGCAGCCGCCGGACCAGCTCCTGTCGCGGATCCTCGTCCTCCTCGGAGGCCGCCAGGGCGGGATCGCGCGGCAGCAGCATCTTCGATTTGATGTAGATGAGCGTCGCCGCCATGACCAGATACTCGCTCGCCAGCGTCAGATCCAGCTCCTCCATGCGACGGAGATACTCCAGGTACTGCTCGGTGATGCGCGCGATGGGGATGTCGTAGATGCTGACCTGCTCTTTCCGGATGAGATAGAGCAGCAGATCGAGCGGCCCTTCGAAGACGTCCAGGTGAACCCGGTAGCGATCGTGCGCTCCCCCCGGTGACGCGCGGTCACAAGATCGCTCGAGGAGTTCCTCGACGCCCTCACTCTGAGGGGGAATCGCTTCGGGAAGGTTCACCCACTCATCCGCCGACACGGCTGGGGTCCTCTAGACAGTCATCCGCATGGCCGCGCGTACGCGTTCCATCGTCTCGACCGCATGCTGTCGAGCCCGACGCGATCCCTCCATCAAAATCTCCCGGACCTCGTGCGGGCGACTCTCATAATAGGCACTTTTTTCGGCGATGGGAGCGAGCCGTTCCCGGAGGTGCTCGTAAAGGATGCGTTTGCACTCCACGCATCCGATGCCCGCGCGGCGACACTCCCGGTTCACCATCTCTTGATGCTCGGGCGAACTGAAGATCCGATGCAACGCATAGACCGGACAGATCTCGGGATTCCCCGGATCGGTCCGGCGCACGCGAGCCGGATCGGTCACCATCGTTCGCAGCTTCTCCCACATCACTTCGGGCGGATCGGTCAGGCGGATATCGTTCCCATAGCTTTTGCTCATTTTTCGACCGTCGGTGCCCGGCAATCGCGGAGCCGGCGTCAAGAGGGCTTGTGGCTCGGGGAAGACCTCTCCGTAGAACTTGTTGAATCTCCGCGCGATCTCGCGCGTCAGCTCGATGTGAGGAACCTGATCTTCCCCCACCGGAACGACCTGCGCGCGATAGATCAGGATGTCGGCCGCCTGCAGGACCGGATAGCCCAGGAAGGCGTAGTTCCCCAGGTCCTTGTCCCGGATGTTCTCCCGCTGCTCCTTGTAGGTCGGAACGCGCTCGAGCCATCCCAGAGGCGTCACGCACGAAAGAAGCAGATGCAGCTCCGCATGCTCGGGCACAAGCGATTGCACAAAGAGCGTCGCGCGCGTGGGATCTAAGCCGGCCGCGAGCCAATCCCCGACCATGAGCAGCGTGTTCGGGCGGATCAGCGACGGATCCGCATAGTCGGTCGTGAGCGCGTGCCAGTCGGCCACAAAGAAAAAGCATTCATAGTCTTGCTGGAGCCGCTTCCAGTTGCTCAGCGCTCCTTCCAGATGTCCCAGATGCAACTTCCCGGTCGGTCGCATTCCACTGACGGCGCGCGGCATATTCGGTTCCCTCAGCGAACCAGAAGATAAAGTTCGGTCACCGGACGCACATTCAGGATGAGCCAAAAGACGGGAGCGAAAACCAAACGCAAGACTCCCAGAAGCATCAGAGCGTAAAGGAGGAAAATCCCCAGAGGACGAATCCGATCCATGACTTCGGCCGCGCCCTCCGGCAGCAGATGATAAAGCACCCAGTGTCCATCCAGGGGGGGGATCGGAATCAAATTGAAGACGGCCAGCGCAACGTTGAGCATCAGACCGATGAGCAGCATCTTCGCCAGCGGGACGAAAACGGCTCCGAGCACGCGCGCCGCGCCTTCCCAGTTTGTCCCCAGCAGCACGATCCCCACAAGGAAGACACCCGCCAGAAGAAGATTACTTCCCGGGCCGGCCAGCGAGACCAGAATATGATGTTTTCGCGTCTCGCGCAAATGGAGCGGATTCACCGGGACCGGTTTCGCCCACCCGATCAAGGGCGCGCCCGAGAAGAAGCTGAAGATCGGGAAGAGAATCGTCCCCAGCAGGTCCACATGCGCTGCCGGATTGAGCGTCACTCGCCCCAGATAGTAGGCCGTGTAATCTCCGAATCGGTTCGCCGTCCACGCATGAGCCGCTTCATGCAGGGAGAGAGAAAAGAGGAAGACGACGAACCACAGGATGAACTCGCCGATGTTGCGCTCTAACAAATCTCCGTTCTCCTTTCCCCCGCTCCCTCGCCGTGAGAAGCTCCCGTCAGGAAGCCGGGATGGGCAGGCTGTCCGCTCACCAGAGTTCGAGCAGATACCCCCGAATGCCCAGAGGGAGCAGATAGATCTCTCCCTGGGCGCTCGCCACGATCATATTCCCCGCCTCATCGAAGACCAGGCCGACAAGAGTCTTTCCCGCCACAAAGAGACTCGCTTCCCCTTGCGGCGTGATCCGGACAATACCCCGACGTCCGCGCCAGCTCGCAGCCACATAGAGATTCCCTTCGACGTCGAAGGCGAGCCCTTGCGGACGTCCCAGCCCGGTGAAGAAGAACTCCACCTCGCCGTGGGGCGAGATCCGGTACACGGATTCGTTACTGGAGGCCGTCGGACCCGTCACATAGAGATGTTCGTCGGGCCCAAGAGCCAGATGATAAGCCGAGACGCTGGGCTCCAGCTCGGCGAAAGGTCTTGCTTCCCCGATCTCGTTGACCAGAAAGACCGTCCCGCTGCGATCGCCGACGAACATGCGCCCTTGGCGGTCGAAGGCCAGTCCCGTGGCGATGCCCAGATCCCGAGCGAACGGCTCCGCCTCCTTGAAGGGCGAGATCCGATAGACTGTGCCATCGTATCGGCTCGTCACGAACATTGTCCCTTCGCGATCGAAGGCGATGGCCGTCGCATTCATGATATCGTGCAGGAATTCGCTCTTCTCTCCCAGCGGAGAAATCCGATAGATCGAGCAGGGGACTTTCTGACCCCGACTCCCGCTGTAGGTGACGTAGATATATCCGCTCTCGACGTCGTAAGCCGGGTTTGTCACCGGGTGAAGCTGATCGGCGATCAGGCGGCCCACAAGGAAGGGGACGCTCTCACTGCGCTCCCCATTGCTCTCCAAAGTGAGGGGGACAGGTTGCATCTCATATCCGGCCTGACCCGGAACGGCAACCGTCACGCGATGGGGGGAAGCGCCGACGATCCGCCCCTCCACGTCTCCGAAGAGGACGCGAAAGCGTCCGAATCGGCTCGTGTCGAAGTCGCGACAGGTGATGACGATCTCACCGCCTTCGACGCCCGCTGCCGGTGAGACGCTCAAGATCACTGGCCTCATGACGACCCCATCTGCGGGGACTCTCCAGGCAATCTCTCGGTCCCTTCAAGCCCCCGTGCGAACATCCCGCCGCCTTGTCCCCGACCGCAGGAGATGTCCTCTCGTGTCCGAAACGCGAAATATAATCATACGGTGGAGATCTCGTTTTTGTCTACCAGAAAGCCGCGCGAGGTCTTCGCCCGGCCGGGATCTCGAAGTCTCCGGAAGCGGCTTTACGCTGTCGGCCAGGCTGACTATAATCCTCCACGCCGGCGACGGAGGGACAGGCTCATGTCGAGAGCGCAAGAAGGCATTTTCGAACATTCCCTCCCTCACAGCGTTGAGGCCGAGCGCGCGGTGCTGGGCCTCATTTTGCTCGATGGTCGGCTGATCCATCAAGCTCTGGAGAAGCTCCGGCGGGACGACTTTTATGTGGATGCTCACCGCCGCATCTTCGAGAAGATGGTCGCTCTCTTTGAGAAGGGGCGACCTGTGGATCCGGTCACGGTGAGCGAGGAGTTGGGCGCTTCGGGCGATCTGGAACGAATCGGTGGAGTGGCCGCTTTGGCGGAGCTGATGAGCGGAATGCCTCGGCTGGAATCCATCGAGGAATACGTCCGCATCGTGCGCGAGAAGTCTCTGCTCCGTCAGCTCATTCGCGCCTCCCAAAATATCATCGCCTCCTGTTTGGAAGGGGAGGCTGACGTCGAGAGCGTCCTGGATCGAGCGCAGGGTGCGCTTTTTGAGATCGCCCAGAGGTCTTTAAGTGGAGGCTTTGTCTCGCTGGGGGAGATCGCCCGTCCGGTTCTGGAAGCGGCCGAGCGGATGGCCGGTCGCCCTCAGGTCATCACCGGACAGCCCACGGGATTCACGGACCTGGATCAGATGACGTCGGGTCTGCATCCGGGCGATCTCATCATCGTCGCCGGACGGCCCAGTTCGGGGAAAACGGCTTTCGCCCTCTCCATCGCCGAGAATGTGGCGGCCGGAGGAGGGCGCGTTGGAATCGCCAGCCTGGAGATGAGCCGCGAGCAATTGGCCATGCGCTTGCTCTGCGCCGAAGCGCGCATTCCGATCCATCGGTTTCGATCCGGATTCTTGAATCGCGAGGAATGGGCGCGTTTGGCCGAAGCCATGGGACGTCTGGCCGGCTATCCGATCTTCATTGATGATTCCCCGGCGCTGACGCCGCAGGAGCTGCGGGCTAAGGCCCGACGCCTGAGGCACGAACGGGGCCTGGACCTGCTCATTGTGGACTATTTGCAGATGATGCATGTCCGAGGGCGATTCGAGAATCGCCAGGCCGAAGTCTCCTACATCTCGCGCGAGCTGAAGCAGATCGCCAAAGACGTCAACGTCCCCCTTGTGGCCGTCAGCCAACTCTCGCGCGCCCCGGAGACGCGCGCGACGCGACGACCGCAGCTCGCGGACTTGCGCGATAGCGGCTCGATCGAGCAGGATGCCGATCTGGTCCTCTTCGTCTATCGAGAGGAGATGTACGAGCCCAATGACGAAAACGCGGGAATCGCCGAGATCATCATTGGGAAACAGAGGAACGGACCGATCGGGACGATTCGCCTGGCCTTCTTGAAGGAATTCACCCGATTCGAGAATCTGTGGCCGGAGTGAGGGGCGCCCCAAGACGCGACGGCCGGAGAGCTGCCGTCACAGCCCGGGTAGGTAGAAGCTGCCGGGGCGTGCTAAAATAAGGTTCGGTTGCGTGAAGCGTCCGGAGTATCCCCACAGGGGGGACTCCCGTTGCGCGAGCGCGCATCCTCGGGATGCTCGCGAGAGCGCCCGATGGAGCCGGGGAGAAGAGGGCGGTGAGAATCTGGGACGCGACCATAAGAATCCTCCTGGCACTTCTGGTCCAAGGCGTATGCGCAATGGGGCCTGGTCGCGTCGGAGTCCCCCTGTATGAGGAGGGGTGGGGCGGGTATGACGAAGAGGCGCGCCAGCAACCCAGCCCGGGGCAGAGCCGTTCTCCCTCCCTCGAACAAGCTCCCGCTGTGCGGCTCGGTGTGAATCTGGTCATCGTTCCGGTCACCGTCATGGACCCCTATGATCGGTTCGTCACCGGACTCCGAAAAGAGCATTTTGAGATCTACGATGAGAAGGTGAAGCAGGAGATTGTCTTCTTCAGCGAAGAGGACGCTCCTCTGTCCATTGGTATCATCTTCGATGTCTCCGGGAGCATGCGCGAAAAAATCGGGCGCGCTCGGGTTGCGCTCCGCCGATTCTTGGACACAAGCCATCCCGACGATGAGTTCTTCGTCATCGCCTTCAATCACCAACCGCAGCTTGTGCAGGATTTCACCGAGAGCGCCGACACGGTCATGTCCCGACTGATCCTCACGGTTCCGGCTGGGCGCACAGCCCTCTATGACGCCACGTATCTGGGGATCGAGAAGGTGCGACAGGGGAAGCACGCGCGAAAGGCTCTGCTGATCATCAGCGACGGGCAGGATAATTCCTCGCGCTACACGTACAACCAACTGCGCGATCTGGTCAAAGAGTCCGACGTGCAAATCTATGCCATTGGGATCTTCGGCCTCTATGAGCGAGCGACCTCTAACGAGGCTCTGGGACGTTCGATCCTGGAGGAGATCACCTCGCTCACCGGAGGACGAGCCTTCTTTCCCGATACCCCCGTCGAGCTGGACGATGTGCTCACCCGGATCGCGCTCGAGTTGCGTCACCAGTATAGCCTGGGCTTTTATCCCACGACTCCTCCCCGCGAGGGGGAGTGGCGGAGGATTCGCGTGCGCGTCAATCCGCCGCGCGGATTACCGCGTCTGACCGTTCGAGCCCGCGAGGGATATTATGCCGTGCCTCCACAGTGAGCGAAAACCTCACGGGGTTCCCCGAGAGATCCTGCGATCGCCTGGGGTCTCTGCGGGAGGACCACAGCGCGACCGATTCGCGATAAAGGGCGGGCGCTTCCGAGGACTTCTGCTCTGCGGGCTGCTGCTCGGGCTCGGAGGGGCGAGCGTTTTGATCGCATCCTCTCCGTCTCAGGAGCATCGGGGACAGGGGAGCGGGAAGAAGCCGCAGGGCGAGGAGGTGGGCGAAGCTGTCTCCCTAACGGCGGAATTGGTCGTTCTGGATGTCACGGTCGTTGATCGCCGAAATCACGTGGTCCCTGATCTCCCGAAAGAACGATTCGTCGTCTATGAGGATGGCATTCGGCAGGAGATCGCCTTCTTCAGTCGGGAAGACGCTCCGGTGAGCCTGGGGTTCGTGCTGGATACCAGCGGGAGCATGAGGCGGAAGCTCGCCAAAGTCGTCGCGGCCGCCAAGAGCCTCCTGCGCCAACGCCATCCCGAGGACGAATATTTCCTGGTTGAGTTCAAGGGCGAAGCGGAGCTTCTGGAAGACTTCACGCGCGATGTCTCCCTGATCCAGGATGCGCTCGAGAATCTGATCGCCAGTGGGCAAACGGCCTTGCTCGATGCCATCTACCTCTCGGTCGAACATGCCCAGAAATACGGGAAGCATCGGCGCAAGGCGATCGTCGTCATCACCGATGGGGAGGACCGCAATAGCTATTACACGCAGGAGCAGGTCCTCGAGCGATTGCGCGAATCCGATGTCCAGGTCTACGCGGTGGGATTCACCGAGGGGTTGAGCGAGGTCGCGATCTTCCGCCAGACGGAGAGTCGCCGCTTGGGTCGCCAGGAGAAGAAAGCGCGGAAGCTGCTGGAAGAGATCGCGCGTCAGTCCGGCGGGCGCGCCTTCTTCCCCGAGAGTCCGGATGAGCTGGACGCCATTGCCGCCGTCATCGCCCAGGAGTTGCGGACGCAGTACGCCATCGGCTACTATCCGAGCCGCCCCGAGCGGGATGGAAGCTGGCGAGCCGTCCGCGTCGAAGTCCTTCCGGACAAAGAGCGCGGTTCGCTCACGGCGCGCACGCGCGCCGGATATTACGCGCTCCGGAAGACCTCTCCCGCCACGCGACCGAACCCGTAGGACCGCGCGTCTTCTCCCCTCGAAATTCGCGTTCAGGGGGATCACTTTCGAATGCGGACGTCCCGAATGAGCGAGAGGAGGGGGAAAGCGCAGCCTTCTTTTCCGATCGCGGGATGAGGACAACAGAGGCGCTGCCCGACGCATCCGTATAGGCGTGCTGTCCGAATCCGAGTGAGGAGGGAAATATGAAACATCCTCGTCCCCGTGCGTTTCTGAAGATTGGTCTGATGCTTGCTTCCGTGTGGGGGATGCAGCCGAGCCTCATCCTCGCCCAAGAGCTTTCGACGACCCAGAGCGATCGGCGACGTCTGGTGCTGACGGTTTACAGTCACGATGTCGGCCTGGTCTGCGAGACGCGTCGCCTCCGTCTGCCGTCGGGGATCGCGCGCGTCCATGTGCGGGATGTCGCGCACACGCTCGATCCGGCGACAGTCTCGGTGGCGGTGCGCGAGGGCAGCGGCTCCCTCACCCTGCTGGAGCAAGAATATGCGTACGACCTCTTGAAACCCGACCGATTGCTCGAACGCTCGGTCGGCAAAGAAGTGACGCTCGTTCGCCGTCTCATAGTCAATGGGACGGAACACCTGGTCCCGGTCAAGGCGCAGCTCCTCGCCTATCAGGATGGGCAGGCCGTGTGGAAGATCGAAGGGGAGATCGTCATCCAGCCCGCAGTCGCAGAGATCCGGTTTCCCTCTCTCCCCGAGGGATTGGCGGCTCAGCCCGCGCTTGTCTGGACGGTGAGAAACGAGGGGGGAAGTGAAAAGGAGGTGGAGCTTTCGTATTTGGCCAGCGGAATCCGTTGGGAAGCTCATTACGTCCTCATGGTGGAGGAGGAGGAACGCGCGGCTGATCTGACCGCGTGGGCGACCATCACTAATCGGAGCGGCATCGCCTTCCCTCAGGCTGAAGTGCATCTGATGGCCGGTGAGATTCAGCGCCTCGGTCCCCCGCAGGAGCGTCTTCGCCCGCTTGATGTGTACGCGCTACAGGCGCAGGCTCGCGCTCCGCAGGCGCAGGAACAGGAGGCCTTCGAGTACCACCTCTATACGTTCGAGCACCCGGTGACGCTCGGGCACAATGAGACAAAGCAGCTCGCTCTCCTTTCGGCTCGCGGCGTGAGGGTGAAAAAGGAGTACACCGTGATCGGGCAGTCGTTCTATTACCGCCAGCCCGTTGAGCCCGGTCAGCCCCTTCGAGAAGCCGTGCGCGTGACGCTCAGCTTTCCGAACACCCGAGGGGAGGGTCTGGGCGTTCCTCTGCCCGCCGGAGTCATCCGCATCTACCGAAAGGACCCGCAGGCTGGGGCGCAGTTGCTCGGCGAAGACCGTATCGCCCATATCCCGCGCGACGAATGGGTACGCGTCAGTGTCGGGCGGGCCTTCGATCTCGTGGCCGAGCGTCGGCAGACGGCCTTCCAGCGTATCGGACGAGATGTCTACGAGTCCGAGTATGAGCTGGTGCTGCGCAATCGAAAGACGGAGGACGTCACCATTACGGTCATCGAACCCATTGGCGGGGAGTGGGAGATCGTGCATTCGACCTTCCCCTGGGAGAAAGCCGGGGCGTTCGCGATTCGCTTCACCGTCCCTGTCGCCCGCGGGGCCGAAGCGCGACTCCTTTACCGTGTGCGCGTGAAAGCCTGAGGCCCTCAGGCCGCATGCGAGACCGACGCGGCCTCCGGCAGCAGAGGACATTGAGGCGGTAAAGCGGCGAGCTTCCGTTGGATGATGTCGCGCGAATATTTCTGGACGTAGTGGACGATCGTCTCGATGCGAATCTTGATGCTGCCGGTGGGCTTGGTCGCATCCAGATCGCCGAATTTGAAATAGAGCGTGCCCGAGGCTTCGACGATCTTCTGCGTGGGCGTGTAGGTCGGCTGATCCATCCCGCACTCGTAGCTGGAGAAGCGAATGACGCAGGTGATCCAGGGGCAGCGAGCGGCGACTTTCGCCCCCCAGAGGATCTCATTGGTGTTACTGCTGTAGGAGGAAGGCCAGACGTCGGAGATGTCAAAGGGACTCTTGATCCTGCCCGCGCGAATCTCCTCCCCAAAAAGCCACTGCATGAGATCGTCATCAATGGGGAAATACTGCATCCAGAGGATGGGAAACCCGTGCGCCTGCAAGTCAGCTTCGATCTCATGCCCGATGCCCGGATCCATGTGATACGGACGCGCCAGCACGAGAATGCACGGGCGCTCGTTGCGCGCGCACCAGGTGAGGATCTCCCGGCTCCTCTGCCGCATCTTCTGGTTGAACGCCTCCAGAGCGCGGTATCCGGCTTCGACGGCCCGAGCCGTCTCCTCCAGCTCCAGGTCCAGGACATCTCGGAGCGCCCGATAGAGCTGCACGGCGACTTTCTCCGGCTCGCCGAGCGAGACAAACGGTGAGACATAGCGCACTCCGTTCTCGGCGAAGACATCTCGCTCCTTGAGAAATCCCGCTTTGATATTCTCCGGTCCGGCCATCACCCGCGTGCACGTGAGCGTGTCCAGGACATGGCCGCGCAGGAAGGACGGCAGGGAATAGATCATCGGACTGAGCAGGATGTCAATCTTCTTCTTCTGCCCGAAGAGAAGCTCCCCATAGTGTCCGCTCATGCACTTGACGGGATAGCAGCAGTCCACTGTGCCGCGGCCCTTGCCATACTCGCGATACTGCTCCTCAGAGGTGTCGGAGCTGAAGATGATGTTCTCCGGGGCGATCCCCAGCGCCGTCAGGAAACCCACCCAGAACTGGTGGGTGCTCCAGATGTTGAGGACCTTGGGGATGCCCACCCGGATGTGGGGGCGATCCTTAGGCCGCGATGCGACGGAAGCCTTCTTTCCGAACGAGATCCGCAATATTGGGATACGCATTTTTCGTCTTCTCCAACTCGGCCTTGATGGCCTTCATCTCGTTGACGTCCTCCACAAGCCCCTTGGGGCAAGAGTTGTTCACGATGACGCGCTCCCACCCTTCGGGCAGAGGGACTTTGCTCCAGGGGCGCCCCTTGCCTCCGGGCAGCTCGACGTCAATGAAGCTGCGCTGGCAGTTGACCGGACACCACTTGCAGACCGTATCCGGAGAGGTCGTCGTCCGGTAGGTGAGATTCTCAATCACATCGAATCCGCGAAATTGCGTGCGGCCCCCTCGTTCCCACCATTCGTGAGCGACCAGAGCTGCGCCGATCGCTCCCGCTTCGCCCGAATAGGGATGGACGACGATCTCGGCATCGGGGACCTTCGACCGGATGAAGTCCACTTGGGCTTTGACGACAGCCAGGTTCTTATGCGTCCCCCCCTGCAGGATGAACTTCCTCCCGATCTGCGCGAGGTTGTTCAGACCGCCGGCGTAAATCCACACGTTCAGCGGGAGGATGGCACACAGCCCCGCGAGAATCTCTTCGGCCTGCCATCCCTTGCGCTGCTGGTTCACGATGTCGCTCTGCAAGAAAACGCCGCATCCCATGGTCAACTGCGGCATGGCCTGCGCGCGAAAAGCATGTTCGGCGATCTGCTCCAGGGGGATGCCGAAGCGCTCAGCCACACCCTGAAGGAAGGCGCCGTTTCCGGAAGAACATTGCGAGTTGAGCCGGAAGTCCGAGACCGTCCCGTTTTTGAGGATCATGATCTTGACGTCCACGCCTCCGACGTCGCAGATGCAGTCGGCATCGGGGAAGAAGTAAAGCCCCGCCGTCGCGTGCGCGATCGTCTCCACAATAGCACAGTCGGCGCCGATGATGCCCTTCAGAAGATCTTTCCCATATCCGGTGATGCCCACGGCCAGGATCTCCCCTTCACCCACCGCCTCCCGAATCTGACGAAAGAGCGCCTTGGCATCCTCGATCGGATTCCCCTTGCTCAGCGCGTAACAGGAGAAGACCAGCTCTTTCTCCGGAGAGAGGCAGACGGCTTTGGCCGTCGTCGAGCCGAAATCGCATCCGAGGATCACTCGCGAAAGATCGGGGACCGCTCGCTTCGGCGCCAGCCGGGAGGGCGTTCCGTTCTTCCCGTACGTGATCCGGAAGTTCTTCAGCTCCTCCAGCGTCGTCCAGAGTCCGCGCTTCCCCTCCTTCTTCTTCTCCTCGTACTGGCCCTCCTCGATCCACCAGCGGAGCTTCTCCTTCCCCTGGTAGAGGCCCACGTCCTCGGGCTCTCGCCGCGCGATCTCAATACAGCCCAAAGCAGCGTAGTAGAGCGCGTCCTTGGGGACATGGATGAGCGAGGCCGGATCGCGATCCTCCGGCAGGGAGACCTTCCGCTCCCTCCAGATCTTGAGCAGATGATGGCGCCAGGCCTCTTGCAGCCCCTTGAAGAAAAGATTCGGTCCGCCCAAAAGCAGGACCTCCGGCAACGGGGTATTCCCTCGCGTGAGCGTCGCCAGATTCTGGTAGACGACGGCTTCAAAGAGAGAGGCGATGATCTCCTGGACCGGGACGCCCGCCTTGAGCAGAGTGTTGGCATCGGCTTCGGCGAAGATGCCACATTTGCTGCTGATCTTATGCAGCGGATATCCCTCGTAGCGCATCTCGGCGAGCTGCTCGAGCGGAATCTGGAGCTTGCGCGCCGTCTTCTCGATGAACGTTCCCGTTCCGCCCGAACACGCGCTCTGCATGAGGACCTGTTTGCTCCGGGACTCGTCCGCGCCCGTGAAGAAGATCGTCTTCATGTCCTCTCCGCCGATCTCGCTGACAAAGCGTACCGTCGGATGCAGGCGTTCGACCGCCGCAGCCACCGCGACGACTTCCTGCACGACCCTGGCTCCGACAAACGAGGCGATCAGACCGGCTCCCGATCCCGTGAAGAAGATCCGGTCGCGTCCCGGCGTCAATCCGTGCTCCTGCTCCAGGCGCGTCAGAAAGTCAAGCACTTTCTCCGCCTGTCGCGTGTTGTGCCGTTCATAAGCCTGAGAGAGAATCTCCCCCGTGGGCGACGCCAGGACGTATTTGCATGTCGTACTCCCAACATCAATTCCGCAGATCATCGCTCCCTCCTCGTCAGCCTCTCCGAACTCTTCGAGCGCGGGATCAGCGCATCTTCCGCGCCAGATAGGCGACGTAGTTGGCCGCTGTGCCCGCGTATCCAAGGTGCGGAATGCGGTAGGTGCTCCGCCGCACCTCGGGATGTTGCTCTTCGTAACGCCGAATGGCGTCGAGCGTGAGCCCCGTCTTCGCCAGAACGCTTTCGAATTCCGCGTGAGCGCGCCGCTTGGCCTCAGTGAGAATCATCTGGCATCGAGAGAGAGCATGGACTTCAGCGTCTCCTTTCACTTCAATGGGCGCATAGAGCAGATCCGGATAGCGGCCGAGCACATTCGCCATCGCTCCGATGGACATCGTGTTCGGCATACAGGAGTAGGGCGACAGCTCGCAAATCATGTGCGCCTTCTTGTGCCGATACGCATACAGGGCCTTCCCGACGAGCATATGCCCCTCGCCGCCCCGGAGTTCGTAGTAGTAGTAGGATTCGGCCAGACGCTTCAGCTCCTCCTGATCCGGAAGCTCATAGGGGAGACGCCCGAGCGCTCGGCGGAATCGGTTGTACACGAAGTGATAAATGCCCTCCAGGGCGCGAATGAGCGCGATCTTTTTGCGGTTGCGTTCGGCCCCTTTCCACTCTTCGGACGTGATGGGGGAGTGCAGCAGGTAGTCGAGCCAAACGGCGATGGGCGGCGGGATGACCTCCGCTCCCTCCTGCTCGAGCCAGCGCTTGATGTTGTAGTTGCCCTCCCCCTCATGGGTCTGAAGCCAGAATTCGCCCGTGATCTTCACCTTCGGTTTGACCCGAAGCCGATCCACCTGGATCGCATCCCAGCGCTTTTTGACCTCGCGCAGAGCATCGGTGAAGTAATCCGTCAGCACATGCCAGGCGAAGACCTTGAGCTTGCTCCCGGTGAGCTTCTCCTTGGGCCGATTCCGGAAGACTTCGTACAAATACTCGATGCTCTCTCGGAGGACGCGGTCCGTCTCTCCGGGAACGACTTCGTACGGGCGCGTCATGTATTCGAGATCCGTCAGCACATCGGCGCACAGAATCGCCCAGACCAATCCCAGGCTCAAGGGGAGATTGATCTCCAGCCCTCCCCCCTGCGTCGCCCCTTGATCGAGTTGATTCTGCGCCAGCAGGAACAGCCGAAAATCCCTGAGGCCCAGTCCGTCCAGCGCCATCGTGTAGGATTCATGGTACTGGCCAAACCGACAGGGTCCGCACGCTCCGGCCGTCAGAAAGACATATCGGTTCACAACTTCGTCTCGACCGCGCGCGGCGACCTCCGATTTGAGGAAGTTCACCAGATTCCCCGTGGTGAAAATCGTCGGACAGCACGCGCCGACATCAATCAGTTCCTTCCCCGCATCCAGATCCGCCCGCGTGATGTTCGGAAGAGGCTGCGCGTTGTATCCGAGATTGTGCATCACGCCCTGAATCAGGCGTTCGTGCTTCCAGGTCAACCCTCCGAAGAGGATCGTCACTGTCGCCCGCTCCTCACGCGTGAAGGGGCGTGGCCGATAGGCCGTGTAATGGTTGATCTTCTGGACCGTCTCCATACGCCTTCCCCCCTTGAGCATCTTCGACCCACTAGACTGACATGTCAGTCTAGTGGGGAGGTAAAAAAAATTCACGATGGGGTCGAGCGCGCAAAGACCCCTCTCAACCCGAAGTTGAACAACTCTTCGACGACCAGATCCAGAGGCGGAAGATTCTCCCGCCGAGACGTCAATTGCTCGGCCACCTCTTTCATCGTCCCCAGGATGCAGGAGGCCACAATCCGGGTGTGACAGGGACGCACAAGACCCATGCGGATCCCATGTTCCAGGGAGCGTTCGATGAGCGAAAGGACGCGATCGTAGAAGGCCTGCAGCATCGCGGCGGACCGTTCGTCTAATCCCGCCGCCTGATGCAGCAGGATCTTGGTCAACTCGGGATCCCGAACCAGGAACTCCAGGACGCGGCCAATATTGGCCTTGACCTGTTCGAGAGGATCGGGCTTGTCCGGGCCCAGGTCAATGGGCTTGATGCGCTGGCGCAGCTCTTGCAGGACGTCATCCAGGAGGCTGTCGAAGATGTCCCGCTTGCTCGTGAAGTACAGATAGAACGTGCCGCGCGCAATCCCCGCGCTCTCGATGATGTCGGAGACACTGGCGTTGTGATACCCCTTTTGCGAGAAGACCCGTTTGGCGAAAAAGAGGATCTGATTTCGCCGCGCCTGCTTCAGCTCTTTGTGAACGACCACCTTGTCCCTCCTGCGCGAAGGCTTACTCTTATCACAAGAATCCCCGCCATGTCAAGCCGAGCTTCCTTGGAGTGATCAGAAGATATTGGGCGCTACCTGAGCGCGCTGTGTTCGAAAGTCCTCTTGAGGAAGCAGGGCGTCCGACAGCCCGAGAACAGCCGAGCTACTTGCTGTACCGGTAGGTGATTCGCCCTCGCGTCAGATCATAGGGGGATAGCTCCACACGAACGCGATCTCCCGGAAGGACGCGGATATAATTTTTTCGCATTTTCCCCGAGAGGTGGGCCAGAACTTCATGGCCATCTCCATCCAGCTTCACGCGGAAGGTCGCATTAGGGAGGGCTTCGACGACCGTCCCATCAACCGGGATCATGTCCTCCTTGCTAATAGAAGATCACCTCCTTTATCCAGAATGTTCGACCGCCTCTTGGACAACCTCGCGCTCCTGCCGGATATCCGGAGAGGACGCGCGCGCCCGAAGAAGCGCTCCATAGTTAAAAGGAACCAGGGCGAATTTCTCAGTCACCTGCGAGACCAAACGCTCTCCGAGCTCCATTCTCAGGTACTCCAAAAAGCGCTGGATCTCGCGCTGCATGGCATCCATGCGATCCCGCAGATTGAGAATGATCTCGACACCGGCCAAATTCACGCCCAGCTCTCGCGTGAGCGTGAGGATGAATTCCAGCCGCTTGAGGTCGCTCTCCGAATAATACCGCGTGTTCCCCTTGGAGCGGGAAGGCTTCAGAAGGCCATGCCGCTCGTAAAGGCGAAGTGTCTGAGGGTGAATGCCATAGGCCTCAGACACGGCGCTGATCGTATACCCCTTTTCTTTTCGCTTCTTCACCCCATTTGGCCCTCACTCTTTGGGTCGCAGGTGTATGCTAATATATGAGTCTTTCTCTGTCAAGTTTTTATCCCGGGCGAGGGAGTCTTCCAGAGAGTTGACATAGATGGACTCATATTTTATTATATTGGTTGGCTAAAAGCTTCTGTTGGGCTTTTAGCCTCTGCCAAGATGTTTGAGGCGAATAGGCAGCAAAGGCGAGTGATGATATAATCTCCTGGTGCGAAGGGAGATCCATGAGACCTCACGTGCCGGGAGGAAGGAGCGATGACGACACGAGTGAAGTTAGCCGAGGAAGCCCTCTCGAAGTTCGAGAGTCGGTACTTGATCTGCTCGGTTGTGGCCAAGCGAGCCAAGCAGCTTGTGAAGCATCCGGAGAGTCAAGGGCTGGCTTGGGCCATCAACCAGGCGCTCAAGGAGTTGAATGAGGGAGCGCTTCCTTTTGAGCAACCGGAAGTGGAGAAGCCTCGGGCTCGTCGCAGCAGGCGAGCGCGAGGGCCTCGCTCCTGAGAGAGGGTCTGTTCTGTGCTGAAATCTCGCAGAGGAGGGAGGGACCATGGCGAAGGCAGTGGGCATTGACTTGGGGACGACCAACTCGGTGATCGCCATCATGGAGGGGGGGAAGCCGACGGTCATCATCAATAGTGAAGGGAGTCGTTTGACTCCCTCCGTTGTGGCGTTCACCAAGACGGGAGAGCGGCTGGTCGGGCAGTTGGCCAAGCGGCAGGCGATCCTCAATCCCGAGAACACGATCTATTCGGTCAAGCGGTTCATGGGGCGGCGGTATTCGGAGGTGACCAGCGAGATTCGCAATGTCCCGTACAAGGTGGTCCCGGGACCAAACGATGCCGTGCGGTTCGACATCATGGGAAAGCTCTACTCGCCCGAGGAGATCTCGGCCATGATCTTGCGCAAGCTCGTGGAGGATGCTTCGCGGTATTTGGGGGAGAAGATCACCGATGCCGTGATCACCGTCCCGGCCTACTTCAATGATGCTCAGCGCACGGCGACACGGGATGCGGGGAAGATCGCCGGACTGAACGTCCTGCGGATCATCAACGAGCCGACGGCTGCCGCGTTGGCCTATGGACTGGACAAGAAGAAGAACGAGACCATCCTGGTCTTCGATCTCGGAGGGGGGACGTTTGACGTCTCGATCCTGGAGGTCGGAGACGGGGTCTTCGAAGTGAAGGCCACAAGCGGAGACACGCATCTGGGAGGCGATGATTTCGACAAACGGATCGTGGATTGGCTGGCCGAGGAGTTCAAGCGGGAATATGGCATTGATCTGCGCCAGGATCGCCAGGCGCTGCAGCGGTTGACCGAGGCGGCCGAGAAGGCGAAGATCGAACTCTCCAGCGTCATGGAGACGATCATCAGCCTCCCCTTCATCACGGCGGATGCGACCGGGCCGAAACATCTGGAGATGAAGCTCACCCGCTCCAAGTTCGAGCAGTTGACGGCCGATCTGGTCGAGCGGTGCATCGGGCCGGTCCGTCAGGCGCTCGCGGATGCCAAGATGACCGAACGCGATATTGACGAAGTCATCCTCGTTGGGGGAGCGACGCGCATCCCCGCCGTGCAGCAGTTGGTCCGGCGGCTTCTCGGGAAGGAGCCGAATCAATCGGTGAATCCGGATGAGGTCGTGGCCATCGGCGCGGCCATTCAGGCGGGCGTGCTGGCCGGCGAGGTCAAGGAGGTTTTGCTTCTGGATGTCGTTCCGCTCTCGCTCGGGGTGGAGACGCTCGGAGGGGTGATGACCAAGATCATCGAGCGCAATACGACCATTCCCGTGCGGCGGACCGAGATCTTCACGACCGCCGAGGACAATCAGACGGCCGTGGACATTCACATCTTGCAGGGCGAGCGCGAGATGGCGCGCGACAATCGGACGCTCGGGCGGTTCCGTCTGGAAGGAATCGCGCCGGCTCCTCGCGGTGTGCCGCAGATCGAGGTGACCTTCGACATTGACGCCAACGGCATCTTGCACGTGAGCGCGCGCGATAAAGCGACCGGGCGCGAGGCCAAGATCACGATCACCGGTTCGACGCAGCTCTCCAAGGAGGAGATCGAGCGGATGATCCGCGAGGCCGAGATGTACGCCGAAGAGGACCGGCGTCGGCGCGAGCTGGTCGAAGCGCGGAACCAGGCCGACAGCCTCGCCTATCAGGTCGAGCGAACGCTGCGGGATTTGGGCGATAAGGTGCCCCCGTCCGAGCGCGCGCGGGCCGAGCAGTTGATCCAGGAGATCCGGCAGGCGATCAAAGAAGAGGCCGGGATCGAGCGGATTCGTCAGCTCATGTCCGATTTGCAGCAGGTCGCTCATCAGATCGCGGCCATCGCCTACGGTCACGCGACCTCGGCCGGAGCGGGGACGTCGGGACGTCGCTCCGAAGGGGGATCGGACGACGTCATTGATGCCGAATTCAAGCCCAGCCACTGAAATATCGCCCGCGCGACCGAGGGATCTGCGATCCATGAGATCGCGCGGAATCTCCTGAGGAGGTGACACAGGATGCCACGTCGGAAGAAAACAGTATCAGAAGAGCCCGTCCTCCCAACACCGCCCGAGGAACGGGCTCCTTCCTATGAGGAATCGGTCGAGCCGTATGACGAGGTCCTCGAGGAGTATGAGGAGGACTTTCTCCTTGAAGAGGAGCCGCTCTCAGAAGTTGAGGTTGAGGAAGAGGAGTTGATCGAGGTCGAGGAGGAGGACGAGGAGCCGGTTCAGGCGGCCCGTCCGGAACCGGTCGAGGAGGAAGTCGTCGAGCCGGTCCCCCCTCGATATGAGACGCGCCAGGAGATGCTGGCCCGGCTCATGCGTCGTCTTCTGGCGGCACGCGAGCGCGTGCGCGCGACGCTGGAGCGCGTGCGCGACATCAACGGGCAGCTTCGCGATGCGGGACCCAGACCGCCCGAGCGCCTCAAGGAGCAGTATCAGCGGGCCGTCGCCGAGCTGAGCGCGGCGCGGCGGGAGGAGAATCTCGCGCGGGCGGAGCTGATTCAGGCCTTGAACTGGCGAGGATGAAAGGCGAGCGCGGGCGCATGGCTCTGCGAGGATCCCACCGGGTGAGGGACGACCCGGGAAGCCTCACAGGAGGGAGTCCTGCGCAGAGCCCCGGATCCTGAAGATCTCCTGCCAAGTGGCCGACCTCTGCACGGGTGGGAGGCGCTATGGCTGTCAAGTACAAAGACTACTACGAGATCCTGGGAGTCCCTCGGACGGCGACTCAAGAGGAGATCAAAGCCGCCTTTCGCCGCCTGGCCCGGAAGTACCATCCGGACTTGAATCCGGGGGATAAGGCGGCCGAGGAGAAGTTCAAGGAGATCAACGAGGCGTACGAGGTCCTCGGGGATCCCAAAAAGCGCGAGCTCTACGATCGGCTCGGGCCGAACTGGAAGGCCGGTTCGGACTTCACGCCCCCGCCGGATTGGGAGAAGATTCGGATCAATTTCGGCGACTTCGACTTCTTCACTGGAGGGCCGGGGACATTCAGCGACTTCTTCGAGATGCTCTTTGGCGGATTGCGCGGGCGAGCCTCGGGGCGGCGTGCGGCAGGGAGCGCGGGCGTCGGATGGGGAATTCGGGGATCGGACATCGAGTCCGAGCTGGTGCTCACTCTTGAGGAAGCGCATCGGGGAACGACGCGTCGGGTCAGCTTGCCCAACGGGCGAGCGGTTGAGGTGAAAATTCCCGCCGGTGTGCGCGAGGGGTCGGTGATTCGTCTGGCCGGTCAGGGGGAACCCGGAGTAGGAGGACCTCCGGGGGACCTCTACCTGAAGATTCGGTTGCAGAAGCATCCAATCTTCACGGTCTCTGGGGATGATCTTTACGTCGAGATTCCCATCACGCCGTGGGAGGCCGTCCTGGGGGGGAAGATTCAGGTCCCCACGCTCGAGGGGCGGGTCGAAGTGACGCTGCCGCCGGGTTCGCAAAGCGGGCAGAAGTTGCGGCTGCGCGGTCAGGGGCTGGCGCGTCGGCGCGGAGGGCGCGGCGATCTGTACGTGCAGTTGAAGATCCTGGTGCCTTCCAGTCCGACGCCGACCGAACGACAACTCTTCGAGCAGTTGGCGCGCGAGTCCCGTTTTAATCCGCGGCGTGAGATCGGACTGTGACATCAGAGGAGAGAGACTATGGACTTCACGCGTCTGACGGAGAAGGTCCAAGAAGCTGTGCGCGCGGCTCAGAGCGTAGCGGCGCGCTACAGTCATCAGCAGATTGATGTCGAACATCTGCTGCTGGCCCTGCTGCAGCAGGAGGGGGGATTAGCCTCGGCGATCCTGGAGAAGGCCGGCATTGATCCGCGCCAGGTCATCGCCCGTCTGGAGCAGGAGCTAGCCCGCTGGCCCAAGGTGAGCGGTCCGGCCGCCGGTCCCGATTACGTTTACATCACGGGACGCCTCAATCACCTGCTGGCGAGAGCCGAGGAGGAAGCGGCTCGTCTGAAGGACGAGTACATCAGCGTCGAGCACATTCTGCTCGCCATTTTGGAGGAAGGGCGCAAACAAGCGGCCGGGCGCATCTTGCTCGAGCTTGGTCTTGATCGCGATCGCCTGATGAAGGCCTTGCAGCAGATCCGGGGAACGCAGCGTGTGACCAGCCCGACGCCTGAAGCGACCTATCAAGCGCTCGAACGCTACGGGCGCGATCTGACTCGGCTCGCCGCTCAGGGGAAGCTCGATCCGGTCATCGGGAGAGATGATGAGATCCGGCGTATTATTCAGGTCCTCTCGCGTCGGACCAAGAATAATCCCGTGCTCATTGGCGAGCCGGGTGTTGGGAAAACGGCTATCGTCGAGGGGCTTGCGCAACGGATCGTGCGAGGGGATGTCCCCGAGGGGCTCAAGAACAAGCGCGTCATTCAACTGGACATGGGCGCACTTATTGCCGGAGCGAAATATCGCGGCGAGTTCGAGGAGCGTCTGAAGGCCGTGCTCCGCGAGGTCCAGGAGTCGCAGGGCGAGATCATCCTCTTCATTGACGAATTGCACACGGTCGTCGGAGCCGGTCGCGCCGAGGGCGCGACCATGGATGCGAGCAACCTCCTCAAGCCCATGCTCGCCCGCGGCGAATTGCGGTGCATCGGAGCGACGACGCTGGACGAATATCGCAAGTACATCGAGAAGGACGCCGCGCTGGAACGGCGCTTCCAACCGATCCTGGTCGGAGAACCCTCGGTCGAGGATACGATCTCGATCCTGCGCGGGCTGAAGGAGCGGTATGAGGTCCATCATGGCGTGCGCATCAAGGATTCGGCCCTTGTGGCAGCGGCCATGCTCTCCAGCCGGTACATCTCGGATCGCTTCTTGCCGGATAAGGCGATTGACCTGGTGGACGAAGCGGCGGCGCGGCTGCGCACGGAGATCGATTCGATGCCCTCGGAGCTGGATGAGATCCTGCGGCGGATCATGCAACTGGAGATCGAGCGCGAGGGGTTAAAGCGCGAAACCGATCCGGCCTCTCGCGAGCGCTTGCGTCGGATCGAGGATGAGCTGGCCGAATTGCGCGTGCAGGCGGATCGGCTCCGCGCGCAGTGGGAGGAGGAGAAGCAGATTCTGGCCCACTTGCGCGAGCTGCGCGAGCAGATCGAGCAGACGAAGATCCTCATCGAGCAGGCCGAGCGCGCTTATGATCTCAACCGAGCCGCCGAGCTGCGCTACGGGCGTCTGGTTGAGCTGGAGAAGCGCGTGCGCGAGCAGGAGGCCCAGCTCGCCGAATTAGCCGCGCGGCACGGAGGCGTGCGGTTGCTCAAAGAGGAAGTAGATGAGGAGGACATCGCCGAGGTCGTGAGCCGCTGGACGGGTATTCCCGTGAGCCGTCTGCTAGAGGGGGAGATTCAGAAGCTGCTCCGTCTGGAAGAAGAGCTGCACAAGCGGGTCGTCGGTCAGGAGGAGGCCGTGCGCGCTGTCGCCGAAGCCGTGCGTCGCGCGCGCGCCGGGCTGAAAGACCCCAACCGCCCCATCGGAAGCTTCATCTTCCTCGGTCCGACGGGCGTCGGCAAGACGGAGCTGGCCCGCGCGCTCGCCGAATGTCTCTTCGATGATGAGCGCGCCCTCATTCGGATTGATATGTCCGAGTACATGGAGAAACATGCGGTGGCGCGATTGATCGGCGCGCCGCCCGGATATGTCGGGTACGAGGAAGGAGGGCAGCTCACCGAGGCTGTGCGCCGTCGGCCCTACTCGGTCATCCTCTTCGACGAGTTGGAGAAAGCCCATTGGGATGTCTTCAACATTCTGTTGCAGATTCTTGACGATGGACGCCTGACCGATAGCCACGGGCGCACGGTGGACTTCAAGAATACGATCATCATTATGACGTCCAACATCGGGAGCCACCTCATCCTGGAACATCGGGGAGGGGCCCAGGGTCCCGAATACGAGCGGATGAAGGAGACCGTGCTGGCGGAGTTGCGCCGGACATTCCGTCCGGAGTTCTTGAACCGCGTGGATGAGATCGTCGTCTTCCATGCCCTCACCGAAGAGCATCTGAAGCGAATCGTGGAGATTCAACTGAATCGGCTTCGAGAGCGGCTGCGGGATCGGCAGATCGAATTGGAACTCTCCGAACGGGCGAAGGCGCGGCTGGCCCAGTGGGGGTATGATCCGGTCTTCGGCGCGCGACCGCTCAAGCGGGTGATCCAGCGGGAAGTGGAGACGCCGCTGGCGAAATTGATCTTGCAGGGCGAGGTGCGAGATAATTTCCTCGTCCTCGTGGACGAAGAGGGAGGCCGGCTCACCTTCTCGGCTCAACCGAAGGAGGCCCCGGTCGCCCCGTGATCTCCTCGGGGGAGGACGGAGATGAGAGCGATCATCAAGAGAATCGGAACTCTTTCCCAGGGGCGCACCCGACACATTGCGGGAGCCCTCGGACTTCTCCTGGTCGGGATTTTGGCGGGATCGGCGATCACGGCGCGGACGGATTGGTCTCCGTTCCGAGGGAACGAGACGAAGGTCCCTGTCTACCTGGCGACGGGAACGCCGATCAGCGGGAATATCTCTCTGCTGGAGGGATTGGGGCCCGTCGTGCGCGCCGTGCGCGATTCGGTCGTCAGTATTGAGACGAAGATCCCCATTCGGGGGGAGTGGGGAACGTTCTTCGATGACCCGTTCTTCCGCTGGTTCTTCGGAGAGCCTCGCGTTCCGCGGCGGGAGCAATATCGTCAAGGGCTCGGTTCGGGCGTGATCGTGAGCCCGGATGGATACATCCTGACGAACCATCACGTCGTGGAGAACGCTGTGGAGTTGGATGTGATGCTGGCCGACGGGCGCCGATTCAAGGGGCGGGTGATCGGGTCCGATCCGAAGACAGACATTGCGGTCGTGAAGATCGAGGCGACGAAGCTCCCGGCGATCGTGCTGGGCGACTCCTCGCGGGTCCAGGCGGGAGATTTCGTCATCGCCATTGGGAGCCCGTTCAATCCGCAGTTGCGGCACACGGTGACCTTCGGGATCGTGAGCGCGACCGGGCGCGGGAGCCTCGGCATCGCCGATTATGGCGATTTCATCCAGACGGATGCGGCGATTAATCCCGGCAATTCGGGCGGACCGCTGGTGAACATGCGCGGCGAGTTGATCGGCATCAATACGGCGATCTTCACCCGGGGAGCGCCGGCCAATGCAGGCGTGGGCTTCGCCATCCCGATCAACATGGCGCGCGAGGTGATGGATCGGATTCTGAAGTACGGGCGCGTCGTGCGCGGATATCTGGGGGTGAACATTCAGACCTTGACCGAGGAGATGGCGGAAGTCTATGGAGCCAAGGGACGCCGGGGGGCGATCGTCCTGGACGTCGTCCCCGGGAGTCCGGCGGATCGCGCGGGCCTGCGGCGCGATGACATCATCCTGGAGTTCAACGGACAGCAGGTCAGCACGAGCGAGCAGTTGAGAAACATGGTCGCGCTGACGGCTCCCGGAACGCGCGTGACGCTCACGATCCTGCGCGAAGGGCGGGAGCAGAAGGTCACCGCCGAACTGGAGGAGCTCAAGGAGGAACGCGCGGGTATCTCCTCGGGCGGGCCGTCCGAACGGGACATGACGTTAAGTGGTCTGGAGGTTCAGGAGCTGACGCCCGCTCTCCAGCGGCGGTACGATATTCCGGTTCGCATCACCGGGGTCCTCATCGTGGATGTCGCCGATGGGAGCCCGGCTGCGGAAGCGGGATTGGCGCCCGGGGATGTGATCCAGGAGATCAATCGCCAACCGGTTCGTACTCCGGCCGAATTTCGTCGTCTCGCGGCGGAGGTGGGTCGCCGCCGGGCCGTTCTTCGCGTGTACAGTCCGCGTCAGGGAGGAAGTTTCCTCGTGGTCCTTGAGCCGCGAGGGTGAAAGCGGAAGGGGGGGCGATGGCGACCTATTACGTCTTGCGGCGAGCCAATGGGGATATTCTCACACTAGAGGTGGATGGAGTCTCTTATGTCGCCGTCTGGGCGAGCGAACAAGACCTCCGGCGCAGCAAGAGCGCGAATCCGGATCTGATGGTCTACGTCCCTGCCCCCCTGGAGCGGCGTCTCCTTCGGATGCGGTTCGGCGATCAGCCGGTGCGCCTCTTCCTTGTGGATGCTCGGGATCCGGATCTCCGGACCGGTCGCGAGATCACCCCCGAGGAAGCTTTCGGAGAGGCCGCTTTTCCGAAGGCGGCCTGAGGGACCTTTTATGGACAAGCTCACGCGACAGAAATGGATCTTCAGCGGTCTCTATTTGCTCTTCATGCTGGGCGTTTTGCTCTCCATTCAATATGCGCGGGTGAGACCCGAGCGCATCTCCTATAGCGAGTTCTGGGACGCTCTGCACCAGGGGCGGATCGCCGAAGTGTGGATCAGCGAGAGCGAGATCCGAGCCCGTCTCTCCGGAGAAGAGCGCTTGGTCGTCGCGACGCGGGTTCCTGGGATCGAGGAGCGGGAACTGCTCGGGGAGCTGCAACGGCGCCGGGTGAAATTCTCCGGCGTCATCGAACGCACGTCCTGGTGGGAGCAACTCTTCTTCTATTGGATTTTGCCGCTTCTTGTTCTGGGTGCTCTCTGGGGCTATGGGATGCGACGTTTGGCGCAAGGGGGAGGGGGAGCCCTCACTTTCGGACGGAGCAAGGCGAAGATCTATGACACAAGCAGTGAGAATCGCGTGACGTTCGCTGATGTGGCGGGAGTGGACGAAGCGAAGGCCGAGCTGATGGAGATTGTGGACTTCTTGAAGAACCCGGTGCGCTACCAGCGCCTGGGCGGGCGTATTCCGAAGGGAGTGCTTCTGGTCGGGCCTCCGGGGACGGGCAAGACGCTCTTGGCGCGCGCGGTGGCCGGGGAGGCGGGCGTTCCGTTCTTCTCCATCTCGGGGTCGGAGTTCGTGGAGATGTTCGTGGGGGTGGGGGCGGCGCGCGTGCGTGATCTGTTCGAGCAGGCCAAGAGGCGCGCCCCGTGTATCGTCTTCATTGATGAGCTGGATGCCATCGGGAAGATGCGAGCCGTAGGAGGAGGGCTTGTCGGGGCCCATGATGAGCGCGAGCAGACGCTCAATCAACTGCTGGTCGAAATGGATGGCTTCGATTCGTCCAAGGGCGTGATCATCATGGCGGCGACCAATAGGCCCGAAGTCCTGGATCCGGCGCTTCTGCGAGCGGGGCGTTTCGACCGGCGGATCGTCGTGGATAAGCCCGATGTGAGAGGGCGCGAGGAGATCTTGCGCGTGCATGCGCGAAAGATCCGGATGGCCTCCGATGTGGACCTGCGCCTTATCGCCGCGCGGACGCCCGGGATGGTCGGCGCCGATTTAGCCAACATCGTCAATGAGGCGGCTCTCCTGGCGGCGCGTCGCGGGGCATCGGAAGTCCAGATGCAGGACTTCGAGAACGCCATAGATCGTGTCCTGCTGGGGCTGGAGAAAAAGGGGCGCGTCATGTCGCCTGAGGAGAAGGAGCGGGTCGCCTACCATGAGGTCGGGCATGCGCTTGTGGCTCTTTCGGTCCCTCATGCCGATCCCGTTCACAAGGTGACGATCATTCCGCGGACGATCGGAGCGCTCGGGGCGACGCTGCAGTTGCCGATGGAGGATCGGTATCTGCTCACGCGATCGCAACTGGAGGACCGGCTCGCCGTCTTGCTCGGAGGGCGCGCGGCCGAAGAGCTGATCTTCGGTGAGGTTTCAACGGGAGCGCACAATGATTTGGAGCAGGCGACCGAAATCGCCCGCCAGATGGTCATGCGATTCGGCATGAGCGAGCGGCTGGGGCCGTTGACCTATGGACGCCCGTGGGCCGGACAGTTCCTTCACGCTCCGCTCTCGGCGGGCGAGGAGCGAAATTTCAGTGAGCACATGGCGCGTCAGATTGATGAGGAAGTGCACCGCGTGGTGACCGAAGCCTATCAGCGCGCGCGGATGATTCTGCAGGAGAAACAGCAGATTCTCCGGCGTGTGGCTCAGGAGCTGATGCGGCGGGAGACGCTGGATCGAGAAGAGCTCGAACGGTTGGTGCGACAGCAGGAGGTGGTCGCGACTCCGGCGCCTGCGGAGTAGCCGACTGGAGACGTGCGTTCCGTCGGCTCTTGTGGGGAGGAAACCTATGGGATCATCGGTGATCTTCGCCGGAGTTTCTCCCCATCCTCCGATCATCATCCCGGAGGTCGGGGGGCGACATCTTCAAGAGGTGCGGGAGACGGTGCGCGGCGTCGAGGAGATGATGCAGCGGCTGGTCGCCGCGCGTCCGGATGTCGTCGTGATCATCAGCCCGCACGCGCCTCTGGATCCTCAGAGCTTCAGCGCCTATAGCGGACCTCGATTGCGGGGCGACCTGTGGGATTTTGGGGCTCCTCAGGTCGAGTTCGACGTCCCCAATCACGTCGTGTTGCTCTCGCGCCTTTCGGCTCTCGCTCACGAGCGGGGCCTTTCGATGTGGCTTGTTCCGGCCGGACGGCGCCTGGATCATGGGACGATGGTTCCGCTCTATTATCTCCTCAAGGCGGGATGGCGCTCGAGCGTTCTGGTCGTCGGCATTTCCTTGCGCCCGGCTGAGGAGCATCTCCATTTCGGCGAATGTCTGGCCGAAGCGGCCGCGCAGCTCCAGTTGCGTCTGGCGATTTGCGCCAGCGGCGATATGAGCCACCGCTTGAAGCCGGGAGCGCCGGCCGGATACCATCCCGAAGCCCATCGCTATGATCGGGAGATCGTCGAAGCGATTCGCGCCGGCGATTTCGAGCGCATCCTGCGCCTGGATCCAAACCTGCGCGAGCAGGCGGGCGAGGATATCTACCGATCGTTGCTCATCGCCTACGGGGCGCTCGGGCGCACGCTCCACCGCCCGGAGGTCTTCTCTTACGAGGGACCTTTTGGCGTCGGATATATGGCCGCTGTGCTCGCCGATTATTCGGAGAGCGAATCGGCTCACCTGCCGGAGTCGGCTCTCGGCGAGGCCGATTTACCCGCGCTCGCCCGACGCGCCGTTCGCGTGTATCTGGAGCAGGGGCGCGTTCTCGATCCCCCCGAACGGCTTCAGGGGATCGCCGCCGAATGTGCGGGCGTCTTCGTCAGCATCAAAACGCGTCGCGGCGCGCTGCGCGGATGCATCGGGACGATTGAGCCCACGCAGGAGAATGTGGCGCGCGAAGTCATTCACAACGCCATTGCCGCAGCGACGCGCGATCCGCGATTTGAGCCCGTGCGCCTCGAGGAGCTGCCGGATCTGGTCTTCTCCGTAGATGTCCTTTCGGAGCCGGAGCCCGTTGGAGGTCCGGAGGATCTCGATCCGCAGCGCTACGGAGTCATCGTCCAGACGGACGATGGGCGGCGAGGGCTCTTGCTGCCAGATCTTCCGGATGTGAAGACCGTCGAACAGCAACTCCATTATGCTCGCCTGAAGGCCGGTATTCGACCGGAGGAACCGATTCGCCTCTTCCGCTTCACCGTGCGGCGCATCCGAGAGGCGGCAGCATCGGGGACGGATTCAGGGGAATGAGGAAGACTCTCGTGGGTTGGGGAGGGAGCGTATGGTCTCATACCAGGACATTGAGATCGTCAAGGCGTATGTCCCGCAGGGAGAGGGATGGGTCTTGAGCCTGTATCTGGATGTGGATCAATCCAAGCCGAGCAATCGGAAGCGCGGATTCGAGACGGTTCTGCAGAACCTGCTGCGGGACGTCTCGCAAAATCTGGAAGAAAGCGCGCGCGCGGAGTTCGAGCAGAACCGGGCGCGCTTGCTTCGATTCCTTCACAGCTACACGCCGAGGAAGAAGAGTCTGGTCGTCTTCTCCGATACCCGGCATGATTTCTGGTGGGATCGCGAGTTTCCGATCCTCTTGCCGAGCGTGGCGCGCTTTGAGCGAGTGCCTTATCTCCGCCCTCTCATTGAGGCGCTCGACGAACACGAGCGATATGGGGTCGTCCTGATGGATAAGGAGAAGGCGCGGTTTTTCACTGTGTACCTGGGCGAAATTCAGGAGCACGAAGCGCTCTTCGATGAGGTGCCCCGGCGCACGGTGACCACGAGCATGGATCGGATCTGGTCGCAGAAGAATCTTCAGCGACATCACGATATGCATGTGCACGGGCATGCCGTGCGCGTGGTGGAGCGCTTGAGGGAGGTGATGGAGCAGCACCGCTTCGATCGCCTCCTTGTGGGAGGGACAGTGGAGGCTGTCGGTGAGCTGATGCGCGTGTTGCCCAAACGGATGAGAGAACGCGTCGTGGGAACGCTCTCTCTGCCCATCACGGCTTCGGAGCAAGAGGTTCTCGCCGAGACTCTGCGCCTGCAGGAGCAGGCCGAGCGCGAGGCCGAACAGCGTTTGGTCGAGGCGCTCATCACGGCGGCCAATAAGGGCGATCGCGCCGTCCTGGGTCCGACGGCGACGCTGGAGGCCCTTCATGAGGGGAGAGTGGGGCGGCTCCTCTATGCGCGCCATCATCAGATCACGGGCTCCATCTGCGCCGGCTGTGGCGCTCTCTTCTGGAACCCTCCCCCGCCGCGCTGCTGGTATTGTGGAGGGAATCTGGAGGAGGTGTCCGACTTTCTGGAGCACATTCTAGAGCGCACGCTCGCTCTGGGAGGCAGTGTCGAAGAGGTGCGCGGACCGGCGGCCGAGAAGTTAGAGGCCGTCGGGGGGCTGGGAGCCTTCTTGCGGTATTGAATTCGGTCGGGAGGGGAGAGCATGAGCCGGGAGACAGTAGATGTCTTAGCCATCGGAGCCCATCCGGATGATGTGGAACTGGCCATGGGGGGGACGTTGCTCAAGCTCGCGGCGCTTGGGTATCGCACGGGGATTCTCGATATGACGCGAGGGGAGGCCGGAACGCGCGGGACGCCCGAGTTGCGCGCACAGGAGGCCGCCCAGGCGGCCCGCCTTCTGCGCGTCGCCGTGCGCGAGACGCTCGGACTGCCGGACAGTCGCGTCCTGGCGACGGAAGAAGCGCGGCGGGCCTGTGTGCGCCTGCTGCGCCGACTTCGGCCGAAGGTCGTCTTCACGCATTACTGGGAAGATCCGCATCCGGACCATGCCCATACGAGTCGCATCGTGCGCGAGGCGGCCTTCCTGGCCGGATTGGCCAAATACGATCCCGAGACCGCTGAGGCGCGCTATCGGCCTTGTGCTCTGGCTTATTTCCTCTTCCCGCGCACGATCCCTCCGAGTTTCATCGTGGACATCACGGAATTCGCCGAGCAGAAGCGGCAGGCCATTTGCGCGCATCGTTCCCAGCTCTATGACCCTTCCCGTCCCGAGCCGGAGACGCGCGTCAGTTCGGAGGGGTTCTTGCGGCGCGTCGAGGCGCGACAGCGATACTACGGAGCCCTCATTGACGCCGAGCATGGAGAAGCCTTTCTGGTCCGCGAGGCTTTGAACGTTGAGGATCCGGTGGCCTTGCTCACGCGTCCGATGAATCTCTATTCCTACTTCCTCTGAGACGCCCTATGGATACGCCCTATTGCGTGGTCTTCATCACAGCCGGCAGTTGGGAAGAAGCCCAGCGTCTGGCCCAGGCTCTCGTCCAGCGGCGCCTGGCCGCGTGCGTCACTCTCGTCCCGCAGGTCGAGTCCTTCTACTGGTGGCAGGGCGAAGTCGCGCGAGGACAAGAGGTCCTGCTTCTGGTGAAGACGACTCGGGAGAAGTGGTCGGCCCTTGCGGATGCTGTGCGTGAGCTTCATAGCTATCAGGTTCCTGAGATCATCGCCCTCCCCATCGAGGCGGGCTCCGAAGCGTATCTGAAATGGCTCGAACATTCCCTGAAGGAGCCTTGATCTGAGAGGGGAGATTTGTTACTTTAGCCCGTACTCTCGGGGAAGGGGGAGCCATATGGATGCACAGAGGCCGATTGAAGAAGCCGCGCCCTCGAAGCGGAAGACCTTGACCAAGGCGAACCTCATCGAGGAGGTCGCCCGCATGGCCGAGCTGGCGCGCAAGGATTCGCAGGTTATTGTCGAGACGGTGCTGGAGAGCCTCGTCTCTGCGCTCAAGCGCGGAGAGGGGATCGAGTTGCGCGGTTTTGGCTCCTTCCGCTTCCGCGAGCGCGGTCCGCGTCGGGGGCGAAATCCGAAGACGGGTGAGGTCGTGGATGTTCCTCCCAAGCGCCTGCCCTATTTCAAACCGGGGAAGGAGCTGAAGGAGCTGATCAATCAGTAGCATGGATTTTCTCTGGAGTCCATGGCGGTTCCGGTATGTCTCCACCGCCGAGGAGCCGGCGCCCTGCGTCTTTTGCGAGGCTCCTCGGTTGAGCGATGAGAAGGCGTTGATCCTGTATCGCGGGCGAGAGAACTTCGTCATCCTGAACCTCTATCCGTACACGACCGGGCATCTCATGATCGCACCCTATGCGCATCTGGCGTCCTTTTCCGAGGCCCCCAAGAGCCTCACCGACGAGATGATGGACCTGGCCAAGTACTGCTGCCGCGTTCTGACGACCGTGTACCGTCCGCACGGATTGAACCTCGGGATGAATCTGGGACGGGCGGCCGGAGCGGGCATTGCCGATCACTTCCACCTGCATGTGCTCCCTCGATGGTTCGGCGACACGAACTTCACGACCGTCATCGCGGAGACGCGCGTGCTGCCCGAGGATCTGGAGACGACCTATCGAAAGCTCAAGGGACATTTCCAGCGCGCCCTCTGGGAGTGAGGCGCACCTGGCCTCGTGTGTCATCCACGCCCTCATCGTCCGGTCATAGGAGGCGTGGTGAGTTATGCGGAGCGTGAATCTGATCCTTCTGATTCTCTGGGCGAGCGCGGGCGTCTGGGCGCAGCAGGGGGAGGTGGGGCGACCGGCTCCGGGTCCCGCCGGGGTGCTCCATCAGATTCGCGGGCGGGTCTTCCTTCCCACCGGAGCCCCTGTGGAGGAGCGGGTGCGCGTGACGCTGCGCTCGTTCGCTCGTAACGTCGTCAGCGAGACGTTCACCGATTCGATCGGGAACTTCGAATTTCGAGCCGTCCCCAACGGGACCTACGAGATCGTCGTCTGGGAGACCGAGCGCTTCGCCACCGAGATCGAGCGCATCGAAGTCTTCGGGCGCACGGCGCGCGTCTTCACGCAAAATATCTTCCTGCGCGAGAAGGAACGCCCGCTCTCGGAGCGACCGGCCGAAGGGACGATCTCTCTGGCTCGATTGAGCGCGGCGATCCCCAAAGAAGCGCGGAAGGCCTACGAGCAAGGGGTGAAGGAATCCCGCAAGGGGAATCCGCAGAAGGCCATCCCGCATTTTCAACGGGCTCTGGCTCTGTATCCTCAGTATCTTCAGGCGCTCAACGACCTCGGCGTGCAGTATCTTCGCCTGAATCAACTGGCCGAAGCGCGCGCGGCCTTTGAGAAAGCGCTTGAGCTGGACCCCCGCGCGGCTCATCCCCGGGTGAATCTGGGATTCCTCCATCTGCTTCAGCGGGAGTACGAGGCGGCTCTGAACCATTTGAAGTCTGCTGTGGCTCTGGACCCGAGCAATTGGTCCGCACACATGCTCTGTGGAGTCGCCCTCATGCAGACGGGCGATCTGGAGCGAGCGCAGGACGAGCTGGAAAAGGCGCTCTCTTTGGGTTCTCCGCCGGCTTCTTCGATCGCGCGCCTGCATCTGGCGAACCTCTTCTTGCGGCGAGGAGACTACGCGAGCGCGCTCGAGCAGTCCGAGAAATACCTCCAGGAGGTCCCCAGTGCGCCCAATGCCGAGCAGGTCCGCGAGCAGGTGAAGAAACTCCGAGAGATCGTTCGCGCTCGGACTTCGCGCCCCTGAATGGGTGGGGAAGAAGGCCTAGGAGAGATGCCTCCGCCGTCGAGCCGTTTCCGCCTGCTGGCGGAGGATCTGACGGATGCGCTCGCGCATCTCGGAGATGAAGGGATCGTGGGGATCGAGGCGCTGCAATTGATTGAGATAGTAGAGCGCGTTCTCCTTCTCCGGAGCCACGTAATCCCCGCGCCGGATCGCTTCTTCCACAAGAAGCTTCAGGTGTCGGATCCGTTCGCGCCGGTCGCCCGGCAGTTCCGTGGGCTCTACGGGATCCAACGCGAAATCGTAGTTCGCCTCGGGCTCGGAGGGATCGGCGAAGATCTCGCGCTCGATGGGTTTATATCCATCCTTGCGGATGACGACGTGATGCTTTCCCGCCGTGAGTTCGACCACCAGAGGAGTTTGACCGATCGGCTTTCCATCAATGAAAACAGTCGCTTTCGGGGGATCGGTCGCGATGCTGACAAAACCGGATGCGCGCTCGCGCGTCATCACAAGAGCGAGGGCCACGCTCAGGAGAACGGCCAGGCCTGAGGCGGCCATCACGCGCCATTGAGCGCTCCGAATGTCCTTGCCGTTCGCTCGGCTCCTGAGCATCTGCCAGCTTCTCCCGAACCGGAAAATATACTCAAGGGCCCGGGATTCGGGCAAGCTTCCTCTTGAGGGAAGAGAGAGGTTGCGAGAGGGGGATGTCTTCCAGAGATGGACTCACTCGGAGAGAATCCGAGCCAGGGCGCTCCGCAGTCGGGGCCCGTCGCTCAGCGGATCGTATCCCACAAGATGCTCCCGCAGTCTCCCCTGGCGATCGAAGACGAACGTCTGCGGGATGGGGTTTTCGCCCGGTCCGGCGAAGACGTCGAGCATGCCCTCGGGGGCGAAGCCGATGATATAGTTCACGCCGAATTCTCGGGCGAATTCGCGGACCGTATCGGCGTCGCTCTCTGGGTCCTCAACGGTAAGCCCGAGAATCTCCACGCCGTGCTCGCCGTACTCTTTCTTCAGCCGGACGAGCAGAGGGATCTCCTCGCGGCAGGGGGGACACCACGTCGCCCAGAAATCAAGGATGAGGACCTTGCCGCGAAAGTCCGATAGAGCGATCTGGCGTCCATCGAGTGTGCGAATGCGAAAATCCGGCGCGCGCCGGGCGCTCTTCTCCGACCAGGGGAGGCCGTCAATGGCGGCCGTCACCGGGCGCGCCCCTCCGTCCCGAAAGAGCGCGCGAGCGGTCCAGGCGACCACCGTCCCCGCGATCACAAGAAGGACTGCCAGATAAGCCCAGGGGAAGCCAGACGAGCGCTCGCGCTGTGCTTCAGGAGTCGCCATGTCTTTCCTCATCTTCCGCCGCGCCGGCGTCGGGAATGCCCTCTTGGGAGTGGCCGACCGAAGCACCGGCGATTCGATAGGCTTCCGAAGCCCACATCCCCAGGTCAATGAGTTTACACCGCTCCGAGCAAAACGGTCGGAATGGGTTCATCTCCCACACGACTCTCTTGCCGCAGCGAGGACATCGCACCCACATAGGGGAAATGATACACGAAACGCCGCCGGCGTCAATGCGCCTGCGAAGATAGGCACAGGTCCTGCGGCGAGGATATTGCTTCGGGTAGCAAGGATGAGCTACATTAACTCCGGTGTTCGAAGAGTCGTCGAGATCGGGAGGATGAGAGAGTATGGATCGGACGATTCCGGAAGGATATCAGGATCTCTTCGAGAAACGCGCATTTGCTGTCCTGGCGACGCTCATGCCCGATGGATCCCCGCAGGTGACGCCCGTATGGTGCGATTTCGATGGGACGCATGTGCTGGTGAACTCCGCGCGCGGGCGCGTGAAGGATCGGAATATGCGGCGCGATCCGCGCGTCGCGCTCGTCATCATGGATCCGGAGAATCCGTATCGGTATGTGGAGGTCCGGGGGCGCGTCGTGGAGATCACCGAGCAGGGGGCGGATGAGCATATTGATAAGCTCGCCCGGAAGTACCTGGGAGTCGAGAAATATCCCTATCGCCAACCCGGCGAGGTACGCGTCCTCTATAAGATCCGACCGGAACGCGTCTTCGGATTAGGATGAGGAGGCCTTCGGGGCGATTGCGGTCCTCGAAGAAGGCCGCCTCCCATGCGCTCTCAAAGCTCTTCTTCTCGTTGTCAGAGCGCGCGTCTCGGTTTATAATAGAGCCTGGTTTGCTCTCGGTGTCCAGTCCACGGGCTGGGCGTCTCTCATATCCCGGTTGAAGGAGCGAGTATGGAGAAAAAGCACAGACATCTGGAGGAGGAGTGGCTCTCTTCGGTTCGACGCTCGCGGGATCTCCCGAAGCCCAATCTGTTGACCGTTCGCGAGGTCTTCCGATGTGCGATCTGCGGTCAGATCGTCCCGGCGGAGATCGGCATTCCTCTGGATGGGGAGTGTCCGAGATGTCACGCCGATCTGCACACGTGCAAGAACTGTGTGCATTTCGATCCGAGGAGTCGCTTCGAATGCACCGAACCGATCCCCGCGCGCATTCCGCGCAAGGACGTGCGGAACACCTGTGAGTTCTTCGAGCCGCGAAAGGTCGTGGAGCGGGAGACGACCACCTCTCCGATGCAGATTCAGGATCCGCGCGCGGCCTTCGATCGGTTGTTCAAGAAGTAGAGGCGCGCGATCGCCGGGGGGGGGCGAACTCTCGTGTGAATTCCTCACGCGTTCCCGACGAATGAGGCGTCCCCATGCGCATTCTCCTCGTCGAGGACGAGCGGAAAATGGCCGACGTTCTCCGGCGCGGTCTTCAGGAAGAGGGGTTCCTTGTGGATCTGGCCGCCGATGGAGAGGAAGGCCTCCGTCTGGGGAGCGAGCGACGGTATGATGTCATCATCCTGGACATTCGCCTCCCCGGACGGGATGGGATTGCCGTGTGTCGCGAGTTGCGCCGGCGCGGTGTGCCGACGCCGATCCTCATGTTGACCGTTCGCGAGGCCGTGGACGTGAAGGTCATGGCCTTCGAGAGCGGAGCCGATGATTATCTCACCAAGCCCTTCGCCTTCGCCGAGCTGGTAGCCCGGATACGGGCTCTCGCGCGCCGCCGCGAGCATGTGGATTTGAGATTGCACGTGGGGGATCTTCTGCTGGATCCCGTGACGCGACGCGTCACGCGCGCCGGTCAGGAGATCGCGCTGACGCCCAAAGAGTTCGCCCTGCTGGAATGCCTCATGCGCCACCCCCATCAAGTCCTCACGCGCGCTCAGCTTGTGCAGGAGGCCTGGGGGGAGGTCTTCGACGGGCTGACCAATGTCGTAGACGTCTACATCAATTCCCTGCGGAATAAGCTCGATCGCCCTTTCGCCCGCAAGCTCATTCACACGGTCCGCGGTGTGGGCTACATGATTCGGGAGTAAGCTCACAGAAGCGCCAGGATCGGGACGACCTCCGTCTGGATCGGGCGGGCCGTCACCAGGATGTCCTCTTCTCCCACGTAGACGTCCACTTCGCTGCGCACGCCGAATTCCCCTTCGAAGTAAACGCCGGGCTCGATGGAGAAGCAGGTGCGGGGGAGAATGCGACGCTCATCGCGCGTCTCCAGATTATCCATATTGGCTCCGGCCCCGTGCACGTCCTCTCCGATGGAGTGTCCGGTTCGATGGATGAAGAAGTCGCCCAGTCCGGCGCGCCGGATCACGTCGCGGGCCACTTCGTCCACCTCCCATCCCCGAATGGGGCGTCGCGCGCGCACGGCCTCGCGCACAAACGCGAGAGCGCGATCGCGGGCCTCGCGCACGATCCGAAAGACGCGCGCGTAGCGTTCGGGGACAGATTCTCCGACAAATCCCGTCCAGGTGATGTCCACGTACACGGCGTGAGGGACATCGCGCAGCTTCGCCCAGAGATCAATGAGCACAAACGTCCCCTCGCGGATCGGCCAGGCCGATTCCGGAGCCGGCGTATAATGCGGATTCGCCGAGTGGGCATCGGCCGCGACGATCGGAGGGTGATCGGCCCAGAGCCCCTCGCGCTCGAAGCATTCGAGGATGAACTGCTGAATCCGATATTCGTCGGTGGGACGCCCCGAGATGACGCAGCGGGCGATCTCCGCGAAGGTTTCATCCACGATGCGGCGCATCTTGGGCTCCGCGCGCAGATGCGTCTGCAGTTGGTCCTCGCTCCAGACCGCTTCGAATTGCTGCACGAGATCGGCCGAGGAGACGACCTCCACGCCGAAGCGGCGCACAAGCTCGATCGTGCCGGCATCCACGCGCGAGACGTACGGGATCTCGTTGTCGGGAGAATACTGCATGGCGATGCGCCGATGCCCCTGAAGGGTGCGCCGAAGATGCTCGTGGAGTTGGGACCAGGGGAGGTACGTGAGCTTCATCCCTGGGAGAGGTTCGAGCTGATCCGGCTCGATGGCGTGAACGATCTTCACGGGCTCTCCTTCCGCCGGGATGAAATAGAACCATCGGCGCGTCCCCAGACGGCTCTCGTCCAGTTGAAGAATGCGGTAGGCCAGCGGGTCCGATCTCCGGAAATCGTAAAAGAGCCATCCCTCAACTCCGGCCTCTCTCAGGGCGGCCTGAATGCGTGCGATTCTCTCGTCCATCGGTGTCCCTCCCGTATGCTGTCCGAATCAAGAGCTTAGCAGAAAGACGACTCCTCGGGGAGTTCCGAGGACAGAAGTTCCCCCCTTGCGCGCGCGTAGGCGCAGTAGGCGCTGAGACAGCAGGATGCGCATCGGGGGATCTTGGGGCGGCAGACGTCGCGTCCGAGGCGAATGAGGTTGATGTGGGCGGAGTAACAGTGGCGCGGGGGGATGAGACGGCCCAGTATCTCGTGGGCTCGCTCATCGGAGCATCGGGGCGGAAGCCAGCCCAATCGTTCGGCGACGCGCCGGATATGCGTGTCCACGGGGAAGACCGAGCGTCCGCAGGCGAAAAGCAACACGCACGCGGCTGTTTTCGGCCCTACGCCGTCCAGGGAGCGGAGAAAACGAAGGGCTTCATCCGTGGGCATGCGCGTGAGAGAAGAGAGATCGAGCGCCCCCGTGCGCCGCTGAATCTCCCGAAGAATGCGCTTGATGCGAACCGACTTGAGGCGTGCCAGTCCACCGACCCGGATCGCCGTGGCGATCTCTCGCACCGGGGCGCGCCGAACGTCCTCCCAGCGAGGGAAGCGCTCCCGCAGGCGAGCCAGCGCGCGATCGCGATTCCGATCGTTCGTGGATTGAGAGAGAACGGTCTCAATGAGCGTATCCAGGGGATCGCGTCCGCGGGGACGTCGGGGTACTCCGTAGGTCGCTTCCAGACGGGCGAGGATCCGCTCGATCTCTGGAGGCTTCTGCGGGACCGAATCTCTGGGCCTCGAACTCTTGCTCATAGGGCGCTCTCCCGAGAGCGGTCGAGGGTTTCGCGGTAATAGGCTTCATACATGGGGATGATGCGTTCGCTGGAGAAGTGAGTCAGAGCGCGCTCGCGCGCGCGCCGCCCCATCTCGCGGCGCCGATCCTCGTCTTGCAGAAGGCTCACGGCGGCCTCCGCCATGGCCTCGACATCGCCACAGTCGCAGAGCCTCCCGGTCACTCCATCCTCGACGACTTCCGGCACGCCCCCGATGCGGCTCGCGATGACGGGGACTTCGCACGCCATCGCTTCCAGAGCCGCCAGTCCGAAAGCTTCCATCTCGCTGGGCAGCAGCAGCAGATCGGCGATCGAAAGATAGGCGACGATGTCCTGTTGTTTCCCCAGGAAGTGGACGCGCTCCGAGAGTCCATAGCGCTCGGCGAGCCACTGGACTTGCGCACGATCCGGTCCATCTCCGATCAGGAGAAGCCGGCAGGGAAGATGCCGAACTACGCGCGCGAGGATCTCCACGCAATCGGTCGCGCGCTTGATCGGACGGAAGTTGGAGATGTGGATGAGGATCTTCTCCCCCGAGGGGGCGAATCGCTCCCGCAGATCCGGACGCGGACGGCGGGCGTACTCCTCGCCATTGACGAAGTTGGGGATGACGCGCACGTCGCATAATCCGAAGATCGTGCAGGTCGCTCGCCGCAAATAATCGGAGACGGCCGTGACGCCATCGCTCTGCGTGATGCCAAATCGGGTGATGGGCAAATAGGAGCGGTCTCGCCCGACCAGCGTGATGTCGGTTCCATGCAGTGTCGTGATGATCGGCAGATAGCGCCGAGGACGGAGCATCTCGCGCGCCAAATAGGCGCTGATGGCGTGAGGGATCGCATAGTGCACGTGAAGAAGGTCCAGATCGTATTCGCACGCGACGCGAAATTGCGCGGTCGCCAGCGCCATGTCATAGGGGAGGTATTCGAAGAGCGGATAGTCGAGCATCTCCACTTCGTGGAAGTAGATGCGATCGGACGGGGGCCCGAGCCGCGAGGGAAGAGCCGTCGAGATGAAATGGACCGTGTGGCCCCGCCGCGCCAGCTCCTTCCCCAATTCGGAGGCCACGACGCCACTGCCGCCATAAGTGGGATAGCATGTGATCCCGATCTTCAGAGGAGGCCCCATGGCGTTCCTCATACGGGAGGAGCCCTCCGAAATGGGGCAGATCACTCCATGTACTCCTCGAACTCTTCCAGGAGCATCAGCCCATGCTCTTGCGGATCGTCGATGACGCCGTGAGTCAGCCGGGCGAGCGCCGCAGTGACTTTCAGGTGAAAATCGGTCGGTTGTCCGTACTCATCGGCTTCCGCTTCGATCTTGAACTTGCGGGCGGCCTTTTTGACCTGAAGCGGCAGAGAGTCGTAGGTCTGTCGCATCTCCTCGATCTCTTCGGCCGAGGGATGGGCGACCATGATTGTGCAGACCTCCCAGCCGCGCTCCGTGTGGGCTTCCACATCGAGGTGGGTCCAGTAGGTCGCGTTCTGGGGCGGGCTGCTGCTTTGCCGCACGCGACACGCATATCCGCTCTCTTGAAGCGTGGCGAGCACATCGGAGATCGAAGGGAGACGAGTCCGATCCGTCCAGACGAAGAATTCACACCTCATGGCATCGCCTCTTCCCCATATCTCTGGCGTGTTCCCTGCGCCTGTGCGCTGGTCATTGTATTCGAGAACGTTCGGGTCGGCAACTCGGGGGCGCGCCCTCTGCTCAGCAAGAGCGCGCGAGGGCCGGGGCGACCGGGTTATAGAGCGAGTCGCGCTCGACGGGGATGCGTCCGGCCTGCCGGATCAAATGTTCGATCTCGGCGCGCGTGAGCCCCTGCGGCGTCTGCCCCCCCGCCATGTGATAGATCTTCTCTTCGACCACCGTGCCATCCAGATCGTCAGCGCCAAACCGAAGGGCCACCTGCGCGAGCTTGGGGCCCATCATGATCCAGTACGCCTTGATGTGATCGAAGTTGTCCAGAAGCAGGCGCGCGACGGCGATGTTCTTGAGGTCATCCACTCCGGTCGTCCAGGGCAGGTGGCTCAGCCGCGTGTTCTCCGGATGAAAGGCCAGGGGGATGAACGCCGTGAATCCCCCCGTCTCATCCTGAAGAGCGCGCAGCCGCAGGAGATGGTCCACGCGCTCCTCGTATGTCTCGACGTGCCCGTAGAGCATCGTCGCCGTGGACTTCAGGCCGCACTCGTGGACGGCTCGCGCGACCTCCAGCCAGCGTTCCCCGCTGATCTTATGCGTGCAGATGATCTGGCGCACGCGCGGGGCGAAGATCTCCGCTCCCCCTCCGGGGACCGAATCCAGCCCCGCCTCCTTCAGGATCTCGATCGTCTCATGCAGGGATTTCCCGGCGAGCTTCGCCAGATAGTCCAGCTCCACGCAGGTGAAGGCCTTCAGGTGCACCTGCGGGAAGTGGTATTTCAGAGCGCGGAGCAGGTCCACGTAGTACTGGAAGGGGAGGTACGGATGCAATCCCCCGACGATGTGAAACTCCCGCACCGAATCGGTGTATCCGCGCGCCGCCGTCTGGACGACCTCCTCGACGCTCATCGTCCATCCGCCCTCTTCCCCAACCTTGCGAGCGAAGGCGCAGAGCTGGCAATCCACGAAGCAGATGTTGGTCGGGTTGATGTGGCGGTTGATGATGTAGTAGGCGACATTGCCGTTTTTCTTCTCCCTCACGAAGTTGGCCAGCGCGCCGAGCACGAGCAGATCGTTCGAGCGATAGAGCGCCACGCCGTCTTCGAAGGTGAGGCGCTCTCCGGCGAAGACCTTCTCGGCGATCGGCGCCAGCTCCGAACGCGCGATGTATTCCTCCATCTCTTATCCCCCTCTACGCCGGATCGTTCATCGGAGTAAGACATCCCCCCCCATGGTGAGCAGGAGGATGAGGCTCACGCCCGCATTGGCTGTGAAGAACGCTTCGTTGACCCGCGAGAGATCGTCGGGCCGAACCAGGCGATGCTGTCGGACAAGCAGCAGGAGCGTCGCCCCCAGACCCAGGCCGCCGAGCCAGCGCAGATGAGCCAGGTGGAAGACCCCGACAAGGCTCAGGAAAGAGATCGCATGGAATCCCCGCGCGATCTTCAATGCGCGCCGCAGACCGAATCGCGCCGGAAGCGAATACAGGCCGACGCGCCGATCGAAGTCCACGTCCTGGCAGGCGTAGATCACGTCGAATCCGGCCACCCACATCATGACGGCGAGGCTGAGCACAAGAGGCAACGGCTCCTCGAGCGCGCCGCGCACAGCGATCCAGGCTCCTGTCGGCGCCATCGAGAGGCACCACCCGAGGACCAGATGCGAGTATTCGGTGAACCGCTTCGTGTACGAGTACAGCAGGATCGAGGCCAGAGCGACCGGAGCCAGCATCAGCGTGAGCCGATTCAACATGGCGGCCGCCAGGAAGAAGAGACCGGCCGAGACGACGACGAAGGCGCGGACATATCCCAGGCTCACCTGCCCGGTCGGGAGCGCGCGATTTCGCGTTCGAGGATTCTCGCGATCGAACTCGCGATCCACGAGCCGATTGAAGGCCATCGCGGCACTGCGCGCCCCGACCATGGCGACCAGAATCCACCCGAGCGTGCGCCCATCGGGAAGCCCTCGCGCGGCGAACACAGCCCCGAGCAACGCAAACGGCAGAGCGAAGAGCGTGTGCTCGATCTTGATCATCTCCAGCGTGATGCACGTGTTTCGCCAGAAGATCCGCCAGCCCGAGGCGCGCCGTGCGCTCGGACGCTCGCGCGGGGAGTTGATCGCTCTTGTGATGACGTCGGACTTCATCGCGCCCTTCGACCGCCGCGCCAGACCGTCTCCTCGGAATGTTCGATCCCCAGATGGTCCAGAATGCGATAGACGAAGTGCTCGACCAGATCCTGGATCGTGCGCGGTCGGTGATAGAAGGCGGGCATGGCGGGCAGGATCACGGCCCCGAGCTGCCGCAGCTTCAGCATATTCTCCAGATGCACGGCGTTCAGCGGCGTCTCGCGCACTACGAGAATGAGGCGCCGCCCTTCTTTCAAGGTCACGTCGGCCGCCCGGTGAATCAGATTCATCGTCGCGCCCGTGGCGATCGCTCCGAGCGTTCCCACGCTGCAGGGGATGATGACCATGCCATCCACGGGGTAAGATCCGCTGGAAATGGGAGCCCCCAGGTCGTTCATCTGAAAGCACACGAGTTTGTGGCGGGAGAAGCCGAGCCGGTCGGCGACTTCCGGATCCAGAGGATGCGGGACGTCTACATCCAGTTCTTCAGCGAAGACGCGACGCCCGTTCTCGCTGATGAGCAGGTTGATCTGTCGAACGCGCGGGCTGGCGTCCAGCAGTTGCAGCAGACGCTGCGCGTAACAGGCGCCGCTGGCCCCTGTGACGGCGACCGTGATCGCGTAGCCCTCGCCCATAGAATTCCGCGCGAAGGGGAAAGCGTATCGGCTTCCGGGAATACCTGTCAAGGACCTCCGCCTCCCTCACAGGCGCAGGGACCCCCTCGCTTGACAGGGCAGAAGGCTTCGATCCATCATCACTAAATTGTGAGGGGCGGAGATGCTCGATTCGTATCGGCAGGAGTTCGCGCAGTTCCACGAAGCGCTCGCCCGCGAGGAGTACCAGTATTATTCCGGGCAGAAAACGTCACTTGACCTGGAGCCGATCTACGATCGGTATGGGCATCTGTTCACCGGCGAAGCCCTCGAAGCCCTGCGGCGCGAGCGCGAGGCGATTCCTCCGTTCTTCGAGACGGCGCATCGCGCGCTCGATCTTCTGATCGCCGAGGCGACCGAGCGGGCGCTGGAGATGTCCGTGCGTTCGCTGACCGAGCAGATCGCGCGCGCCGAGAGCGCCTCGGAAATCCCCTGGAATGAGGAATCCCTGACGTTTCATCAACTGCTCCCTCGGATGGCGATCGAGCCCGATCCGCGGCGGCGCCGGGAGCTTCTGAGCGCCTATCTCGCGGTCGTTCGAGAGACGAACGAACTGCGGCAGGAACGGATTCGGCAGATGCATCGGGCCGCGCACGCGCTCGGGCGGATGGACTATCGGGCGCTCTATGGGAGTCTGCGCGGGCTGGACTTCGAGGCTCTCGGGCGTCAATGGGCCTGGCTCCTCGAGGAGACCGAGGAGCTGTACGAGGCGCATCTTCAAGAGGTCCTGGCCAGCGAATTGGGCCTGCGCCGCCAAGATGCCCATCGCGCGGACATCCCCGCCCTCTTTCACCTGAGCCGCTACGCCGAGATCTTCCCGCGCGAAGGCGTGCGAAAAGTGTACCAGGAAGTGCTGCGAGGGTTGGATCTGAACTCCCATCGGCAGGCGCACGTCGAGGTGGATGATGAGGAGCGACCGCACAAGCATCCGCGCGCCTTTTGCGTGCCCATCCGCGTCCCGGAGGAGATCAAGCTCGTTCTGGCGCCTCAAGGGGGGGTCCCGGATTATCAGGCCCTGCTGCATGAGGCCGGACATGCTCAACATTACGCGTGGGTGTCAGCCGCGCTTGTGCCTGAGTTCAAATATGCGGGAGATCGGGCGGTGAGCGAGGCCTATGCCTTCCTCTTCGAATCCCTCCTTCGAGAGGCGCGATGGCTGGCCGAGATGCTCCATTTTCCGGCGAGCGAGCATTTCCTCCGGCTCCTCTGGGTGCAGAGGCTCTTCCTGCTTCGCCGATATGCCGCCAAGTGCGAGTACGAACAAATCTTGCACGCGACCGACGAGCCGGAGCGCGCCGCTTCGGAATACGCCGAGCGGCTCACGCGAGCGACGGGATTTCACTACCCTTCCGACGAGTTCCTGAGCGATGTGGATGACGGCTTCTACGCAGCCGATTACTGGCGGGCTTGGGTCGCCGAGGTCTGGCTGCGCGATCTCGTGAAGACGCGGTTCGGACATCGGTGGTGGAGCCATCCGCGCGCCGGACGCTTTCTCATCGAGCTGTGGGAGACAGGCACGCGCTACACGATCGAGGAGATCATACAGCAGCTCGGAGCCGGCCCGCCCTCGGTCGAGCCTCTCGTGGATGAGGTGAAAGCGGCTCTGAGACGGCGGAGGACGCGACGATGAGGGAAGAACGCGTCCGCGTGAGACTCGGCGCGCGCAGCTACGACATCGTGATCGGGGAGCGGGTGCTCTCGCGCGCCGGAGCATTCGTGCAGGAGGCTCTGGCGCAGTCGGCGGGAGAAGGCGGGATCTCTCGCCTGGCCCTCATCTCGAACGCGCGCGTGTTCGGCCTCTATGGACGGACGCTTCTCTCCGGTCTCCGGCGAGCGGGCTTCTCCGTCTCGGTGCATCTCATCGGCGATGGCGAGCGCTACAAGACATTGAGGACCGTCCAGAGACTCTATGGCGAGCTGATCGAACAACGGATGGATCGCGCTTCGGCGATTGTCGCTCTGGGGGGCGGGGTCGTGGGAGATGTCGCCGGGTTTGTCGCCGCGACGTTTCTGAGAGGAATCGCGTACGTGCAGGTTCCGACGACTCTGCTGGCCGCCATTGATAGTTCGGTCGGGGGGAAGACCGGTGTGAATCTGCCGCAGGGGAAGAATCTCGTCGGCGCCTTTCACCAGCCGCGCCTTGTGCTCACCGATGTGACGACCCTGCGTACGCTTCCTTCTCGGGAGATGACCTCCGGCCTGTGCGAAGCGCTCAAGTATGGTGTCATCTGGGATGCTGGTCTCTTCGAAGAGGTCGTCGCCCGTCTGGGGGCCTTGAAGAAAGGCGAAATGACCACGGCGATCCCTCTGATCCGCCGCTGCTGCGAGATCAAGGCCGAGGTGGTCCGGCGCGATGAGCGCGAATCGGGGCTGCGGCGGATTCTCAACTTCGGGCATACGTTTGGACATGCCCTGGAGGCCGTCACCGGCTATCGCCGATTGAAGCACGGCGAGGCCGTCGGCTACGGCATGCTCATGGCCAGCCGTTTAGCCGTTCGCCTGAAGATGCTGCCTTTGGAGGAGGCTGACCGTCTCCGCCAGGCGGTCGCAGCCTGCGGGCGTTTCCCTGCGATCGCTGACCTGAATCCCGAAGCGATCCTGCAGGCGATGTATCGGGATAAGAAAGCGCGAGCGGGCCGACTGGCCTTCGTGCTTCCGGTGCGAATCGGGCAGGTCATCATTCGCGATGATGTTCCCGTGCGGCTCATCCGTTCGGTCATTGGCGACAGTCTGCGCGATTCCCTGTGAGGAAGCGCTTCCTCGCCGGAGGCGCTGTCTCATCCCGAAGAGAAGCTCTGCAGGGCCGTTTCCTCGTCCTCGAAGATGTCGAAAATGGTCGTGAGTTTGGTGATCTTCAGGACTTCGTGAACGCGCGGGGGGACGTGCAGAAGCTTCAGGTGGCCTCCGAGATTCTCCATCGCCGTGCGAGCGCCCACAAGCTCGCCGATTCCCGAGCTGTCTATATGCGTGACGCCGGAGAGGTTGAGCAGGAGCTTTCGCCCTCCTTGCCGCATCACGCGCTGTACGGCTTCATGAAAACGGCTCGTCCCTCCCTCGATCGTGAGGCGTCCTTCAATGTCCAGAATGTGCACGTCCTCGATGAGGCGGTGCTCGATGCGAATCATCTATGGGCTCCGCGGGCGGACTCTCTTCCGAAGCCGGACGACCGTGCCTTCGCTTGGGGAGGACCAGATGTCCACTTCGTCCATGAAGGCCTTCATGTAGAAGATCCCGCGCCCGGTCGGTTTGAGCAGGTTCTCGGGCTCCAGAGGATTCGGGATCTGAGAGAGGTCGAATCCGCTCCCCTGATCCTTCACGCGAATGCTGAGGCCCTCGTGATTGGAGAGGTATTGGATCTCCACGCGTTTCTGCCGATCTTCTTTGTTGCCGTGCTTGATGGCGTTGATGACGGCCTCGCGCACCGCCATGCTGATCCACATGGCGGTGTCCTCATCGAAGCCGGTGAGGCGGGCCAACGTGTGGGTCACCGTCTCCGCGATCTCGACGAATTCGAGCCCGCTGGCCAGGCTCAAGCTGACGCTATAGATCTCCGGGGGTGCACATTCTTTCATGAAGCCACCTGAGCGCGCGCGAACGCTCGTGTGGAGACGCCCCGCATGAGCGGGGGGAAGACACCTCATCCCGACGCGCGCGCTCTCTCCTCATGGAGTGAATTTCGCCTCTCTTCATAGCCTCTTTCGGAGAAGGTGGTGTACCATAGGAGGGGTTCTATGTCAAGCTACGTGATCACGGAAGCGAAGCGGATATGCGGTGAGTTGCATCTGCCGGGAGATAAATCGCTCTCGCATCGCGCGGCCCTTTGCGCAGCGCTCAGCGAGGGAACCTCCCGCTTGTTCAACTTCTCCCCGAGTCTCGATTGCGAACGGACGCTGGCGTGTGTGCAGGCTCTGGGCGTGCCGATCGAGGTCTCCCGGCACGGAGAAGAGGTGGCGGTCCTTGTTCGCGGCGTCGGGCTGGAGGGATTCTCTCCTCCGGAACGTGCGCTCGATGCCGGGAATTCGGGGTCTACGATGCGCCTTCTGGCAGGGATCTTAGCGGGGCAGCCCTTCGAGAGCACGCTCACCGGAGACGCGTCGCTGCGACGTCGGCCGATGGATCGGATCGTCCATCCCTTGAGACTCATGGGGGCTTCCGTTCATGCGCGAGAGGATCGGTATGCTCCCCTGACGATTCGGGGCGGAGCGCTGCGCCCGATTCGATATCGGCTCCCGGTCGCGAGCGCGCAGGTGAAGTCGTGTATTCTCCTGGCGGGGCTTTTCGCCCCGGGGACGACGACGGTTGAGGAGCCCGTGCCGACGCGAGATCACACCGAGATCATGCTCGCCGAGTTCGGCGCTTCTGTGAGCGTCGCGGGCGAGGCGATCTCTCTGCTCGGACGGCCTCGACTCCGCGCGCAGGACTATCGCCTGGCCGGGGACATTTCCTCGGCGGCTTTCTTCATTGCCGGAGCGCTCGCGCTCGCAGGCTCGCAGCTCCTCATTCGAGACGTCCTGCTGAACCCGACGCGCACGGGCTTTCTCGACGTGCTCCGACAGTGGGGGGCTGCCGTGCAGATCGAGAACGTGCGTCGGTGGCATGGTGAGCCGGTGGGGGATGTGCGGGTCATCTCTGCGCGCGCGGATCGGACGCGCGAGGAGACGCTGGTGCTCCAGGGAGCCCTCATCCCCCGCGTCATTGACGAGCTTCCTCTTCTGGCTGTGCTCGCGACGCAGAGGCCGGGAGGGATCGTCGTGCGCCAGGCCCGTGAGCTGCGCGTCAAAGAGAGCGATCGCATTCGCGTCACGGCGGAAAACCTGCGGCGCATGGGCGCGCGCGTCCTCGAATACGAGGACGGATGGGCCATCCCGGGTCCGCAGAAGCTTCGCGGGGCCGAGATTGATCCCGAAGGCGATCATCGTATCGCGATGGCCTTTGCGATCGCCGGACTGGTGGCCGAGGGCGAGACGCACATTCGAGATCCCGAGGTCGTGGCCATCTCCTTCCCCTCCTTCTTCCGATCACTGGAGCAGGTTCTGGAGAGATGACGCGCATCTTCCTGGTCGGCTTCATGGGAGCGGGGAAGACGACGGTCGGGCGTCTTCTGGCGGAGAAGCTGGGATTCGCGTTCCTCGATCTGGATGAGGAGATCCAGAAAGAGGTCGGGCTCTCGATCCGGGAGATCTTCGAGCGCATGGGCGAAGCGGCGTTTCGCGACATGGAGAGCCGGATGCTGCGAAGACTCGCTGCGATTGACAATGTCGTCGTCGCGCTCGGGGGCGGAACCTTCGTGCGCGAGGAGAATCGGCAGAGGGTGCGGCAGTTGGGCATCTCGGTGTGGCTCGACTGCCCGATCGAGATCATCCTACGACGGGTGGAAGGGAAGGCGGATCGCCCCCTCTACCGATCGGCCGAGCAGATGCGAGAACTCTGGCGCGCGCGCCTGCCGGCCTACCGGCAGGCCGATCTCCGCGTGGACGCCGGAGAAGAAGAGCCGGAGGCGATCGTCCAGCAGATCCTTCGCCGGTTGAGGCTTCAGCCGATACGGCCTTAAGCCGCGGTTGTTTTGCGAGTCGGTCGGTGGAGGACGTCTTCGTAAAGGGCCAGAACGGCGCGGGCCATCTGCTGGCGCCTGAAGTGAGCGAGCACACGCGCCCGTGCAGCTTCCCCCATTTGGTGGCGAAGGGCCTCGTCCCGAAGCAAGCACGTGAGGGCCTCGGCCAAGGCCGACGCATCAGCCGGAGGGACCACAAGTCCCGTCACGCCGTGTTCGTTCACCCAGGCCACGCCGCTTGGAAGCTGCGTGCTGATGACGGGCTTGCCCGAAGCCATCGCTTCCAACTGCACGATCCCGAATGTCTCGCTCTCGCAAGTCGAAGGGAGGACCACGAGATCGCACGCATGATAATAGGCCGGGAGAGCTTCGTGAGGGACCTGGCCGAGAAAGACCACTCTCTCCTCAAGCCCCAGAGCGCGCGCGCGCTGTCTCAGGAGGCGCTCCTGCGGACCGCTTCCGATGATGAGCAATCGTGCCGGGACGTGCCTCATCGCCTCTATGGCGTATTCCAGACCCTTGTAGTAGACGAGTCGCCCAACGAAGAGGACCACGTGCGGCCCGAAGCGCGCGCGCAGCTCGCGGGCCTGTCGCTGCGTGGCTTCGTTCCGGTGAAAGGGTGTCACGTCAATACCGAAGGGGATGACGACGCATTTCTCCTGATGCGGACGAAGAGAAGGGAAGCTCAGATGCTGCGGCGTCGCGACCACGATCCGATCGGCTCGCTGCAGGAGGCGCACAAGCAGCGGATGATACAGGCGCCGCAGCACGCGCTGTCGAACGACTTCGCTGTGAAAGGAGACGACGACGCGCGCCGAAGAACTGGCCATGAGCACAGCGAGCGTGGCCATGGGATTGGGCTCATGGACGTGAATGATGTCGGCGCGATGGCGGAGCACCAGGCGAGGGAGCGCGGGGCACAAGGGGAGGGAAGCGATCTGACCCCATCGGGCGACGCGCGTCACAGGCACGCCGTTCACCCGCTCGGTCACCGTGCGCGCACTTGTGTTAGCGACCAGGACGTGAATCTCCACCTGAGCGCTCAGCTCTTCGCAGAGGTGCCGCAGGGCTGTCTCCATGCCTCCCGGAACAGGGAAGTAGAATTTTCCGATCTGCAGGACTCTCACCGCTCTGACTGAGGAGACGTGCCGATCACCGACGCGCTCGCGGGGCCGAAGACTGCAGCATCTGCTCCAGCTCCTCAGGGCGCGTCACCGGCTCCTGGCAGACGAAGTCTTCGCACACGTAAGCCGTGCAGGGAGCCACACGCCCATCGGGCGCGCGCTGCGGTTCTCGATTCTGCAGCAAGGGGATGAGGCGAGGGACCTGCTCGTCTCCTAAAGCCCGAAAGGCGATGACCGCATGAGGCCGGTAGCGCTGCGCGAGCACACGCCGCATGGCGCGCGTCTCGGGCGCCGCCGGATCTCCCACAAGGGCGATCTCCTGCACCGGGGCCAGATAAAAATCCAGCGCGCAGAGAAGACGCCCGAAGCCGTAGGGATAGCGCCGCATCGGGTCGGCGAAGAGCCGCAGGATCGTCCGCGCCCGCTCCCGGTAGTCTTCCCGGCCCGTGAGATGATAGAGCCGAAGAAGCACTTCGGCCGCGACGGCGTTGCCCGAAGGCGTCGCGCTGTCCAGCGCCTCCTTCAGGCGCACGAGAACATCGGCGTGCTCTGAGCTCGTGTAGAAGAACCCCCCGTGCTCCGCATCCCAGAAGCGTTCCAGCATCGCCTCGGTCAGCGCGAGAGCTTCCCGAATCCACCGGGGGTCGAAGTCCGCTTCGTAGAGCGCGAGAAGTCCTTCGATCAGACAAGCGTAGTCGTCCTGATAGGCGGGGATCTTCGCCACTCCGTCCGCGAATGTGTGAAGGAGCGTCCCCGTGGGACGAAGCTCCGTGAGGAGGAACTCCGCGTTCCGGCGGGCCGCCTGGTAATAGTCGTCCCGCTCCAGCACAACCGCCGCGCGAGCGAGGCTGCGAAGCATCAGACCGTTCCAGGCCGTGAGGATCTTCTCATCGCGCGCTGGCTTCACGCGCTGCTCCCGATGGGTTCGGAGCACCTCTCGGGCGCGCCGGATGATCTCCTGTAGCTCCGAGATCGAGAGTCCTTCCAGGCGCGCGATCACTTCGGGATCGCGCGGGACGCTGAGGACGTTCTTGCCCTCGAAATTCCCCCACTCGGTGACGCCGAAATACCGGCAGACGATCGCGCCGTCGCGCTCTCCGAGCAGAGCGCGGATCTCCTCCGGCGTCCAGACGTAGAACTTCCCCTCCTCTCCTTCGCTATCGGCATCTTGCGTGGCGTAAAATCCTCCGCGCGGATCGGTCATCTCGCGCAGGACGTAGTCGAGCGTCTCCTGGACGATCTCGCGATAGAAGGGGTCTTGCGTGATCTGGTAAGCCGCCAGATACGTGTGCGCCAGAAGGGCGTTGTCGTAGAGCATCTTCTCGAAGTGCGGGATCACCCATTGAGCATCCGTCGCATAGCGGTGGAATCCGCCGCCCAGATGATCGTAGATCCCTCCGCGCGCCATGCGCACGAGCGAGAGCTGGACCATCTCCAGGGCGCGAGTGTCGTTCGTCCTCAGGAAGATGCGGAGCAGGAATTCCAGGGCCATCGGGGCCGGGAATTTCGGCGCGCGCCCGAACCCTCCGTGGATCGGATCGAACTGCTCGCTCAAGTTACGATAGGCCAGATCAAGCACCCCCGGCGTCAGCTCCTCGTCCGCAGCCTCCCAGGCATTGGTCCGACGCAAATGGGCGAGAAGCTCCTCGGCGGCTCGCTCGATCTCCTGCCGGCGCGTGCGATAGGCATCGGCGACGGCGCGCAACACGCGCGGGAAGGCGGGCAGACCATGCCGATCCACGGGAGGAAAATACGTCCCCCCATAGAAGGGCTTCCCTTCGGGCGTCAGAAAGACCGTCAGGGGCCACCCTCCGTGCCCCGTCATCGCCTGCACGACGCTCATATAGAGAGCATCCAGATCGGGTCGCTCCTCGCGATCCACCTTGATGTTGATGAAATGCTCGTTCATGAGGCGCGCGATCTCTTCATTCTCGAAGGATTCGCGCTCCATGACATGGCACCAGTGGCAAGCTGAATAGCCGATGCTGAGGAGAATTGGTTTGTCCTCTCGCCGCGCGCGTTCGAAGGCTTCTTCCCCCCAGGGATACCAGTCCACGGGATTGTGCGCGTGCTGGCGGAGGTAGAGGCTTGTTTCGTGGATCAATCGGTTCGTCGAGCTCTTTTCACTCATTGAACCCTCCTGATCTTAAGGGGCGGATCCTCTCGCCCGAGAGGATGACGTGCGCTCCCGCGCTCTAGACCCCCTCTTTCGCCGGCAGCGCCGAGGCGATCGTTCTCTCCAGCATCTCCTGAAGCGCTGGGAAGCGCCCGAGCCGAGAGAGCACGCGCGCCGCGCGCTCGAGCGCTCGCGGGATATAGGGAGCGTACACGGAGTTGCCCACGACGACTGTCTGATAGGCATAGGTACCCGTGGCCTTCAAAAGGCGCTGCAGCAGCATCAGGTCTAACTCCTTTCGGAAAGCGGCGCGCTGCTCCGCGTCGGACCACATCCTGTCCCAGCGCGCCTTCTCGTGCAGGAAGAATTCGATCATCTCGGCGACCAAAGCCTCGTCCATGTCCACATAAGGATCGCCCAGCAATGAGGCGAGATCGTAGCTGGGCGGCCCGAGCCGCGCATCCTGGTGGTCAATGATGTACTGCCGATTCTTGTAGAGCATGAGATTGCGCGAGTGAAAGTCCCGGTGGGTGAGGACGCGAGGGATTGCCGCCAGCTCTTCAGCCAGTTCCCGGAATTCTTCATGAAGGCATTCCACCTGCTGGGGATCCGGCGAGACCCCGAGATACTGGAAGAAGTGAACGCGGAAAAAGTGCAACTCCCACTGGAACTTCTCCGCATCGAATGCCACGCGCGCGGCTACTGAGCCGCATTCCTCAGCCAACTGCGTGGCATTCTGAATCTGAAGGATCAGCGCGACGGCTTCCCGATAGGCGGCTCGCCGCTGCTCGGGGTGAGCTGTCGCCAGCCAATCTTGAAGCCGAACGTCCCCGAGGTCCTCTAGCAGCATCATCGCGCGCTTGCCGTCGGCGTGGAAGATCTGGGGCACGGGCAGGCCCGCCTTCAGGAAAAGGGCCGTCACATCGCAGTAGGGGTGCGTGGCCGGATCGAAGGGCTCCGGGTAACGCGCCACGACATAGTGGCATCCCTCAGGCAAGCGGACGCGGAAATATTGTCGCGCCGAGGCATCGCCGGCCAACTTCTCCACCCGAAGGATCTCCGGATCCAGACCCAGAACGTGTGCCGCATAGGCGCGCACATCGCGTTCGGCAGAACGGTGCTTCCGCTTCTGATCCCCTCGCCCGTTGCTCATGATCACCGGGCAGTATACCGAAGCACTCGGCGCCGTGCCAAGATTTATTCCAGAGATTCCTCCCTTCCGCGCCGATTGCCGTCCCTCTCAAGCCGGGATTAGGATAAAGGACGCTTGGGAGGACGATGTCTATGATGCGCGACAGAACGAGACCGCCCCTTTTGCTCCATTCCGCAGCTCAGGTCGTGACGCTCGCCGGACCAGACCGACCCCGTATCGGTCGGGAGATGGAGGACCTTGGGATCATCGAGGATGGAGCCGTCTTGATCGAAGGGGAGGTCATCGCCGCCGTAGGACCGACGGCCGAAGTCGAAGCGCAGCTTCAGGGTGAGGTCGAACGATGGGATGCGCGCGGCCTGGTCGTTTTGCCGGGACTGGTGGATGCCCATACACATCTGGTCTTCGCGGGGGATCGTGTCGAAGAGTTCGAGTGGAGAACGCGCGGGATGAGTTACCCGGAGATCGCCCGCCGAGGCGGAGGAATTCGCCGGACCGTGCATCGAACGCGCGCGGCGTCCGAGTCGGAGCTTCTGGAGATCGCGCGACGGCGCGCCCGCTGGTTCCTCCAGCAGGGGACGACGACGATCGAGGCCAAAAGCGGATACGGACTGAGTCGAGACGATGAGCTGAAGATCCTGCGCGTGATGCGACGGCTTCATGAGGAAGGCCCTTTGGAGATCGTCCCCACGCTTCTGGCCGCACATGTCGTACCTGAGGAATATGCGACCGACACGTCGGGCTATCTTCGGATGATTCTCGAAGAGCTGCTGCCGGAGGTCGCTCGCGAAGGCCTGGCGGAATATCACGACGTCTTCTGCGATGAAGGAGCCTTCACGGTCGAGGAAGCGAGGATTTTAATGGAGGCCGCGCGCTCTCACGGGCTGCGGCTCCGCATACATGCCGAGCAGTTCGCGCGCGTGGGCGCGGCGCGGCTGGCTGCGGAATTGGGCGCCCGAACGGCAGATCATCTGGAGAAGATCACCGATGAGGACATCGCTGCTTTGGCCGACGCGGGCGTGCTGGCTGTCCTTCTGCCCGGAGCCTGTCTGCATCTTGGTCGGCGCGATTACCCCCCAGCGCGAAAGCTCATCGAGGCGAGCGTCCCCGTGGTCCTGGCGACGGACTTCAATCCCGGAACGTCACCAACACCCAGCTTGCCCTTGATTCTAGCGCTCGCCTGCACGCAGATGGGGATGACGCCGGCCGAAGCGATCACCGCCGCGACGATCAATGCCGCCTGCAGCCTGGATCGCGGTCATCGGCTCGGGTCGCTCCAGGTCGGGAAGCAAGCCGATCTCGTCCTCTTCGAATGTTCGGATTATCGCCAGATCCCCTACTTCTTCGGCGTGAACCTCGTGCGCGCCGTCTTCAAGCGCGGACGTCTTGTGTTCCCTTGAAGGAGGATGTCCGCGCTCTGGTTCCGGAGAAAGGCGACCGCTTGGATTGCCTCTGTCGCTATCGGCCCAGGATGACGTAGGTGACCCCGGCTTTCGGTCTTCGGGCTTCCGGAGGTCCATCCCCAAATGGGGATGTCGTGATGATGTCGGCTTTCCCATCGCCGTTCATATCGGCGACGTTCAGCGAGAAGCCCACCTGATCGCCGATGCTTGCTCCGAAGATCGTCCGGTTCGCCTCGGGTGGAGTTTCTGAGAAATCCACGACCCCACGCGGGAAGCTCGCGCCTCCGGGGATAATGTAGATCTCGCCCGCTCCATCTCTCTGGTTTCCGGGTCCATCGGCTGCCGGAGCAGCGAGGATGAGATCCTTCATCCCGTCACCGTTCCAGTCCCCTACGGCGACTGAAAACCCAAGAGCATCGCCGGGATCGGCGCCATAGAAGGTCGTGTCCGGGGGTTGCTTCTGCAGATCTCGATTTCCGCTCAATGTGCTGCTGCCCAAGATCACATAGACTTCCCCTGAGGCCGTGCGCGCGTTCCCAGGGCCACTGCCTTGGGGAACACCCAGGATGAGGTCTTCTATGCCGTCCCCGTTGATATCGCCGACAGCGAGGACGCTACCTAAGAAATCTGCCGCATCAATTCCTCCTATGATAACATTGGGAGCTTGAGAGCCCGATTGCTGGGTATCTCGTCGGTTGGCTGGTGTCCGACTTCCGAAGAAGACATATGCTCGCCCCTGGCTGATATCGCTCCCCGCCGTGTAAAAAGGGGCGCCTCCGATGATGTCCTTGATCCCATCTCCGTTGACATCTCCCGCGGCGACAGCATTCCCCAAACCCTCTCCGACTCTGTAGATCTGGGCGACGGTGCTCGTTCGTCCGTAGATCACGATATCCACAGAGGGTGAGGCAGGATTACTCCCGATGTCCCTCAGAGAAGTCCAACTGCGCGAGCCGAAGAGAACATAGATAGCCCCGGCCGAGACGGGAAGGCCAAGACCTGCACTGGAGGTACGGCTCCCATCGGGACCCTTGACGCCCGGCGCGCCGATGAGGAGATCGGCGATTCCGTCTCCGTTCACATCGCCCGCGGCGACGGCCGTTCCCGCCTGGTCCTGCACGTTCTTCCCGGCAGGTCCTCCCCATCCGAAGATCGTGACATCGGCCGGGAGCGAGCGCAGGTCGCGCACCGAGGCGGATGCAAGCGAGGCTCCGCCAAAGAAGATGTACACTTCGCCCACGTTCGGTCGGGCTTCACTGGGTCCGTCCGCATTGGGCGCTCCGATGACCAGATCCATCACTCCATCGCCGTTGAGATCACCAACGGCAAGGCTCGCGCCCAGATGATCATCTGGATCCGCTCCGTAGATGATGACGTCCGGCCTTTCCAGGCCCAGATCGCGCACAAAAGGCATCCCCTGTCCTCGCCGTCCCAGGACGATCAGGACCGCTCCGGCATTGGTGCGCGTCCCCTCCGGACCGTCGTTGTTAGGCACACCGATGATGAGGTCCGCTTGTTGGTCTCCGTTGATGTCAGCCGCCAGGGCATTCAGATTCCCCGAGATCTGTCCGACCGCGCTCACCGTGATCCCATCTCCGGAGACCATTCCCACCAGTGTCGCATCCGGACGCTGTTGCAAATCCAAAGCCACGAAGCGAGACGTCCCCTTCCAGGGGCCCAGCAGAAGAAGACCGATCGCGGCGAACGCGAGAAAATAAAGCCTCACCTTGTGCCAAAACATACGAAATCCCTCCTTACGAGAATCCTCCGGTCCCATGAGTCGCAGGAGCGAAGAGCACTCTTTCGGAAAGCAAGGCTCTCTCAACGTGTGGCAGCGCTTCATCCCTCGCCCCTCGCTTCTGTGCTCATGACCAGGCTCACTCTATCAGATGATTCGGGTGCCGTCAAGCTCCTTCTTCGAAGGCCTCGATTCGTTTGAGGCTGAACCGCGTTCCTCAAAGAGCCCTCGGAGAGGGCGACAGAGCCTGAGCCCAACCTGTCGAAACGATGTGTCGCCCCCTTCGGGGGCTTCGGGGGGAAATTGGGGGGCCGCGGTTCCCTGGGGCTCACGCCCCAGGCGGTTTTCTGCTGCCCGCTGGCGCGGGCTCACTCTGGAAAATGAGTCGTTCTCCGCAAAAAGCCCTCGAAGAGGGCGACAGAAGATAGCCTGGGGTGGAGCGCGAGCGGAACCCCATGTGAGACCAAACCCCATTCCACAGAGAGCCTGCTCTGGCAGGCGACAGAAAATAGCCTGGGGTGGAGCGAAGCGGAACCCCAGGAAACGGGATCCCCAATTATTCATCTCCGAGCCCGCCTGTGGCGGGCGGCACACCGGGTCAGAAGCCCGACGAATCGAAGGACGCCATTCGTGTATCCCTCAATGGGGCGACCTGGCGTGTGTGAACCAGACCGATTGGGTGGCCGCCCGATGTGTCGCCCCCTTCGGGGGCTCGTGGGGGGATTGGTGGGCCGCGGTTTCCTGGGGCTCGCGCCCCAGGCTATTTTCTGTCGCCCACGGCGTGGGCTCATTGCGGAGGGAGTGTCGTTCTGCAAATGGGCTGGCGCCCTCAGCTCTTCTTGATCTCCCGTGCCGGTGGGCTCACCGTACAAGCTCCTGAAGCGCTGTGGAGATCAGCCCTTGACTCGCTGAACATGCGACGGGAGTTTTTGCACAAAGAGGCTTTCGGAGAGGTTCACGTTCAGCCGGATATTCTCGAGCACAAGGAGCGTCTCATCGCGATTGGCCTCGACGATCTTCTGCACCGTCGGGAGCCAGAGCTGCTGATCCACCCAGAGATCCACGCGGCGGTAGACGTCTCTTCGATTCGGCTTTGGGGTGAGCACCAGATGAGCGAAGCGTCGCCCGGAGATCGTCTCATGTCCGGCGAAGGTGATCTCGTAATCTTCGGCGGCCTGCGCGACGCCGTGGAAGAGATAGGCCAGGAAACCGGCGGCCGCGCGCTGTGCGGTGCGATCAATGACCCCCTCGATGGCCTGATTGATCCGGGGCTGATAGAGCACGAAGCGCCGATCCTTGACCGTGATGATGCGCTTCTCGGGAACGGTGATCTCAATGCGCAAAAGGACGTCGCGCTCTCCCTTTCGTTTCATATAGAGGACGCCCTTCTCCGGGGGATCTTTGAGGCCGAGCTGGGCGTAGAACTTCTCCTGGCTGATCTCGGCGCGCAGCGTGCGCATCTGCTGGATGGCGCGCGTCATTCGTTCCAGGATCGGAGTGGCTGCCGTTCCCGAATCCGGAAGGCTTCGCCCGCGCGAAGGAGAGATTCCGAAAAGGAGAAGTGTCATCCCTGTGCCCGCGAGGGCCTTCACCCATCGGTTCGACTTCACGCGTCTCCTCCACATACGGTACGCGTCATGTCCTGAAGCGACAAACGGTCATCTGTCACAAGAGGGCGCTCGAGAGGTTTTCTCCGCCGGCGGTGTCGGCGCGTCGGCTTCCGGGGAAGACGACGCTCGTGTCTCGTGCTGCGAGACCTTGTGGAGGACTGAGGAGTCCGCCCCCGAATGTGCGAACCAGGAGCTGGGCGTCAGGAAGATGAAGGCGAGAATCAGCAGGCAGAGCACGTCGTATTGCCAGGTCCCGCGCTCGTAGGACCAGAGAAGGACACTCTTGAGCACAGCCTGTAGTTTCATCCGGCATCCTCCCGCGCGTAACGCATAATTGTACTGAGGAGCGCCTCCGGGGACAAGGGGGGATGTGCTCATGGGGTGAGGATCTTGCCATCGCGCATGTGGATGATGCGGTTGGCCATGGCGGCCGCCTCGGGATTGTGCGTGATCATCAGAATGGTTTGACCGAACTGGGCGTTGAGTTCTTTGAGCATGCTGAGGACGATCTGCGCGTTCTCCGAGTCGAGGCTTCCGGTCGGTTCGTCGGCCAGCAGGATGGCCGGACGATTGATGATAGCCCGAGCGATGGCCACGCGCTGCTGCTCGCCTCCGCTCAGTTCGTTGGGCTTATGATTGAGCTTATCCTCGAGCCCGAGCACGCGGAGGATGTGGCGGCGGCGTTCGGGATCGCCTTCGACATGGTGTGTCCCGTTGTAGTAGATGCGTTCGGCCAGGCGCAGATTCCCCTCGACCGTGAGCGTGGGGAAGAGGTTGAGGCGTTGGAAGACGAATCCGATCTTGCGCCGTCGCAACTCCGTGCGTGCGGCATCCGAGAGGCTCGTGATCTCGACGCCTTCGATGTAGACCTGGCCCGCCGTGGGAGTGAGCAAGCCTCCGATGATATGCAGCAGCGTGGACTTGCCGCATCCGGAGGGACCCATGATGGCGACGAACTCTCCTCGCCGGACCTCCAGGTCCACGCCGCGCAGGGCGTGGACGCCGATTCGGCCCATGCGGTAGATCATGTGCAGGCCGACAGTCTTCAAAATGACCGACATCGGTTTCTCCGCATCACTCATAGGCGAGCGCTCGAACGGGATCCTGTCGGGCGGCATGCAGAGCGGGATAGAGAGCGCCAAGGGCGCCGGCCAGAATGCCGATAAGCGCGGCCGTGAGCATCCATCTCCCCTCGAACCGCACAATGAGCGAGGTATAGCGCATGATGCCCACTCGTGCGAGGCACGAGATCAGAAAGCCCAGGGCGACACCCAGGGCGCTGATCGTCAGGGCTTCTTTCTCGATCGTCGCGATGATGAACGAGCGCGAGGCGCCCAGCGATTTGAGGATGCCGATCTCGCGCGTGCGTTCGGTGATGGAGGTGTACATGGCCAGCAGGATGACGAGCGAGCTGACGCAGAGCGCCAGCCCGACCACGACGCGCAGGAAGACATTGAGCGAGGGGATGCCTCGATCGTAATAGCTCGGGATGTCGCGCGTGAAGATGATCTGATGGCCCGGCAGAGCCGCTTCGATGCGCCGGGCCACGCGCTCCTGCTCTTCGGGCGCGAGGCACTTGACCAAAATGGAGGAGCATTTCCCTTGCGCCCCGAGCAATTCCTGCATCTTCGAGAGGCGCATCTTCACGCGCGCGCCGCTTTCGGGCTCATAGATTCCGGCGACCGTGAACATGTGGTTCAGGATTTCCACGCGCGCCCCCGGAGCGATCTTCTTGGTCGTGGCGTAGTGGCGATCTACAAGAATCTCCTCGTCGCTCTGCAGGGGGCGTCCCTCGACGATGCGAATGCCGCTGATTTCGGCATAGCTCGCATAGTCCGGGGTCGGCTGGTCGGCGATGCCTTCGAGCATCTCGAAGCCGATGCCTCCGGTTCCGCTCCGGATGTATCGTCCCACAGGAGTGACGGCGCGCACGCCCTCGATCTCGCGCAGGCGTCGCGTATAGGCGACCGGAAGCGAGAGGGGGGTCGCTGTGATGCTCGCGCCCAGGGTCCCCACCGATTGGAAGATGATCTCGGCGCCGACGTTCTTCTCCCGCTGCCCGGTCTCGTAGAGAATCCCGCGCGCCAATCCGACGGTCACCAGGATCAGGACGACGCCCAGGGCGATCCCGAGCATGCTCGCGATCGTCCGCGTCGGGCGCGCCAGGATGTTGGCCAGCACAAAGCTGTGGCGCATTCAGTTCTCCTTCTTGTCCAAATCAATGACGCGCACGGAGTCTCCCCACTCGGCCGGCTTCTCCAGATGAAAGAGCGTCTGAGAGATCTCGCCGTTGATCAGGAGGCTGGTCTGGTCCAGGCCGAGCCGAAGGGAATATCGGTCGTAGGGACGCGCGATGCGGATCTCGATAGGAATGAGCTGTGAGGAATTGGGCGCCGTCGCGAAATCCTCATAGTGAATCTCGCTGCGGATCTCACCGGATTCGCCAAAGATCTGTTGCCGCACAAGGAGCAGGCCGCGCGCCCGATCGAACCAGAACTTTCGGCGGACGCGCGCGCGATGGGGTCCGACCTGTTCCAGGATCGAGAGGATATAGTAGCTGCGGATGACCGGGCGCGGCTTCTGTCCGGGCGCGCGCTCTTCTTCGATCTGTCGGAACTCTTCCATTGTCGTGAGCTGTGGGGAAGGGGATTCTGCGAGCGGGTCCCAGAAGAGCGCTTCGGTGATGTGCTGCGGGCGAACATGGCGCAGCGAACCGACATCGCGCCAGCGAGGATCGCGCTGCAGGGTCTCCTCGCGCTCCGTGTAGTCGCGTTCGTTGGAGCCCTCGACGAAGAGACGATGTTCTTCGGGATAGACGAGCAGTTGGAACCGATGTCCGTCCGAGGCCATCTCGGCGATGGTCGTCTTCACCAGAGGGGCCTGAATGAGCAGGCGCACGTTGGCCGGGCGCGCCAGGATCAATCGGCCATCGGCCGTGCGATAGCGCTTGCCCAATCCGTACTCGGGAGCCTCGGTCTGGAATTGGATCGTGATACGAGCCGAGAGCGTGCGCAGTCGTTGAAAGTCGTTCAGGCGCGCGAGCAGATCCTCCAGCGTCGCCGTGCTCAACGGAGCCACAAGCTGCGGCACCCGGACGTCGCGCGAGACGAGACCACAGCCGATCTGGAGCGAAAGTCCCCAGACCAGGAGAAGAGCTCCACCCCCCTTGCTGAGTCTCTCACCAAGTCCCGCGTTCACCGTCTGCCAAAACAGGGAAGTTATCAGATGATCAACGCCTCTGTCAAATACGCGGCTTCGCGCACCCGATCGGATGTCCGCACCGGGAGAAGTTCTGATATAATGAACGAGCGCGAATACGACACGAGGGAGGAGACGATGGAACAGCTGAAGGCTGGGCGTGCTGCGGCTTCTCCGAATCGGTCCCGGCGATGGGGGATTCTGCTGGGGATAGGGCTCAGCATGCTTTTGGGGATCGTCCTGGGCGTCTGGATCTCCGGGGGTGCGCCCGCCTGGCAGTCGGCGCGAGTGCTCACGGTGAGCCAGGAGCCGAAGACGCTGGATGAGCCCATGGCGACGGCGCTCGCCCTCTCGGAGGCGTTCGCTCGGGTCGCCCGGATGGTCGAGCCGGCTGTGGTGCATATCGAGACGGAATCCGCACGAAGGGGACAGCGCTCGGAAGATCCGTTCGATTTCTTCTTCGGTCCGCGCTCTCGGCCGCGCCGAGGAACGGGCTCGGGAGTGATCGTGGATCCACAGGGGTATATTCTCACGAACCATCACGTCATCCAGGGGGCTTCCGTCATCCGCGTCAAGACGTTCGACGGCACGACCTATACGCCCGAAGTGATCGGTGTGGATCCGGAGACGGATCTGGCTGTGATCAAGATCTCGCGGCGCGAACCCTTCCCCTACGCGCGCATGGGCGATTCGAACAAGCTGCGGGTTGGCGATTGGGTCCTGGCCATCGGGAGTCCATTCGGCCTGGAGCAGACGGTCACCGCAGGGATCATCAGTGCCAAGGATCGCGTGACCGATGGGGAGAACGCACCGTTTCAACGCTTCCTTCAGACGGATGCGGCAATCAATCCCGGCAATTCCGGCGGGCCGCTGATCAACCTTCTTGGGGAGGTCGTCGGCATCAATACCCAGATCTCGACAAGCACGGGATATTTCAACGGCGTGGGGTTTGCCCTGCCTTCGTCCTTGGCGATCGAGGTGTACAATCAATTGATTCGCCGGGGGCGCGTCGCGCGAGGCTATCTGGGCGTCTACGTCAAGCCGGTGACTCCTCCGGTCGCGCGCATGAACGGATTGAAAGAACTTCGTGGAGCGCTCATTGAGAGTGTGACCAGTCCGGAGAGTCCGGCGGCGCAGGCCGGATTGCAAGCGGGCGATATCATCGTCGAGGTTGATGGAGAACCCATCCGGGATAGCCGCGACCTCACGCGCCGTGTGGCGTCTATGGAGGTGGGACGCACCGTGCGCCTGAAATATATTCGGGATGGGCGCGAGTATATCACCAGCGTGAAGCTCGGCATTCGTCCTTCGCCCGCCGATCGCTCGGAACGGCTTCCTGAGCCCGAACCCCAGGGTGAGGAGAAGCGATCATCGGGGCCTCCGCGGCTGGGCGCGACGCTTGAGCCGGTGACGCCGCACGTGGCCGATGTGCTCAAACTCGGCTCGGTGCGCGGCGCTCTGGTCGGCCAGGTCGAGGAGGAGAGCTTCGCCGAAACGCTTGGCCTGCTGCCGGGCGATGTGATCCTTTCGATCAATCGCCGGGAGATTCGAGATCCGGAGGACGTGCGGAAGATCTTCGAGGGATTGAAGTCAGGGGACGATGTCGTCATGATCGTCGCCCGAGCCGGTCGAGGCTTCGGCCCGGACCGCACGGTCCTCTCCGGGACGATCCCGTGAGCGGAGTTCTGTCCTATGACGGCGAATCGAGTGAGACGGGGAGGAGCGCTGGGGAGCCTGCTGCTGCTTCTCTGGGCTCCCCCCTTCTGGGAAGGGAGACTGGAGGAAGGACGACCCGAGAGCGTATGGGCGCAGCGGCGCTCGTCGCGTGTCTCGGCCAGGCCCGCCGCGCGATCCCGAGCACGAAGTCGTCGCGCGACCTCATCTCGGGTGCGGAATCGGCGGGTCGCGCAGCGTCGGGCAGCGCGCCGTCTCGTCCTGCGCCCGGCCGGATTGATCCCTCGCGAGCGCGTGCTGGAGATTCAGCGTGCGCTGATCGAACGCGGATTCTTGCCAGGTCCTCCGACAGGTGTCTACGATGCTCAGACCGTGGAGGCCATGAAGCGCTTTCAGGAGGCTGAAGGGATCGAAGTGACGGGGTATCCCACGGCGCAGGCGCTCTACCGGTTGGGACTGCATCCGGCCGCTTCCTCTGGCGGATTCTCTTCTTCCTCTCATCGGTCCCCTCCCTTGTCGTGAAGGCCGTCGTGCGCTCCACAGGGAAGGAGGGGGATGCCCTGGCGGCCCCTTCACATCGCGACGCTCTTCGGCATTCCGATCCGGGTGAGCTACGGCTGGATCCCGGTGGTTCTGCTTCATGTGTATGCGGTCTCGGTCTTCTATCTCCCCCGGCATTTGCATGAGCGGCATCCGCTGGAATATTGGGTGCTGGGGAGCGTGACGACGCTTCTGCTCTTTCTCTCGGTGCTCGGACATGAAGTGGGCCATGCCCTGGTCGCGCGCGCCGAGGGGATACGCATTCGGGACATCACGTTGCATCTGTTTGGGGGATTCGCTCGATTCGAACAGGGGGCCCCTTCGCCGGAGGCGGAGTTTCGGATCGCCGTGGCCGGTCCGAGCGCGAGTTTCCTCTATGCGGTTGCGTTCTTCTTGTTGAATCAGGTGAGCATCTGGGTCTTCGATTCGCGCCCGGCGGCTTTGATCACCAACTATCTGGCTCTTTCCAATCTCATTCTGGCGCTCTTCAATATGCTTCCCGGATTCCCTCTGGATGGAGGGCGCGTGTTTCGCGCCTGGTTGTGGTCTCGATGGGGGGATGAGCGACGGGCGAGTCGATGGGCTCTGGGCGCCGGTCAGGGGATCGCCTACACGTTGATCGGTCTGGGCGTGATCTGGGTGCTGCGCGCGCGAACGGGCGCTGATCTTTTCACCGGCGCCTGGTCTATTCTGGTCGGGATCTTCCTGCGGGATGTCGCGGAGCAGAGCCGCCTGGCTCTGGCGCGCGCGGATATTCGGGTGGGGGACGTCATGCGAACTCCCCCGGCTCTGCTGCCTCCGGAGATGAGCCTCGAAGAGCTGGTCGAGCGGGTGCTGCCCCGGCAGCGGAGCCGGACGTTTCCCGTCTCGCGAGATCGAAGGCTACATGGGATCCTGCTCGTGTCGGCTCTGCAGCAAGTGCCGCGAGAGCGGTGGGCGCAGACGACGGTTCGGGAGGTCATGCGTCCGGTGGATCCCGCTCTCTTCTTCCATCCGGAGACGCGGCTTCAGGAAGCGCACCATCTGTTGCGGGGAAATGGAGTGGGAGCCGGAGCCGTGCTTGATGCCGAAGGGTATATCGTCGGATACCTCACGCTGGAGGATCTCCAGGGGAAAACGACAGGTTCCTGAGACGATGGGGAGATCGTTTGTTGACATCTTCCGCGGACACTTGATAAGATCGTGGCGATCACAGGGGAGGTGAGCCGAATGAGCGGGCATGCTGTAAGCCGGGGAGCACTGTGGAGTGTGATGCTTGCTCTCTCCTGTGTGTGGTCTTCGCCCCTTGGCATGGAAGTTCCCCGTGTGACCGTTCGCGGACATCTTGTGTGTGCGAGCCCGACCGTTGAGCGCGACGGAGCGTGTCCACGGGGGCGCGTGGGGATTCGAACGGCCGAAGGTCGAATGTACCTTTTCCTTCCCGAAGATCCGGCAGCGGCGCTTCTGGCGGATTCGTCCCTTCGGTCTCATGAGCTTCAGATCGTCGCCCTCCGGCATGGGGAGGAGAAGCTCCAGAGTGTTCGCGTGCGCATCATTCGGGGCGGGCGGCTGTATGACATCAGCTACGTGTGCGATGTCTGCCACATCAGAACTCCGGTGCCGGGGCTTTGTCCCTGTTGTCAGAAGGAACTTGTGCGGGAAGAGACTCCGGCAGAGGCCGGAGAACAGAAGGAGGCCAGACGATGAAGAGAGAGACACTGGAGCGAGGACATCTCTCGCGACGCGATTTTTTAAAAGTCTCGGGGATCACGCTCACCGTCCCGCTGGTTGTGGGACCTCGCGTGCTACGCGTCGCCGGGGCGGAGGTGAAAGTCTTCGGTCCGGGGAAGGTGCCGATGACGTTCACCATTAACGGGAAGACGTATCACGCGGAGCTGGAGCCGCGCGTGACTTTGCTCGATGCTCTTCGGAATGTCTTCGATCTGACCGGCGCCAAACGCGTATGCGATCGCGGGACCTGCGGAGCCTGCACGGTATTGCTCGGGGGAAAACCGGTCTACGCCTGCTCGGTACTCGCGATCGAAGCGCAGGGGAAAGCGATCACGACCGTCGAGGGGCTTGTGCAGCAAGGGCAGTTGCATCCCATTCAGCAGGCGTTCATCGAGAACGATGCCTTGCAGTGCGGCTTTTGCACGCCGGGATTTGTCGTCGCCTGTAAGGCGCTGCTGGATCGCCATCCGAATCCGACCCCGGAGGACATCGTGGCGGGATTGGGAGGGAATCTGTGCCGGTGCGGGACGTATGTGGGAATTCGGGCGGCCCTTGCTCAGGCCGCGCGGATGCACAGAGGAGGATGACCTATGGCTGAACGCGATCCTGTGAACATGGCCGAATACAAGTGGCCGGAGCCGGAGAAGCGGCGCCTGATCGGGCGACGCATCTCGCGGGTGGATGGACCGGATAAGGTGACCGGACGAGCCAAGTACACTTACGATGTGAATCGTCCTGGGATGCTTCAGGGCAAGATCCTGCGCTGTCCGCACGCGCATGCGCGGATCACGCGCCTGGATACCAGTGCGGCCGAGAAGATGCCGGGTGTTCTGGCCGTCCTGCCGCTCAAGAAAGTGGGCGATGAGATCCTCTGGGCGGGGGATGAAGTCGTCGCCGTCGCCGCTGTGGATGAGCCGACCGCCGAGGACGCTCTTCGCGCCATCGTCGTCGAGTACGAGAAGCTTCCGCACTATGTTCTGGACACAGATCCCCGGGCGGCCGGAGATCGCGCGCGTCCGACGGCCGAGCAGGTCGAGGGAGATCCCGATGCCGCTTTTCGCGAGGCCGAGGTCGTCGTCGAAGGCGTTTACGGGATGTCGCTCATCACGCACTGCTGTTTGGAAGCGCATGGGGCGGTCGTCGAATGGGAGGGGGAGACTCAACTGCTCGTTCATGTCTCGACGCAAGCCGTTTCGGGGATCGCCGGGCAGATGGCTGGGCCTTTGGGCGTTCCGGCCGGCAATATCCGGGTGAAGCAGGAGCATATCGGCGGGGGATTCGGGAGCAAGTTCGGCCCCGATAGCTGGGGGATCGCCGCCGCGCGCCTCTCGAAGATGGCCGGGGGGCGTCCGGTGAAGATCATGCTCGAGCGCGATGCGGAGTTGATGGTCGCCGGAGCCCGCCCTTCGTATTATGGGCGCATCCGAGTGGGGGCGCGGCGCGACGGGACGGTGATCGCCTGGGAGTCGGAGACCTGGGGGACGGGAGGAATTCCTCCGACCGGAGCGCTTCCGCTCCCTTATGTCTTGCGCATCCCCAATCAAAGGAAGCGGCATATTGCCATTTTGACGAATATGGGGCCGGCGCGCGCCTGGCGCGCTCCGCTGCATCCGCAAGCGTGCTTGCTCACAATGGCGGCGCTGGATGATCTGGCGGCCGAGCTGAAGATGGATCCTCTGGATCTGCTTCTGAAGAACATTGAGCTGGCGGGCGAGCGCGCCGACATCTATCGCGAGGAGCTGCAAATCGCCGCCGAGCTAATGGAGTGGAAGAAGCGGTGGCATCCGCGCGGCGATCCCTCGCCCGGACCCATCAAGCGCGGTCTTGGCGTTTCGATTCACACCTGGCCCGGGCGGGGTCATTCCTCTCAATGCGATTTGACCATTCACCCGGACGGATCGGTCGAAGTCAGACTCGGCTCGCAAGATCTGGGCACGGGGACGCGCACGGCCATCGCCATCGTCGTCGCCGATACGCTGGGAATTCCGCTTGAGGCCGTGCGGGTGCGCATCGGGGATAATCAGTATCCTCCTTCGGGAGGATCCGGCGGAAGCACGACGATCGGAGGCGTCAGTTCGGCGGCGCGACGAGCGGCGCTGGATGCCCTGGATCAGATGTTCGCGCGCGTCGCTCCGCTGCTGAATGCTTCAGCGGATCAGTTGGAAGCCTGGGAGGGGCGCATTCGCGTCAAAGGGGATCCGAGCCGCTCGATCGCCTGGGAGCAGGCCTGCGCGCGGCTGGGTGGCATGCCTCTCACCGTGCGCGGAGCTAATCCCGGACCGGGAGAGCTGACGACCGCAGGCGCCGCCGGCGTGCAAATGGCCGATGTCTCCGTGGACGTCGAGACGGGGATTGTGCGCGTCAACAAGATGGTCGCTGTTCAGGACTGCGGGCTGATCATCAATATGAAGACGGCCGAGAGCCAGTGCTACGGAGCCATGATCATGGGGATCAGTTACGCGCTCTATGAGGAGAAGATCCTGGATCCGGTCACCGGACGCATGCTCAATCCGAACATGGAGTTTTACAAGCTGGCCGGGCTTGCCGACATCGGCGAGCTGGTCGTGCATATGATGACCGGTGAGAAGTACGATCGGCGAGGGGTGATCGGGCTTGGAGAACCGCCGGTGATCTCTCCCGGGGCGGCGATCTCCAACGCCGTGGCCAATGCCCTGGGCGTGCGCGTGCCGTTTCTGCCGCTCACGCCCGAACGGGTGCTCGAAGCCCTGGCCAAGAAGGGAGGAAGCCATGCGCGCATTTGAATACGTCAGTCCGACGACAAAAGAGCAAGCCGTGGCGCTTCTGGCCGACAGATGGGGGGAGACGGAAGTGCTGGCCGGCGGCACCGATCTTCTGGCGCTCATGAAGGATGGCATCGTGCGCCCTCGGCGGCTGGTCAACATCAAGGAGATCCCGGAGCTGCGAGGGATTCGCTTCACGACGCGTGAGGGGTTGCGCATCGGCGCGACAGTCACGCTCGAGGAGTTGCTCGAGCATCCCGATGTCGCGCGCTCATATCCGGCACTGGTGCAGGCGGCGCGCGGCGTCACGAGCCCACAGATCCGGAACATGGGGACCGTGGGCGGAGATCTCTGTCAGCGCCCGCGCTGCTGGTATTTCCGCGCCGGATTCGGCCTGTTGGCGCGCGATGAGGCCGGACGCTCGCTCGTTCTGGAAGGCGACAATCGCTATCACGCGATCCTGGGCAATGACGGGCCGGCGTATTTCGTGAATCCTTCCAGCCTGGCTCCGGCGCTCATCGCCTACGGCGCGCGCGTCCGCCTGTTCGGACCGCGCGGGATGCGCGAGGTTCCCCTGGAGAAGTTCTTCCGCATCCCGCAGACGGAGGCCGAACGCGAGTACGATTTACAGCCCAATGAGATCGTGACCGAGGTTCTCGTCCCTCCCCCTCCGGCCGGGATGAGAAGCGCAACCTACGAAGTGCGACAGCGCGAGGCACTCGACTGGCCGCTGGCGACAGCTTCCGTGGCCTTTGTCCTCAGCGGTGGACGTGTCCAATCGGCGCGCGTCGTGCTCGGGCATGTCGCCCCTATCCCCTGGCCCTCGCCCGAAGCTGAGCGCGCGCTTGTGGGCAAGGCCATAACGCCAGAAGTCGCTCAGGAAGCCGCCGATGCCGCTGTGCAGAAGGCGCGCAGCCTGGGGAAAAACGGGTACAAGATTCAGCTTGCGCGCGTCGCCGTCCGCCGGGCGATCACGCAGGCTGTATCAGAAGGAGCGCGAAGATGATTGACGCGGAGCGATTCGAAGCCCTCTACTGGACGCTATGCCCGCACCTGCGGTGGAAAACGCAGTTCTATGCGGACGCAACAGAACCCCCCAACGATGGGTTCTTCTGGTGCACCTTCACGCAGACGTGCCTGGGCCCCGATGGCGCCCTCGTGGAGCCGGAGGCGTGTTCTTCTTCTGAGCGGGCTTGTTACGGGACGGGGCAGGTGCGGTAAGATCAATGAGCAAGGCGAGAGCGGAAGCGCTCTCCCCGACAGGTCGGGGGAGCGACTCCGTCGAATCTCTGGAGGAGGTGAGGTCTATGCGATACGTCTTCTGGGCTGCGATCGCGCTTGTCGCACTTTTGGGGCTTTCTGAAAGCGCGCGCGCGCAGCAGATTTTGGGCGACTACGTCGAAGCGCGAAATGCCGACGTCTACACCGGCCCCTGTTTCGCCAATGCGGAGGCGGGCCTTGTGGGGGACCAGGCTATTCTGGCCTGGCGCATCCACCGAGGGAGCTGGCAGGGAGTTCGCCTGGATGGATTGAGCGTCGTCAGCGTCGTGAAAGCGCGCGCGACACTGGGAGACCCTCAAGGGAAGCCCTATCCGGCAAAAGCCCTGGTTGTTGTGGATGAGCGAGCAACCAAGGAGCAGCAGGATGCTTTGCTGCGCTTCGCTCAAGCCATGGCCGGTGAGTTGCTGGCGCACGTCGTACGGGTGGTTCCTGCCCCGATCCGATTTGATCTTCGGGATGAGGGCGAGCATGCGAGTCGCGCCCTTGTGAGAGCCGGCGAGCTGGCGCAGATCGAAACGCGCCCCGTGAGCGAGCAGGACCACATCTGTGGTAATGAGGAGGTCTTCTATCCCCCGCTCGCTCCCGTTCAGCACGCCATGCCTGCTGTCGCCGTGCTCAATCGCTTCGGCGGCGAGGGGCTTGGAGTCAGTTGGGCGATTCGCGAGAAGCGGAGCGCTTTCGTCGGACATTTCGCGCGATGAGCCACTGCTTGCTGTCACGCTGAGTGTCCGAAGGGAGGATTTCCTTCGCCCTGGAGAGACGAAGGGGATGGGATACCGCAGAGTGTGTGTCGCCGTTTTTCTGCTGGTGTGCTTGAGCCTCGCCGATCCGATCTCCGCCCAAGGGAATCGGCTGGAGACGATCGGCCCTCTGACGGCTTCCTCCGTTCCGGAGTCCGTGCGAAAGGTTCTGGAGCCCAAAGGGTATCGGGTCATTCACGCCGATGGCCGCATCGTGTGCGACATCTGGTTCCGCGCGGCGATCCCCCGGCAGGCCGAGAAGGCGGCTGGACCTGATGTCGTCTATGCCGGGCTGGCGGAATCTACGCTCGTGGGCGTGATCGTCTTCCCCCAGGCGACGACAGATTATCGCGGGCAGACGGTCGCCGCCGGCGCCTATACGCTGCGCTATGCGCTTCACCCGAACGATGGCAATCACATCGGCATTGCGCCCAATCGGGATTTCCTCCTGTTGATTCCCGCGGAGCTGGATCGGGAAGCGACGGCTCAATACTCTTTCGAGGAACTGGTGAAACTGAGCGCCCGCGCTTCCGGGACGAACCATCCGGCGGCGCTCAGTCTGCGGTCGGCCGAGGGGTATAAGGAGGTTCCGACCGTCGTCGAGCTGGCCTCGCGATATACGTTGCTGGTCGCGCCGGTGAAAATAGCCTCAGGAGGAGAAATGACTCTCGGTCTCATCGTCAGGGGAGTCGCCGAGTTGTGAGGGACGACTGAGGTTCAGCCCGAAGGGCTTTGAGCCGAGCAACCAGTGACGCCAGCGTCTCCGCTTCGGCGAACATTCGAATGGCCGCTACTCCGGCAGCTCCGTGCGCCAGAACAAGTGGGGTATTCTCCGGCGTGATCCCCCCAATCGCGAGAACGGGGATGCCCGTGGTCGCCGCGACGCGCGCCAGAGTCTCCAGCCCTAAGGGAGGGCCATAGGCCATTTTGCTCGGCGTCGGGAAGATGGGACCCAGCACGAGGAAGTCGGCGCCCCCGGCTTCAGCCTCGCGCGCTTCTTCACGCGAGTGCGTGGAGGCGCCAATCAGAAAATCCGGCCCGACGATCTCGCGCACGACGCGGACCGGGAGCGAGCGCGTCGTCAGATGCACGCCATGAGCCCCGCAGGTCAGGGCGACGTCCAGACGATCATTGACGAGAAGGCGCGCCTTCGTCCCCGCCAGACGCGCCGCCGCTTCCTCGACCAGCGTGCAGAGCGATCGCGCCGGCAGATCCTTCTCCCGAATCTGAATCAGATCCACACCCGCGCGCGCCGCCTCCGCGATGAGATCCAGCAGGGAACGAGAGGCCGCGAGCGTTCGATCCGTGACCAGATACAGAAGCGGATGACTTCCGAGCAGCTTCACTCCTTCTTCTCCGAAGAGGGTCTGTGGCGCTTTCCCTCCTCGATCAATCGGAGAAGATCGCGATAGCGCGAGGCCTCCCAAAGACCCAAAAGGATATTGAGCACGCCCAGCCCCGTAACGCCCGCTTTCACGGCCAGACTGTTCAGCGTCAGGAGAAGCTCGGCCGAACCCATGCGCTGCACGAGGTAGGCCAGAAGGACATTATCGCTCCAGAACGAAGTCCACGGCGAGATGATGAGAATGGCCCCCACTTCGAAATACACGAGAATATACAGGATGACTGTGACTTTCGCTGACATCCGGCGACTCCTTTCTCACGACGTCCGTCCGGCCACATTGTACACAGCCGCGGAGAACCCGGTCAACAAGATACGCGCCGGATCTCCTTTCCCCCCAGGGAAGCGGTCTCTTATTGCACCCTCCCGGGGTCTGGAAGTAAGCTTCTGGCGGGTCGAAGAGTCTATGGAGGAGAGGCTATGAACCGACAAGAACTCATGCAGAAGCAGAAGGATTATCTCTTTCGCTGCGTCTCGACCTACTATGAGGAACCGCTGGTGATCGAGCGCGGCGAGGGGATGTATGTGTGGGATGATCAGGGGCGTCGGTATCTGGACTGCTTCGGGGGAGTGCTGACGATCAGTGTCGGGCATGCGCATCCGAAGGTCGTCGAGGCCATCACGGATCAGGTCCGGAAGATCTCGCATACGTCTACGCTCTACATTAATGAGCCGCAGGTGCGACTGGCCGAGAAACTGGCTGAGATCACGCCCGGACGGCTACAGAAGAGCTTTTTTACCAACAGTGGCACCGAAGCCGATGAGACCGCTCTTGTGCTGGCCCGACTCTATACGGGGCGGCAAGAGATCATCGCCTTGCGACATGGCTATAGCGGGCGTTCGGCTCTGGCGATGAGTGTGAGCGGACAAGCGCCCTGGAAACTCGGAACGCCCTATGTCGCCGGGATCGTGCATGCTGTCGCGCCCTATTGCTACCGCTGCCCGTTCAAACTGACGTATCCGGCGTGCGATCTCGCGTGCGCCCGCGATGTGGAGGAAGTGATCCGGACGACGACCTCGGGACGCGTCGCCGCGCTGATCGCTGAGCCGATTCTGGGCGTCGGGGGATTCATCGTCCCGCCCAAAGAGTACTTCAAAGTCGTCGTGGACATTGTCCGCCGCTACGGGGGCATCTTCATCTGCGATGAGGTGCAGACGGGATGGGGACGCACGGGCGACAAGATGTTCGGAATCGAACATTGGGAGGTTGAGCCAGAGATCATGACCTTCGCCAAAGGGCTGGCCAACGGGATGCCTATCGGAGCGACCATCGCCACGCCGGAGGTCGCCGATGCTTATCCCTCGCTCACCTTCTCCACATTCGGGGGGAATCCATTGGCCTGTCGCGCCGCTCTGGCCACAATCCGCGTCATCGAGGAGGAAGAATTGCCCAAGAACGCGCGCCTTGTGGGCGATTACCTGCGCCAGCAGTTGGAAGCTCTGAAGGAAGCCTATCCGCAGCTCATCGGCGATGTGCGCGGTATGGGCCTCATGCAAGCCCTGGAGCTGGTCAAAGACCCCAGGACCAAAGAGCCCAATCCCGAGGCCTTACTCCGCATCTTCGAGGAGACAAAACGGCGCGGCGTTCTCATCGGTCGCGGGGGCCTCTATGGGAACGTGATCCGTCTGGGCCCTCCGCTCATCGCCACAAAGGACCATATTGATGAGCTGGTGGAGGCACTCGCGGCGGCCTTCGCCGTTGTCGCGCGTAATGGATGAGCACGTAATTTTGCGAAGACCGGAGAAATTTTCGTTCTCGTGAGAAGATAGGGTGAGCCGGTCTTTCTGGCTCACCCCGCCCAAACTAAGGAGGTATCGTGGTGGTACGTGGTCGCCTCTTAAGATTCTCCCCAGGGGAGAAAGGTTGCTTCTTCCACCGTTCTGCAACTCATAGACAAATGTCCCATGACACTTGTCTTGGTTGCTTCCTGCTTCATCGACGGGCACTGGCCTTACGGCCTGCAACCTCCCATCTCCACAGGCGTCACTTCCCGCCGAACTGGCGGTAGCTGGCCGGCCCCCTGCCCGGCCAGAGCGAGCGCAATTCGCTCAGCTTCATGTGGATAGAATAACCAACCGATCTGTCCCGTGTCGTCAACTTCTTAGGGAGCAGTTTCAACCCCCGCTGGGGTTCGATAGGGTGCGTTGGACTTTTTCTCGGGAAGAGAGGGGTCAGGGAGAGAGCAAGCTCCCCGCCCCCCTCTTGTGTCAGAACTCGATGCGGAAGCCAAACTGAATCGCACGCGGTCCGCCGAATTGCGAGGTGAGCACGCCAAAGGTAGCAGGGTTCAAGAGGCTCAAGGTCGGGTCGTTGAATTCCACGTGATTAAAGGCATTGATCAGGTCGAAGGAGAAGACTATTCGCAGGCTCTCGGTGACAAGCGTCTTCTTCCCGATCGAGAGGTCCACATTCCACCGGGGCAATCCGCGCAGCACGCCGCGCCCATGCCGCCCATCCTGGCTGATCAGAACGTGGCGGAAGCTGCGGAAGACTTCTTCGGGATTGGCGAAGAGGTTGAGCCCGGAACCCCGACGCGCGGGATCACCCGTCACGCCTACGCCTCCGGAGCCCGTCACTCCCCGATGCACGGAGTTCCCGAAGTTCGGCTTCCGAATCGGAATGGCTCCCGCGGTGACCGCAAAATTCAGCGGATCTCCTCCGAAGACCTGCGCATGCTGTCCCACGCTTAAGGGCAGACCACTGTTAGCCGTGAAGATGCCCGAGAGGTACCACCCTCCCATGAGCTTATCCGCCGCTCCCGTTGTGCTCCACCGACGTCCGCGCCCGAAGGGCAGTTCGTAGGTCCAGAACGCATTCAGCGTGTGACGGCGATCGAAGAGAGCCGGGCCATAATCTAGGTCCAGATCAAATCCGTTCGAGTTGACGCCGATATACTCTTGATTCAAGCCGTATTGATCGAGCGCCTGTGAGAGCGTATAGTTCACCGTGAACGTGAGTCCGTGAGACAAGCGCTTGGTCACGCTGATGAAGCCTGCGTGATAGTTGGATCGCCCTCCGCTGATGCGCACCCAGAGGTCCAACACCTGCATGTTCGTGATGGGACCAGCCGGACGCTGGAGGTTGATGAAGTTGAACAGAGCGTTCAACTGCCCTTGTTGGAAGGCCACCGCTCGCGCAGCCGCCAGAGCCGCCGTGCACGTGCCCGCGGTGGGGCAGAGAGCGCTCCCTCGCAATTGATTCTCAAACCAGGGCTGCGGAGTCACAGAGCCGGGTGCAACCCCCGCGCGCAATTGCTGCGCGACAGCATCGAACGCTTGGGCAAACGTCTGTCCCGAAGCCGGATCCTTCATGAAGTAGGGGACAGAGCTCAATTGCACGCTCTGGGGAAGGTTGCGGCCAAGGCGGCCCACATATCCGACCTCCAAAAGGATGTTACCCGGCAACTCGCGCTGCAGCGTGAGGTCTAGGCTGTGGGATTTCCCGATCGTGTATTTCGGATCGATCGAGAAAGAGAGCGTCTCTTCAAAAGGCGTGCGCGGGACCACAGGGGAGGCCGCCGGACCCACCGAGGGCAAAGGCACCGTCGCTCCATCCACTCCGATTCGGAAGGCGTTGGAGAGATCGTTGCTCCCCGGGCACGTCCCATCCCTTCGGGGGCCAATACAGGTGGCTGTTTGGGCGAACCCGACCCCCAGGATGGGGATCATGATGACGCCCACGCCGTTGACGCGATCGAACGTCACAGAATATCCCCCACGCCACACGCTCTTGCGGTCCCCAAAGAGCTTCCCCAAAAGCCCGCCTGAGAACGACGGATTCCACGCCGCGGCGAAGCGAGGTCCGACGTTATCCCAGTCGATGTCGTAGATGTACTTGCGGTTGGATCGCGCAATGGGCAAGTAAGCGAGCGTCGGATTGTACACCTGACCTTGAAGAGCCGCCGCCCGTCGGCGACTGAAGTAGAGATCCGCCGAGAGCAATTCGCCCGTATCTCGGTCGATGATGAGCGTCTGCTTGTCGTTTTTGTCTCGCGGAGGAGTTTGCACGTTATAGGTCACCCCCAGCGAGAGGGTGAGCGAGGGGGTCACGCGCCAGGTGTCGTTGGCATAGAACTCAACAGCGTGGAACGTGGAGTCAATGAAGAGTGGCGTCCCGATCGGAAGAGGATTCAAGTTCCCATCGCGAGCGATCAACACCCCTGCCTTATCCACGACGCCCAGAGCGCCGGCGAGCAGGTCATTCCAGCGTCCGACATCTCCCGAGCGCAGGCAGTTCGTCGTGATACCCCCTCCACAGGTCGGCGGGCGGCTTCCGGCGGGAACCGTCACGGCTGTCCGCGCGTTCAGCTCGTAGACGAGCGAGGTGAGCGAGCCAATGACTTTATCATCGCGCTGATGGAACACGGGCATGCGCCGCCACATCCCGCCAAATTGCAGCATGTGCGCACCTCGGGTCCAGGTCACATTGTCTCCAAACTGCCACACATGATCCTTCCAGACGCGACTCCGGGCACGTTGCGTGTCCACGTCAATGCCCTGATCGAGGTCTCCCAGGGCGATCATGAGCGCGCCGCTTGTCCCGGGAACCTGAGGGAAGGGAGCCACGCGCTTATAGGCCCACCAGTTGCGCGCGAAGCCAAAAATGAACTCGTTCACCAGCGTGGGCGTGATTTGTCCCGTGAGTCGGGCGCTCAGAAATCGGGGCTCTACGGGAGTGGACGCTGTGGGAATCGCTTGCCCGCGCGGATTCCCTTTGACAAGTCCCGCAATATCCAATTGCGTGACATCCAAGACTTCCTGTGTGCTATAGCGGTAGGTTCCATAGAATCTCCAGTTCGGGCTGAAATGATGATCCAGCCGCACGACGGCGAAATCCATCGAGAGAGGAGCCCGAGCTGCCGCGCGAAATCCGATGGTATTCAGCCCATCTCCAACTGTCGGATCGTTCCCCTCCGGCAGGCGATTCCACAACTCGCGCACGACGGGACTCAAGCCAATCCCGCGAGGATCGAAATCCTTCACATTGTAGCTCACGACATTACCGGCCTCATCACGAAATCGCAGAATGCCCTGCCTCAACGTCGCTGTGGGCACCATACGCAAGACGCTCACCGATTGAGGGAGCCGCCGCCCTTCGTAGTGGCCGAAGATAAACGTCCGATCCCTCACAATAGGGCCTCCGGCCGAGAACCCGAATCGGTTGTCCTTCAGCTCCGGCTCCTTAATGCCCACGCGGTTGAACTCCCACCGGTTCGCGTTGAGCTGATCGTTCTGGTGATACCAATAAGCCGATCCATGCAGCTCGTTCGTGCCGCGCTTGGTGACCAGGCTCACCTGACCGCCCGCCGAGCGTCCGAAGGTGGCGTTGGGATTGGTCGTCCCCACACGAAACTCTTCGATACTCTCCGCAGGCACCGGGATCATGGGCGTCGGCCCTACCCAGTCGATCGCCCCTGAGGTGTAATTGCTCGTTCCGGCGACGAGATCGGTCGCATCAGCTCCATCCAGGTTGAACGTGCTCTGATCACTGCGCGCCCCGGCGACCTGGCCGCCGAAATTGACTCCGACTCCGCGGTGAGGCTGTACGGTCGGCTGGACGGTGAAAAGAGCGATGGCACTTCGGTTAATCGTCGGCAGGCGAAGAAGCTGTTCTCCTCCAATCGTCGTCCCGACAGTCGCATCGAGCGTTTGCAACTCGACTCCGGCCCCTGTCGTGACCTCGACGACTTCCGCGATCTGACCGACCTCCAGGGTCATATTCACCTGGTAGGACTTCGCCACGTCCACCTTCAGCGAGGGGATCACCGCTTGACGAAAGCCGGGCATGGTGGCCGTGATCTTGTAGACACCGGGCAAGACCGCCGTGAAGACGTATTGTCCGGCTTCATTGGTCGTCTGCTTGCGCGCTTGGCCCGTCGCCAAGTCCACCAGTTCAATGGAAGCTCCGGAGAGGACGGCCCCCGTCGGATCGGTTACGATCCCGGTGATGGTCGCCGTCGCCGCCGTCTGCCCCAGCCCCTTTGGGGGAAGACCAGCGGTGATCATCCCCAGGCCCAAAAGCAGGATCACACACCGCCGCACTAAAATCTGCCTCTGTCCCATGGCTTTGCCCTCCTTAGTTTGAAGTTTCAATCCCACGTTTTCATCCCACCGTGGTTCGATTAGCACAGAACTGGTGGATTCTCGGTCTGCTGCTTCTGCTTTGTTTCAATCCCACCGTGGTTCGATTAGCACTCTACGGCGGAGTATCTCCGTTCGCTCCCGAGCGCTGTTTCAATCCCACCG